>NZ_VJMG01000006.1 GCF_007004135.1 Affinirhizobium straminoryzae
GACATCCGCGCCGCTGTCGAACTTCTTCCAGTTGATCTTGGCCTTGGTGGCAGCCTCATAGGTCCCGTCGGCCTGCGGCACGCGCGATGGCTCGACGATCGGCTGGTAGCCGATATTGATCGTGACGTCGGCGGCAAAAGCGCCTGTCGCTGCAAGGGTCGCGGTCAGGCCGGTCGCAAGTGCCAGCGTTGCAAGCCCGCGCCGTGAAATGGAAAACATGTCGGATCTCCCTGAATATCTTCGTGTTGATCGGTAAGACAGCGCTTATTCCGCCGCCGCCTTGAACGACTGGGCGGCTTCCAGGCCGCGCTCGAGATCGGCCAGAATGTCGTCGATATGCTCGATGCCGACCGAAAGGCGCACATAGCCTTCCGTCACGCCCGTCTTGCGCTGGTCCTCGGCGCTCAGCTGCGAATGCGTGGTGGAGGCCGGATGAATGGCAAGGCTGCGGGCATCGCCGATATTGGCCACGTGATAATGCAGTGTCAGCGCATCGATGAAGCGTCGACCGGCATCGCGTCCGCCTGCCAGCTCAAAGCCCACGAGACCACCATAGCCCCCCTTCAGGACGGCATCGGCGCGTGCACGTGCCGTACCGGTCTGCAGGCCCGGATAGATGACCTTGGTGACCTCCGGATGCCGGGACAGGAATTCCGCCACCTTCTGCGCATTGCTGCTGTGCCGTTCGATGCGCAGCGGCAAGGTCTCGATCCCTTGCAGCGTCAGGAAGGCGTTGAAGGGGGACAGTGCCGCTCCGAGGTCACGCAGCAGGGTGGTGCGCGCCTTGATGATGTAGGCGACGGGGCCAAGCGCCCGGGTTGCTTCCACCCAGACAGCGCCGTGGTAGCTCGGATCCGGCGTGTTGAGCGCCGGCTGGCGTGCCGCAGCGGCCTCCCAATCGAAATTGCCGCCGTCGATGATGGCGCCGCCGATGGAAGAGCCATGGCCGCCGATATATTTGGTGGTCGAGTAAACGACGATGGCGGCGCCGTGGTCGAAGGGGCGCGCGAGGAGTGGCGCTGCGGTATTGTCGACGATCAGCGGAATGCCGAGCTTGCGCCCGATGGCGGCGACCTCCGCGATCGGGAAGACCTGCAGCTTGGGGTTCGGCAGGGTTTCGGCATAGTAGGCGCGCGTGCGCTCGTCGGTTGCACGGGCAAAGGCTTCCGGATCCTGCGGATCGACGAAGCGCACCTCGATGCCCTGATCCTTCAGGGTGTTGGCAAACAGGTTCCAGGTGCCGCCATAGAGGTCGGTCGAGCTGACGATGTTATCACCCGCCCGCGCCAGGTTCTGGATCGCGAAGGCCGAGGCAGCCTGTCCGGAGGCCAGAACCAGAGCGGCCGCACCGCCTTCCAGCGCCGCCAGACGCTGTTCCAGAACATCATTGGTCGGATTGCCGATACGGGTATAGATCGGCCCGAGTTCCTCCAGCGCGAAGAGGCGCGAGGCATGGTCGGCGTTCTGGAACTGGAACGACGTCGTCTGGTAGATCGGCGGCTGGACCGCCCCCGTGGCAGGATCTGCCCGCCAGCCCGCGTGCAACGCAAGGGTTTCGGAATTTGAAATCTTCGTCATGTGCCTCTCCTCTGCAGTCCCGGCGCCATCGGCGCTTCATGGACACTGAGGATGAGGATAGGTTAGTCCATAAATTCTACAGATTATAAAAATTGCGAATTTGCGAACAGAAGAGAAAAATTCGCCTCCGTCTTTGGAAGGGGCCGAAGCAGGGATGCCGCAGATGCGTTGGGCAAGCACCCCCGGACCCGGATGGCGCGCACAGCTTGCAGGACATTTTGGATGTCCCGATGGGAGGCACGGGACCAGATGGGCCCTGACACTTAACCCTGATTGTAATCCGCAAGAGATCGCCGAGACGCCCACGGGCGGAGCTGGCGCCATGCAAAGAGCGTCGAGCGGAGTCGGGCTGACGTGTCGGGCCGTCTGTGGTCGGTTGGCGCCGCTGGACAATGCGAGGCTCGGCCGCATCCGTCAGGTTGTGCAATCGACAGGCGCGCACCAAATTTTCCCGATCGTTTCCGACTTACGCAAATTCATTGCTTATAAATCTATAAAATACATAGAATAAATAATCTCCGATAAATTGTTGGAGATGCCCATGCCCTATCAGCTCAGTCTTCTGGATAAAAGTCCGGTTCGCGCAGGAGACAGCGCCGTGACCGCGCTGGCGAACACCGTCAACCTTGCCAGGCGTGCGGAAGAGCTGGGTTATCGGCGCTTCTGGGTGGCGGAGCATCACGGCACCACCGAACTGGCAAGCTCTGCACCGGAGGTGCTGGTCAGCTGGATCCTCGCCAATACCTCGCGCATCCGCGTCGGCTCCGGGGGCGTCATGCTGCAGCATTACAGCCCCTACAAGGTTGCCGAGACCTTCAACCTGCTGTCTTCTCTGGCGCCGGGTCGCGTCGATCTCGGGATCGGCAAGACGCCGGGCGGTCTGCCGAATGCGACGCAGGCCTTGCAGGTCTACCGCGCGGAAAAGCCGGATTTTGCCGCCCAGCTCGCGGCATTGACAACCTATCTGGATGAAGCCGTCCGCGTCGGACGGGATCCGGCGCGCCCGGTTGCGGGGCCGCAGCCGCCCGTCAGCGCCGAGCGGTTCTTGCTGGGGGCAAGCCCGGACAGCGCGCGGCTGGCCGCGCAGCAGGGCTGGCATTTCGTCTTTGCCGGTCACCTGAACGGCGATCCGGAAAACCTTCGCCTCAGCCTGGAGACTTTCCGCGCCGAAAGCGGTGGCAAGAGCGCCATCCTCGCGCTGGCCGTGCTCGCCTCCACCGATGCGGCACGCGCTGCGGAACAGGTGGCGGACCTGAAAGTCTTCAAGGTCTTCCTCGACAACGGACAGTCCGTCAGTCTCGGGCGGCGGGAGCAGGCGGAGGAATTTGCCCGGCAGGCCGGCGCGAAGAGTTTCCGCATCGAGGAGCGCAAGCCGAGCATCCTGCACGGGACGCCGGAGACGATCCACGCCGAGCTCGCCGATCTCTCGGCCCGCTACGGCATCGAGGAATTCATTCTCGAGCCGCCCGCCGTCAGCGCCGACGAGCGGCTGGCATCCATCGAACTTCTGGCGCGCCAGCCTCTTTCGGCGGCCGCCTGACCTCGGAGCATCATCCCATGAGCAAGAAAATCACCTTCGGAATCATGCTACAGGGCGCTGGCGGCCATATGAACGCCTGGCGCCATCCCAAAAGTCCGGTCGATGCCAGCGTCAACCTCGCCTTCTTCCAGAGCGTCGCGCAGAAGGCGGAAGCCGCCGGCATCGCCTTCGGCTTCGTGGCCGACGGGCTCTACATCAACGAGAAGTCGATCCCGCATTTCCTCAACCGCTTCGAGCCGCTGACGATCCTGTCGGCGCTTGCCACCGTCACCAGCCGCTTCGGGCTGGCGGGCACCGTTTCCACCTCCTACAGCGACCCCTTCACGGTGGCGCGGCAGTTCGCCTCGCTGGACCTCATCAGTGGCGGGCGCGCCGGCTGGAATGCGGTGACCACGCCGCTGGAAGGCACAGCGCGCAATTACAGCCGCCAGCATCCGGAACATGCGCTGCGCTACGAGATCGCCCAGGAATATCTGGAGGTTGTGAAGGGCCTGTGGGACAGCTGGGACGATGACGCCTTCGTGCGCAATCGCGAGACCGGCCAGTTCTTCGACCGCGAGAAGCTGCACCGGCTCGATCACAAGGGCCGCTTCTTCTCCGTGGAAGGGCCCCTCAACATCCAGCGATCTCCGCAGGGCCAGCCGGTCGTCTTCCAGGCCGGGTCTTCCGATGCCGGCATCGGCCTTGCCGGTCGTCACGCCGATGCCGTTTTCACCAATTCGGTGTCGCTGGAGGAAAATCGCAGCTTCCTGCAACGCGTGAAGCAGGCGGCGGTCGCGCAGGGGCGCTCTGCGGATGACGTGAAGATTTTCCCGGGCATCGGTCCGGTCGTTGGCCGCACGCAAGCGGAAGCGGAAGAGAAATACCAGATCATCCGCAATCTGATCACCATCGAGGAGGCGCTCGCCTATCTCGGTCGCTTCTTCGATCATCACGATTTCAGCGTCTATCCACTCGACGCCCCGTTCCCGGACCTCGGTGACATCGGCAAGAACAGCTTCCGCTCGACCACCGATCGTATCAAGCGTGTGGCCCGCGAAAAGGGGCAGACGCTGCGCGAGGCGGCGCTCGAGGCGGCCACGCCGCGTGAAGGCTTCGTTGGTTCGGCCGAGACGGTGGCCGACACGATCATCGACTGGGTGGAAAACGGTGCCGCAGACGGCTTCATCCTCGGTTTTCCGGTGATTGCCGAGGGTCTCGACGATTTCATCGAACTGGTCATCCCGATCCTGAAGGCGCGCGGCTATTTCGACGGTCAGCTGACCGGTGCCATACTGCGCGAAAATCTCGGCCTGCCGTTCAAGTCAAGCCATTACGCCAGGCTGGAGGCCTGGGAAAAGGCCCGCGCCTGACACCCGGCCGTCAAAGCCAACCCTGCCGCGCAAGCTTTGGAGTCCTGTCATGAATGTTCATGTGAACGGCGGTCGCCCGGGCGATCCTGCCGGGGTGATCGATTTCGCCTTTCTCGATGAGATCATCGCCCTGCGGCACGATCTGCATCGCCACCCCGAACTCGCCTTCGAGGAGAAGCGCACCGCAGGTGTCATCGCCCGCTACCTGCTCTCCTATGGCTACACCGTGCAGGAAGGCATCGGTGGCACCGGCGTGGTCGCCACGCTGAAGCGCGGCCGGGGATCGAAGCGCCTCGGCATCCGCGCCGATTTCGATGCGCTGCCCATCACCGAGGAGACCGGGCAACCGTTTACCTCGGAGAATGCGGGTGTGATGCATGCCTGCGGCCATGACGGGCATACGGCCATTCTGCTCGCCGCGGCGCGTTATCTCGCGGAAGAAGTTGCCTTCGAGGGCACGCTGGTTCTGATCTTCCAGCCGGCGGAAGAGATCGGCGCCGGGGCCAAGGCGATGATCGGGCAGGGCCTGTTCGAGCGCTTCCCCGTCGATGCGGTCTTCGGCCTGCACAACTGGCCGGGGGTGGCGGCGGGCAGGTTCGGCTTCGTGGCGGGGCCGGCCATGGCCTCGGTGGATCAGGCGCTCATCACCGTTCGCGGCAAGGGCGGCCATGGCGCGTCTCCGCATGAGGCTGTCGATCCGGTGCTCGCCTCGGCAAGCCTCATCACGGCGCTGCAGAGCATCGTGTCGCGCAACATCGATCCGCTTGAAACGGCGGTCGTGACGGTCGGCTCCATTCACGGCGGCGCCGCCTCCAACGTCATTCCGGAAAGCGTCGAGCTGAAGCTGACCCTGCGCGCCTTCACCGAGGAGGTCCGGGCGAGGCTGGAGACGCGGGTGCCGGCGCTTGCGCGCTCCCAGGCCGAAAGCTTCGGCGCCTCGGCCGAGGTCAAGTATCGGCGCGGCTTTCCGGCCGTCGTCAACCACGAGGCCGAGACGGCCTTTGTCCGGGACGTGGCCGAGCGCAACTTCCCGGCCGGAACGGTGATTGCCGATTTCCGGCCGCGCACCGCCAGCGAGGATTTTGCCTACATGCTGCAGGCGCGTCCCGGCGCTTACGTCTTCGTCGGCAATGGCGAGGGCGCGCCGCTCCATAGCCCCCATTACCGCTTCAACGACGACATCATCGCGCCAGCCGCAACCCTCTGGGTGCGGCTGGCCGAGACCTTCCTGTCCTGATCTGCCACGATCCAAGGAGAACGCCATGAGCGATCATTTCCATTACACCAGCCCGCTCGACCCGCTGGCGGCGCCGCTGCTGGAGCAGCTGACGTTCGAATATGACAGCCGTTACGGCAGCTTCTTCGATGCCGAGGGCGCGAAGAAGGAAATCAACCGCTATCCGGCCGAGGTCTTCCAGCCGCCGCACGGCAATTTCCTGCTGCTGCTGCGGGAGGGCAGGGCCATTGCCGGCGGCGCCTTCATGGCCCATGCCGACGAGGGAACGGCGGAGTTCAAGCGGATCTGGACCGACGCAACGCTGCGCCGCCAGGGTCTGGCGCGCAAGGTGCTTCTGGAACTGGAGGCCCAGGCGATCCGGCAGGGATACCACCGGGTCTATCTCACCACCGGCTTTCGCCAGCCGGAGGCGGTCGGCCTTTATCTCACCAATGGCTACACCGCGCTGTTCGACACCACGGCTGCGCCGGAAACCATCGTGAAGCTGCCCTTCGAGAAACACCTGAAGGTGGAGCGCCATCGTCCTGCCCATTCCCTGCAGCGTCCCGTGGCGGACGTGCGGCCGAGCGCATGAGGGGCTTTCGCATGGCTGTCACAACAGATTTCGTCGAGACGGGCGTGGCCAGCGCGTCCCCCTCGTCCCGCCCCCGCACCGGTTTTGCCCAGTACAGGATCGTTCCGGCCCGCTATCCGGCCCGCACCGCCGGCACGCTGTTTGCGCTTCTCGTCATCGGGGTCGCGCTGCATTCGGTGTTCACCAATCCGCGCTGGGGCTGGGATGTCTTTGCGCAATGGTTCTTTGCAGAACCGGTGCTCGTCGGCCTCGGCCGCACGCTGCTGCTGACCCTGCTGGGCACGATTTCAGGCTTCACGCTCGGCACGGCGCTCGCCCTGGCGCGCGTGTCCCGTTCGCCGCTGCTGTCAGGTCTGTCCTGGACCTATATCTGGATCTTTCGCTCCATTCCGCTCGTCGTCCTGCTGCTGATCCTCAACAATCTCGGCTATCTCTACGAGACCGTGACGATCGGCGTGCCCTTTACCGGCATCAATTTCATCAGCTGGAACACCACGCAGATCATGACGCCGTTTGCCGCGGCGCTGCTCGGCCTGACGCTGAACCAGGCCGCCTTCGCCTCCGAGATCATCCGGGGCGGCATTCTCTCGGTCGATCAGGGACAGCTCGAGGCGGCCGCCGCACTCGGCCTGCCGCGGGGCCGGCAGGCGAGGCGCATCATCCTGCCGCAGGCCATGCGCTCCATCCTGCCCACCGCCTTCAACGATATCATCGGGCTCGCCAAGGGCACCTCGCAGGTCTACATCCTGGCGCTGCCGGAACTGTTCTACACGATCCAGATCATCTACCGTCGCAATCTGGAGGTCATTCCGCTGCTGATGGTGGCGACGGTCTGGTATCTCGTCATCCTCACGGTGCTGTCGCTGGTCCAGCACCATATCGAACGGCATTATGCCCGTGGCGCGCTGCGCACGCTGCCCCCCTCGCTGCTCTCGCGCCTGTCGCGGCGCCTTGCCGGAACGCATCAGACGCAGAGCGCTGTTCTCCCAACGCAGGTGGACCGTTCGGTCAGCATCGCGCCGCTTCACGCGCATGGCGGCGACGTGACGATCCAGGGCGTCTCCAAGAGCTCGGTCCGCTGAAGGTTCTCGACGATGTGTCGTTGACGCTTGCGGCGGGCAGCGTCACCGTCATCCTCGGTCAGTCGGGCTCCGGCAAGTCGACGCTGCTGCGCTCGATCAACCATCTCGAACGGGTCGATGAAGGTTTCATTGCCATTGACGGTCAGCTGGTCGGCTATCGGCAGGAGGGCGAGACGCTCTACGAGCTGAAGGAGAAGGACATCCTGAAGCGCCGCGTCGAAGTCGGCATGGTGTTCCAGAACTTCAATCTCTTCCCGCATCTGACTGTTCTCGACAACATCGTGGAGGCGCCCGTCACCGTGCGTGGACTTGCCCGTGAACAGGCCGAACGGGAGGCGCGCGAGCTTCTGGCCCGCGTCGGCCTGGCCGACAAGGCGGATGCCTATCCGCGCCAGCTCTCCGGCGGCCAGCAGCAGCGCGTCGCCATTGCCCGCGCCCTGGCCCTCAAGCCCAAGGTTCTCCTGTTCGACGAGCCGACCTCCGCGCTCGACCCGGAGCTGGTGGGCGAAGTGCTGGAGGTGATCCGCGAACTTTCCCGCTCCGGCACCACGCTGGTGATCGTGACGCACGAGATCGGCTTTGCCCGCGAGGTGGCGGATCTGGTCGTCTTCATGGAGCAGGGACGCATTCTCGAGACCGGTACGCCGGACAAGCTCTTCAACACGCCGGACCATCCGCGCACTGCGGAATTCCTGGCCAAGGTTCTCTAACGAAAACATCAGAGGAACACCTGACATGTCTTATTCCAAAAGTATTTTCAGCACTGTTGTGGCGGGCCTTGTCGCCCTTGCCGCATCCGTCGCCGGTATCGCCCATGCGCAGGAGGTCGATCTTTCGCCGGAGCAGAAGGGGCGCGTGCGGGCGCAGAAGGTCGAGGCGGCGATCAAGCTGATCCCGGCCGGCTTCACCTTCGTGACGCCCGGCAAGCTGACGGTCGCAACGGTTCCCTTCCGCCTGCCGCTGGTGGATTATGCGAGCGATACCAGGACCCCGATCGGCATCGAGCCGGATCTGGCCCAGCTGATCGCCGACGGGCTGGGGTTGCAGCTGCAACTGGTGCCGATTGCCTGGGCCGACTGGCCGCTGGGTCTTGCCTCCGGCAAGTATGACGCCGTGATCTCCAACGTGACGGTGACGGAAGAGCGCAAGGAGAAGTTTGATTTCTCCAGCTATCGTAACGACCTGCTGGGCTTCTATGCCGCCAGGGACGGCAAGGTGAAGGCGATCTCGAAGCCGGAAGACGTCGCCGGCCTGAAGGTCATCGTCGGCGCCGCGACGAACCAGGAGCAGATCCTGCTGCGCTGGATCGAAGAGAACAAGGCCAAGGGCCTGCCGGCAACCGAGGTTCAGTATTACGACGACCAGGCGGTGCTTGACCTCGCCCTGCAGGCCGGCCGCGCCGATGTCTATCTCGGTCCGAATGCGACAGCGGCCTTCCAGGCGCAGAAGGAAGGCAAGACGCGGCTGGTTGGAACCTTCTCCGGCGGCTGGCCGCTGACGGCGGAAATCGCGGTTGCAACCCGCAAGGGATCCGGCATCGCCGATGCCTTCACGGCGGTTCTGAACGAAGAGATCAGGCAGGGCAACTACACCAGGGCCCTGGCGCGCTGGAACCTGACCTCCGAGGCCATCACGGAATCGAAGACCAATCCGCCCGGTCTGCCGAAGAAGAAGTGATTGTGGGGGCGCGCCCCCTGGCGCGCCCTTTTCCCGTTTCAGAAGCTGGAGACTATCATCGTGTCGATGGTTGATAAAATTGGTCGCAGTCTCGCGACCGCATTGGTTCTCGTCGCTCTCGGACCCGCATCGGCGGTGCGTGCCGGCGCGGACAGCGTCTACGACCTGTCACCCGAACAGACGGGGCGTATTCATGTGAAGCCCAATCCACAAGCGATCGCCGCCGTTCCCGCCGATTTCAGGTTCGTGACGCCGGGCACCTTCACGGTCGCCTCGGCCGTCGGCGGCCCGCCGCTCAACACCTATGCGACGGATGCCAAGACGGTCGTCGGCGCCGATCCCGATCTTGCGTCTGCCATTGCCGAAAGCCTTGGCCTGCGGCTGACCATCATTCCCGTCGCCTGGGCCGACTGGCCGCTCGGCCTCAGCTCCGGCAAGTATGACGCGGTGATTTCCAATGTCGGCGTCACCGAGCAGCGCAAGGAGAAGTTCGATTTCTCCAGCTATCGCAAGGGCGGCCATGGTTTCTTCGTGCGGCTCGACAGCAAGATCGGACCGATCAGCGAACCGAAGGATGCTGCCGGGCTTCGCATCATCGTCGGCGCCGGCACCAATCAGGAGCGCATCCTGGTGCGGTGGAGCGAGGAGAACGTCAAGGCGGGCCTGAAGCCGATCGAGCTGCAATATTATGATGACGAGGCGACGCAGTTGCTTGCGCTGCAATCGGGCCGCGCCGACGTCATCGTGCAGCCGCATTCCACGCTGGTCTTCATCGCCAACCGTGACAAGAACATCAAGCGTGTCGGCTTTCTCTCCGCCGGCTGGCCGGAACGCTCGGATGTGGCGATCACCACCCGCAAGGGATCCGGTCTCGCCAATGCCCTCACGATTGCCACGAACGGACTGATCGCCAGCGGCGACTACGCAAAGATCCTCGACCGCTGGCAGTTGAGCGAGGAGGCCCTGGCGAAATCCGAGACCAACCCGCCCGGCCTGCCGAAATACTGAACGCGCATCCCCGCTTTGCTTTCAAAGGTTTCCCCACCATGGCTCTCTCCATCGCCCATATCGGCTTCCTCACCCCTGGCAATTATCCCGATAACGATCCGGCGGCGGGGCTCGAGGAGACGCTGAAACTCTTCGAGGCCGGCGAGGCGCTGGGTTTTGACAGCGCCTGGGTGCGTCAGCGCCATCTGGAGCATGGTGTTTCCTCCGCGCCGGTGTTTCTCGCCGCAGCCAGCCAGCGCACGCGGCGGATCGAACTGGGGTCTGCCGTGATCCAGCTCGGCTATGAAAGTCCGTTCCGGCTGGCGGAGGACCTTTCCATGGCCGATTCCCTCGCAGGCGGGCGGTTGAATGTCGGGGTCAGCGCCGGTCCGCCGCTGCATGCGGAGCTGGTCGCGCCATTGGTCTTCGATGGCGACTGGCGCAGCTTCGATTTCTCCTACGGGCGGGTGGAGCGGCTTCTCGACAGCCTCTCCGGCCATTATCTGGGCGATGGGGAAACCTATGTTCTCTCACCCGGCAACCGCCAGCGTGCCCGCCTGCAACCCTTTGCGCCGGGTCTTAGGGACCGGGTCTGGTATGGCGGCGGCTCGCTTCGCTCCTATGAATGGACAGGTTCGAAGGGCCTCAACCTGATGATCGGCAGCCTCACCTCCGGCGATGTGTCCGACCGGTTCGAGGAGGCGCAACTGGCGCAGCTCAGAGCCTATCGCGCCGCCTTGCCGCCCGGCCGCACACCGCGGGTGGCGGCGGGCCGCGTGATCGTGCCGACCGATAGCGCCGATGCAAGAACGCGGGCCCGCTACGCGACCTATGCCGCCAGCCGGCATGAGCGGACACTCTCGCCGCAAGGCCCGCGCCGCACGTTGTTCAGCCGCGATCTCGTCGGCAGTTCGGATGAAATCATTGCCCGCCTTCAGGCGGATCCGGTTCTGTCCGAAGTTCAGGAACTGCGCCTTGAGCTGCCTTACGAATTCGCGCTGGAGGAGTATCTGCAGATCATTACCGATTTTGTCGAAAAGATCGCCCCGCAGATCGGCTGGCAACGTCGCACCGGGGCAGAGCATCCCGATCCCCGGAGTTTTCGAGACCCGGCAATCCGGGATGCCGAGCGCGGGCGTTTCGCACCCTAGGCCTGCCATGCCTGCGAGGATGGAGGGCTGCCATCCGGATGGCCGTGAAGACGGTGCGACGGCATGGATCGCAACGGAGGGCGGAATGCGGCTGACGGTCCGTCGCGCCGCCACGAGATCTGCAAGGTGATACCCGGCGAGGACGGGCGAGGGCATGGGAAATCCTTTCATGGCCCTTGCGAGGGTATGGAAATGCAGACCGGGGTCCAACTTTGGAATGGGCACTCTCGATATAATATTAAATTTATAGAAATAATTCATCCAAATCGGAGGTATTGGAATGAAGTCGATCATTCGTCTGGCCGCTGCCCTGGCCCTGGTAGGAGCAAGTCACGTCGCCGCCCTTGCGGCGCAGATCTCGGAAATCCGGATCGACTGGGCGACCTACAATCCCGTCAGCCTTGTCCTGAAAGCCGACGGCGTTCTGGAAAAGGAATTCGAGAAGGATGGCATCAAGGTTACCTGGGTGCAGTCTGCCGGCTCCAACAAGGCGCTGGAATTCCTCAATGCCGGTTCCCTTGATTTCGGCTCGACGGCGGGCGCCGCTGCCCTGATCGGTCGCATCAACGGCAATCCGATCAAGTCGGTCTATGTCTATTCGAAGCCGGAGTGGACGGCGCTGGTGACGCGCAAGGATACCGGCATCACCACGGTGGCGGATCTGAAGGGCAAGGCCATCGCCGTGACACGGGGCACCGATCCGCATATCTTCCTTGTGCGGGCGCTCGCGGAGGCGGGACTGACGGAAAAGGACGTTTCACTGGTCCTGTTGCAGCATGCGGATGGCCGCCTCGCACTGAAGCGGGGAGACGTGGCGGCCTGGGCGGGCCTGGATCCGATCATGGCATCGGCCGAGATCGAGGATGGTGACGTTCTCTTTCACCGCAATCCAGCCAACAACAGCTGGGGTGTGCTGAATGTTCGCGAGGAATTTGCGGCCCAACACCCGGACATTGTCAGGCGTGTGCTGCGGGCCTACGAGCAGGCGCGCGCTGAATCGCAAAAGAACCCGGCCAAGCTGAAGGCTGAACTGGTCGCCGCCACGAAACTGCCGGAGCCCGTGATCGAGCGCCAGCTGCAGCGGACCGACCTCAACCATTCCGCGATCGGACAGGAGCAGGCGGGCACGATTGCCGCCGCCGGCCTTGCCCTGCAGAAAGCCGGGGTGGTGAAGGCCGATGTGGACGTTGCCGCCACCGTCTCCCAGCTCATCGATCCCTCCTATCTGCCTGTCGGGGTGGGCCAGTAATCTTCGGAGCCGCACGACATGGCCTTTCTGGAAGCCGTCTTTCTCAAACGCCAGCCGGGCGATGATCTGCCCTTGCGGCAGGGTGCTTCGCTTCTACAGCTGCTGAAACCGGTCCTGATTTCCGTCCTGTTTCCGCTGCTTGTGCTCGCAGGCTGGGAACTCGGCGTCCGGTCCGGTGTGATTGGAGGGCGGCTGATGCCGCCGCCCTCGCGCGTTCTGACGGCGCTCTCATCGCTCGCCGCCTCGGGAGAACTCTCGATGCATATCGGGGTCACGTTGCGGCGCGTGCTTGTGGGCTTCGTGACGGGCGCGGCAGCCGGCACGGTGCTCGGGGCGGTGACCGGTTCCTCGCCCCTGGCGTCGCGTCTTCTCGATCCCACGCTGCAGGCACTCAGGGCCATCCCTTCCATTGCCTGGGTGCCGCTGTTCATCCTGTGGTTCGGTATTTTCGAGACCTCCAAGGTTGCCCTGATCGCTGTCGGCGTCTTCTTTCCGGTCTATCTCGGGGTGCATGGGGCCATCACCGGCGTCGACCGGCGCATCGTTGAGGTCGGACGTGTCTTCCGCCTGTCGCGGCTGGGGCTTGTCCGCAGGATCCTGCTGCCGTCCATCCTGCCAAGCTATGTGCTGGCCCTGCGCGCGGGCCTCGGCCTTGGCTGGATGTTCGTGGTTGCTGCCGAGTTCATGGGCGCATCGGAGGGGCTGGGCTATCTTCTGGTTGATGGCCAGCAACTGGGCAAGCCGGATCAGATCATTGCCGCCATCCTCGTCTTCGCCCTGGTCGGCAAGGTGACGGATACCGTGCTTCTGCTCTGCTCCGCCCCGTTCCTCGCCTGGCAGGATACGCATCAGGGGAAACGGTAATGCTCGATATCCTGCGCCTGTCGAAGATCTATCCCAACGGGACCCGCGCGCTGGAAGCCTTTACGCTGAGCATCAGCAAAGGGGAGGTGGTGGCCATCATCGGCGGTTCCGGATGCGGCAAGAGCACGCTTCTGCGCCTGCTCGCCGGCCTGGAAGAGGCCAGCGAAGGGACGGTCAAGCTGCGCGGCCGCCGGCTGCACAAGCCGGATCCTCTCGTGAATGTCGTGTTCCAGGAGCCGCGCCTGTTTCCGTGGTTGAGCGTGGCCGACAATGTGGGCTTCGGCCTGTCCCATCTTGCCGCGGACAAGCGGAAGACGGCCGTTGCACAGGTTCTCAAAAGGCTGGGGCTCTCGGGCTTTGAGGGGCGCTGGACCAAGGAATTGTCCGGCGGTCAGGCGCAGCGGGTGGCGCTCGCAAGAGCGATCGTGACGATGCCCTCGGTCCTGCTGCTGGACGAGCCCTTCTCCGCGCTCGACGCCATGACCCGGGAAGACCTGCAATCCCATCTGGTGGATCTCTGGCGGGATTTCGGCTCCACCATGGTGCTGGTGACGCACGATATCGAGGAAGCGATCTTCATGGCGGACAGGGTGGTCGTGATGCGTCCGTTCCCGGGGCGCATTCTCGCGGAAGTCCCGATCGATCTGCCTCGGCCGCGCGATCGCATGAGCGAGGGCTTTACCATGATGCGCCGGCATCTGTCGGAACGGCTCGTCCAGTCCCTTGGCGAACAGCGTACCGCCGAACCCGCCTGAGGCAGGACCGCTACCGCATCATCACGAGCGTTTCCAATTTTCAATCGAAGCTTCCGCCCTTCGGCTCTGAAGGAGACGATGCCATCTCCTGACGAGGGATGCGTGCGCATAAAAATTGGTTTGCATATGACCGACCTCAACAGCGTCATGGATGAGAATAGCCGTGTCTATATCGGCTGCCGCTCAAACGGGATCTATCTCCGCAGGTGCGGAGGAACCGCGCCGATGTCGGTGCCCAGTGCCGTCAGGAAGGGTCTATCTCCGCAGGTGCGGAGGAACCGCGGCTGCGCGCGACAAGGCCATGCCGAGCCTGGGTCTATCTCCGCAGGTGCGGAGGAACCACCCAATTCGGAAACGGCGCGAACCCGGAAGTGGGTCTATCTCCGCAGGTGCGGAGGAACCGAGTGGCCGGGGTGATGACCAGTGATC
The DNA here is from genome assembly GCF_007004135.1 of Affinirhizobium straminoryzae. Classification (GTDB taxonomy): domain Bacteria; phylum Pseudomonadota; class Alphaproteobacteria; order Rhizobiales; family Rhizobiaceae; genus Neorhizobium; species Neorhizobium straminoryzae. Next base: position 14,476 of record NZ_VJMG01000006.1, read on the forward strand.
TGATCGGGTCTATCTCCGCAGGTGCGGAGGAACCCGAAAGCGCCCTAACAACGCTCCAGCAGCGCGGGGTCTATCTCCGCAGGTGCGGAGGAACCGTGCCACCTGTTTCGCAAGCTTTTTTCAAAATGGGTCTATCTCCGCAGGTGCGGAGGAACCTCTGGCCTCTAAGTGCCTGAAAACCTGTACAATGTCAAAGAACAGTCAACGATCAAGGGTTGACGTTTGCGAGAGGCCGCCTCACCAGCAGCATCGCATCATGCGCCACGATCTGCTTGGGAGGTTCGCCAAGCGTGGACAAGCCAAGGCCGCCATGGGCGGCGCTGTCGGCCCAGGTCATGACGATGCTGCCCTGCCGCAGCTGGCCATGCCAGTCCACCATGACATCCCAGATGCGGGTTCGAACGCCAGCGCTCATGCGGGGATGGGCATAGACGCCGGCAGAGAGTTCCAGCATGATCGAACCGAGAAACCCGCGATAGCGGGCCTCCACATCGCGGGTCATGATCACCACCATCGGCATCAGTCTTCATCCTCGTTTGCCGTTTCGGTCCGGGGCGCGTCCGGACCCACCAGAAGCTTGATCCGGTCAATCATCGTGGGAATGACGTCGCGCTGGCGAAACAGCCTGGCAGCACGCTGCCGGGTCAGCCGTTCCACCGGCTCGCCGGTCTTCAGCGCCTCGCTCGCGGCCCCGAATGCGATGTCCAGCGTCACGTCATGGCGGTAGAGATCGGCAATATCGAGCAAGAAGGATTGGCCGGAATCCTCGTGCACGAAACCCAGTTGCGGAATGGCGCCGACGCTTGCCACCGCAACCGCGGCGGCGGCCCGCATGGCGCTGGCGGCGTGGTTGATCGCCTGGTTGGGCATGTCGCCGGCGTTCGGATTGTTACGGTCGTAGTTGCGCCCCTTCCAGGGCACGCCGTGGCGCTCCGCGGCCAGTTGATAGCTGCGCTTGATGCGCGCGCCTTCCTGCCCCCGCAGCACCTCGATGTCGCGGGTGCGCACGATCTCATCGAAGCGGATGGCATACATGGCGCGCGCCACCTCCATGCGCCTCTTCGGGTCTGCCCAGCGGCGCACCTGCTCGCGAGCCAGTGCCGATGTATCGGGCATCAGGGGCGGCGCGGTGTAGAAGCGCACCGCCCCTTCGCCGATCGCCGCCAGCGCACAGCCGTGGCGCGCCAGCAGCCGAAGGGCATCGTGGGTGACGCTGGAGCCCGGCCCCAGCAGTATGATCGAAAGCGCCTGGTGCGGGATCTGGTAGTCGCCGGCGGCAAGCTCGCCGCCGCCGGCCGTCACGAAACGCAGGCAACCGTCTTCCACCTCCAGCCGTCCTCGGTCGAGCCAGACGAGACCGTGCCTGTCCGCGTGGGGAATGCGGGCCTTTTCCAGCCCAAGCCGACCGATCAGCATGTCAGGACCCTCCGGGGCGCAGCAGCAGCATGCCAAAGCCATAGGCCGTGTGACGCCCGACGCCGGAGGCGAGAAGCGTTTGAAATGCTTCCCCATTCGTGACCGTCAGTTCGCCATGGAAGATCGCATCCGGCCCCTCGGACATCGCTTCCTTGCCGTGGCTATCGTTGCGTTGAACCCGGTCGCGGGCAAAGCGCGTCATTCTCGTCGCCTGCCGGTCGAGCACGCAGGCGCCTTCAAGGCGTTCGGCAAGCCAGTCGAGATAGACCTCCTCGCGTGAAAACGATCCCGCATCCTCCGGCACACCATCCGGGAATTGCCGCAGCCGGGCAATCAGAAAGGCGTCCACCTCGCTGCCCTTCTTCATCGGCCCGCGCAGAGCCTCACCCTTGAGCTGCCGCCGGTTTTCTTCGCGACTCCACCCCTCCAGCGGCTTCAGCAGCCGCCGCACGGGCCGCACACGCAGATCGAAGGCCAAGCGTCTGCCTTCCCGCCAAATGGCTGGCATCTCCCGCAGCGCCAGATGCGGGGTTCCCAGGGCGTTCAGCAGTTCCGGTGCCACAAGCTCCAGATTGTCCCGCAGCGTCTCTTCGGTAGCTTTCGTATAGGCATAGAGCGTTGCCCCATGTCCCTTTGGCGCCGGCATCAGACGAAATGGCTGCAACAGGCTCTTTCCAAAGGCTTCGCTGAGGAAATGGTGCAAGGCGCGCCCCTCATCGGCTTCAAAGCCGCGAAACGCCGCCAGCCGGCGAAATTCGCGCAAATCGACCGGCAGGCTTGCAAGTTGAAGCGTGCTCATGAGGCCACCTCTTGCGGCATCACAAAGCCTTCGATCACCCTGCGATGACCGCCATGCAGGCCGCTTTTCCAGTTTCTGAGGTCCGGCAGGTCATGGATGCGGGTCACGGCTTCGCCCTCGTCGGGGCCTTCTCCCGGTGGCCAGAAGGCGCGCAGCCTGCTCCTCCGGTCCTTCCTGTCGGCGGCTGGCAGGCGAGACAGTGCGGCATAGGCCGTTGGCGCCTCCATAAACCAGTCGTCGCGCCGCGCAGCCAGGATCGGCCGCGAGGGAAGGCAAGGCTTGCGGCCGATGAAGAGCGGCCGCGCCGGGCGATAAAGCGCCTCCGCCAGCCTGTCCAGATCCGGCGCGTCATCGCAAGGGGCCAGCCGAACCGCAATCATGATGCGCGCATCCATGTGGTAATCCCGCTTGCGGCGATGCGGCGCGCCATAGCTTGCGCCATCGCGCCCTTCCACAAGGCCCCAGGTGGTCCAGCCTCTGTCGCTTTTTTCCAGCTGTGCATTCTGCATGTCGGTCAAAATGCCGGCGGGCCTGTCGCGATCGATACGGGCGGCAAAGACCAGCCGATCCTGCAGCGCCTGATGTTTGTCCGTCTCGGTGCGTGTCCAGCCAAGCGCATTGGCAAACAGCCCCGTCAGCATGGAGGCGGCCGGAAAGTCGCGCGTAACCCCGATCTGGTCGATGACGACACCGCCAAAGGCGAGCAGCGGCGCCTCCAGATCGAGGATCAGCCACCGTTTGTCAGTCATCGGCATCGGGTGCATCCTTCACCTGTCCGGCGGCCCAGGCTGCCAGCTCCGAAAGCGGCGTCTTGTCGATGCCGGGCAACTCGCCCTCGATGCTCAGATGACGGCGCGCTTCGCCCGTCGCATAGGCTTTGTCGAAGGCCGCCAGCTGCCGCGCCAGCGCATCACGCCCCTTGGCGAAACTGTGGCCGACAGCCTCGCGATAGGCCGTCGACAGCGAACGCGGCTGGCGGTCTCCCGCCTCCACCAGCATCAGTTCCGCCCGGCCGTAAGGGGCCGTCGAGCCAAGCTTGGCACCGGGAGACACTTCCGCAATCAGATAGAGAAGGTTGTGCACCACGCGGGCGGCCAGTTCGCGATCCTCGCCGCAGTTTTTGATCAGCCCCGGCAGGTCGATCACCACATAGCCGTAATAGAGGCCGGAGGTGAGTTCGGTTTCCTGGATCGTATCGGCGCCGCTATCATCATCATCGCGTTTCAGATCGTCGACGGCGGTGAAGTAGTCGTCCTCGCTCTCGGCCGGATGAATGGTGAAGGCGTGCGCCACATGCACCGGCGCATCGATGTTGGCGGCGGGATCGGACGTCACCATGCGGCCGAAGAGAGCGGCAGTCAGGCCGCCCGGCAGGCTTGCGCCCTCGGTCATCGTCCTGAAGTTCTTGTCCTTCGCCCAATCCGCGACAGCCTTTTCCGCAGCCTTGGCATCAACGGCTGATGCGGCAATCTCTGCGGCGCGCGCGGCAAGCCAGGTGATTTCCGGCTCGCCGAGCAAGAGGGTCTGACGGCTCTTCTTTCCTTTTGCGCCACTGTCGCCGTAGACGAGCTTCTGGAAGGCCGGTTCCAGCGCATTCACGATCTCATCGGCAAAATGGCCCCGCAACGGCTTGATCACCTTTTCCGTCACCAGTTCGCGCGAACGGAAGCTATCGACATAGCCGGCAAGCTGTTTCAGCGCGTGCGGGTCATTCTCTGCCTTGCGCCAATGGCGTTTCAGGCTTTGCGAGGAAATGCGGGTGCGCGTCGTGCCGCCATAGACGAGGCGCTTGGCCTGACCGGTATCGTCGCGGTTCAGCAGGGCGGCCGTATAGCTATGCAGCGTATGGATTTGCAGAAAGCGGGGCTTGGTCATTTGTCTTCTCCCTTTGCCTTGACGGCAGCAATGCGATCGGATGCGGTGTAGTAAGCGGCTGCGAGCCGGCGCAGCGGCCAGACGTCGTTCACGAAGAGAAGCTGGGCGATATCGACGCAGTTCACGCCGTTTTCCATCTTGCGCGCAATGAAGCGGGCAATGCCTTCCAGCGCTTCTCCGCGTCGGGCAAAGGGCAGGGCCATGAAAGTGGCCAGCCGCTTTTCCGAGAACTTGGCCTCGGCCAGAACCTTGCCCAGCGGTTCGCCGAGCCGGTGAAACGGCGCTCTCGACGCGACCTCGCCTCGCGGCGCAAGCAGTGCCAGAATGCGGACAAAGAGCATGCCGGTGTCGTTGCCCGAGAGCTTGAGCGCCTTGTTCTGCGCCAGCCTCCAGAATTCCAGTTCTCCCGGCCCGTCGATATCCATTCGGCGCAAACGGGCCAATTGTCCGGGATTGAGTTTCATCAGCTCACCGACAAGGTTGGCGACCGCGGATTTCAGGTCGTCATCTTGTGTCTGGACGGCCTCAGGCATGTTCCGTCACCTCTCTCGCATGTTGATCCGTGAACACTTCGGGATAGTTTTCGCGCAGATCTGCCGCTCGAAGCGCCCGCCTTGCCCGCACTTCGGCTCTCAACCGATAGAGGGAATGGCAGGGCATATCCGGCAGGAACTGCTCGAAAATTGCTTGTGTGCGCTCCCAAAGGCGGGAGGCGAAGTTAAGCGCTTCCGCCTTTCTGGCAGCCTCGTCCAGGGACTCGACCGCGAAGCGCTGCCACAGATGCTCGAAGAAGATGGTATCGGCAAAGCGGTCGAGTGCGGCGCGGGCTGCTGTCGTCCGGGCATAGCTGTCGCGGCTGATGCGCTCTTTTTCGCCGGAGGCCGCAGCCAGCACCAGCGCATAGGCCAAAGCCTTGTCGAAACGGTCGATGGCCTTGGTTTGCTCCTGTGCAATCTGTCGCAGGGTTTCCTGCGATTGCGCAGAACCCCAGCCGCGCAAAATCTGCCGATTTTCCAGGGGAACAATGCGGGTGCGGAAACCGCCTGTCTTCGAATTGCCGCGCGCCAAGGCCTGTGCCGTGATGGCAAGCGGCGCATCCGGCCCCTCGAAGGAGGCGCGATGGGCCAGAAGCGGCAGCACCCATTCCCCGGAAAACAGCAGTCTGGTCAGCGTCCGATAATCGAAATCCCCGTCGTCCCCGATCGTCAGGCTTTTGCCTTCAGTCCTGTGGATCGGTGCCCAGGGGTCGTCCAGATTGCCTTTGAGCGCCTTGGCGGCGATGCGGGTTTCGCGCGAGGTGCCTTTGACTGCCGTGATGCGTCCGTCACGGTTTGACAGTCGCACCCGGCGGCACACCTCGATGAACCAGATGTCGAGATCTTTCAGTTGCAACTGATCGCCTTCCGGCCAAGGCGCCAGCCAGGTCAGGCCAATCCCGCCATCCGCATAATCGATTTGGGTGTTCTGCAGAGCGCGCTCCCGCGTTTCCAGAAGAACCCGCAGATCCCGCCGGAACCACGCACCGGGCCGCACGGCCATGGTCTTGCCCCTCGCCAAGGGCGCAAGGCTCAGCATGGCGCGGGAGGAGGAACCGCCGTTCATGCGGACGATGCCCTGATTGCCAGCCCCGCCATAGCCTTCGCCTGTTTGCAGCGAGACGAGCGCAAACAGCCAATCCTGCGGCGATGCGTTTCGCGCCATCCTCTGTTTCAGATCGTGATTGCGCGAGGTGATCAGAAGATCCAGTCCATCGGCGGTCTCGACATCATTGCCAAGCTTCACGCCTTCCGGCACGGCCGGTTGCAGAAAGGCAGGCTTCGACCAGTCCTCGACCACCAGACACCAGGGTTCATCTTCCGGGTAATCCGGTGTCAGGCCCCGCAGCAGCGTCAGCCATTCGTCCTCCCGCTCGGGAATATCCTTTCGTCCGGCCTTGTGAAGCGTAAGTGCCGCCAGTTGCACCAGAAACATATGCCAGGCAGGCGCCTGATGCGGCCGCAGGGCCGGAAAGCTCTCGATGTCGTCCCGCGCCAGGGCGGCAAGAACGCCGGGAAGCGTGAGGTTTCGATCAGGTCTTACCGCTATCAGTGGCTCTTCAATGAGATTTATCTGGACCAAATTTATCCCTCCCGCATCAGACCCGTTCGCCCGTAGCGAAAGGCCGCATCGTTGATCCTGAATGTGATTGCGCCATCAACCACTTGCGGCTCGACCGGCCCTTCGGAAAAGGCGCCCTGCCAGTGCGAAGGCAGGGTGATGCCGGTGATCTGTTCGCCGAACGGGCTGGTGACCGGCGCGGCAAAGTCGATGCGCGCACCCTCCGCGCCAAGCCGGGTGCGGACTTTTTCCTCCACATCGGCAAACGGCGGCAGGTCTGTAAAATCGCGATCGACGGGGAGCCGCAGATGTTTGGCCAATTGGGCGTCGGCAACATGATTGCCGTAAACGCCGGCCCAATAGGTCTGCCACAGTGGGCCGAGTTCTGCGCTCAGCGCGTCGATGCGCTCGGGATGCGTGGCGCTTTCCACGAGAAGGCGGTTCATCTCCGGGATCACCCAGGTGGGGTGATCGCGCACCAGCCTGCGCGTCAACTCACAGGCATGCAGGTTGCGATAGACGCCGCCGCCATCGCGGAACTGTCCAAGACCATTTTCGAATGCGGGCTTTGCCAACCGGTCCAATCCGTCCTCCGGCGACAGAACCAGGCATTGCGGCGCCTCGAAATTTTCCGGGCGTCCCAACTCATGGCGATGCAGCCGGCCGATCCGCTGAAGCAGCACATCGACCGGGCAGAGATCGGTGATCAGCAGATCGGCATCGATATCGAGGGACTGCTCCAGTGTCTGGGAACCGACGATGATGACGCCTTCTGTTTCACGAATTCTGGTGTCAGGGCTGAGAAGGCGCTCCACATGGGCGTCAAGAAGCCTTCGATCTTCGGCGGCAAAGCGCGAATGGTGCAGGGCTGCCCCGCCCGCCACCTGCATGAGAAGAGTTTCGCCACCCAGCTCGCGCACCGCTTCGAACGTCTCCTGCGCCGCCCGCACCGTGTTTCGGATGACGAGAACCTTTGCGCCTTGCCGGGCCGCTTCGATGGCGTGCCTTGCCGCAAGTTCGCCCGACCAGCCTGCCACAAGTGCCATGGCAACCGCCTTGCTGTGCTGGCCCGCGCGATCGACGCCCTGCAGACCATCCCGGCGACCCCAGACTGCGGGGTAGGGAGCCGCGATGGCGGTCTCGAAGTCCTGTCGTTTTCTGCTCCTGTTATCCGTGCTCAGCCATTTCGCGCGGGCTTCAGCGCCAAGCGTGGCAGACATCAGCATGGCATGGCCGCCGCGCTCCAGATGCATCGTCAGCAGATGGCTCTGGATATCGGTCATGTAGGGATCCGACGAATGGATCTCGTCGATCACCAGCAGCGAGCGGGAGAGGGCCGCTGCGCGCAGATGCGCATGCTTGACCTGAAGCGCTGCCAGCATGACCTGATCCACCGTGCCGACGGCAACGGTTGCGGCCAGATAACGGCGCCCGCTTTCGGCCGCCCATCGCGCAATGCGCCGGGCTTCATCCGGATCATCGTCCCACAAGACCTCGAAGGCCGGGAGTGTCTTCCCCGATATGTCGCCCGAGCGGAGATAGCCGGGCACGGCCTGCACGGCTTCAGGCGCCTCTTCCCCCATCAGCCGTCGCACGACATCATTCACCCGCTGATGGATCTGGCGTGCCGCCGCACGCGTCGGCAGCGCGAAATAGAGGCTGTCCACCCTTCCGGCTTCGAAGAGTTGCGCGAACCGCCAGAGGGCGGCTTCCGTCTTGCCGGAGCCCGTTTCCGCTTCGAGAATGACGAGCGGATCATCCAGCGACCACGCACCGGTGACTTCTTGGGCCGGACGCGGTTTCTTGCCGTCGGACAGCAGTTCGAACCGCGCCTTGCCTTCGATTGCGCTTCGCCAGCGCTGGACATCCAGACCGCTGCCGGCAACCGCACGGGCGGCCTGTTGCCGGGCGCGTTCCATGTAATCGGGGTCACACCCGGCGACGAAGGGAAAGAGGCTCTGGGTCGAGCCCAGCCAATCGGACAGCGACACCAGCCCGCAGAACAGATGCTGGAAATCGGGCCGATCGGGAAGCGGAGCGCCGCCTGCTGCAAAGGCAAGCGGGAACCAGGCCCGCATCAAGCTTCCCAGCCGGCGCGCTGCTGAAAGTGGCGCGTAATCAGGCCGGAGAACGGCTTCCCATCCCGTTCCGGCCTTTGGCTCTACGGAAAACGGGCGCCCATGATGCGCGATTGCCGCAAGAAGAAGACCGAGGCTGACACCCCAGCTGTGGAGTGCTGCGACATTGAGAGCGTCCGACAAGGCGCCATCCTGGACCCTGTCGAAGATCGCCGCGCCTTCCTGGACGTGACCGTGCGGGGTGAGCGGTGGCCAGGAGATCCCGGCGATATCTCCCTTGGCCTGGAAGCCGGGATGAAGTTTGCCGCAATCATGCAGAAAGGTGAGTGCCGCAAGGCGGGAGATATCGGTCTCCGTGAGGGCGCGACCCGCCGATCGCTCCATCCGGTTACGCACCACCGGCAGTTTTGCCAGGGCCTCGAAGCAGGCCGCAACGTCTGCGCAGTGATGCGCGAGATGGTGCGTCAACCCAAACGATGACTTTCCCCAGGGAAGCAGAGGCTCCACCGGTACTCCCCCAGTTCATGATATTGCACAACCAGAAGAGTGATTTTTCGAATCATGCGCAACTATTATGTTCCATGTCTCACAGGAAATCGGGCGCAAGTATTTCCTCGCACGGAGCAAAATCGTAAAATGTGCAAGGCTCGCGTATCGATGTTGCAGCGGCGCAAGATAATCCCGAGCTTGTCGAACATACGTCCGGTTATGCCGCCTGACGAGGAAGGATTGCATGGATACGTTAGAAAGCGGCGCGATGGCATCGCCAAGCCACGCTCTTGATCACCTCGTTGTCTAACGCTCTACCGGTACGTCAGTTGATCAGGCTACAGTCTGTGCAAATCATTGTGGAGTGGTGCGCCTTCGGTGACGATACTGCCTTTCTGCATCATGCTTTTAGAACGTTCCGGTGGTTAAAGGTGAAGGCCGAACGTCTCTGCTGGGAGATGCTGTCCGTTTCGTGTTTCGTGAATGAAAGAAGCTGATCATATCGGTAGATGATCTCGATGACGCCAAGGTCTACCGGGTGCCGGTTGGCGTCCCTTCGAGAGCAGACGTCCGTCTTATCCAACTCGATAGATCCCTTCGCCCCTGACCGGCCCGAACGTTACCAGAGCGCGGCCTATCCCCTTTAAGAGCACACTGGCGGCCGAATCCGCCTTTACGACAAGCCCGGCAACGGACCCCGCTGTCCATTGCGATGAACGCGGTCTTTCCTATGCCGAGCGTGCCAGTTGCGTACCGCGTCCGACATTGCTCAGGCCGAAATGGGAGCGGAGCGTGCTTCCCTCGTAGTCTGTCTTGAACAGGCCGCGCCTCTGCAGGATCGGAACCACTTCTTCCGCAAAAAGAGATAGCTGCCTGTTGATGATCGGCGGCATGACGTTGAAGCCATCGGCCGCTCCCGTTCGGAACCAGTCCTCGATGATGTCGGCGACCTCTTCGGGCGTTCCCGTCGCCACGAAGTGACCGCGGGCGCCAGCAAGCTTGCGAAGAAGCTGCCGGAGTGTGAGATTTTCCCGCAGTGTCATGTCGACATAACCGATCACCCGGCTCTTGGAGGCTTCCACCGTATCGGGGTCCGGAAAGTCATCGCGCGTCAGCGGACGATCAAGCGGAATGCCGCTGAAATCGTGTCCCCCGAAGCGGGCAGATAGCCGGGTCAGGCCAACCTCCGTGCTGGTAAGGGCGTCCAGTTCTTCCCAGACCTGCTCGGCTTCCCTGGAGGTCGAGCCGATCGCTGCACTGATGCCGGGCAGGACGACGATGTCTTCCGGCCGGCGACCATAGGCGATGGCGCGGTTCTTGACGTCGGAGTAGAATGTTCTTGCCGTGTCCTTGGTCATGTGGGCGGTGAAAATGGCCTCGGCCCATCGCGCGGCGAAGGCGCGGCCCGCATCGGATTGACCTGCCTGAATATAGACCGGGCGCGATTGCGGACTTTCAGGAACATTGAGTGGTCCCTTGGTCTTGTAGTGTTCTCCGGCATAGTTTGCCGGTCTGATCCGGTCACGGTCGAGATATCGCCCGCCCTCGCGATCATCGAGCACCGCATCGGCCGGAAAGCTCTTCCAAAGTGCATCGACCGCTTCCACGAATTCTTCGGCCAGCCTGTAGCGATCGCTGTGGTCGACATTCTGTTGCCGGCCGTAATTTGCACCCGCCTCCGGTGCCCATGAGGTAACGATGTTCCAGCCGGCGCGGCCCTTCGACAGATGGTCCAGCGTCGCAAACTGGCGGGCCAGCGTGTAGGGCAGGCTATAGGTGGTGGAGGCGGTCCCGATCAGGCCGATCTTGCGCGTATGGGCCGCCAGCAGCGACAGAAGCACGATCGGCTCCAGCGAGCCGGACGAGGCCAGGCCGCTGCTGTTGCCGGCCGCGAGGGTATCGGCGAGGAACACCGCGTCGAATTTCGCCTTTTCGGCGATTGCGGCTGCCTCGACGTAAAGGTCGAGATCCGTCAGCGCCTTGTGGTTTGCGTGTGGATGTCGCCATGCACCCTCATGATGGCCCCGCGACATGAGGAAGAGATTGAGGTGCAACATTCGGGACATGATCGGGCCTTTCAGAGGTTGCCGGCTTCCACGCCGAGGCTTGCGAGCAGACGTGCGCGCAGGAGGGAGAGTTCGGTCTGGTGCTGGTGGCGGGGATGGGCAAGCGAGACGGCGTGATCTTCGGCGATATGACCGTCCTTCAGCACAAGGATCCGGTCAGCCAGCAGAAGGGCTTCGTCAACATCGTGGGTGACCAGGATGATCGTCGGTCGCTGGTGCTCGACAAGACGCATGAGAAGAGCCTGCATTCTCAGCCGGGTCAGCGCATCCAGTGCGCCGAACGGTTCATCCGCAAGAAGCAGCGCCGGTGCACGCAGAAGAGACCTTGCGAGAGAAGCCCGCTGCTTCTGCCCCCCGGAAAGGGTGGAGGGCCATGCGGTTGCCTTGTCGCCAAGCCCCACATCGGCCAGCATCGCCTCGGCGGCGGCGCGCGCGTCCGGGCGGCGAAGACCGAGCTTGACGTTGTCGATCACCGTCTTCCAGGGAAGCAGCCGCGAGTCCTGGAACAGGACAGATACATTGTCCGGCCGGCTATAGTGCCCCTTGCTCTCGGCATCGTCGTCCAGGCCGGCGAGCGCGCGCAGCAGCGTCGTCTTGCCTGATCCGGATTCTCCGAGAAGTGCGACGAACTGCCCGGCTGGAATATCGAGTGAAATATGGTCGAGGACTGTCTTGCCCTTGAAGCTGCGGGAAAGATCACGAATGACCACGGCATGGGTAAGATGGGCGTTCATGAGCCGAGCGCCCGTCGATAGGAAAGCGCACGGCTTTCGATGAACCGGACGATGGCATCGGAGACAAGCCCGAGCAGCGCGTAGATGATGATCCCCACGACGATGATATCGGTCTGTCCCCAGTCACGGGCACGGTTCATGAGGTAGCCGATACCGGTCTGTGTATTGACGAGTTCCAGCACCACGAGCGCCGTCCAGCACAATGCGACAGCCAGGCGCAGGGACACGAAGAAGCCTGGAAGGGCGCCGGGAAGGGCAACGTGACGGATGAATTCCGCACGGCTCAGCCCGAGCGTTCGCGCCAGTTCCACATGACCGATGTCGATGCCGCGCAGGGCGGCATGCGTGTTGATGTAGACTGGAATGAGGACAGCCGTGAAGATGAGGAAGATCTTCATGGCTTCGCCGATGCCAAGCCAGATGATGACGAGCGGTATCAGGGCGAGGGTGGGGACTGCGCGCTTGATCTGGACGACGCCGTCGATCAGAGCCTCGCCGGTTCGCGTCAGGCCCGAAAGAAGGGCAAGAACGACGCCAGCGAAGACACCGAGAAACAGCCCCGAATAGGCGCGTGCTGCCGACGCCGCCAGATGAACGGGCAGACTGCCGTCCAGAACCATGTCGATGCCGGTCCTGACTGCCGTCGAAGGAGCTGCCAGCGTATTGGGAGACAGGACACCGAGCCGCGATGCGGCCTCCCATCCCATCAGGATGATCAGGGGGCCGATCAGCCGCCAGCCTGCCGGAAGTCTTTCAGGCGTCAGGCGCGCCGGTTTTTTCCTGTCCGTGCGATCGGCATTGCGCGTGATGCGCCTGTTGACAATGGTGCTGGTGGATATGTCTGTCATGTCGTCTCCGCGGTTAGCGGGACTGTTCGATGGTCTTGTCGAACGTGTCCACGAAGGATCCCTTGGCGTCGAAGCGTTCCCTGATCGAGCCTGCCTGATAGAGGATGTCGATCAACTTCTGATGGTGTGGGATCGCCTCTGCCGATGTCTGGAATACGAGCGGCGACTGGCCCTTGAGGATCGCCGCCGTATCCTCGGGCGAAACCCGCTGGAAGTCGGTATAATAGAGCTTTGCCCATGCCTTGTCGTTTTCGTTGCTCCATTTCCCGGCCTTGACGAAAGCTGCCAGGAATTGCCGGATGGCCTCCGCCTTGCCGGGATCGGCCAGTGCGTCCGGACGGGCATAGAAATACGACGTACTGGGCAGGAGCCTGCGCTCTTCGGGATCGACAACGGCGCTGGCGCCGGCCTGCCTAGAAAGCCTTGTCACGAATGGCTCCTGGAGCACGGCAACATCAACGGCGCCCGAACGCAGGGCGTCGGGAAGATCGGCAACACGAAGGTTGACCGGTGTGATGTCGCCGAGGGTCAGGCCGGCTCTGTTCAGGGCCTCGATCAGGTATACCTGCCGACCGGACCCTTCGACATAACTCACTTTCTTGCCCTTGAGTTCTGAGAGCTTTTCGATCCTGAGGCCGGCCCGGCTGGTGAGGCGGTATTGAGCGATCTCGCGTGTGAAGGTTGCAACGATCGGCAACAGCGTCCCGGAGGCACGGGCCTGGATTGGCGGCGTGTCGCCGACATAGGCGATGTCGAGTGCCCCGGCGCGGATTGCTTCGAGAATGGCCGGCCCGCCAGCGAAATTCGGGAAATCGACCGTGAAGGAAAGGGTCTTGCGTTGCCCGCTGGCCTCCAGAAGGTTGCGCACGAACTCGGCCTGGTCTGCAACGATCAGCTTTGTCGCTGGCTCGACAGCCCCTGCGGACACCGCCATCGAAGCGGTTGCGGCCAATGCCGTTGCGCAGACGTGCAGAAATGATCTTCGATGCAAGGGGTGATGCTCCATATGAGTCAATCAGCGTCCGCAACACCTGGGACGCCATCGGGACTGAACTCCCGCTAGCTTAGCGGCAATATTTTCAATCGATAGAAATTATGGACTTTAGCGATGGCCAGAACCGGAAATTGCTTCCGGCATCGGAGCATATCGTGGACGGTTATCCTGCCCGGCACCTTTTCCTGATATCGTGCTTCACCGGCCGTCGCGCGAAGCGGGCAAAGCGCTCACATCAACATCGAGAGGCAGCGCTTCTTCAGATCGGCGATGTCGAGGGATGCGCGATCACGCGGACGCGGAAGGTCGACCGTCACGATGTCGCGAATGCGTCCGGGGTTGGGCTCCATGACGATGACGCGGTCGCCAAGGTAAAGCGCCTCCTCAACATCGTGGGTGACGATCACGATGGAGACCTGATTTCTTTCCCAGATCGCGAGAAGTTCGTCCTGGAGCCGCATTCTGAGGATCGAGTCGAGAGCGCCGAACGGCTCGTCCATCAGCAGAATGTCGGGCTCCTGGGCGAGTGCGCGCGCGATGGCCGCACGCTGCGCCATGCCTCCGGACAGCTGCCGGGGATAGGCCTTGGCGAAGTCGGACAGTCCGACGAGGTGCAGGTAGTGACCGATCTTCTCATGCTTCTGCCGCGCCGACAGGGGGCTGGTGTCGAGAGCCAGTCCGACATTCGCCTCCACGGTCAACCAAGGATACAGCCGGTGATCCTGGAAGACCATGCCGACCCGTTTGCCCGGATCGCCGGCGTTGCTTCTCGTGATGGAGCCGCGGTATTCCGTGTCGAGGCCGACGATCAACCGCAGGAGTGTCGATTTTCCGCATCCCGATGCCCCGACGATGCCAAGAATCTCGTTGTGCCCGACGGAGAAATTGATGTCCTTGAGGACAAGTCGATCCAGTCCGTCCAGCGGATAGGACTTGCTGACATGCTCCACGAAAAGAGCGTTGGCCGAAGCGTTCATCGTAGGTCTTTCGTCCAGGGAGATAAGGCGTGCGACAGGCGGGTCGCCAGCGAATTCAGCAGCACGCCACCTGCCGCGAGCGTGATGACGCCGGCGAGAACGATGTCCATGCGGAACTGGTCGCGGCCGCTGGCGATGAAGCTGCCGAGACCACGACCGTTGCCGATGGCATATTCTGCGCCGATCGTTCCGATCCAGGCCGACAGGACGGCAATCTGGAGGCCGATGTAGATACTGGGCAGCGCCGCAGGCAGGTAGAGCTTCGTGATCCGGGTGAGATATGTCAGGTTCAGCACGCTTGCGACGTCCACGAGCGGGCGAGGAACCTGCCGGATCCCCTGTTCGGTGGCGAGGAACAGGGGAAAGAAGGCTGAAAGCGCGGTGAAGACCAGCTTTGTTGCCTCCCCATTGCCAAACCAGGCGGTCAGCAGGGGGATCCACGCGAAAAGCGCCACCTGCCGGATGCTGTGGACCGTCGGCGAAAGGCCAAGGGCGGCCAGCCGGTAGAGGCCTGTCAGATAGCCGGCTGTCAGACCGATCAATCCCCCGATCAGTCCGCCTGCCAGAACCCTTGCCATGCTTGTGCCAAGGGCGGCCCAGAGTTCACGTCCGGACGCGTCGAGAAAAGGCACGGCCACGACCTGCACAGGTGTCACGACAAGGGGGCCACGCACGAGGCCGAGCGACGTCACCATCCACCACAGCGAAAGCGCGCCCAATGGAAGAACGGCGCCCCGCAGACTGAGCAGACCACGGGCGTTCAGCCTAGCCATGAGCGCTCGCCCCCCGGACAATCGCCTTTTCCATCCTCCTGAGAAGAAGGTCGAGGAGGAAACCCACCGTGCCGACGACGATCATGCCGACAATCACGATATCGAGCTGGAACAGCGTCCGTCCCCAGACCATCAGATATCCGAGCCCATCGGAACCGGCGAGCATTTCAACGACGATCAGCGAGACGAAGGCCTGGCTCAGCGAAAGCCGGATGCCGCTTGCGAGAAACGGCGCCATGGCCGGAATGGTCAAGCGGAAGAAGCGTGTAGACCGGCGAATGCCCAGGACGTCGGCGACATCGGACAGCTTTGCCGGAATATTGCGCGCGCCATCGGCGGTGCTGATCGCCATCGGCACGAAACAGGCTTTTGCCAGGATGACGATTTTCAGCGTTTCCTCGATCCCGAGGATCAGGATCAGGATGGGGAGCCAGCCGAGCGAGGGAATTGCCGCCAGGGCGCGGAAGGTCGGGCCCAGATAGGCATCGGCCGAGCGCGAGGTGCCGATCAGAAGTCCAAACAGGAAGCCGGATGTCGCCCCAAGCAGGAAGCCTTCGGCAATGCGCCGGAAGCTGATGGCGGCAGCGGCGATGATATCGCCACTGACGACCAGATCGACAAATGTCTGCCAGACCCATGCCGGCTGAGGCAGCACCTGCGGCGAGACCCAGCCCCGCGCCGCACTCAGCCACCAGAAGAGCAGGAGCAGGAGAGGCGCCAGGGCGACGACCACGGCCGTTGCGACGAGGCGGCGGGCGCGCGGTGCTGCACTCTGCCCGTTCGAGGCTTTGCCCGGCAAGGACAGATGCAGGTCCACCTCGAAGGTTGACATCACCTTGCTCCGCTTCAGTTCTTCACGCTGCCGGTCGTGCCGCGATCCGGCCAGTAGGCCTCGAGCTTCTGCGAAGCGACAGCCTTATCGACATAGGAGCGGTCAACCCAGGCATCGAGGTCAACGTCGCGACGGATGAGCTTCTGTTCGAGGTTGAAGGCAATGCCGCTCTTGTAGCGGGCGACGAAAAAGGCGTCGAGACGCGGATTGTACTTGTCCCTGAGGGAGCTTCCCGCATTCGACTTGCGGATGACGTCGACGGGCGTTCCGGCGCGCGACCAGATCTGGAAGGCTTCCTCGCGGTTCTTCTCATCGCCCAGCCACTGGGCCGCCTTTACGAAGCCGTTGACGACTTTCTGGGTCGCTTCCGGGTAGGACTTGCGGAATTTGTCGGTAACGAGGAAGGCTCCGAAGCCATCGCCTGTCGCACCCGTATCCGAAGATTTGTAGAAGATCCTGGCCAGTCCCTTGTCTTCCAGCGGCAGCAGAAAATCTGCTCCGAACACGGCATCCACGCTCTTGGCGGCGATGGCGGCGAGCTGGTCGGCGTTCTTGAGATCGACGATGGTGATGTCCTTCTCGGAAAGCCCTGCGCCTTTCAATGCCGAAATCAGCCCCCAGTGGATGATCGTCGCCTTCTGAATGGCAACCTTCTTGCCCTTCAGGTCGGCAATCGACCTGATCTCGACATCCGGGCGCGCTGCTCCGAAGATGGTCGTGCCGCCATAGGATGCCACGATAACCGTATCGAGACCATTTGCCTTGCCGATGATATTGGGAACGGCCCCATAGGAGGCAAAATCGAGCTGGCCATTGGAGAGCGCTTCATTGATCGCCGGCCCGGTGCCGGTGAAATAGGTGAATTCCAGCTTGGTGGGGCTGCCCTTGAACTCGTCCGCGATGAAGCCTTTGGCGTCGGCAATCGCCTGAAGCCCCACGCCGAACGGCGTGCCGAAGCCAAAGCCGACGTCGCCGAGGCGGATGGTGGCGGGAGCATCCTCGGCGCGCAGCGGAGCGGATGACAGAGCCAGCGCGGCGGCCAGCAGGAAGGATGAAATCAAATGTCGCATGGTCGTCTCCAATCAGGGAATAATCCGTCCGGTCTCGAAGATCCGGTAACTCAGGTCGCCAGAGGTTCCGCGCGGTTTGGCGTTCTTCCAGCCCATCTCGCGACGAAAACTGCCCATGACGCCGCGTGCGATGAGATCCGCCTCGCTTGCGCCCTCGATGGCATCGGAGAAGGGCGACACGTAGAGCGCGTCGGTGGGGCAAAAGAGTTCGCAAAGGAAGCAGGTCTGGCAGTCAGACTGTCTGGCGATCACCGGAATTCCATCCGCGACAGCATCAAAGACATTGTCCGGGCACGCCTCGACACACAGGTCGCATTTGACGCACCGGTCGGCACTGACGATTTCAATCATGATGCATGGCTCATACGCTGCGGGGAAAGAGAGACGTAGCTGGTCCAGATATGATCAGTGCCGCCGGTATCGATCGCCTTGCGAAGTGCGCTGTTCTGCTCGGGGTGATCGAGGCGTCTCTGGAGACCGCGGCTCTCGCGTCGCAGAAGCGCGCTTTCGGTCACCCATCTTGCCGTTGCGATCAATGCCTCGGCTTCGCGGACCCTGGCGTTGCGTCGGCTGCGCCAGGTCTCATCAGCCCACAAGGCATTGAGGCTCTGTGACGCGGCAGTCAGCGTTTCCGCGGTCCGGAAAAACCCGCGGTCGACGGGAAGGATCTGCTGTTTGACGATATCCGTGACGTCCGCCACCGTGTCGTTGGCCTCTCCGCGATCCGAAGCCGCAACGGCGCTCACGCGATGGACCGTTCGCGAACGCCACAGCGGCCCAAGTGCCTTCACGAAGGCTGCCGCATCCTCCCCGGCCCAGGAGCCGGTTGCCATGGCCCAGCTCGAGTTCGGACCGCCACCGCCTGTCGTCGCTCCGGACATTGCCTGGCGCGTGGCGGCGTCCCCTGCGGCAAACAGCCCCGGCACCGTGGTTCCTGCACGGGCGTCGATCTTCAGTCCACCGGTGCCTCGCACGGTGCCTTCGTGTCTCAGCGTGATCGGGAATCGCTCGGTGAACGGATCGATCCCCAGGCGATCGAAGGGAACAAAAATGTTGGGTTGTCCGCGCCGGAAACCTTCCTGCAGCCTTGGTGGCGCCTTGTCGAGGACGGCATAGACGGAGCCTTTGATGAGTTCCTGCGCCACGGCGCTCTGCCGGTCGCCTGCTTCCCCAAGCACGTCTCCCGCTTCGTTGGTGAAGGTCCCCCAGAAGTAGACCACCCCTTTGGTGACACTCGAATAGGCCGGAGAGATGCCGTACTGCGCGGAGAACTCCATGCCGGACAACGTGGCTCCGGCCTCTGCGGCCATCAGATAGCCGTCGCCGGTCAGATTGTTCGTGCCCAGTGCGCCACTCAGGAAGGCGCAGCCGCCGCTTGCGATCACCACGGCTCCGGCATGGATCGCAAGCGCCTCGCCGCCTCTGCGGTAGCGGGCAATCGCGCCAGCCACGACGCCGTCAGACAGGAGCAGTTCCTCGGCGGGACAGTGATCGAGGATCTTGACCCGTGCCTTGATGAGTTTCTGCCGCATGAACCGCAGATAGTCCGGCCCGCGCAACATGCCGCGATAGGGGCGACCGTCTTCGTAGGTCGGGAACGGATAGCCCCAGTGCGCCAGAAGATCGAGATTCTCCACCGTTCTGTCGAGTACGGTTTCCACGACCGCCTGCTCGGCAAAACCCTGGCCGAGGCGCAGTCTCTGGTCGACGGTTGCTGCCCGCTCCGCTGTGCCGCGCTTGGTATAGATCGTCGTCGTGTTGCCTGCGGCGGTCGCGCCGCTGGTGCCGACATAGCCCTTGTCTATCAGAATGACGCTCATTCCGGCGGAGACTGCGTTCCACGCCGCCCAGCAGCCTGCAGGCCCCCCGCCGATGACCAGCACATCCGTTTCGGCCTTTTCGATTTTGTTCAGCATTCAACACCTCTGAAAAAAGTATATTTAATTTATAGATAATATCGAGAAATGCCTCTTTCGACGGTTCGACTGTTTTGAGAACGCCTTTCCAATCATCTGCATCCCCACCGGATGCGGCGGAGAGACGGAATGTGCCCGGCGCCAGGCCGTTGCGATCGGTCAGATCCGTGAAGGGCTGCAGTCGGCTCGTGTTGAGTTCGCTCTCGCCCGGCAGGGATGGTCGTCGAGCGAATAACCGGAAAGAGCTGAACTCGGCGTCAGATCGCTGAAAGCCGGAGGGATATCACGCTGTCCGGCCGGTCGACGTGAGGAGAGGTCCCAGGTAAGGCGAGGCTGGTGTTGACATCAGCAAAGATGGGACCGCCCGTCCGCCAGCGGCCGAAAGCGCTGGCAAGATCGATAGGTCCCACACGCTCTGTCACTTTGCGGCGACGGGAGAATCGAAGGCGCGTATCGGCGGCGGGTTTGCCATATGCTCCGCGGGTCCCGTCGCGATGGGTGTGTCGCCCGGAATGCCCCATTCGGCCCACGAGCCGTCATAGAGCGCGGTATCCTCCTTGCCGATGAGGTGAAGGCCGAACAGCAGGACGCCTGCCGTGACCCCCGAACCGCAGGACGCGACGACCGGTTGGTCCAGATCGACACCGGCCGAAAGAAATGCCGCGCGGATGGCGTCCGGAGACAGCACCTCTCCCGTCACCGGATTGCTGAGCGTCGTGAACGGCAGGTTGCGGCTGCCGGGAATGTGTCCGGCACGAAGGCCGGGCCGGACTTCCGCCTCCGTCCCCTCGAAGCGGGGTGCGGAGCGCGCGTCGATCACCTGTTCCGCCTGCGTGGTGAGGTTTGTGAGGAGCGCTGACTTGTCCCGCAGAAGGTCTGCGCGAAAGCGCGCCGTAAACGATGCGGGTCGGGGTGCTGGCACCTCGGTCGTCACGGCGCGTCCCTCCGCAAGCCAGCGCTTGAGACCGCCATCCAGAATGGCGACCTTGTCATGACCGAAGACGCGCCATGTCCACCAGACCCGTGGCGCCGACATCAGCCCGTGCGTGTCATAGATCACCACCAGCGTGTCGTTTCCGACGCCGAGCTTGCCGGCGACCGCTTCGAATTCGGCGGCATCCGGCAGCATGTGCGGGAGGGAGCTCCCCGATGCGGCGATCCGGTCGATATCGAAGAACCGCGCGCCGGGAATATGCTGGCGCGCATAATCTTCCGTCGCGGTCGGTGTTGCGCCGGGCAGCTTGTAGGAGCCGTCCAGGAGGACAAGGTTGTCGGTACCAAGGTGATCGGCGAGCCACCGGGTGGAGACCAGCGGGCCGGGCAGGGAGATGGACATGGTCTGTCTCGTCAAGCGGGAGGAAAAATCAGGCGACCAGACGTTCGCCGGCAAGGTGGCGCTCGAGGAAGGGCAGGCTGTCCTGCCCCCAGTACAGTTCATCCTCGAAGCGGAAGGTCGGGATTCCGAAGACGCCGGCCTGCTTTGCGCGGAGAAAATTGGCATCCAGAACGGCTTGAATGTCGGCGTCGCCAGCGCGGGCCTCCAGCCGGGCCGCGTCGAACCCGGCCTTGGAGACGATGGCTGCCCGGACCTCCTGAGTTCCGATATCGTCTGCCCGCCCCCAGAGCGCCGTTTGCAGGGCTCGGGTGAGGGCGATCCAGTCGAGGCCGTCGATCTGCGCGGCGACCACAAGCCGTCCGGCTGGCGTCGGATCCGAAAGACCGGCACGGTTGTCGAGTGCCAGCGGCTTGTTGCGAAGAGAGGCCCAGCGTCTGAGATCGCGCAGCCAGTAGGCGCGCCGTGCCTCGGGCCGATTGCGGGAATAGATCGCGCCGTTTTCCTCGATCAGCGGGATGAGGTGAGGCTGCACCGTGGCCTTATGGCGGGCGGCGACCTCGAGAAAGGCGTCAAAGCCGATATAGGCCCAAGGCGAGCCGATGCCGAAGAAGTAGTCGATGACCTGTGTCATGTGCGTGCCGTTCCATAAAGACTGTCAAAGAGTGCAAGAGCGCAATCGCGGGCAACCAGTGCGGACTGCGGCTTCCGATTGACGGCGATGGTGGCCAGTGCGCCTTCGTAGAGAAGGGCGAGATGGCGGGATGCCAGGCTGAGGCCCGTCTCATCGGAAGGAATGCCTGCGCTGGAGGTGATGCGACCAAAGATGTCGAGGATCGTGCGCTTGTGCCGTCGCGCCACCGATACCACCCGTTCGGAATCACCATGTTCGGCAACCGCCAGCGCAAAGGCGCAACCGCGAAAATCCGGACTTTCCGCCTTTTCGAAGAGACGCTGGAAGATCGTATCGATCTGATCGCGCGGCCGTTCGACGGTGCGAAGAACATCCTCCAGAGACGCGATCACCCGCTCATGCCGCTGTGAGAGATAGGCGGCGACAAGATGATCCTTGGAGGGGAAGTGTCGGTAGAGTGTCGCCTTGGCAACGCGGGCTTCCTCGATGATCCGGTCGATGCCGACTGCACGGATGCCGTCCCGGTAAAACAGGGTGCCCGCAGTGGAGAGGATCTGGTCCTGGATGGGAATGGTCATTGTGTCTGTCCTGGTGCTTCGCGCTCGGCGCTCTCAACGGAAAGGTGCCGCCCCTTCGCCTGGCGGCGCCGATCTCAGAACCGGGCAACCTCGTGGATGTCACGCGTGCCCGGTTTGCGCCCGTCGCGAGCGAGTTCGGCGGCCGCCCGCTGGAAGGCCGCATTGAGGGGCGTCTCGACACCATGCAGCCGGCCCAGCCTGACGATCTCGCCGTTGAGATAATCGACCTCGCTAGAGGCACCGCGTGTAAAACTTTGCCAGGTGGATTGCTGGCCTCGCTCGATGCCGCTGCCTTCGACGATGCGCCATCCGGAGATGTCAACGCTACGTTCGGATCGGGCTGCGGGGTCATGGCCGGCAGCCTGAAGAACGCGGCGCGCTTCCGTGACGAGCGCATCGGCAGCCTTGGTCCGCACCTCGCGATCTCCGGCGAACAGCTCCACCACGTTGGTCACATTGTGCTCCAGCTTGGCGGATTTCCAGCGCCGGATATCGGCGCGTGCCTCCACCAGATAATTTGCGGCCGTAAGATCCGCAGCAATGGTGCGGGCCGTGTCATCCAGGCCGTGCGGATAACGTCCGACGGTCACCACGCCGAGCTGCGGCTCGCTGCCGACGACGACTTCGCCCGTAACCGTGAAGCGTGCCGGAATGAGAATGCTTGCGGCATAGACATGCGCGAAGCGGCGAAGGGCGATGTCTTCGGCGGCAAGGCCGTTCTGGAAGGTGACCAGCGGCAGGTCCGCCGCAAGGCCGCCACCCTCGACAGGCTGCCAGGCCCAGAACTCCGTTGCTGCCTCCACGTCCTGCGACTTGACCGTCAGCAGCAGGATATCCCCCGGCGCAAGGCTTGGCGGACTGGCGGTGTCGTGGATGTTCAAGCGGACATTGCGGGTCTCTTTGGGGCGGCGATAGGTGAGGCCGTGTGCGGCGATATGGGCCGCCTGTTGTCCGCGACCTACAAGGGCATAGGCGATGCCGCTGCGTTCAAATTCCGCAGCCAGACTGGCGCCGACGGCGCCGGCTCCGATGATGATGTAGCGTGTCATGGGATATTTCTCGGGGAGCGGGGGCAAGGCATTGGAAGTCGCGTCAGGCCGTGCGAAGAACCGGCGGCTCAACCGACGAGCTTTGCGCGTCACGCTGCCACCGATCGAAGGCCGCGCGCCCCAGCAGAGATATGGTCGTATCCTCCTGCGGCGCATGCACAAGCACGGCCTGGATATCGCGAAAATGCCGCTCAAGGCCCAGCTCGGCACCGAGCCCGGGATTGCCCAGACCGCGGACAGCCAGTTGCACGGCATCACGCAACTGGCGCCCGGCCAGAAGGCGTGCACGCACCAGACGTTCCGCATCGGCCTGTCCTGTCGACAGGGCGTCGAAGATGAGCTGCCGCGCACCGCCGATCAGGAGATCGATCTCGCCGGAGAGCGTCACGAACCGCTCCGTGCGTGCGATGGGGTGGCCGAGATTGGTGGGCACGCGCTCATGGGCAAAGCGGCTGAAGGCCGCCTGTGCCGCTTCGGCAACCCCGAGATAGAGCGAGGTCAGGGCCAATGTCATGGCCGCGTGGCCGCGATTGTCCTGCTGGGCAACCTCCGTTCCCGTCAGGTCCACCACATTCTGCAGCGGAATTTCGACGTCCTCATATTCCACATCGTGGGAGCCGCTGGCCCGCATGCCGAGGCTGTCCCAGTTCTCGATGATGCGGATGCCGGGTAGACCATTCGGTACCACGAAGGTGCCGACACGGGTCGGCGCCTCGTCGGTATGGGCCCAGACGAGGAAATGCGTCAGCCCGTGCGCACCCGTCACGAAGCGCTTGCGGCCGGAGATCGACCAGCCGCTTGCGGTCCGGCGGGCCCGGGTTGCGGGCAGTCCGCCACGGGCAGGCGAGCCAAGCTCCGGTTCGACGCGGGCTGCATTGAGGAGAAGCGGACGCTCTTTCGCCTCAGCCAGCAGGCTGAGATAAAGGTCTTCCGGCCAGTGGTTTCTGGAGGCCTGCGCCAGATGGTTGAAGAGCGTCATGGCGGTGATCAGGGCGACCGACGGGTCGCCACGGCCGAGCGCCGCAAGGATATGGGCGGTATCCAGAAGGGAAGCACCCCTGCCGCCATAGCGTTTCGCCACCGTGCTTTCCAAGAGGCCGCCTGCGTGAACGGCACGAATGCCTGCCCAGGGGAATGCACCACTGCGGTCGACCTCGGGCGCTGCGTCTGCAACGGCGCGGACGATCTGGTCGAGCTGGCGGGGATCGAGAACCATCAGCAGAGGCCCTTTCAAAATGACCGGAAGTTTGCTGCCGCCCCTTGAGGAGAGGAGGCATCGAGAAAAAGGTTTCCGGCAGATGTCCCTCCTGCCGGAAACAAAGGCTCAGGCCGCGGCCTTGTTTTTGGCGTTCTCACGCTCGCGCAGTCCCTCGCGGACCAGCGGCAGCACGTAGCGGCCATAATCGACGGCATCGTTGAAATTGTCGTAGCCGCGGATCGAGATCAGATCGGCGCCGAGATCGACATAATCGAGGATCGAGTCGGCAATGGTGCGAGGGGAACCGACAAGGGCGGTTGTCGCGCCGCTGGCATTGGTCGCCGTGACCGTCGGATACCAGAGCGCCCGGTCATGCACGTCGCCGCGCTTGGCGATGTCGAGCAGGCGCTGCGAACCGACATTGGCGGGTGGGGCAGCCGTAAGCGGCGCGCGGCTCAGGCCCTTCTGGCGGTTTTCATTCAGGCGGTCGAGCACACGGTGTGCCTTTTCCCAGGCGAGCTCATCCGTTTCCGCGATGATCGGGCGGAAGGTGACCCAGATGCGCGGGCGATCCTTGCGCCCGGCCTTGGCCGCCTCGTCATAGATCCGGTCGATCTGCTCCTTCGTTTCCGCGAGCGGCTCGCCCCACAGGCCGAAGATGTCGCAAAGCGAGCCGCCGATGCGATAGGCGGCATCCGAGGAACCGCCGAGCGAGATCGGGATCAGGCCCTTCGTCGGGCGGACTGCGGCACGGAACTGCTTGAACTGGTAGTATTTGCCCTCGAAATCGAAGGGTTCGGTGGACGTCCAGGCGAGGCGCAGGATGCGGATATATTCTTCCTGGCGCTCATAGCGTTGTTCCTTGTTGAGGAAATCGCCTTCCCGCGCCTGCTCCTCGTCGCTGCCGCCAGCGATGAAGTGGACGACGACGCGCCCGCCGCTCAACTGATCGAGCGTGGCCAGCGATTTCGCCGCTACCGTCGGGTAGACCGTGTTGGGACGCAGCGCCACGATGATCTTGATCTGCTTCGTGTGTGCGAGGATCGTCGCGCCGAGCGTGAACGGATCGAAGGAGGCCGAGGAGTAGGGGATCAGCGTGTAGTTGAAACCGTAATCGTCGAGCGCACGGGCATATCGCTCGAGGAACAGCGGATCGACCGGCGCATCGGGGAGAGGGTTGAGGTCATTGGAGGCGTTGGCGAAGCTTGCACTGATAAATTCTACGGGCATCTGAGAAGGTCTCCGTTCCGATTGCCGGGCGATAGGGTCAGACTAGGGGGCTGAACATCCGGGAGAAAGACAGGTCTTTCTATTCTATGGAATTTATAGAAAATATTGTTCCGAGGGACAAGGGCGCGGGTGCCGGCCGCCCTTGTCCTGCGCCGGTCAGGTGGCCGGTGCCCAGCCAAGGTGTGGGGCCACCGTCTCGGCGAGATCGCGCAGCACGCGGAGGTTCTCTTCCAGGCCATGGGCAGGCGGAAGGAACAGGACGAGTTCGTCGGCGGCCGCAAGGCCGGGATCGGCGAGAACCGCTTCGGTAACCTCGTCGGGCGTGCCTTGAAACACCGGGGAAATCTGTCTGCCCGCAGGCAGCTGCCCCTGAGCCACCGGCGCAAGCGCGCCCTTTGGCCGCGAAGCGGCGATCCCGAGCGTACGGCGCTCCAGATCATAGGCCGCATATTTTTCCCGCAGTTTGGCGGTCGTGCCGACAAGGATGGATGCAGCGACGGCGACCGCGGGCGGCTCGGTCTGCCAGATCCGCCGCCAGGCCGAGCGATAGGCCTCGATGATGCGGGCCTGGTAGGCACCGAAACTTTCGCCCTCTGCATGGCCGTGCTGCACGGTTCCAGTAATGAGGCCAATGCCGAGTTCGGCGGCCTGGATGGCAGAGGCCACACTTGCGACGCCCTGCCGGATACGGTTGCGAAGCGTCGGGCTGTGGGGCGTCACGCGCAGCTGTGTTCCTTCCGGAGCCCCCTGGCCGGGACCGTCCACCGTGTGGAGCACGTCGCCGGCGACGGCAGACAGGAAGCGTGCCTGCCGACGTCTGGCCTCGGTTCTGGAGTCTGTGTCGACGGCGCCGAAGACGGCATCGAAGGCGGCGTTCTCCCCGGTCGAAATTGCAAGCTCCAGTCGGCCATCGACGAGAAGATCGGTCGTGCCGGCGGCTTCCGCCAGCAGGATCGGATCCTGGTAGCGCATCGGAATGACTGCGGAGCCCAGCGTTATGCGGCTGGTATGCTGTCCGACGGCCGCGAAGAATGGCAGCGGTGAAGAGAGATAGTTGTCGAAGTGCCGTTGATAGGACCAGCCGGACTGGTAACCGAAAGCTTCCGCTGCCTGATAGAGGAGAATGCCATCGCGCAGGCCCTTCGCCGGTCCGTCCATGTCGTTGAACGACACGCGCGTATTGAAGCCGAGCCGCGTCTTCGGACGAAAGTGCGCAGCCGCGACGGTCTGTTGCAAAGCAAGGGTCATGCAAATATCTCCTGACGCAGGTTGGCTGCCTTGTGTGTCGCGGTCTGTGAGGCGTGAACCCCGGCCGGGATCGAATCCAGGAGGGCCCGGGTATAGGGTTGGCGGGGGGTGTCGAAGATGTCCGTCACGGTCCCGTGTTCGACGATGCGGCCCTTGCGCATCACCGAGACCGTGTGGGCGAGCTGGCGCACCAGAGCGAGGTCGTGCGAGACGAACACATAGGTGAGGCCGAGATTGGCCTGCAGCGACAGCAGGACCTCGACGATGTCGGCCTGCACGCTGACATCGAGCGCAGAGGTCGGCTCATCGAGCACGATCACATCCGGCCGCAGGACGAGGGTGCGCGCGATGGCGACCCGCTGGCGCTGCCCGCCGGACAAGGCGCCCGGCTTGCGCTGCAGCAGGTGGTCGCCCAGTCCGACATTGGCGAGCGCCTCCCGCACCTGTGCGCGCCGTTCAGCCACCGTGCCGATCCGGTAGCGATCGAGCGGTTCGCGCACCAGCTGTTCGACCGACCAGGTCGGGTCAAGCGAGGTGAACGGATTCTGGTAGACGAGCTGCAGATGGCGCCACACCGCGCGCTGTGACGTCCGGTCGGAGCCGGATATTGTTTCACCCGACACGGTGATGCGGCCGGCATCGGGCTCGTCAAGACCGAGAAGCAGCCGGATCGTCGTCGTCTTGCCGGAGCCGGATTCGCCGACCAGGGCGTGAGTGGTGCCTGCGGCAACCGAGAAGCTGATCCTGTCGACAGCCGTCAGCGACTTGCCATCGACGGAGAAGGTCTTGCTCACGCCCTCGACGGCAATCTTCGTCGCCGTGCCCTCCCGTCCGTCGAGGCGATGAAAGCCGGGATCTCTCAGCGGCGCATAGCGATCCGGATTGAGCGCCGGGACATCCGCATGCAGCTTGCGGGCATAGGCGGAAGAGGGGGCGGAGAACACATCCTGCGTCCTGCCGGCCTCCTGCACCGTGCCGTCCTTCAGCACGACGAGCTTGTCCGCCCGTTCCGAGGCAATCGCCAGATCATGCGTGATCAGGAGAAGGCTGATGTCGAGATCGTGTTGCAGGCGCGACAAGAGGTCGAGGATACGCTTCTGGATCGTGACGTCGAGAGCCGAGGTCGGCTCGTCCGCCACCAGAAGCGCCGGGCGCGGCAGCACGGCAAGCCCGATCAGCACGCGCTGCAGCATGCCGCCCGAGAGCTGGTGCGGGTAGGAGTCGTAGACGCGGCCCGGATTGTCGAGGCCGACTTCGGCGAAGGTGTCGAGGATCAGCGCCTTGCGCAGGGCCTTGTTCGGCTCGTCGGTGAGGGCGGCGGCCTCCTGCGCCTGCGCGCCGATGGTGCGCACCGGATTGAGGGCATTGGCCGGATCCTGCGGGACAAAGCCGATGGCGCGACCGCGCAGCGTCCGGAAATGCCGCTCCGGTTGTTTCAGGATATCCTGCCCGTTGAAGGCGATGCGGCCATCGGCATGGGCACCGTCCGGCAACAGCCGCAGGACGGCCTTGGCAATCGTCGATTTGCCGGAGCCGGATTCGCCGATCAGGGCCAGGCTCCTGCCACGCGCGAGATCGAAGCCCACATCATCGACGACGGTGCGTCGACCATAGGCAACCGACAAGCCATCCACCTTGAGCAGCGGCGGCGTCAGAAGAGCAGATAGGGTGTCCGGGCGTTGAGTCAGTTTGTCTTGCGAAGCCATCGGCTGATCCTGTTGACGGAGAGGACGGTCACGATCGTGACGAACGCAGGGGCGTAAACCAGCCAGGGCCATTTGAGATAATCCTTGCCGATCGAGATCAGCAGGCCCCAGTCGGAAGCGGGCGGCGGGTCGCCGTAGCCCAGAAAGGCAAGTCCGGCGATGACGAGGATGGAGAGGCCAAACTGCAGCACGGCAAGCGGCAGAACCGAGCGCGAGGCATTTGGCAGGATGTGACGGATGAGGATGTACCAGCGCGATCCGCCGAGGATGAAGGAGGCTTCGATGAAGACGGCCTGCCGGGTCTTGATTACTTCCGACCGCATGACGCGGGCAAAGATCGCGACGGCGGAGATGCCGGTGGCAATGGCCGCATTGATGGTGTTGAAGCCGAGGGCGGTGACGATGATGACCGCCAGCAGGAAGCTCGGAATGGCGAGCAGCATATCGACCAGCCGCGCCAGAACGATATCCGTCCAGCCCCCCAGGAAACCGGAGAGAAGGCCGATCAGGCCGCCGATGACGACGCCGATGACAACGGCGATCAGGGCGCTGGTGACCGATGACGACGTGCCATAGACGATGCGTGCATAGACATCGCGCCCCAGATGGTCCGTCCCGAACCAGTGCGCAAAGCTCGGGCCAAGCAGCTTCTGTGCCGGCACGCCCACGACCGGGCTGTAGCTGGTAAACAGGCCGGGTACCACGGACCAGGCAATCACGAGGATGATGATTGCAAGCGAGAGCGCGACGCTGATCGGGATGCGAAGCGACGTGCGGGCCCCGCGCTCTCTTTCCTCAACCGGGTGCGATGAAAGGATGGCGCTCATGAGGGGATTCCTTCAACACGGTCATCGAAGGTGTCATCGCCCGTTGCCGGACGCGGCTTCACCGTGCCGATCAGCTTTACGCGCGGATCAAGCAGCGGATAGACGAGATCGGCAATCAGGTTGACCACGACGAAGGCGACGGCTGCGAGCGACACCACGGCCTGGATCACCGGCAGGTCCTGCGTGGTGACCGACCGCTGCACGAGGCTGCCGATCCCGGTGCGTCCGTAGACCGTTTCGGTGATCAGCGAGCCGCCCAGAAGTTCGCCGATGGTCAGCGCGACAACCGTGACCACAGGCAGTGCGGAGGGTTTCAGGAGATGGCGGAAGAACAGCTGGGACTGGGAGATGCCGCGCCCCCTGGCGACGGCTGCGTAATCCTGCCGGGCTTCGTGGTCGAGATTGGCGATCAGCACTTCGGCAATCTGCGCGGATACCGGGATTCCAAGCGCCACGGCCGCAAAGAAGGTCGCCCAGAAGCTGTCCGCATTGATGACCCTGAAGAGCCCGAGCTGAAACCCGAAGATATGGATCAGCACGAGACCGATGACGAAGTTCGGCACGGACAGGAACAGGGAGGGAAAGCCCCTCAGCAGACCCTGGCCATAGCGGCGAGGCAGGAACTGCGTTCCGTAGCCAATGACCAGTGCCAGGACGATGGCGACGGCAAGCCCGGAGGTTGCCAGAACCAGCGTCGACGGCAAGACCTCCGCGATGAGGGTCGATACCGGCCGGTTGGAGCGCATCGACAGGCCGAGATCTCCGGACAGGAACTGGCTCAGCGAGGCCCACAGCTGCACGAGCACGGGCCGGTCAAGGCCCTGCGCCGCGATGATCTGCTGGATCTCTTCTTCGGAGAAGCCGTTCTGCGGATCCCGCAGAACGTTGGTGATCGGATCGCCGGGCAGGACGCTCACGACGATGAAGGTGAACACATAGGACAGCAGGATCACGATGACCGCCTGGCCGATGCGCTTTGCCGCGTAGTCCAGATAGGAACGGTTCATGCCGCGTCCTCCTCACGCTCTGTCGCAACAGCCGGCATCATTTGCTTTTGAAGGCCGTGTAGTAGCTTGCATAGGCGACGCCGTTGTAGACTTCGCCCTTCAGCGTCGGCGACTGCACATAGATGCGCTGCACGATCTGGGTGCGGGGAATGAAGTAGCCCTGTTCGAGCACATATTTCTGCAGCTCGTTCAGCAGCGGATTGCGCACGTCGGTCGAGGCGGCGCCAGCGATCTTGTCGCGCAGGTCGTTCAGCGTCTTGTCGCTGTCGTCCAGATTGAACCAGTTTTCGCCATTGTTCGCATTGGTCAGGATGCTCGCGATGGTGCCCGCATCGATGAAGCTGCGCGTCACCTCATAGGCCGGCACGGTCGGTCCGCCATATTTCACCCGGTCCGTGAAGGTGACGACATCATAGGTGCGGATGTCCACCTTCCAGCCGATTTTGCCGAGCTGCTGGGCAATCAGTTCATCGATGGCCTTTGCGGTGGCAAGATACGGGTTGGAATAGAGAGTGAGCGTCAACGGCTTGCCGTTCTTCGCCCTCACGCCATCTGCCCCCTTCACCCAGCCCGCTTCGTCCAGAAGCTTTTCCGCCTTGGCCGGATCATAGGCCAGCAGAGCGGACTGGTCCGTGGCGCCGGGCACATTGCTCTGGATGAAGGATGTCGCCAGCTTCCAGTCGGGGGTATAGACCGTATCGATGATCTCCTGGCGGTTGATCGCGGCCTGCAGGGCCTGGCGCACCTTCAGGTCGTTATAGGGTTCAAGCTTCGTATTGATCGCCCAGCCATTGACGAAGCCGAGATAGCGGGGCGTCGCAATGGTGAAACCTTCATCCTTCAGGGACTTCAGCTCCTGGGGGGAGGCATTGTAGGCGACATCGGCCTGCGCGGACTGGACGGCGGACACCCGCAGCGAGGGTTCGCTGACGATCTTGTAGGTGATTCTGTCGAGGTAGGCCGGTCCCGTATGGCCGACGGCGGGCGGCCCCCAGTTATAGTCCTTGCGCTTGACCAGCGTGACGTGATCGCCTTCCTTCCAGGATTCCACCACATAGGGACCACTGCCGGAAGTCTTGCCGAGATCGGCCTGTTGCGTTGCCGGCTGGGCCAGCGTCTTGGGTGAAATCAGGATCGAGCCATGGTAGCCAAGCGTCGGGATGAAGCCGAGCGTCGGCTTCTTGAACGTCACCTTGACGGTCTGCGCGTCGATGACCTCGGCGCGATCATAGGTCTTCGGGAAAAGGGCGATCGGGTTGATGCCTTCGTTCTTGCGCCCGGCATACCAGATGTCCAGATTGGCGACGACCGCAGCGGCATCCAGCGGCGTGCCGTCGGAGAAGGTCACGCCCTTCTTGAGGTGCAGCGTAAACTCGGTCGCCTCCGCGTTCTGCTCCCAGCGCTCCGCAAGCCACGGGCTCACCTTGCCATCCGCGTCAACGTAGACCAGCTTGTCCGTGACATGCCCCCAGATGTGACCCTGGAAGCTGGAGATCGCGCTGTTGTTGGGGATCCACGTCCCGCCGAGCGAGTCGATCAGAAAGACAATGTCGCCGCCATTGCGCGGATCGTCCGCGCTCAGCGCCGGATTGACGCCGGCGAAGGTCACCGCTCCGGCGACAACGAGCGCGGAGCCGGCGATCAGCAGGTGGCGGCGGGAGAGAGAAACGAGTTTTGCAAAATTTGACATGTAAATCCTGGCCTTCGAGTGGCAGATCAAGGGAAGAATGCGCGATGCCCTTGCGGCGGTGGCGCTGTGTTCAATCGATACGTCAACCCGGGCAACAGGTGCAGGATCGAGCCAAGTCGAAGGTCGGGCGAGGCGCTTTCGGCATTTTTCCTCCTGGCATATCCAAGTTGAACCAATGCTCTGAGCGTAGCGATGCGATCGGCGGGAGAGAAAGACTGGTTATTCTTTTTCTATGGTTTCTATAGAATATATTGGCGCGTTTCCGGCGAGGCGTTGATTGGTCGTGCTAGGGTTGCGACTCAATCACTTTGCCCGCCCGATGATGATTGCGGCGAGGATGACGGCGGCTGAGCCGTTGTTGGCGAGTTCGTCGTCTCTTGTCGCGATGCGCCGCCAGTCCTTCAGGCGGCAGACAATCCTCGCGATGATGTTTCCGGTTTTGTCGGCCGGCTTTACACAAGGGGTGAGCGCTTGCGTGAGCGCGTGACCCGCGCGGCAGGTTGGTCCGAATTCTCTGATTGGAGCAGCCTGGCTGCAACGGCCCCCATCAGAGAAGATCCCGGATCTGCTGGCAGGCACAACGTCGTGGTCACGACGAACCAGCGTGACGCAGGCGACCGGCAGAGGCGCCGGAAGCCGGTTTGCCCGGAGGATCGGAGAGGGTAGGTATTTTCCCTCTCGACAACGCACGGGTGCTGACCTCGGCGCGTCAATCCGCCACCACATCCCCGATGCCGAGACTGTGTCGGAGAGCCAACCCGGCGACAACCTGTTGCGGGTCGGTGGTTCCTCGCCATGGATTGGTCGGTCTACGTCACGGCACGAGAACCGTCGCGCGCCTGTCCAGTTGCTGCTGCGACATTTGCCAGCGCCGGCTGCGCAGGCCGGACCCTACCAGCGCTGGTGGACATGCGGGGCGATGCGGTCGTGATAGAGCGCGCGGACCCTTTCCATGACGTCGGCCGGGATCGGCGGCAGGGCGCTCGCCCCCGCATTGGCAATTGCCTGGTCGCGGCTCTTGGCGCCGGGGATGACGACGGAGACGGCGTGTTCCATGAGGATCCAGCGGAGCGCGAACTGCGCCATGGAGGCGTTGCCGGGAATGAGCGCCTGCAGTTCCTCGACGGCCTCCAGCGCAACCTCGAACGGCACGCCGGAGAAGGTTTCGCCGACATCGAATGCCTCGCCATGGCGGTTGAAGTTGCGATGATCGTCTGCGGCAAAGGCCGTGTCCTTGCGCATTTTGCCCGTCAGGATGCCGCTCGCCAGCGGAACGCGCACGATGACGCCAACATCGCGTCGCGCTGCCTCCTGGAAGAACAGGTCGGCGGGACGGTGCCGGAACATGTTGAAGATGATCTGCACGGTCGATACGTTCGGATAGGCAATCGCCTTCAGAGCCTCCTCCACTTTCTCGACGGAGACGCCATAGAAGCGGACTTTGCCTGCCGCAATCAGATCGTCCATCGCACCGAACACCTCTGGACGGTAGTAGACTTCGGTCGGCGGGCAGTGGAGTTGGACAAGGTCGAGCGCATCGACACCGAGGTTGGAAAGGCTTCGGTCAACGAAGGCCTCGAGATTGGCCCTGGTGTATCCCTCCGCCACATGCGGGCTGAGGCGGCGGCCGGCCTTTGTCGCAACAACCGGTCGCTCGCCGCCGCGCTCCTTCAGGACATCGCGGATGATGCGTTCGGAGCGGCCGTCGCCGTAGACGTCGGCGGTGTCGATGAAGGTCATGCCGGCGTCGAGGGCGGCATGGACGCTGGCACGGGCATCGGCTTCGTCGACGTCTCCCCAGGATCCGCCGATCGCCCAGGCGCCGAAGCCGATTTCCGAGATGTTCCAGTTGGTCCGGCCGAGACGCCGTGAAGTGATGGTCATGACTTATGCTCCTGAGAATGAGGCCGACATGTTCAACGACGCACCCCTTGGCGGCGCACGCCGGCAGATCGGAAGGTGTGAGAGTGCGGAAGGCCGGCGTCAGGGCATGAGCTGCCCGCCGTTCACCTCGATAATCTGCCCCGTGATGTAGCCGGACAAAAGCGGTGAGGCCAGGAAGAGATAGGCGCCCACGCATTCGTCCGGCGTGCCGACGCGGCCCATCGGAACGCTCTGCCGCTGGGTGTCCAGCAGTTCCGGACTGGTATAGCGGTCGTGAAATGGGGTCGCGACAATGCCGGGCGCGACGGCGTTGACGCGAATGCCTTCGCCGACGAACTCCTTCGCGTGGCCGCGCGTGATTGTCGAGACGAACCCCTTCGCGGCGGCGTAGAGGATCGCACCGTTGCCGCCGCCGTTGCGTGCGGCGATCGAGGTCGTATTGATGACGAAGCCACCGCGCCGCTTCAGGAACGGCACGGCCGCCCGCGTTGCGGCCAGCACCGAGCGCGCGTTGAGGTCCATCACACGCGCGTAATGGGCGTCATCCAGTTCCGCCGTGGGTTTCCGGCCGAGCATGCCGCCGGCGTTGTTGATAAGGCCGTCCAGACCCCCGAGCTTGTCCGCTGCCGCCTCGACCACGCGTTCGCTCTCACCGGGGCGGGACATGTCGCCCTGCACGAGAACCGCCTCGCCCCCAGCCTGACGGATCGTGGTGAGAAGGGCGTCGGCAGCCGCAGCACTTTCGTTGTAGTGAATGGCCACCTTCGCCCGCTGCGCGGCAAACGCCCTGGCCACCGCGGCACCGATGCCGGTGGAGGCCCCTGTCACGAGAACGGCCCTGTCGGCCAAGTCCGGGATCGTCAGCGCATCCCACATGGGGACCTCCTTCGCATGTGTTCTCCAGCCAAGGAACCTACGCCTTGCCGTCGCGGATACAATCACTTATCCTTGCATGACATTCAACGATACGATGAATTTGATTACTTCATGCCGCCGTTTCTGAGGTCCGAGCTGCCGGATTTGGCAGCCTTCTCCATCGTGGTGCGGCGCCGCAGCTTCAAGGCGGCGGCGATCGAGCTGGGGATCACGACATCTGCCCTCAGCCATGCGATCCGCCGGCTTGAGGAGCGCCTCGGCGCCAAGCTCCTCAACCGCACAAGCCGAAGCGTTGCCCCGACGCCTGCGGGGCTCCGCTTCGCCGAGCGCCTGGAGGCGGGGTTCGACGAGATCGGCTCGGCCCTGTCGGAGATTGACGAGGTGCGCGCCGGCGCTTTCGGGGAGCTGCGCCTGAACATCCCTGCGGACGCCAGCCGCCTTGTGGTGAGCCCCGTCCTCGCCACCTTTCGAACGCGCTTTCCCGACATTCGGCTGACAGTCGTCGTTGAGAACCGCCCCATCGACATGGTGGCTGAGGGGTTTGATGCGGGGATACGATACGGGGATACCGTGCCGGAGGACATGATCGCGGTCGCGCTCACCGAGCCGCTGGACTGGGTCGTCGTCGGCGCGCCGGAATACCTCAAGGCACATGGCCGTCCGAGGGAGCCCGCCGATCTTGCCAGGCATTCCTGCCTGCGCCTTCTTCTGGGCGACAACTCGCCATTCCGCTGGGAACTGGGCAACGGCGACGCCATGGTGCGGGTGGACGTGCCCGGTAACTGCACGATCAGCGACACGCAGACCACCATCGATGCCGCCGTCGACGGTCTGGGGCTCGCCTATGTCCTGCGGCGGCGCGCGGAGGCCGAGATCAGGGCAGGGCGGCTGGACGTGGTCATGCCTGAATGGTCGTCCATGGGGGCAGGCTTTCACATGTATTACCCCAGCCGCCGGCAAAACCACCCGGCGCTGCGCCAGATGATCGAGCTGATCCGGGCCAGCGAAGGCCTGCCGCCGCTGGTACGATGAGTAAGACCAAGTGTCGATGATAGGGACCCGTAGGATCGGCGCGACCGGGCTTTCTGGCTGGCATCGGTCTTTGCGCCGCGCCTGGCCAGAAACCGGCAATAAGCCATCCTGTGGGTCCCTATCATCGACATTTGCTATAAGGTCAGGGAGGGCGGTCGCTGGATCGCCCACCTGCCAATTGCGTGGATCTGGAGGGGCCCGACCGGCTCTGCAAACGGCGCAATAACGGCGAGACACCGCGACGATTTGAGTCTCTTGATCTCGGCCCGGCAGCTTTCAAGTTGCTCCGCCCGTCATGGGGCGATTTTTTTGCCTTCGCGCTGGCAGCATCGATTGTCTTGGCAAAGGTTGCCCTTGTTGCCGTCAAGCGCTCGGAATTTGCGGACCACCGGTTCGAATTCCTTCAGGGCTGAGTAGACCTTTGAATTGTATACGGTCACTGCGGATTGATGAGAAGGATCCATAAGGCTCATCGATAGCAACGCTCTAATCATCGCTGGCGCCATTCCTTAGGTTGAGCACAGAAGCTCGGCCGACAGAAGGAAGCGCCGCCGTGAAGACATCTCTTCCACCCATCTTTCAGAATGACGTCGATGGGCATCTGATGATCGGGCGCCGTCATTGGCCGGTGATGACCGGCGCTGGCATCGCTGCGGCGCGTGCCACCTCCGGGATGGGCGCTGCCGGTGCCCAGGCGCAAGGCTCACGTGAAACCTGTTCACCGGCGAAAGCGGTGGCGCACCGGGCAATATTGCCTCGCCCGACGCCTGATCACGCCGATTGGCTCCTGCGGATACAGTCTTGAGCAAAGCCATCGGCATGCCCTTTTTTGAATTCCCTGAAACACCATTCGTCAACAGGTAGCGCCGCATCGGCTGATACCTCGCTGACCTGAAGGAGATGAACATGCACGTCGCAGTGGTTTATGACAGTGGCTATGGCCATACCAGGAAACAGGCCGAGGCCGTCGCGTCCGGCGCCGCGCGGATCGAAGGGGTAACGGTCGCGCTTGTCGCGCTGGCAGACGGCGAGCCTGACTGGGCGGCGATCGAAGCCGCCGATGCGGTCATCTTCGGTTCCCCCACCTATAACGGCACGATCTCCGCGCGCTTCAAGGCCTTCATGGAAGCGTCAACCCGCCAGGCATGGGTTCCCCAGACATGGCGCAACAAGATCGCAGCGGGCTTCACCAATTCCGGCTCCTGGCACGGCGACAAGCTGAATTCGCTGGTGACGCTCGCCCTGTTTGCGGCCCAGCACGGTATGATTTGGACCGGCCTTGATCTCTTCCCCGGCCATTCCGATGAGGCCAGGAACCGGATTGGCGGCTGGCTGGGCGCGATGGCCTATTCCAAGGATGAGCCGCCGGAGCTATCGCCGATCAGGAGCGATCTCGACACGGCCGCCTATCTGGGCGAGCGTGTCGCGAGGATTGCATCGCAGTTCGCACGCGGTGCGGAGTGAGGAGCCAGATGCCGATGCCGATGACCGGGGGCGGGGTCAGGCACCGCGCAGATGCGAACGTGCGCCACGCCGCCCATCTTGCCCGTGCATGAACCGACATCAGCCTGTCCAGGCCTGCATTCGGCGTGCCGGATGGACCGTCAGCTGCTTCGGGCAATGGGATCATTCATGAAGAGAGTTCATGGCCATGTACGGATCCCACGGGCTAATGCCGTGTATGTTCCTTTGGTAATGTTCATCCACACCACGCGCCGGCATCAGCCGCACTCTCGCTACGCCAAGGAGATGATATGTTCTACGATCCGGATGACTACGCCGTGGGCTGGCGACGCATGGGGGCTGGCTATGCCGTTGCAGTCATGACGCTCCTGGGCTTCCTCATGCTCGATATCGTTTGCTGCATGATGTGCCCCCCGATCCAGGTGTAGTCCGACGGCAGAGCGCTGATCGGCTGCAACCTGCATGCCGATCAAGATTGGCATCACTGTTCAGGGTCTCAACGATGGTCACCACCAGTCGCGACATCTCCCGGCTTGCTTGCGCGCTCGTCTTTTCCGTCATGACGGCCTTCGGTCCTGCACTGGCCGAGAGCCGCCCGTCCGTGGTCGGCACGGTCGTTCGATTTACCGCAGGCGCGGCCTCGGTCGATGTCACCATCGGGGAGGACAATCCGACAGTGCGGGATTTCCTGTCGCTCCTGCCGTTGACGATGAAGCTCGAGGAGTTCGCCGGTCGTGAGAAGGTCGGCTATTTCTCCCGGAAGCTGACGGTGAAAGGCTCCAAGGGGTCGGATCCGGAAGACGGTGATCTCATCTACTTCGTGCCTTGGGGCAATCTCGGTTTCTACTACAACGCCTCGGGTATCGGCTACTCGGACCAGACGATCCATATCGGCAAGTATCGGGCCACGCCTGCCGAACTCGCCCGATTTGAGGGCCAGTCGGTGACCGTTGCAATCGTCCAGTAGGCGCAGATCAACAAGAAGGCAGCGGGTTCGAAGAAGGAATGCATCTTTGATCAGCCTGACCATTGGCACTCTCCAGATCCGTGCCGAACTGGAGCAGCACGCAGCCGCACGTGAATTCAAAAATCTCCTGCCACTGAGCCTCGCGATGGAGGATTATGTCGGCAAAGAAAAGATCGGTTTCCTGCCGCAGAAACTCGCTACCCAGGGGATGCAGCCTTATGACGGCGAGGCGGTGGGCGATCTGGCCTACTACGCGCCCTGGGGCAATATCGCCATCTTCTATCGGCCCTATCGCTTTTCCCGTGGCCTTGTACGGCTCGGCCATCTGCTCGACCCGCTCGAACCTCTTCTCATCGACCACCCGTTCACACTCACGATCAAGGCCGAACTGGCCGCATAACCACGAGGAAGGCCCATGCGCGCAACCGTTCTTCATAGCCCCGGCGACATCCGTTGCGACGACGTTGCCGATCCCGTCATCGAGAAGCCGACGGATGCCATCATCAAGCTGTCGGCCTCGTGCATCTGCGGGTCGGATCTCTGGCCCTATCGCGGCCTGCAGAACAGCACTGGCCCGATGCATATGGGCCACGAATATTGCGGCATCGTGGTGGAGGTCGGCAGTGCGGTGAAGACCGTGCGCCCCGGCCAGTTCGTCGTCGGCTCCTTCTGCCTGTCGGACAACACCTGTCCGCACTGCCGTTTCGGCTTTCCCTCCTCCTGCGAACAGCGGGAATTCATGTCCGGTGCCCAGGCACCCTATGCACGGGTACCCCTTGCCGACGGGACCCTGGTCGCAACCGACGAGATTCCAGCAGACGATCTGATCCCCAGCCTGCTTGCGACATCCGATGTTCTGGGTACGGGGTGGTATGCGGCCGATGCCGCGCGCGTTCAGCCGGGTTGCACCGCCGTCGTCGTCGGGGATGGTGCTGTCGGGCTGATGGGTGTTCTGTCTGCCAAGCAGATGGGAGCCGAGCGGATCATCGCCATGAGCCGTCACACGTCCCGGCAGGATCTGGCGCTGGAATACGGTGCGACGGACATCATCTCTGAACGCGGTGACGCGGGTGTCGCGCGGATCAAGGAACTCACGAAGGGCGTCGGCGCCGATTCCGTGCTGGAATGCGTCGGCACGCAGGAATCCATGATGCAGGCCCTCAACTGTGCCCGGCCGGGTGGCGCCATCGGCTTTGTCGGCGTTCCGCATGGCGTGCAACTGGACGGGCACGGCCTCTTCTTCGCGCAGAAGAGCCTGATGGGGGGACCGGCGCCCGTCCGCCGCTATCTGCCTTATCTGATGGACCTCGTCCTCAGCCGCACCATCAATCCGGGCCGCGTCTTCGATCTGGAGGTGCCGCTCGAGGATGTGGCCGAGGGCTACAGGGCGATGGATGAACGGCGTGCCATCAAGACGCTCCTCAGGCTACAGTAAGGGAAAACACATGCTTATTCGACGCGCAGGCACTCAACCCTCCGGAAAGGGACCGAGCGAATGGTTCACCGGTACGGTGCGGATCGACCCGCTGTTTCCGGTTTCCGCGCCCGCCCGGGCGGCGGGCAACACCGTCACCTTCGAACCCGGCGCCCGCACTGCTTGGCACACCCATCCGCTGGGACAGGTGCTGATCGTCACGGCCGGCCTTGGCCGGGTCCAGCGGGAAGGTGGACCCGTCGAAGAGATCCGTCCGGGTGATGTCGTCTGGTTCGAGCCCGGCGAGAAGCACTGGCATGGTGCCGGCCCCACGACGGCCATGACCCATATCGCCATCCAGGAATCCCTGGAAGGGAAGGCTGTCGACTGGCTTGAGCATGTAACCGACGCAGACTATGGGGCGTAAGACCTCCTCATTCGTCCTCCCCGATGTGCCGCCGTGACTGCCTCAGTCGCGGTGGCGCAGCGCATTGACCAAGGCCGTGAAGGCGGGCGAAGACTGCCGGCGACTGGGGTAATAGAGGTGATAGCCATCCCAAGGCGGTGTCCAGTCTTCGAGTACCCGCAGCAGGCGACCATCCGCCAAATAAGGCTCGGCCACATCCTCGGGGACGAAGGCAAGTCCGAAGCCTTCCGCCGCCGCCAGGATGGATTGGTAGCAGGTGTTGGAGGCAAGTTGTCCTTCCACCCGTATGCGTGTTTCCTGACCGTCCTTCTCGAACTCCCAGATCCAGAAGCCGCCGAAGGTCGGCAGTCTCTCGTTGATGCAGGTGTGGCGAACCAGATCCTGCGGGTGGAGCGGAGGCGGGTTTTGCGCAAAATAGGACGGGGCACCCACCACCGCAAACGGGAAATCGGGGCTGATCCGGGCCGAGATCATGTCCTTTGCCAGTTGCTCGCCCATGCGAACGCCGGCATCGAAGCGTTCGGTGACAATATCCGTCAGGCCGTTATCGCGGATCAGTTCGACCTTGATGTCCGGGTAATCCTTGAGGAAGGTTCGAAGCTTTGGCCACAGGATCCAGGTGATCGCGTGGTCGGAAGCCGTAATGCGGATGCTGCCGGCGGGTCGTTCCCGCCAGGCGC
This sequence comes from Affinirhizobium straminoryzae, assembly GCF_007004135.1. Taxonomy (GTDB): domain Bacteria; phylum Pseudomonadota; class Alphaproteobacteria; order Rhizobiales; family Rhizobiaceae; genus Neorhizobium; species Neorhizobium straminoryzae. The sequence continues at coordinate 54,684 of NZ_VJMG01000006.1, forward strand.
TCAGCGCATCGAGTTCCGCTTCGATCTCGTCAAAATGGGTGCTGATGCCGTCGAGCAGGCGCTGACCCGCCTCGGTAGCGGAGACGGCGCGGGTGGTGCGCGTGAGCAACCGCACGCCAAGCCGCGCTTCCAACTGGCGAAGCGTATGGCTGAGGGCCGATTGCGAGACGCCCATCTTGGCCGCCGCCTTGGTAAAGCTGCGTTCGCGCGCAACCGCAATGAAGGCCAGCAGATCGTTGATGTTTTCGCGGGCCATTTATGAATCCTCTTCATTCACGCCAATATATTATATCTGAATTGCGCATGAAGGGTGAAGTGCAAATGCAGATCACGCGCTCTTGGACGAATGGATGCCAGGCAGCGGCGTCTGCACGCTCTGGATCGCCCCTTCATTCATCCGTCCGGCGCCTCGCCATTCATGAGCCCCCTTCATGAGTATAACTCATGCCGGAGCGCTAATGTTGCCGGTCGGTCGGGTATAGACTGATCACCGATACTGTCTGTTCTCCGGTACCAGGTGCCTTGCTTGGCAGGAGGATGAGATGCCTCGGTGCGCCGCACCGGCGGCAATGCCGGTCAACGTTTTCAGGGAGATGGCCATGCAGCTTACCATCAACGGGCAATCGCATCAGGTGGACATCGAGCCGGATACGCCGCTTCTCTGGGTCCTTCGCGACACGCTTGGACTGACGGGCACGAAATATGGCTGCGGCCTTGCCCAGTGCGGAGCCTGCACGGTGCTGATCGACGGTCAGGCGACGCGAGCCTGCGTCACGCCGGTCGAAAGCGTCGCCGGCACCGAGATCGTGACGATCGAGGCGATCACCGGGGATGCCGAAGGACGCAGGGTCGTTGAAGCCTGGGTCGATCATCAGGTTCCGCAATGCGGCTATTGCCAGTCCGGCCAGGTGATGGCGGCGACGGCGCTTCTCAAACAGACGCCCCAACCGACCGAGGAAGACATTGCCGCGGCAATGATCAACCTCTGTCGGTGCGGCACCTACAATGCCATCGCGTCTGCCGTTCGGCAGGCCGCCAAAGCGTGAGGGAGGCCAGCATGAACGACATGACACCGATCAACGCGTCCCAAAACTCCGACGGGCAGGCGGGACTGCTCAATCTCTCGCGCCGTCGATTTCTGGGTGTCTCGGCAGGAGCGCTGGTGCTGGGCGTCGCTTTGCCGTCTGGCGCCGGGCGCGCCCTGGCACAGGCCGCCGCACCCGCCGTTGTGGCCGGCACGCGGGTAAACGCCTATATCGAGATCCGGCCGGACAGTACCGTCCTGTTCCGGAGTGCCTTCATCGAGGGAGGGCAGGGTATCTTTACGGCGATGGCGCAGATCGTCGGCGAGGAACTCGATGTCGATCCCGCGCGCTTCGTGGTCGAGGCCGCTCCCCCCGGCCCCGATTATCTGCTGATCGGCGGCTTCCGCTTTACCGGCGGCAGCATGTCGGTGCGCATGAGCTACGAAAAGATGCGCAAGCTCGGGGCGAGCGCCCGCCTGATGGTGATGCAGGCCGCCGCCGCACGAATGAACGTGCCGGTGCCGGAACTGACGACCGAGCCTGGCCGCGTCCTCCATGCCGCGTCCGGACGGGCCCTGAGCTATGGCGAACTCGCGCAGGATGCCGCGGCATTGGCGGTACCCGCCGACGCGCCGCTCAGAGCAAAATCGGATTTCCGCTGGATCGGCAAACCTCTTGCGCGGCTCGACGTGCGCGACAAGTCCACCGGCAAGGCGAAGTATGCCATCGATCTTCGTGTGGACGGCATGCTCTATGCCGCTGTCCAGCATGCCCGCCATCTGGGCGCAGAGCCGCATACGATCACCAATGAAGCCCAGGTTCTCGCCATGCCGGGCGTGCATTCCGTTCATCGTCTGCCAGGCGCTGTGGGTGTCGTTGCCGATAGCTGGTGGCGCGCACGCCGGGCGGCGGAAAGCCTTCAGGTCACCTGGGCGGCTGCGCCGCAGGGAACCAGGGGGGCGATGCCGGAAGACTATTCGACGGAACGTCACCGGGAGGGGCTGAAGGCCATGACCGGAGACGGTCTTGAAGCCGAAGCCTCCGGCGATACCACCAAGGCTCTGGCCAGCGCCAAGACCATCATCGAGGCGACCTATGACGCACCGCATCTCGCGCATGCGCAGCTGGAGCCACCCTCGGCGCTGGCGCGCTGGAACGACGACGGCACGCTGGAGCTTTGGGCGCCCAACCAGGCGCCGGAAATGTTTCAGGGCGCCGCGGCAAAGGTTGCCGGAATCGATCCGTCCAGGGTCATCATCCATTCGCCGCTGCTCGGCGGCTTCTTCGGCCGACACTTTTTCTATGCCTCGGCCAACCCGTTCCCGCAGGCCATCCTGCTGTCGAAAGCGGTCGGAAAGCCGGTCAAGCTGGTCTGGAGCCGCGAAGAGGAGTTCCTGCGCGATGCGCTCCGCCCCATGGCGGTCGCCCGCTTCCGGGCTGGTCTGGACGAGAAGGGCATGCCCGTTGCCCTGAGCGCGATTGCGGTGGGGGAGGGGGCGACAGGCCGCTGGTTCGGCCGTCAGCCGGACAAGGTAGACAGCTCCGCCGTGGAAGGCATTGCCGGAAAGCTCTACGCCATCCCCAATCACCGCGTCGGCCACATCCATGTCGATGATCCCGCGGTCATCGGCTTCTGGCGCTCCGTCGGCCATTCGATGAACGACTTCTTCTACGAGACGTTTTTCGATGAGATGGCCGATGCCGGAAAACAGGACCCTTACGACCTGCGCCATCGGCTGCTTGCCGAAAGCCCGCGCCAGCGGAAGCTTCTCGAGGCGGTGGCGGATCTCTCCGGTGGCTGGAAACGCGGCCCCTACCAGGCGGAAGACGGCACCCGGCGCGCCCGCGGCGTTGCCATGGCGTCCCCTTTCGGCATCGAGGTTGCGACCATCGCGGAAGTCTCCTTGCGCGGCGAGGAGACGGTGGTCCATCAGGTCTGGGTGGCCGTCGATCCCGGCAGCATCGTCAATCCGGCGATCGTCGAGGCACAGATCAATTCCGCAGTCGCGATCGGTCTTTCCATCGCGCTGATGGAAGAGGTGGTCTACGAGGAGGGGGTGCCGCGCGCCCGCAATTATGACGGTTATCCCATCCTGCCGCCCGACAGGATGCCGAAGGTGCATGTCCGCATCGTCGAAAGCGGTGCGCCCATGGGCGGCATCGGAGAGCCCGGCGTTCCGGGCGTTCCGCCAGCGGTGGTGAACGCTCTGGCGGTGCTGACGGGCAGGCGGGCGCGCAGCCTGCCGCTGTCACGGGCTTCGCTTGCCGGCAGCATCTGAGCCGCGCTGCAAACCGGCTTCGAGCCGGGCAAAAGACAAAACTCCCGCCTGTGTCGGTTCTGCCGGCACGGGTCCGTTCCTCATGTGATGGGTGGGCTCCCGCTTGAAACGTCTTGGTCTCTTTGTTGCAGTCGTCGCTGTCGTGGGCGCCGGAAGCGCCTGGTTTGCGACCCATGTGCCGCGCTCGCCATTCGATGGAGAGGCGCGGCCAGCACCCGGTCCCCTGGCGCGGGGCGAATATGTTGCGCGTCTTTCCGATTGCGTCGCCTGCCATACCACGGAGCGTGGAAAGCCCTTTGCTGGCGGGTTGGCCATGGGAACGCCGCTCGGTGCGATCTACACGACCAATATCACGCCGGACAGGGAAACGGGCATCGGCAACTACACCTTGGCCGACTTCGACAATGCGGTGCGCCGGGGCGTGCGGGCTGATGGCACCCGCCTGTATCCGGCCATGCCACATCCGTCCTATGCCAAGATGAGCGATGACGACATCCGCGCGCTCTACGATTATTTCATGAACCACGTCCAGCCGGTCAGCCAGTCGAACCGCCCTGCGGATATCGCCTGGCCGCTCAACATGCGCTGGCCGCTCGCCTTCTGGAATGCCGCCTTCACCAGGCCCGGCGCCTATCAGGCGAAGACGACCGGTGACGATCTGTGGAACAGAGGCGCCTATCTGGTGCAGGGGCCCGGTCATTGCGGCAGCTGCCACACACCCCGTGGCGTGGCGATCCAGGAAGTGGCGCTGGATGAGGGTGATCCGCGCTATCTCTCCGGCGCACTTCTGGACGGCTGGTATGCGCCGAGCCTGCGCAACGATCACAATACCGGTCTGGGTCGCTGGACCGAGGAAGACATCGTTTCCTACCTCAAGGACGGCCGCAACCAGCACGGTGTCGTGTTCGGTTCGATGCTGGAAGCCTTCAACAACTCCACCCAGTACATGAGCGATACGGATCTGAAGGGCATTGCCCGCTATCTCAAGTCGCTGCCCGGAGATCGGATGCGGGACGGAGACCCCTGGCAGTATCAGCCCGTTGCTGCAGCGACACCCCGCTCCGCCGGTCAGGCGATCTACGCAGCGCAATGTGCCACCTGTCACGGCGCCGATGGCCGGGGCCGTGCCGAATGGATCGCGCCGCTTGCCGGCGCCAGCTCGCTGCTGGCACCCGATCCTGCTTCTGCGATCAACATCACGCTGAACGGGGCCGGCCGCGTGGTCGCCGATGGTGTAACGGATGCCTATCGCATGCCGTCGCTGCGCTCCAAGCTGAGCGACCAGCAGATTGCCGAGGTTTTGACCTATGTCCGCGCGACCTGGGGCAATCGCGCTGCTCCGGTAACGGAGCAGGAGGTGAAGGCACTGCGGGCGCATACCGATCCGGCGAGCCCGGATCCGATCATTCTGCAGATGCGCTGATCGTGCCGGTGCACGCATGTCCTCCCGCTCTTTTTTGATATCCGGATTCCAGAAGGCCCGGATGTCAGATCCTGTTCGCCATGCTTGAAAGTTTCCGCAATGCGTCGATCCGTATCTGCCATCGCCGGTCTCTGTCTTCTGCTGTCGGTCGCCGTTGCTGCGGCGCAGACGCCTGCCTCTGAGCCCGCCAATGGCGAGACGCTGTTCCGGCAGCGATGCGGCGCCTGCCATCAGGTTGCAACGCCCCGCAATGGGCTCGGGCCTCATCTGCAGGGTGTCGTCGGACGCGCGGCAGGAAGCGTCGGGGGCTATAATTACTCGCCGGCCATAAAGGGGGCCGGCATCGTGTGGAGTACGGATAACCTCGATGGTTTTCTCACCAATCCCGGTGCCATGGTGCGTGGTACGCGCATGACGCAGCGTTTCGCCAATGCGGCGGAGCGACAGGCGATCATCGAATTTCTTCAACAGAAGCAAGACTGAAATGCGTGATCCTGACGCTGCGGCGCTGGCTGGCCCACCACCGCGGCTCCCCTTTGGCGGCAATCGGTGTCTGCGCAATAGTTCAATCAGCCGCTTGCTGTGCCGGCAAACACCGGAACGGTTTTTCCACGCGGTTTCATGAGCCCCGTGCATAACCGCATCCGGCATCCGGCGGATTATCCCCGGGCATCACCTCCTCTATCTCGGTCCCATCTGTTTCCGTTCCGAATAGCGCGCGCCCGAGATCGCCTTCGGGTCGCGATAGCGATGTCCGGTACGGGTGAAACCCTGAAAGGATCGCTTCATGGTCGGTGACACGTCGCACGCAATTGCCACAACGCAGCAACCCGCAGGGGGAGGGACCCGGAAGACCGCGGCATGGAGCGGCGTCTTCGCGCTGTCGCTTGCCGCCTTTGCATTGATCGCCTCGGAATTCCTGCCGGTCAGCCTGCTGACGCCGATCGCCAGCAATCTGGCTGTCACCGAAGGCCAGGCAGGGCAGGCGATATCCGTCTCCGGTTTTTTCGCCGTCATCACCAGCCTGGTGATTGCATCCGTCATGGGACGGGCTGATCGCAAGACGATGCTGCTTGCTCTGACGGGCGTCATGATGATTTCCGGAACCGTGGTTGCGCTCGCACCAAATTATGCCACGCTGATGATCGGCCGTGCGCTGATCGGCATTGTCATCGGCGGTTTCTGGTCGATGTCGGCTGCCACGGCCATGCGTCTTGTGTCGCCATCGCAGGTGCCGCGCGCGCTCTCGGTCTTGAACGGCGGCAATGCGCTCGCAACGGTGGTGGCTGCGCCACTCGGCAGCTATCTCGGCGCGCTGATCGGCTGGCGGTGGACGTTCTTCACCGTCGTGCCGGTGGCGCTCCTTGTCCTGGTCTGGCTCCTGGTCAGTCTGCCGCCTATGCCGATGGAGCGTGGGCGAGCACAGATAAGCCCCCTGAAACTTCTCCGCCGCCCGGTGGTGGCAATCGGCATGCTCGGCGTCGGTCTGTTCTTCATGGGTCAGTTCACCCTCTTCACCTATCTTCGCCCCTATCTGGAGGGCAGCGTGCGGGTGAATGTGGAAACGCTGTCGCTTCTGCTGCTGTTGATCGGCGTGATGGGCGTATTTGGCACGGTCGTCATTGGCTTCGTCCTGTCACGTGCACCGCGTCTGGTCCTTGTTGTCATTCCGGCCTTGATGGCCCTTGTCGGTCTTGCGTTGGTGTTCAGCGCCGCTTCGCTGGCTGTCACCGCTACTCTCCTGGCAATCTGGGGATTTCTGGCCACGGCTGCACCGGTCGCCTGGTGGACCTGGCTGACCCGAACGCTGCCCGATGACACAGAAGCGGGAGGCGGCCTGATGGTGGCGGTGATCCAGCTGGCGATCACGGCGGGAGCAGCCTTCGGTGGTCTTCTCTTCGATGCGTACGGGTTTTCGACGACGTTCATGGTTGCGGCGGCACTCCTGCTGCTGGCCGCAATGACTGCCGCCGCTCCAGCATGGATTGGCCAAAGATAGGATCGTCGGACGTGGAGTGTGGTCCCGGACCCCAGTTCATCGGAGGTGAAGAATATTCCATAATATATATTATCAGTAATCTCTCTGTAGCCGCAAAGTTAGAAT
>NZ_VJMG01000070.1 GCF_007004135.1 Affinirhizobium straminoryzae
TCGGCCGGAATGCGACGAGACCGCATTCCGGCCGAAAGAAGGATCTGCAATGGCAGGTCAGGCGCGCAGGGTGCCGCCGGTCGTCTTTTCCACATTGCCGACGATCTTCTTCGTCAGCGCGTCGAAATCCTCATCCGTCAGCGTCTTGTCGGTCGGCTGGATCAGTACCTCGATGGCAACCGACTTGCGGCCCTCGCCGAGCGAGGCGCCCTCGAACACGTCGAAGACAGTGACGCCGGTGATCAGCTTGCGGTCGGCGCTGCTGGCCGCCTTGATGATCGATCCGGCATCGACCGCCTTGTCCACGACGAAGGCGAAGTCGCGCTTCACCATCTGGAAGGGCGAAAGCTCCAGCGCCGGCTTGGTGCGGGTGGCCTTCTTCTTCGGCTCCGGCATCGCATCGAGATAGACCTCGAAGCCCGCCAGCGCGCCGGACACGTCCAGCGCCGACAGCGTGTTCGGATGGAATTCGCCGAAATGGCCGAGCACCACCTTCGGGCCCATCTTGATCGTGCCGCAGCGGCCGGGGTGATACCAGGCCGGACCGCCCTGCTCCACCTGGACATTGGCCATGGGCAGGCCGCAGGCCTCGATCACCGCCAGCGCATCGGCCTTGGCATCGAAGACATCGACCGGCTTGCCGCCGCCCTTGGCGGCATTCGACCAGGAGCGGCCGGCTCCGGCAAGCGACGCCGTGCCGCGGCGGATACCGCCCGCCACGCGCCGCTGTGCGTCGGGCGTATCGCCCTCATAGGTGCCGGACACTTCGAAGATCGCCACGTCGCCATAGCCCTTGTCGGCATTGCGCTGGGCAGCCGTCAAAAGTCCCGGCAGCAGCGAAGGGCGCATGTCGGACATGTCGGCGGCGATCGGGTTGACGAGTTTCAGCGAAGGCTTGCCGCCGCCGAACAGTCTTGCCTGATCTTCCGGAATGAAGGACCAGGTGACGGCTTCCAGCATACCGCGCGAGGCAAGCGCACGCCGCGCCGTGCGGGTGCGGATCTGCAGCGTCGTCAGGATGCGGCCATTGACCGTCTCCTTGGCCGGCAGCGGCTCGGGCTTGATGTTGTCGACGCCGTGGATGCGCATGACCTCTTCCACGAGATCGGCCTTGCCGTCGACATCCGGTCGCCAGGAAGGAACCGCCACCTGCACGCGGCTTTCGTCGCCGGACAGGATCTCGAAGCCGAGGCCGGTCAGGATCTGCCGGCTTTCTTCGACGGAAACGGTCAGGCCCGTCAGCCGCTTGACGTCCGAGAAGGGGAAATCGACGACCTTGCGGTCATGGCCCTTGTAGCCGGCGATCTTCGCCTTGGCCGGCGTGCCGCCGCAGAGCTGCACGACCAGTTCCGTGGTGCGCTCCAGCCCCGGCATCATATATTCGGGATCGACGCCGCGCTCGAAGCGGTAGCGCGCATCGGTGATGATGCCGAGCGCGCGGCCGGATTTGGCGATGTTGATCGGGTCCCACAGCGCCGATTCGATCAGCACGTCCACGGTGTTCTCGTCGCAGCCGGAATGCTCGCCGCCCATGATGCCGCCGATCGATTCGACGCCATTGTCATCGGAAATGACGACATTACTGGCCGACAGCTTGTAGGTGCGGGTGTCGAGCGCAAGGATTTCCTCGCCCTCGACGGCACGGCGCACCACGAGATTGCCCTTCACCTTTGCGGCGTCGAACACGTGCATGGGCCGACCCTGATCGAAGGTCATGTAATTGGTGATATCGACCAGCGCATTGATGGGGCGAAGGCCGATCGCCTTCAGCCGCTGCTGCATCCAGGCCGGGCTCGGGCCGTTTTTGACGCCGCGCACGAGACGCAGCGCAAAGCCCGGGCAAAGCCGCTCGTCATCGAGATCGATGCGCACGTCGACGGTGGTTTCGCCATCCACCGGCAGCGCCGGAACCTTCGGCGCCTTCAGCGTGCCGAGGCCCGACGCCGCCAGGTCGCGTGCGATGCCGTAGACGCTGGTGCAGTCCGGGCGGTTCGGCGTCAGGTTGATCTCGATGACCGGATCATCGAGACCGGCATAGGTCGCAAACGGCGTGCCCACCGGCGCATCGTCGGCCAAGTCGATGATGCCGTCATGGTTGTCGGAGATGTTGAGTTCCTTCTCCGAGCACATCATGCCATGGCTTTCGACGCCGCGGATATTGCCGACGGAAAGCGTCACGTCGATCCCCGGAACATAGGTGCCCGGCCGCGCCAGCGCCCCGACGAGGCCTGCCCGCGCATTCGGCGCACCGCAGACGACCTGCACCGGTTTGCCGTCGCCCGTATCCACCATCAGCACCTTCAGCCGGTCGGCAGACGGATGCTTTTCGGCGGAGATGACCTTGGCGATGACGAAGGGCCTGTAGGCCGCCCGGTCATCGACATCCTCGACCTCGAGGCCGATCGCGGTGAGGCGCTCGCAGACCTGTTCAAGGTTCGCGTCGGTTTCCAGATGTTCCTTCAGCCAGGAGAGCGTGAATTTCATGGGTCTATCCTCCTTGCAGAATTACACACTCAAACCGCCGAACAGCGTCGGCATGTCGAGCGGGCGGAAACCGTAATGGCTCATCCAGCGCACGTCGGCGTTGAAGAAGTCGCGCAGGTCGGGCATGCCATATTTCAGCATGGCGATGCGGTCTAGGCCCATGCCCCAGGCAAAACCCTGGTATTCATCGGGATCAAGCCCGCCGGCGCGCAGCACGTTGGGATGGACCATGCCGCAGCCCAGAATTTCCATCCAGTCCTTGCCCTCGCCGAACTTGACGATCGGGCCGGACGAGCGGTCGCACTGGATATCCACCTCGAAGCTCGGCTCCGTGAAGGGGAAGAAGGACGGGCGGAAGCGCATGGTGACGCTGTCCACCTCGAAGAAGGCCTTGCAGAATTCTTCCAGAATCCAGCGCATGTTGCCGACATGGCTCTTCTTGTCGACGACAAGGCCTTCGACCTGATGGAACATCGGCGAATGGGTGGCATCCGAATCCTGGCGATAGGTCTTGCCGGGAATGACGATGCGGATCGGCGGCTTCTGGATTTCCATCGTGCGCACCTGCACCGGCGAGGTATGCGTGCGCAGCACCTTGCGCTCGCCCTTCTCGTCCGGGGCCAGGAAAAAGGTGTCGTGCATCTCGCGGGCAGGGTGCCCTTCCGGGAAATTCAGCGCCGTGAAGTTGTAATAATCCGTCTCGATATCGGGGCCTTCCGCAATGGAAAAGCCCATGTCGGCAAAGATGGCAGTGATCTCGTCGATGATCTGGCTGATCGGGTGGATGCGGCCGCGCTCAGCCGGCGAGGAGCGGACCGGCAGCGTCACATCCAGCGTTTCCGCAGCGAGGCGGGCGTTGATCGCGGCATCGCGCAGCACGGTCTTGCGGGCGGCAAGCGCCTCCGTCACCTCGGTCTTCAGCGCATTGATCGCCGCGCCGCGGGTCTGGCGCTCTTCAGCGCTCATGGCGCCGAGCGTCTTCAACAGGTCGGAGACGGAGCCCTTCTTGCCGAGCGCAGAGACGCGGACGGCTTCGAGGGCCGCTTCGTCGCCGGCAGCCGCGATTTCCGTCAGAAGCGAGGTTTTCAGGTTTTCCAGATCGGACATGGTTTCTTCCATATGAAGCCCGGCAAAGGCCGGAACGTGACCCTGACGTACGGTCGTGACATGAAGCCTTGACAGACAAATGAAAAACCCGCGCCAGCCGAGACCAGCGCGGGTTTCCCAAATTCAGTGAAGCTAGATAAGCCTGGGAAGCGCTGGTTAACGAACCGCGCTTTCAAACTCGTTGGCCGTGCCGGCATCCTTGAGATAGGCGAGAGCCTTCTTGGAGGCTTCGACCAGGGCGCCGAAGGCAGCCGGCTCATGGATTGCCATGTCGGAGAGAACCTTGCGGTCCACTTCGATGCCAGCCTTGTTCAGGCCGTCGATGAAGCGGCCGTAGGTCAGGCCGAATTCGCGGACGGCAGCATTGATGCGCTGGATCCAGAGGGCGCGGAAGTTCCGCTTCTTGACGCGACGGTCGCGCGTCGCCATCTGGCGCGAACGATCGACGGCAGCCTTTGCGGCGCGGATGGTGTTCTTGCGGCGACCGTAGAAGCCCTTGGCGGCCTTGAGGGTCTTGGTGTGCTTGGCGCGAGAGGTTACGCCACGTTTTACGCGTGCCATGTCATGATCTCCTTAAAGTGTTCCGGAAGCGAAAAGGTCTCAGAGACCGTTCGGCAGGTAGTTCTTGATGACCTTCTTGCCGTCAGCTTCGGCCAGAATCATCGTGCCGCGTGCATCGCGGATGAACTTGTTGGAACGCTTGATCATGCCGTGGCGCTTGCCGGCGGCAGCCGCAACGACCTTGCCGGTCGCGGTGATCTTGAACCGCTTCTTGGCGGAGGACTTCGTCTTCATCTTGGGCATTTTGCTACTCCATAATTCTTGTATCGGCACCAACTGACGAGGCCAGCGCCAAGCAATTCAAGAACGGACACGGCATGCCCTGCCGGACCGTTCGGACGCGCGCTTATAGCGGCTGATGCCGTAAAGCGCAATGGGGAAAGCGGGATTGTCGCCACCGGCGCAGGCGGCAGATCCGGGCGCCTCACAGAGACGGACAGGCTGGCCTCAACGAGGGGCCAGCACCATCATCATCTGGCGGCCTTCAAGCTTCGGCTCGGCCTCCACCTTGGCAATCGCCGCGGTGTCTTCCTTCACCTGAAGCAGAAGCTTCATGCCCAGTTCCTGGTGCGCCATTTCGCGACCGCGGAAGCGAAGCGTCACGCGAACCTTGTCGCCATCCTCGAAGAAGCGGTTGATGGCCTTCATCTTCACCTCATAATCATGGGTGTCGATGTTCGGGCGCATCTTGATTTCTTTGATTTCGACAATCTTCTGCTTCTTGCGTGCTTCGGCCGCCTTCTTCTGGTTGGCGTATTTCAGCTTGCCGAGATCGAGGATCTTGCAGACCGGCGGGTCATTGTTGGGAGAAATCTCGACCAGATCGAGACCAGCCTCCTCCGCCATCTTGAGCGCCTGATCTGTCGGCACGATGCCGAGGTTTTCACCCTCTGCGTTGATCAGCTGAACGCGGGGGATGCGGATTTCCCGGTTGGAGCGCGGCCCGTCCTTGACTGGAGCGTCGGCTTTGAAAGGTCTGCGAATGGTCGTATTCTCCTCGAATTGTTTCTGGATCGCAGCGGCGATCATCTGCGCTCAAGCGCAATAGCGGGCAATGTCGTCAACGCTGCTTCGAAGTCAATAGCATATTTGCTGGGAGAAATCACCTGCTGCCGGCTTTTCGCGAATCTGCTCTATAGGCAGCCACACAGCCGGAGAGACAGACGCATGACACAGCCATCCGACCCCATCCGCGCCGCCACCCTTGCCGTCGGTGAGAACGGGCAGGCCCGCCCGATCGCGACGCTTTACCGTCCCGCAGAACGTGCAGAGACCGGGCCGATGCTCGTCTGGCTTGGCGGCTATCGCTCGGACATGACCGGCACCAAGGCGCTGGAGATGGACAGGCTGGCCGGTGAGCGGGGCCTTGCGGCGCTGCGCTTTGACTATTCGGGCCACGGCCAGTCCGGCGGCGCCTTTCGCGACGGGACAATTTCCCGCTGGCTGGAGGAAACGCTCGCGGTGATCAATGCTCATCCGGCGAACGAGATCATCCTGGTCGGCTCTTCCATGGGCGGCTGGATTGCGCTGAGGGCCGTGCAGGAACTTGGCCGCCGCCCCGGAGCGCCGACGGTGCGCGGCATGGTGCTGATCGCACCCGCACCCGACTTTACCAGCGAACTGATCGAACCGGCATTGTCCGACGCCGAACGCCGGTCGCTGGAGGAGCGCGGCTTCTTCGAGGAACCCTCGCAATACAGTCCGGAGCCCAATATCTTCACCCGCGCCCTCATCGAGGATGGTCGCCGCAACCGCGTGCTGCAGGGACTGATCGAGACCCGTTGCCCGGTCCACATCCTGCAGGGCATGCGCGACGAAGACGTGCCCTACCAGCATGCACTCAAGCTGATGGAGTTCCTGCCGGCCGACGACGTGGTGCTGACGCTGGTCCGTGACGGCGATCACCGGCTGTCGCGGCCGCAGGATATCGAACGGATGCAGGCCGCGATCACCGCTCTCCTATAGGGTGTCCTGCCTTGCGCCGCAGGGGATGCAGCATTCACGCAGCAATCTTAACCATAAACGCAGAGTCCCGCCGTTAAGACTCTGTTCATAATTGACACCTCGTCCCTTTGGCTCTTAACCTTTTGTTAGGATTTGAAGGGACGGGTCCATGATGAATGCCCTGAACGCGCGGCATGTAGCCGTGGTGCTTGCTGTTGTGCTTGGCTCCGCCTCGGCCGCGGTTCCGGCCTCTCGTCCACTGGCCAATATGGTGACGGGCAATGTGACCTCCCAGCCGATCGGCCATTACGAATTCTGCCAGCGCCATCCCGACGAATGCAACATCCGCTTCACCTCCACTCCGCCGGCCAAGGTCACCGCCTATGGCTGGCAAATGATCCACGAGGTCAATGAGTCGGTAAACCATCGCATCACCGCCAAGACCGACATGGAAGTCTACGGCAAGGAAGAATACTGGGAGTATCCGGTGGATGCCGGCGACTGCGAGGACTATGTGCTGGAAAAGCGCAAGGAACTTTCCGAAAAGGGCTTTTCGCTGGCCGATCTGCTGATCACCGTGGTCCGCAAGCCCGATGGCGAAGGCCATGCGGTTCTGACGGTGCGCACCTCCGAGGGCGACTTCATCCTCGACAACCTGACCGATGACGTGAACCTCTGGACGGCCACGCCCTACACCTATCTGAAGCGTCAGGCGACCTTCAACACCGGCCGCTGGGTCACCATCGAGGATGGCCGCGACATTCTGGTCGGCGCACTGCGCTGATTGACCGGACATAGGACACAGAAGAGAGGCCGGCGGATGCTGGCCTTTTTTGTTGTCTGGACGGGCAGTGCGGCTGGCCGTCGCTCCTGGCTGACGCCCCGGCGCCTCGCTTCAGGCTCGGCGCGTTCGCTGCTCAAAACGTGCCACGGCTAAGTTTTGCCGGCTACGCCGTCGCTCCTGGCTGAAGCCCCGGCGCCTCGCTTGGGCTCGGCGCGTTCGCTGCTCAAAACGTGCCACGGCTAAGTTTTGCCGGCTACGCCGTCGCAGCTCACCCATTCCCAATCAAAATGCCGGCGGCGAGGACGAGGGAGCCGCCGAACACCACCTGGAAGACAGCCCGCAGGAAGGGCGTTTCCATATACTTGTTCTGGATGAAGGCGATCGCCCACAATTCGATGAAGACGATGAAGGCCGCGACGATCGTCGCCGTCCAGAAGTGTGGGATGAGATAAGGCAGTGCGTGGCCGAGGCCGCCAAGCGCCGTCATGATGCCGCAGGCAAGGCCGCGCTTCAGCGGCGAACCACGCCCGGACAGCTTGCCGTCGTCATGCGAAGCCTCCGTGAACCCCATGGAAATGCCGGCACCGACCGACGCCGAGAGGCCGACCAGAAAGGTCTGCCATGTGTCCTGGGTGGCAAAGGCCGCCGCGAAGATGGGGGCGAGCGTGGATACCGATCCATCCATCAGGCCGGCAAGACCGGGCTGCACATAGGTGAGGATGAACTGGCGGCGCTCGGTGGCCGCCTCCTCCTCGCGCACCTCTTCCGGCGCATGCTTGTCGCCCAGCATGCGGGCAATCTCGCCATGCCCCTGCTCGGCCACGGCAAGATCACCCAGAAGCTGTCGTGTTGAGGCGTCTGTCACCCGCTTGATGGCTTCCAGATAGAAGCGAGCAGCCTGCTCCTCCATCAGTTCGGCCTGGGCCCGGATCGTCTCAAGCGAGAGATTGGTCATCAGCCAGTCCGGCCGGCGCTGGTAGAAGCCGCGCACATGCTCGCGCCGGATCAGCGGGATGTCCTCGCCGAACCGCTGGCGAAACTGCGAGATCAGCATGTTGCGGTGCGCATGCTCCACCTCGGCCATATCGCGAAAAACCTTGGCGCTGTCCGGCGCCTGAGGCTCGAGGGCGCGGGCATAGGACTGATAGATCCGTGCATCCTCCTCTTCCGATGAAATGGCGAGCGCGAGGATCTCCGCCTCGCTGAGGGAATCGAAGCTGCGGCGGGAAGAGCCGCGAAACAGGTCGAGCATGTCGGAATTCCTTTTTAGAATTATTCTAATAATAGGGGTTCCGGGAAAATCTGACAAGCCTGAAACAAACGGCCGAAGTGTCGCGCGCCACCCGAAAACCGCGAAGGGTCAGCGCGGCCGCCCTTTTGCCTTGCAGCGCCGACAACAAAATGATTTAGGGGCCGGTAGCCTGGGCATATGCTCAGCACCCCCTGAAATTGAAGGCTTTTAGTCCATGAACCGCAGATCCTTCTTCCGCCAGGCCGGTGTTGCCGGAGTTGGCGCAGCCGCCCTTGCCGCTCCCGCCATTGCCCAGGAAAACCCGGAACTGACCTGGCGCCTCACCTCGTCCTTCCCGAAGAGCCTCAACATCCTGTTCGACAGCGCCACCGAGATCGCCAGAAGCGTGTCGGAAGCCACCGATGGCAAGTTCCAGATCCAGACCTTTGCGGCCGGCGAAATCGTGCCGCCGCTGCAGGCGGCCGATGCGGTGGCGGCCGGCACGGTGGAAATGGCCCATACCTGCGCCTACTACTATGTCGGCAAGGATCCGACCTTCGCGCTCGGCACCGCCATTCCCTTCGGCCTCAATGCACGTCTCAGCAATTCCTGGTTCACCGTCGGTGGCGGCAACGACCTGCTGAACGAATTCTTCGCCGGCCACAACCTCTATGCCCTGCCGTCGGGCAATACCGGCGCGCAGATGGGCGGCTGGTTCCGCAAGGAAATCAAGACCGTTGACGATCTCAAGGGCCTGAAGATGCGCATTGCCGGCCTTGCCGGCCAGGTGATGAGCAAGGTGGGCGTGACGCCGCAGCAGATCGCCGGCGGCGATGTCTATGCCGCGCTTGAAAAGGGCACGATCGACGCCACCGAATTCGTCGGTCCCTATGACGACTACAAGCTCGGCTTCTACAAGGTGGCCAAATACTACTACTATCCTGCGTGGTGGGAAGGCGGCCCGACGGTTCACACCTTCTTCAACCGTGACAAGTTCAAGAACCTGCCGAAGCGCTACCAGCGGGTGCTGACCGATGCCTGCGCCCGCGTCAATGCCCTGATGCTGGAACGCTACGATGCGCTGAACGCCAAGGCGCTGCGCGAACTGGTGGGCGAAGGCGCCATCCTACGCCCCTTCAGCCAGGACATTCTGGAGGTCTGCTACAAGGCGGCCCAGGAAACCTATGCCGAAATCAGCGCGACCAATCCCAACTTCAAGAAGATCTACGACAGCCAGCAGGCCTTCAAGAAGGACGGCTATCTGTGGCTGCAGATCGCCGACTACAGCTTCGATACCTTCATGATGATCCAGCAGCGCAACGGCACGCTGTAAGCGGCGCAACCGCCAAAAACGATAGGGAAGGCGGCGGCCGGCAGCGGCGGCCGCCTTTTTGTCATGCAGGGAAAATGGACCAGACCCGGCCTCCTGGCCTGCCACTCCGCTCTATGCGCGGCCTTAACATTTGATATTGCGCAAGAAGACCATGGGCCTATGGTGTCGCCTGCTGCACGGAGAAAGTCATGCCGCAACGGCACACCCGGTTCTATCCCAGCATCCTCGGACCGAGCGACCTTGCCATTCTGGACAGGGCGATCCGCTCCGTCGTATTTGCCTGTGACAGGCAGGCGGATGCGCCCGATCCGGACAGCATTGCGCGCATCGTGCTGCGGCTTTACCGCATGGGTCTGACGCAGCCGGAAAAGCTGGCAGCGCTGTCCGCACGGCTGGCCTGCGCCGCCGCCGTCTCAGGTAGCGGTGCGGACCGGTTTGCCCGCCGGGCGGCCGTCCCTTCTCCCTCCCGGCGCTGAAACCCCGCATTGCAGCGGGGTCTCGGATCGATATGCCATCGAAGGATCGAGAGGCTTGGCGCCGTTCACTTGCTGCCGTTGTTGCGCCGGCTCTTGGCACCGACACGGTCGTTCTGGCTGGCGGTCTTGCCGTCCGGCTGTTGCCCGTAATAGGTGCCGCCGAGATGGCCGCCGGCGCTGGTGTTTTCCACCTGAGCCTTGGCGCGGGCCTGCAGTTCCTTGACATTGGTCTTGCTCATGCTTGCCTCCGGGTTGGCAGGGGTGATGGTGACCAACCCTCGAACCACCTGGAAGTTCCCCCTGGACATCTCGCCGGGTCGTCCGTCCCGGATCGCGTTTCGAGACGACCTTGATCATGTTTCAGGTCGAGAAGCCTGCCGAAAACCGAAAGTTTGCCCTCGTCGCTTCATCCAACGAGGTTTTCCCATGAAAAGGCTTCTTCTCCTGACCGCCCTTCTTTCAAGCGCCTTCCTGCCCTGGACGGCCTTTGCCGAGACCGTCATCGGCGTCACCACGATTTCCGTTCCCTCGATGCAACGCGGCAAGCCGCTCTCCGTCGATGTCTGGTATCCCTCGAAGGCCAAGGCGCCGGAGGCTCTCGTCGGCGACAACCGCATCTTCACCGGTGCCGCCGCCAAGCCGGATGCGGCGATCGATCCCGGCCGCCACCCGCTGATCCTGCTGTCGCACGGCTCCGGCTCGCGGGCGCAAGGCATGACCTGGATTGCAGCCCGTCTTGCGGAACAGGGTTTCATCGTTGCCGGCCCCGATCATCCCGGCACGACCAGCGGCGATTCAACGCCGATTGCCACGCCGCGCATCTGGGAGCGGACGCAGGATCTCTCCAACATCATCACCTGGATGACAGGAGATGCCCGCTGGCAGGCTTCCGTCGACGCCGCGAAGATCGGCGTCATCGGCTTTTCGCTCGGCGCCAGCACGGCACTGGAACTGATCGGCGCCCGCGCCGACCTCAACGCCTATGCCGATTACTGCGACCGCTATACCATGATGATGGATTGCCAGTGGTTTGCCGGCGGCTTCGGCTTCGTTGACGGCAAGCGGGTCGCCTCGCCGGTCGTGAAACTGCGGGACTTCGACAAGGCACATTTCGAACAGTCGAATCTCGATCCCCGCGTCACCTCCGCCGTCATCGTCGACCCCGGTCTCGCGACCGCCTTCAAGGCCGACAGCCTGACGGCGATCAAGGTGCCGACGACCGTCATCAATCTGGGCAGCCCGGGCAGCGTGCCCGTCGCCGTCAAGGCCGATATGCTTTCCGCCAAAATCCCCGGCGCCCAGTACCGCCAGATCCCCGGCGCCAACCATTTCAGCTTCCTGCCGATCTGCAAGCCCGATGCGCAGGATGTGCTGAGCGAATCCGGCGATGCCGACCCCATCTGCGACGGCAAGGGCCTGCGCGACCGGGCGGAAATTCACAAGGATGCGGAAAAGCTGATTGTCGAGGCCTTCGAGACGACGCTGAAGTAAGGTCAGGCCACCCGCTTGTAGAACAGGGTGGTGCTGCAGAAGCCGCCCTGCGGCCACAGCGCGTAATCGGGAATGACGCCGGCCTTTTCCCAACCGAAGCGGGGGTAGATCGCCTCCGCTTCGCTGCCGGTCGCGGTATCCAGCACCAGAAGGGTGCGACCGCGCCGCGCGGCTTCCTCCTCCACCAGCGCCATAAGCTTGCGCGACAGGCCAAGGCCGCGGGCCGAGCGGTGCACGAGAAGCTTCATCAGATCGCCGCGATGCGGCTGGTTCGGCTTCTGGGCCAGCCCGACCTGCACGGTGCCGACCACGCGGCCCTCCACCTCCGCAACCGCAAGGATCGTGTGGCCGGCGGCGACGCTCTCGACGATGCCCTGCCAGTAGCCCAACGCGTCCTCAGGCGCAAAAGGCAGCATGAAACCGACGGAAGCGCCACCATTGACGCAGTCGGACAGAACCTCGCACAGGTCGGCAACCAGAGGGGCAGCATCTTCGGCGGAGACGAGGCGGCAGGTGGTCATAGGCATCGGCATGTCTTTCATCGCTCAGCGCCCGCGGTCCAGGATGACGGCATAGCGCACGGGTTGATCGGTGGGATTGTGGAACTGGAAGGCGTCGCCGATATCCATGAACAGGCAGTCGCCCGCCTCCAGCCGGTAGGTCTCGCCGGGCAGGATCATCTCGAGCACGCCCGCAAACACCCAGATATGCTGGGTCATGAACCGGCTCTCTTCCCGCGGCGGGAAGCTGACGCGCGCGCCGGGCGGGAAATCCACCTCGACAATATCGACGCGGGACGAAACACCCGGCGGCGACACGGAGCGGCGCAGATAACCGGTGACCGGATCGCGCCAGATCCGCTGCTGCCCCCGCCGCGCAACGGGCGAGCGGTCCGGCTGATCCGGTGCAAAGAATTCCGAGAGCGACAGGCCGAGCGCCTCGCACAGACGCGCCAGCAGCGCTGCCGTGGGGCTGGCCTCGCCCCGCTCGATGCGGGAGATCATCGCGCGGCTGACCCGGGAGGCGGAGGCCAGCTGGTCGAGCGTAAACCCTTCCCGCTGCCTGAGTGCCTTCAACCGCTCGCCGAGCGCGCCTTCGAACTGTTCGTCATTCTGTTCCATGGCCTGATCCTGCATTTCCATTATAGTGGAGTCAATAGAGCGCATGATGGAATTTTTGAGAATTCGAACGACAGCCTGCGGCGTCTTCGCGATAGCCTGAGCCTAGCGAAGAAGTTACTCTTGCGCCCATCTCGCATATCCCTTCGGTCGGCACCGGTCACAGGTCCCGTCACCACCTTGTCCTTTGGGAGGCTTCATGCACGGCCCGCCTGATCGGGGTTCCTCTCCCCTGTCGATCGCCAGTATCGTCGCCTCGATGACCACGGCGGCGGTGGGCAGCGGCCTGATGTTTGCCTACAGCCCCTATATGCTGGCGCGATCGGCCGATGCGGCCTGGGCACCGGGCGCGGCCGTCACCGCCGTTGCCTTTGGCGGGCTGGTGGGCTGTGTCGTCACGGGGCCGCTGATCCAGCGGGTCGGCCATGCGCGGCTGTTTGCCTGCTCGATGGGGATCGTCATCATTGCAGCCGCCTTCATCGCCTCGAACCTCTCCGTCTCTCTGTGGATTCTCGGGCGCGGGCTCTATGGCGCGGCGGCCAATTGCAACTTCATCATCGCCCAGAGCTGGCTGAACCATGCGGCCTCGAACGCCTGGCGGGGCCGCGCTATGTCCTTCTTCTACATGGCCTATGTGCTGGGGCTCGGCTGCGGCTCCTGGCTGTTCGGGCAGATCCCGACCTCGGGCAACCTGACGCCGCTGCTGACGATCTTCTTCACGGCGCTGGCAATCCTGCCGATCGGCCTGACGCGGCTGCCGAACCCGCCGGCCCCGGCGCGGGTCAATGTCGATGTCGGCATGGCCTGGCAGATTTCGCCGGTCGGCCTCATCGGCGTTCTCGCCTCCGGCGGGCTGTCGATGGTGGTGCAGGGCTTCGTGCCGATCTATGCCACCACCAACGGCGTGGCACAGCAGCAGGTAGGTCTGCTGATGTTTGTGATGCAGACCGGCCTGCTCTTCGTGCAGTATCCGCTCGGCATCCTTTCCGACCGGATGGACCGCCGCCGCGTGCTGCTCATCACCTGCGCCATCATTCTGACGGCCGGAACCGCAGCGCTGTTTGCCTCCTTCACCCACATGATCCTGTTCATGCTCATCTTCCTGGTGTTCGGCGGCGCGATCGAGACGATCTATTCGATTGCCAACGCCCATTCGAACGACCGGGCCGATCCCGGCGATTACGTGCCGCTGTCCAGCACGCTGCTGGTGGCCTGGTCGGCCGCCGCCACCGTGGTGCCGCTGGCCGTGACGGCGCTGATGCCCGTCTTCGGCCCCAAAACCTTCATCGGTGCCGCCCTTCTCGTTGCGGCCGCCTATATGCTCTTCACATTGTGGCGGCTGAACGAACGCGATCCCGTTCCAACCGCCGAACGAGAGAGCTTCGAACTGCGCAGCGCGCAACTGCCGAATGCCGCCGTGCTGACCGATCCGGAAGCGCGCGCGGCCGACCAGTCGACGGAACCGACCGGCTGACGACGGACAAAGCGGCGTCCGGACCGGCGAAAGCCCCGGTTTTCTCAAGCTTTGCCGCAATTTCCCGCTAGGCGTTGCAAGGCCTCGCTGCTATATGCGCGAGCCATGAGCACAGACCGTACGCCCCTCGACCATATCCGCAACTTTTCCATCGTCGCCCATATCGACCATGGCAAATCGACGCTTGCCGACCGCCTGATCCAGTCGACCGGCGGCCTGGCCGACCGTGAGATGTCGGAGCAGGTTCTCGACAACATGGAGATCGAGAAGGAGCGCGGCATCACCATCAAGGCCCAGACGGTGCGCCTGCACTACAAGGCCAACAATGGCGAAACCTATGTGCTGAACCTGATCGACACGCCCGGCCACGTGGACTTCGCCTATGAGGTCTCGCGCTCGCTCTCGGCTTGCGAAGGCTCGCTGTTGGTGGTCGATGCCAGCCAGGGCGTGGAAGCCCAGACGCTCGCCAACGTCTATCAGGCGATCGACAACAACCACGAGCTGGTGACGGTTCTCAATAAGATCGACCTGCCCGCCGCCGAACCGGAGCGGATCAAGGAACAGATCGAGGAAGTCATCGGCATCGACGCTTCCGACGCCGTGCTGATTTCGGCCAAGACCGGCCTTGGCATTCCGGACGTGCTGGAAGCCATCGTGCACAAGCTGCCGGCGCCGCAGAGCCCCGGCGGCGAAAAGGCGCCGCTGAAGGCGCTGCTGGTCGACAGCTGGTACGACACCTATCTCGGCGTGATGGTTCTGGTGCGCATCATCGATGGCGTGCTGTCGAAGGGTCAGCAGATCCGCATGATGGGCACGGATGCCAAGTATACCGTCGAGCGCGTCGGCGTGCTGACGCCGAAGATGGTCAATGTAGACAGCCTCGGCCCCGGCGAGATCGGCTTCATCACCGCCTCGATCAAGGAAGTGGCAGATACCCGCGTCGGCGATACGATCACCGAGGACAAGCGCCCGACAGCGGCAGCCCTGCCCGGCTTCAAGCCGGCCCAGCCGGTGGTGTTCTGTGGCCTCTTCCCCGTCGATGCCGCCGACTTTGAAGACCTGCGCTCTGCCATGGGCAAGCTGCGCCTCAACGACGCCTCCTTCTCCTTCGAAATGGAAAGCTCGGCAGCACTCGGCTTCGGCTTCCGCTGCGGCTTCCTCGGCCTGCTGCACCTCGAAATCATCCAGGAACGCCTGGAGCGCGAGTTCAATCTCGATCTCGTCGCGACCGCGCCCTCCGTCGTCTACCAGATGACGCTTACCGACGGCACGGAGAAGGAATTGCACAACCCGGCCGACATGCCGGATGTGGTGAAGATCGACGAGATCCGCGAGCCCTGGATCAAGGCGACCATCCTGACGCCGGACGAGTATCTCGGTTCCGTGCTCAAACTCTGCCAGGACCGCCGCGGCATCCAGACCGAACTCACCTATGTCGGCACCCGCGCCATGGTGACCTACGAACTGCCGCTCAACGAAGTGGTGTTCGACTTCTACGACCGGCTGAAGTCCATCTCGAAGGGCTATGCCTCCTTCGACTATACGATCACCGACTACCGCGCCGGCGACCTCGTGAAGATGTCGATCCTCGTCAACGGCGATCCTGTCGATGCGCTCTCCATGCTGGTCCACCGCTCGGCGGCCGACCGGCGCGGCCGCGGCATGTGCGAGAAGCTGAAGGAACTCATTCCGCCGCACATGTTCCAGATCCCGATCCAGGCCGCCATCGGCGGCAAGGTGATCGCGCGCGAAACCGTGCGCGCCCTGCGCAAGGACGTGACCGCCAAGTGCTACGGCGGCGACGCCACCCGCAAGCGCAAACTTCTGGACAAGCAGAAGGAAGGCAAGAAGCGCATGCGCCAGTTCGGCAAGGTGGAAATCCCGCAGGAAGCGTTTATCGCAGCGCTGAAGATGAACGACGAGTGAGGCTTTTCGCGGCCTCGCATCTGCTTCATAATCCCGCCTGCGGACCCTTGGGGGCCTGCGTAACAAGGGATGTGGTTTCATGGTTCAGGCAGCATCCGCAAAGGATAAGATTTCCATTGATCGCGCACTTCTGGCCGAGGCGACCGACCTGAAGCTTGATGTGTCACGCGCGGCGGAAGATGGAATCGCGCGCGCCGTGAAGGCCGAAAAGGAACGGCTCTGGCGGATCGAGAATGCCGAGGCGATTGCGGCGGAAAATACCGATATCGAGAAGCATGGGCTGCCGCTCGCTAAATACCGGCTGTTCTGATGGCGCGTTTTTCGGTGTACCGGTCCGAGGACAGGGACATCCTTCTCATCGACCTTCAGGCCAATATTCTGGATGTGTTGCGGACGCGCGTGGTGGTTCCGCTCTACCGGATCGAAACCATGTCCTGGGCGATGGGGCGGATGAACCCGCGCTTCGACATTGACGGCCATCGCTATGTGATGGCGACGCAGCGGATGGCTGCGATCAACGTATCCCAGCTTGGTCCGCTGCTCGATGACCTCTCCCACCGCGCCGATGACATCACCGCCGCGACGGATTTCCTGTTTCAGGGTTTTTGACCCGGCCTATTCCCAATGCACGCGGGCGCCGAGTGCCGTCAGCTTTTCCACGAAATCGGGATAGGCGCGGCGGATCGGATCGGCATTCTTGATGCGGCTGATGCCCGGCACCTGGATCGCCGCCACCAGCAGCGCCACCACCACGCGGATGATATAGGGTGCCTCCACCACGGCCGGGCGCAGCGTGTTACCCCCGAAGACGATCAGGCGATGCGGATCGGAGAGATGCACGCGCGCACCGAATTTCAGGAGTTCCGCCGACCAGCCGAGCGCGCCCTCATACACCTTGTTCCAGAACATGATGTCGCCCTGGCAACCGACGGCAACGCCGATCGCCTGCGGCAGCAGGTCTGCCGGAAAATAAGGCCAGGGGGCCGCCTCGATCTTCGGCAGCAGTTCGGCGGTGAACGGTTCCGTCACCCTGCGGCTCCAGCCGGCGGTGGTGATCGCATCCTCCTCCACATCGAAGGCAAGGCCCAGCTTGCCGAACTGGCGGAGAATCAGCTCCATGTGATGGCCGACCTGCGATTCGACCCGCAGCCGGCCGCCGGTGACGGCGGCGATGGCGAGGAAGGTTGCCACCTCGTGGTGATCGTCCGGCACCGTTGCCTTTGTTCCGGACAGGCGCCCGACCCCGGTGATGGTGAGCTTCGAGGTGCCGATCCCCTCGATGCGGGCGCCCATCGTCACCAGCATCTCGCAGAGTGCCTGCACATGCGGCTCGGAGGCGGCATTGTTCAGCACCGAAGTGCCGCTCGCCACGCTTGCCATCATGATGAAGGTTTCGGTCGCCGTAACCGAGGCATAATCCGGCCAGATGCGCGCGCCGCGATAAACATCCGGGGCCTCCATCGCGCACGGATGGGAGGAGAGGATGCGACAACCGAAGGCCTGCAGGATTTCCAGATGCGGATCGATCTCGCGCACGCCCAGCGCGCAGCCCTTCGCTTCCGTATCGAAATCCAGCCGACCGGTGCGGATCATGGCCGGCGCCAGAAGCAGCACCGCAGCGCGCATGCCGAGCGGCAATTCGGCCTCGCGGGCGGCAAAGCCTGCAAAATCGTGACGGATGGTCAGCCGATGCGCGGCCCGGTCGCGATGAACCTTCGATCCCTTGCTCTCGAAATAGGCGACGAGCTTGTCGATATCGCTGATGTCGGGCACATTTTCCAGTGTCACCTCGTCATCGGTCAGAAGCGTGGCGCACAGCATGGGCAGCACCGCATTCTTGTTGCCCGAGGGCCGCATTGTTCCCGCGACCGGAAAGCCGCCTTCCACCACCAGATCCGCCATCATGCCCCCAGGATATGTCGAGGTCCGCTGATTGGGCGTCAATCATGGCGAAAATGCATATGCGGGCCGAAGTACCGGCACGACAAAGGGCTCCGAAGCATGCGCCGCGAAGCCCTCGATAGAAATCGGAACGGATCAGCGGGCCGGCGTCATGCCCTGGAAGGCCGGCGCGTCTTCCAGCTGCTCGCGCGTCACGTTCAGCACGATGCGCTCCGGCAGGCCGTCTTCACCGATCGTTGCATCGCTGCTGGAGGATGCCGCGCTGTTGGCCGCCGTCCGGGTGCCGGTGGTGGCGTTCGGCACGGTGGCATTGGGGCTGGCGGCGGTGTTCGCGCCCTGCGCGCCCATGCCGACGCCCTGATTGGTGTTGGCGCTCGGTGCCGGGTTGGAAGTGGTGCCCATGGCCGTGGTACCGGTGGAGGCGGTGGTCTCACCGGATACCGCCGGATTGCCGGCAGCGGCCTGGTCGGCCTGCTGCTGAGTCATGCCCGGGCCGAGCTGCAGCGCGTTCATCTGCACCGCCACATCCTTCTGGCCGATGCCAAGGAAGCCGCCGACGCCGATGATCACCGCATTCACGCTGCCATCCTGGCTTACCAGCACATCGGAAATGTCGCCGATATTCTCGCCATTGGCGCCATAGACGGCCTTGCCCTGGAGATCGCTGACGCGCCAGGCGCCCTGCCCCGGAACGGTGACGAACGGGCCGGCGGTCGTATCGGCGGTGCTGCGCGGCGCATCGGCCGTGCCACCCTGCGCGTTGTTCTGATGGGTCATCTGGCCCGCACCGGTGTTCGGCGCGGCCGGGGCAGTGCCCGTCTGTGCCATGGCGGCCATGGGGAGAACGGTCGAGAAGGCGAGAGCGGCGATGAGCTTGCGTGTCATGAATGTTTCTTCCTGGGTGATTGCACTGGTTCGCAAACCGGCCGGGGGCGGTGTTGTTCCAATTTTTCGGACGACAGCCCCGGCGCCCCGGCGCAGCGACTGTTCCCGATCCTCCTGTTTTCGCTATCCATCGGCGCAGCGAAGGCGGTATGACTGCGGATACGCAGAGACAGGATGAGGGGGAGCGATGACACGCGAACGCATCGGGATCATTGGCCTTGGGCGCATGGGCAGCGCGATTGCCACGCGGCTTTCGGCGCAGGGTTTTGCCGTAACCGGCTGGACGCGGCGCGGGTTGAACGCCGAGCAGGCGTCAGCGCTCGGGATCTGCTCCGCCGCCGATCTTGCCGCACTGGTCGATGCCTCCGACATCATGATCCTCTCGCTGATGGATGACGCAGCCGTGGAGAGCATTCTCGGCCAGCTGGGACAGCTCGATCTCTCGGGCCGACTGGTGGTGGAAACGAGCACGGTCAGTCCCAAAATCCTGCCGGCGCATCAAGAAGCACTGCAGGCGGCGGGGAGCCGGGCGCTCGACGCGCCGATCTCCGGTGGTCCCCAGCAGGTTCTGGAAGGCAGCATCGGCCTCTATATCGGCGGCGCGCCCGAGGATGTCGCGCGCTTCCGGCCGGTGGCCGAACAGCTCTCCAACCGGATCCATCACATCGGTCCGCTCGGGCACGGCGCAACCGCCAAACTCGTCAACAACATGATGCTGCTCGGCCTGTGGCAGACCCTGAAGGAGGCGCTGCAACTCGGCCAGGCGGCGGGCCTTGCCCGCGAGACCATGCTGCGTTTCCTGGAGACGAGTCCGGCGGCAAGCCCCGCCTTCAAATCCCGCCTGCCCGTCATTCTCGGCGAAAGCGATAGCGTCGGCTTTTCGCTCTCCGGCGTGGTGAAGGATTCGGGCGTGGTGATGGATCTCGCCGCCGCTTTGGACCTGCCGCTGCCCGCCATGGCCGCGGCCCGGCACAGCTTTCTCGGCGCCGAACAGGCCGGTCTCGGCGAAAGGGACCTTGCCACCATGGTGCGCGCCGCAACCGAATCGAAAGGATGACAGGCATGACCGACAAACCCCGCGTGACGATCCACTACTGCATCCAGTGCAACTGGCTGCTGCGTTCCGCCTGGATGGCGCAGGAACTGCTGCAGACCTTTGCCGAAAGCCTTGGCGAGGTGGCTTTGCAACCCGGATCCGGCGGCATTTTCGAGATCCGCGTCGATGGCCAGCTGATTTGGGAACGGGTGCGCGACGGCGGTTTTCCGGGACCGAAGGAGCTGAAGCAGCGGGTGCGCGACGTCATCGACCCCGAACGCGATCTCGGCCATATCGATCGATCTTCCAGCAAAAACAACGAGGAAGCGGCCAAAGCCCCGTAAAGCCAGGCTATCCGCAAAAAGCCTCATAAACGGCCGACCAAGAAAAATCACGCCTGACACAGAAACTTCAAAAAGGGCGTTGACAGGCGAAGCAGGTCCCAGTACATGGCTCCTCGTCGCCCAGATGGCGGAATTGGTAGACGCGCAGGTTTCAGGTACCTGTGCCGCGAGGCGTGGAGGTTCGAGTCCTCTTCTGGGCACCAAATTCCCGTTTCAGATCATCCAAGATGGTTATGAAACAACATAAGAAGCCCGGTTTTCCGGGCTTTTTTGTTGTCTAGCGTCCTGTGACGTCCCGTTGCATCCAAGAGTTTTGTTGGTAGCATCGTTGGTGTTTGGCAGAGAATGCCAACAGCGGCTTGGCCCGATACCAACGTTCTCCGGCTGGATACCACAATGGCGCTCACGGACACGGCCCTTAAGGCCCTGAAACCAACAGGAAGACCAACAAAGCATAGCGATGGGGGCGGGCTGCATGTCCTAGTGACCCCTCAAGGTTCGAAACTGTGGCGGCTTTCCTATCGCTTTGAAGGCAAGCAGCAGACGATGGCGCTGGGGGCTTATCCGGCGGTATCGCTTGCTAATGCCCGACGCGAGCGCGAGGGCGTCAAAGCGCTGCTGGCCAAGGGCGTGAACCCGGCGCAACATGCGAAACTTGAGCGTATAGCTAAACAGGCCAGCAATGCCGTCACATTCAAGGTAGTGGCGGAAGAGTATCTTCGGAAGATTGCAAAAGAGGGAAAGGCGGACGCAACCCAAAGCAAGAAGGCATGGCTACTCGACCTTGCCATGGGGGACATTGGATCGCGACCTATCCGCGACATCACCGCCGCCGAGATCCTTGTTCCGCTGCGGAGGATAGAAGCCAAAGGCAACTATGAGACCGCGCGGCGCGTCCGCTCCACAGTTGGACAGATATTCCGTTATGCCATCGCAACGGCGCGCACCGATAACGATCCGACCTTTGGCCTAAAAGGCGCATTGACCGCTCCGACTGTCTCGCATCGCGCCGCTGTCACAGACAAGAAGGCGTTCGGGGGCTTGCTTCGCGCAATCTGGGCTTACGAAGGCATGCCGGAAACGCGTATGGCTCTGCAACTGATGGTGCTGCTTTATCCCCGACCGGGCGAGCTTCGCCAAGCGCAGTGGAGCGAGATTGATTTCGAAAAAGCGATCTGGACCCTACCGGCTTCGCGCATGAAAATGCGACGCGAGCACCGCAAGCCGCTAAGCCAGCCGGCCCTGGCGATCCTCGAAGAACTGCGCTCGCTGACGGGACATGGGAAGTTCTTGTTCCCCGCCGTGACATTGCCGATGCGCACCATGAGCGAAAACACCATGAACAGCGCCCTTCGACGCATGGGCTTCACGCAACAGGAAGCGACGTCCCATGGCTTTCGGGCAAGCGCCTCTTCTTTGCTAAATGAAAGCGGCAAGTGGTCGCCAGATGCGATTGAAGCGGAATTGGCCCATATGGGTGCGGACGAGGTTCGCAAGGCCTACCACCGGGCGCTCTATTGGGAAGAGCGGGTGAAAATGGCGGATTGGTGGGCCGAAGAAACAAACATTTGGCGTGAAACTACGGGATAATGTTCAATCTGCCGTGGTGCGACTCGTCCGAAGCAGCCTTTCAATCGATAATTTAGCAGGCCACGACTCAGGACCTGCGATATGGACGCTCAATTGCCTCACTGGGAAACCGACCCTATCGGTTTTATCGTTGATCGACTGTTTCCCGATCAACGCATATTTGCGAATGAGGAATATTGGGAGACCCATCCCGAACATAAGCAGCGTTTCGAAGCGGCGAATGCGGCCGCGCAGCGATTTATCGAAAGCATTGGTCAAATTCTTTCGATCGAACAGTTCGATCTGATCTTAGAAAGTGAAATCAATCGCTTTCTTGAAGAACGAATAGAAATCGTAAACGCGCTGGACGCGAAGCGCTTTTTCAACAACCGGCTTGCCGAGACAAATTGGGACTACTGGTCAAAAATATCCTATTGGACACCCGAAGAGGCAGTGGCCATCTCGTTTGGAAAAGACCCAAACGTTGTTAATCTGCAGTCATTGCAGCCTTATGCTGGCAATTCGCTCTTTGTTGGTTCCTTCCACTCCCAAATGCAGCTTATCAGCCGCGCCGTTGAAGCCGGCCAACTGCTTGCGAAAAATACCCCCGCCTTCTTCCTCGCTTGGGCATTACGAACGGGTTTTCACATGGACCCCCGCGCCATTGAGGCAGTGGAGGCCCGTGGAGAGCAGATCGCCGACTGGAAAACAGAATTCGACACTCTTGCAGCCTTTTTAAATAGCCTTGTCGAGCAGCATGGTCGGACAGAGGTGGAATTGCGAAGCCAAGCGGAACAGGCGCAAAATGAACTGGAAACACTTCGAGAGGCGGCTTTCGCCATATTGGAGGAGAACACCGAGCTTCACGCCAAGCTGGCCGAACTTTCATCTGATCCCGCGAACCAAAAGCCAACTCCACCACGCGAACGCGAAAGCATGCTCAAATTAATCCTGGCGATGGCCATGAAGAAGTATCAGTTCGACCCGACAAAGCTCAGAAACAGCGCAACGGCTAACATCGCCGGGTCGGTGGCGCAAATCGGTTTGAAGCTTGATGAAGACACGGTTCGCAAATTTTTGAGTGAAGCCAAAGTCTTGCTTCAAGACAAAACCGATTAGCCGCCTGCGGAAACCGATTTCGGTTTGACATTCCCGAATTCGGCCAAGACCCTTGTCGGCCGATCTAGAACCACCTCAGTTCAACCAAGACGAGGTGGCACCATGCCAAACAACACCCCTTTCCCCACGACCGGCTTCGTCCGGCTTTCCGCCATCATCGCGCCGCACGGACCTATACCCGTCAGCAAGTCCACGTGGTGGGCGGGCATCAAGGATGGACGGTTTCCAAAGCCGGTCAAGCTTGGCCCACGCATCACCGTGTGGCGGGTGGAAGAGATCCGATCGCTGATCGACAGCGGAGGCCGGTAGATGGCCGGGCGTCGCCCGAACCGAAGGGCGATCAAGCGGCATTACAGCTACACGAGCGAGGAAGCGGCGGCTGTCCTTGGCGTGGCGAAGGGCAGCGTGCGGCGATGGCTGAAGGCGGGATTGCCGCATATCGCCGACCAACGGCCCTTCCTTATCCTGGGAGGAGATCTGCGAGACTTTCTCGACAAGCGGGACAAGCCGAAGCAGCGGTGCGGGCTGGGCGAATTCTTCTGCTTCCGGTGCCGCGAACCGAAAGGTGCGGCCGGCGGGCTGATCGACTACACCCCACGCACGGTCCTTAGCGGCCAGCTCAGCGCGATCTGTGAGACGTGCGAGACGATCATGCACAAAAACTTCAGCGCCTCGAAGCTGGGTCTGCTGGAGCGCCAAGCGGCGGTTTCATTTCCCCAAGGTGATCCACGCCTAAACGAGATGGGCATTCCCCGTCGCAATGATCACTTCAGGAAGGGCGCGAAAGCATGAAGAAGCACCACGTGAAAAACGAGCGGATCAAGCGCCGCTATTTCGACTATCTGAAGGAGGCGAAGAGGATGGACGTGAGCAGCGTCGATCTTGTCGCGGCATCGATTGCGGGTTTTGAGCAATGGTCGAATTATCGCGATTTCGCCAGTTTCCATATCGAGCAGGCCAAGGGCTTCAAGGCTTACCTGGCAAAGCAGCGCAACGCCAAGACGGGTGCGCCGCTATCCAAAGCAACCATCCATTCGCGGTTGATGGCCATGAAGGCTTTCACCTTCTGGCTCGCCGGCCAGCCCGGTTACAAATCGCGGATTTCCTATGCCGATGCGGACTATTTCAATCCAAGCGCTAATGACAGCCGCATTGCAACGGCGCGACGGGATAAGAAGGTGCCGACGGTCGAGCAGGTCCGTTATGTGATTTCACGCATGCCGGACGGCAGCGATATCGAAAAGCGCGACAGGGCGATTATCGCCTTCACGCTTCTAACTGGCGCCCGCGACAATGCGGCAGCGTCGTTCAAGCTGAAGCATGTCGATCTTGCCGAAGGAAAGGTCTTTCAGGATGCGCGGGAAGTCAGGACCAAGGGTCGCAAGACCTTCACCACCTTCTTCTTCCCCGTGGGGGAAGGCGTGGAAGCAATCCTTGCCGAGTGGATCGACCATTTGAAAAGCAGGCTATTGTTCGGGCCTGATGATCCGCTGTTTCCGGCAACCAAGGTCGCGCTGACCAATGCCGGTCTGTTCGGCCCTTCAGGGCTTTCGCGCGAGCACTGGAAAAATGCTTCCGCCATCCGCCGCATTTTCAAAACCGCCTTCGAGGCGGCGGGCCTGCCCTATGCCAATCCGCACAGCCTGCGCGACACGCTCGCCCTGCTGGGCGAACAGCGCTGCTGTACACCGGAACAGTTCAAGGCCTGGAGCCAGAACCTGGGCCATGAGCAGGTGCTGACGACATTCACCAGTTATGGCACGGTCGCGACCAACCGGCAGGCGGATATCATCGCCGCGTTGCGGCAGCCGGACGAGCAAACCGGCATATCGCCCGACGCGGTTGCGGCCATCACCGCGATCTTGGATAGGGAGCGCAAGAAGGCGTGACAGCGCCAAATCCGGTCACTACAAAGCATGTCATCGACCAATGACAGATTGCAGGACGTCTCATGCCCACACTCGACTGGATCGGCAAGAAAGCCGTCGTGAACCATCATCGCGAAGTGCCCTATCGGCTGATCCATTGCGACAACAATTTGAGCCATGGCGATCCGGACGCGGGCAATCTGCTGGTGCAAGGCGACAATCTCGAAGCGCTGAAGGCGCTGCTGCCCTATTACGCCGGCAAGGTGAAGTGCATCTACATCGATCCGCCTTACAACACCGGCAATGAAAGCTGGGTCTACAACGACAATGTGAATTCGCCGGAAATCCGCGCGTGGCTGGGTAGCGTCGTTGGCAAGGAAGCAGAAGACCTGTCTCGCCACGACAAGTGGCTTTGCATGATGTATCCACGATTGCGCCTGCTGAAGGAGTTTCTGAGCGACGATGGATCAATTTGGATTTCGATCGACGACAACGAAGTCCACGGCCTAAAGCTAATCTTGGACGAGATTTTCGGGCGACGAAACTTCATTTCAAACGTCATCTGGCAGAAGAAATACGCGCCCGCGAATGACGCGCTTTGGCTTTCTGAAAGCCACGACCACATCGTGGTATATGCAAGAAACAAGAATGCTTGGCGTCCCAACAAACTAGCGCGAACAGAACAGGCCAACGCCGCCTATAAAAATCCAGACAGCGACCCGCGAGGCCCTTGGCGACCGGACAACTACACGTGCGCGAAGACCGCTGATGAGCGACCAAATCTCTATTATCCCATCACTAATCCAAATACTCTCGAAGAGATTTGGCCTTCGAGATCCCGTGTCTGGGGTTATGGAAAAGAAGAGAATGCCCGACACATTGCTGAAGGACTTATTTGGTGGGGAAAAAACGGCAACAACAAAGTGCCCGCTCTAAAGCGTTTCCGTGACACTCTTCGTTCTGAGGGCACCAACGCTCAAACAATTTGGCTTTGGGAGGAAGTAAGCCACACGCAGGATGGACGCAAGGAACAGCTCTCTCTATTGCCCAACGATCCATTCCCCACGCCTAAGCCGGAAAAATTAGTTCAACGTATTATTGAACTAGCTTCTAATGAGGGCGACTTGATCCTGGATTCATTTACAGGCTCTGGAACAACGGGCGCGGTTGCGCAAAAGCTGGGACGAAGGCACATCGGCGTGGAGATGGGCGAGCACGCTGTAACTCATGTTGTGCCGCGCTACTCCAAAGTCGTTGACGGCGAACAAGGCGGCATCTCTAAAGCGGTCAGTTGGACCGGCGGCGGCGGCTTCCGCTTCTGCACCCTGGGCGAGCCGTTGTTCGATGCCGATGGCAATGTCTCACCGGCCGTCACCTTTCCGGACCTCGCCGCGCATGTGTTCTTCTGCGAAACCGGATCGCCAATCCCCAAGCGCGCCGATGGCGCCTCGCCGCTGATCGGCACGTTCCAGAACCGGGCGATCTATCTCCTGCATTCGGCCGAGGCGGTGGGTGTTGCGCGCGAACAGGCGGGCAATGTGCTGACCGGCGGGGTGCTCGAAACGCTGCCGCTGCCGGCGAAGGATTTTGCCGGCGCGCGGATCGTCTATGCCGAGGGCTGCACAGTGCCGGATGACCGCTTGTCCGCCTTGGGCGTCACCTTCAAGCAGATCCCCTATCAGATCGAAGGGATTTGACGATGGCGCTTCCTGTATTCTCTCTCAAGACCTATCAGCTTCAGACGCTTGCCAGTCTTCGCCGCTTTCTGGAAAAGACGGTGGAATTGAACGATGCCGACACCGCGTTTTATGCCCTGACCAAGCGGCCGTTTTTCCAGCCGCCGGGCCTGCCGGGTCAGCCCTATGTCTGCCTTCGCGTGCCGACCGGCGGCGGCAAGACGATCCTTGCCGCGCACAGCATCGCGGTTGCGGCCGATGCCTTCCTTCGCTGTGACAATCCAACGGTGTTATGGCTGGTACCGTCCGATACGATCCGCGAACAGACACTGGCAACGCTTTCCGATAGGGCGCATCCAAACCGGCGAGCGCTCGCCGACCGCTTCGGCGAGAATGTCCGTGTGATGACCATTCAGGACGCGCTCTATGCCAAGCGCGCCGATTATGACGGTGGCGCTGTGGTCATCGTCGCGACGATCCAAGCATTCCGCGTGGAGAAGACTGAGGGACGCAAGGTCTATGAGGCCAATGGCGAGCTGATGGACCATTTCAGCGGCTTGGCCAATGAACAGCGCGCTATCCTCGAAACGGGACCATCCGGCGATCCGCTGCCGTCGCTCGCCAATGTGCTGCGCATGCGTCGGCCCATGGTGATTGTGGACGAGGCGCATAATGCCCGCACGGACCTGTCCTTCGACACGTTGGGAAGGCTTTCCCCTTCGCTGATTGTGGAATTCACGGCAACGCCTGTCACGCCCGAAGAGCACAAACCGGAAAAGGGCATCTATGCCTCGAATGTGCTGCACCATGTCTCGGCAGCGGAGTTAAAGGCGGAAGAGATGATCAAGCTTCCGGTCATCCTGCGCGGGCGCGCCGATCCCCGTGACACGATCAGCGACGCGATGGCCTGGCTTGACGAGCTTTCTGCAACGGCGCGGGCGGAAGAGAACATGACAGGGGAATTCGTTCGCCCTGTTATGCTGGTGCAGGCCGAACCGCGCTCGAAGGATAAGCCGACACTACATGCTGACGAGGTGAAGAAGCTTCTCGTCGAAGATTTCCGGGTGCCGGAAGAGCACATCGTTATTGCGACCGGTGACAGCAAAGGCCTTGATGGCGTCGACCTGTTCGATCGCGATTGCAAGGTACGCTTCATCATCACGCAGCAGGCGCTGAAAGAGGGCTGGGATTGCTCCTTCGCCTATGTGCTGTGTTCGGTTGCCGAACAGAAATCGGCCCGCGCGGTGGAGCAGCTTCTGGGCCGCGTGCTTCGCCTTCCTGGAGCAAAATGGAAGAAGCAAGACGACCTCAACCGTGCGTACGCTTTCGCGACGACAACAAGCTTTCAGAACGCCGCGAACACGCTTCGCGACGGGCTGGTGAACAACGGCTTCGAACGGGTC
Source organism: Affinirhizobium straminoryzae (assembly GCF_007004135.1). Classification (GTDB taxonomy): domain Bacteria; phylum Pseudomonadota; class Alphaproteobacteria; order Rhizobiales; family Rhizobiaceae; genus Neorhizobium; species Neorhizobium straminoryzae. The sequence continues at coordinate 27,732 of NZ_VJMG01000070.1, forward strand.
GAAGCGCAAGCGCTGGTGCGGGCGGTTGCCGAGCCATTACACGGTCTGGAGCCGGGCGGTGTTGCCTATGTCTACGAAGAAGCGGTTCCCTTCGAGCTGGATTTTCACGCCTTTGAAAAGAACATTCACACGCTCACCGGCGGCCGCGTCGAATTTGATGCGGAAAAACAGATCATCCGGGCGCGCGGTGCGCTGACGGACTATGACAAGACAGCGCTGCTGTTGGCCCTACCGGATGCGGCCGCCGGCATGGTGGAAGCGTTGGTGCACAAGTCGCGCGGCGCCCGGCTGAAATCGGTCGGGGAAGAAAAGGAAGCAATCGGTTTTGCGGTGCCGCGCCTTGCGGTGCAGACGGCCCATGGTTTGCAGCTTTTCGATCGTGGCCATTTCCTCGACATTCCATGGAAGCTTGAAAACGACGACCCGTCGCACATCATGGACTTCTTCGTTCCGCCCAAGCAGGCGCGCGACGAGGCGCATGTCGACGTGGATCAGTCCGGCCATGTCAATGTCGCGTTTGTCACCGACCTGCATGAGCAGTTGATGCTCAACCTTCAGGAACGTGGATGGACGAAGAACGCACTGGTGAACTGGCTCGACCGGCGACTTCCGTTCACGGCTCGACGCGACATCACCCGCGTTTCTTCCACGCTCTTCATCTCCAAGGCGCTCGACCACATCACCGCACAAACCGGCATGGCGATCGAAGCCTTGGCGCGAGCGAAGTTCCGAATTGTCGAAGCGCTGGTGAAGGTTATCGCAAAGCACCGCGACGGCCGCGAAATCCAAGCCTTTCAACAGGCGCTCATTCCGCAAGGTGGGCTCGACTTCAAGACGAGCGCCGAGCTGGAGCTTGTTTTCGAGGAAAGCCGATATGCCTATCGCGAGCCGTACAAAGGGCGCGTCGACTTCAAAAAGCATCTGTTCCGCGTGATCGGTGACTTGGAGGCCTCGGGAGAGGAACATGAATGCGCCGTCTATCTTGAACGCATGCCTGAAGTGAAGGCATGGGTGCGCAACACGTCTCAACAGCCGAACTCCTTCTGGCTTCAGACGGCAACGGACAAGTTCTATCCCGACTTCGTGGCGCTTCTTAAGGACGGGCGCCATCTGGTGCTGGAATACAAGGGCAAGCCTTACATGACCAACGACGACTCCAAGGAAAAGCGTCTTGTCGGCGAGTTGTGGGCGGATCGTTCCGGCGGCTCTTGCCTCTTCCTCATGATCGAGGGTAAGGAATTCAGCAGAATTGATGCAGCCATCCGAAAGCCACACTGACTTTTTTGTGGAAAGGTCATTTTTCGGACGGCTGTAGGGGCACTGACGATACAACTTTTCATTTGTTGGTATTTTTGTTGGCACATCGATCATGAACCTTGAAATATTCTTTTAAAAATCAATAATTTGATTGGATAGTTCGGGTGCTCTTCTGGCACCAAATTCCCAAGGTCAAGTCGGTACCAACGACTTGAATTTTTTTACAAAAAAGCCCGGCTGAGCCGGGCTTTTTGTTGCCTAAATTTCCAGACAAAAACCGTGATCCGGCAGCCGTGCTGGGACGTCGTTTTACTGTCTTGGCAGATCCGTGGGGTTGAGGCCGGGCACCCAGGGGCGGTCGGGCATCTGCGTGCTGGAATAGGTCACGCCATTCTTCTCACAGCGATAGACCGTCACCGGCACGCTGTCGCTGCTCAGAATGTCGTCGCGCCGCCAGCGGCGGTATTCAATATCCGTGGTGCAATTGGGTTCGTCCGCCGCCTTCTGCTTTGCGAGCGTTTCCGGCGAGACGACGCCCGGCAGATCCTTGTAGACCGGCGCCGGATTGGCCCAGTTGGGCTGGGCCTTGCCGTCGGCGGCAAGCACGGGCGCGGACATCAACGCGCCCAGCATCAGCAGCCGCCAGAAATCCTTCGTCACCATCCGCATCGCACGTCCTCCGCGCTTGTTATCCGATTGTCATGTAAGGGCTCGCGGGTGACGCCGCCATAGGTCTGCGAAACGTTTGCGTGATGACCGCCACGTCACACAGGGCGGCGGAAGCCGGTGGGCTGGCCATAGAGCCAGCCGATGCGGGCAATGGCATCGGTGAGCGGCTCGCGCGCCACCGTCATGCTGTGGCCATTGGCGTGCAGCAGCATGCCGTCATCTTCCAGAATGCCGACATGGCCCTTCCAGAAGACGAGATCGCCATGGCGGGCTTCTTCCGGCAGAAGCGGCGCGCCGAAAGCGGCCAGCATGTCGGAATCGCGCGGCGCGGCGTGGCCGGCCATCATCAGCGCCAGCTGCACCAACCCGGAGCAATCGATGCCGAAACCGGAGCGGCCACCCCAGAGATACGGCGTCTCCAGAAAGCGCGCGGCAATCCTGGTATAATCCTCGGCGACGACCGTCTCGACGGGCAGGCAATGGGCAGCGATGACAGCACCGCCGGAGACCAGCGTGAAATAGCGCGTGCCGCGTGTTTCCGCCTCGCCCGTCACCGTGACACGGCTGCCCATGGAGAGCGCCATCAGCGGCACCTTGCGCAGTTCCGCCTCGGGATAGACGAAGGTGCGCGGCGCAGAAATCCAGTGGGTGGGCGTCACCGGCCCCTGCAGCGCGCTCTCCGGCAGATAGCCGACATAGCCATCCTGCTCCGCCTGAACCCAGGCCCAGCCATCGCGACGCTCGAAGACGCGGACTGCTTCTCCGAACAGAAGCTGCGTATCGATGCCGCGCGCAAGATCGGGCGCGGGTCGAAGATCGGCGACGGACACGGCAATTGTCGCCGGTTCGCCAGACACGAAGCGGAGGGCCTCGACGCGGCCGGAGAGCCGCTCGTCGGCGAGATCCGGGCGGAAGGCATGCAGGCGGCGGTCGAGCGGTTCGGTCATGACAGGCTCTCCTCAGGGCATCGGCCGGCGGGCCTCGCTGCGAATGAGGTCGCCGAATTTTTCCAGATAGAGCGCACCGGAAAGCGTGCGCTTGATGACGACATTGCGCCGGTCACGCTCGTCACGCACCCGGTCGACCAGTTGCAAGGCGCCCATGCTGTCGAGCGCTCGCGTGATGACCGGCTTGCTGACGCCGAGCGTTGCGGCAAGCCCCCGCACCGTGTGGGGCGGAGGCACGAGGTAAATGTGCAGGAGGATCGAGAGCTGGCGAAAGCTGAGGTCGTACCCGCCCTGGCGCACCTGCTCCAGGGTGACGCGGTGCCAGAGGCCGAGCGCCTCGGTGGCCGAAAGTTCCGCCGGCATATGGCCCTCCTCTTTCCTGCCTTCCCTTTGCCTCACGCCCTCATCCTCCCGCCAGGCCGGGAGGGAGGCAAGCCCCGATCAGGCCAGCGAGGCGATGTGACGGTAGAGCGCGCGAATGGCCTGTGCCTCGCCACCGACCGGCGTCTGCGGCTTTTCGGCGGGTGACCAGGCATAGATGTCGAAATGCGCCCAGCTTTTCGCGTTCGCAACGAACCGCTTGAGGAACAGCGCCGCCGTGATCGACCCCGCCATGCCGCCCGAGGGCGCGTTGGTCAGATCGGCCACCCGCGTGCGCAGATCCTTCTCATAGCCCTTGAACAGCGGCAGACGCCAGATGGGATCGGATTCGGCGCGGCTGGCAGCCGCCAGCGCCAGCGCCAGATCCTCGTCATCGGTAAAGAAGGGCGGCACATCGGGTCCGAGTGCCACGCGGGCAGCGCCCGTCAGCGTCGCCATGTCGATCATCAGATCGGGCGTTTCCTCGTCGGCATAGGCCAGCGCATCGGCCAGAACGAGGCGCCCCTCGGCATCGGTATTGTCGATCTGCACGGTCAGGCCCTTGCGGCTGCGATAGATGTCGCCCGGGCGGAAAGCACTGGCGGAAATGGAATTTTCAACCGCCGGCACCAGCACGCGCAAATCGAGATCGAGGCCCGCATCCATGATCATCAGCGCCAGCGCCAGAACATTGGCGGCACCGCCCATGTCCTTCTTCATGAGCAGCATGGAGGAGGGCGGCTTGATGTCGAGGCCGCCGGTATCGAAGCAGACGCCCTTGCCGACCAGAGTGACCTTGCGGGCACCGGTGCGGCCCCATCGCATCTCGAGCAGGCGCGGCGCTTCCGCACTGGCACGGCCGACCGTGTGCACCAGCGGAAAATTCGCCGTCAGCAGGTCCTCGCCGACGATGGAGGACACGGTCGCGCCGTAATGGCTGCCGAGCGCCCGGAACACGGCCTCGAGCCGCTCCGGCCCCATGTCGTTGGTCGGCGTGTTGACGAGATCGCGAGCGAGGAAGACGGCGGCCAGCTGACGGTTCAGGGCGTCGGCATCGACCCCGTCCGGCAGGGCAAGGAAGGCCTCGATCGGCTTCGGCGTGCGGTAGGTGTCAAAGCTGTAGCCGCCAAGGCCGAAGCCGAGCGCGACCTGCTCCGGCGCCAGCGCGGTGGCCTCGATGCGCCAGGCGCCGGGCGGAAGGGCGCGGGCGAGCTTGGCCGTGATGAAGGGATCCGGCTCGGCGCCGAGACCGAACAGGGCGCCAGCGACTGCACCATCCGCCCCTTGCAGAAGCAGCAGGCTGACCGCCTCCGCCTTGAAGCCGGCGGAGCGCGCAAAGGCCACTGCAGCGGCAGAGGGCCGGCCCTCCTCCAGCTCGGCGGGGGTCAGCGCATGAACGATCAGCGCCTCGGAATTTCCGGAAACGAAGGGAGAGGGTCTTTCGAGGAACTGGTAGGTGGCCATGGAATGCTTTCAGAATCTGGCACTTAACGTGTTGTTAGGGTTAACAGACTATTGCTTGTATTGAGATTGCGCCACCCATGATCTGCGGCTCGTGAAGCAGAAAAATGGCGGGGCCTGCGTCGCCTTGCGGGATATCACCATGACTGCCTCCTCCCTGCCCTTCCTCCGCTTCGGTCTGCTGCGCGGCATGGCCGGCACCCTGCTCATGTCGCTGGCGCTCGCCTCATGTGCGACGCAGGGTCAGGACCGCATGACGACCGGGTCCATCGCGGCGCCGCGGCTGACGAAACCGGTCGAATCGATGACCGCGCCGGAACTCTCGGAGGCCGAACGATCCGTGGGCGCTGCCTATGACCGCAACCCGAAAGACCGCGCCACCGGCCTGAACTACGCGACCATCCTGCGCATGAACGGCAAGAACGAACAGGCGCTGGCGGTGATGCAGCAGGTGGTGATCGCCAATCCTTCCGACCGCGAGGTGCTGGCGGCCTATGGCAAGGCACAGGCCGCTGCCGGACAGCTGGAACAGGCGCTCGCCACCATTGCCCGCGCCCAGACGCCCGACCGGCCGGACTGGCGGCTCTATTCCGCGGAAGGGGCGGTGCTGGACCAGCTTGGCCGTTCCGACGAGGCGCGCCGCAAATATCGCATGGCGCTCGATGTGCAGCCGAACGAGCCGAGCGTGCTGTCCAATCTCGGCATGTCCTATGTGCTGTCGGGCGATCTGCGCGCCGCCGAAACCTATCTGCGCACCGCGATCCAGCAGCCGGCGGCCGACAGCCGCGTTCGCCAGAACCTTGCGCTTGTCGTCGGCCTGCAGGGCCGCTTCGCCGAGGCGGAAGAGATTGCCCGCAAGGAGCTGACGCCGAGCCAGGCGGAGGCGAACGTGACCTATCTGCGCGGCATGCTGTCCCAGCAGAATGCCTGGGCCAGGCTTGCCGTCCTTGCCGGCAAGCCTGGCCCAGGCA
>NZ_VJMG01000071.1 GCF_007004135.1 Affinirhizobium straminoryzae
GCGCGACCCTCGGTTTCGTCGTGACCGTCCTCACCACCTTTCTGGGGCTGATGGCGGTTACCTTCTTCATCGGCCGCGTGATCCCGATCGATCCGGCGCTTGCCATCGTCGGCGACCGCGCGCCTGCGCATGTCGTGGAGCGTGTGCGCGAGGAGCTTGGCCTCAACCTGCCGCTCTGGCAGCAGTTCCTCCTCTATCTGAAACAGGCGCTTTCGGGTGAATTCGGCACCTCCGTGCTGACCACCAATCCTGTGATGGACGACATCAGGCGGGTGTTTCCGGCCACCATCGAGCTGGCAACGCTCGGCACGCTGATCGGTGCCCTGTTCGGCGTTCCGCTCGGCGTTCTCGCCGCCGTCCGGCGCGGCAGCATCGCCGACCAGATCGTGCGCGTCATCGGCCTGATTGGCTATTCCGTGCCGATCTTCTGGCTGGGACTGCTGACGCTCGTGGTGTTTTACGCGCGGCTGAACTGGGTCGCCTATCCGGGCCGGATGGACATCGCCTTCGAATTCACCTTCACGCCGGTAACCGGTTTCTATCTGATCGATGCGATCTGGCAGGGCGCCTGGGACGTGCTGTGGGATCTGTTCCGCCACATCATCCTGCCGGCAGCGCTGCTCGGCTATTTCTCGCTCGCCTATATCAGCCGCATGACGCGTTCCTTCATGCTGAACGAACTCAGCCAGGAATATATCGTCGCCGCCCGCGCCAAGGGCCTGTCGGAAACCCGCATCATCTGGTTTCATGCGCTGCGCAATGCCGCCGTGCCGCTCGTCACCGTGATCGCGCTGTCCTATGCGGGCCTGCTCGAGGGCTCGGTCCTGACGGAAACCATCTTTTCCTGGCCGGGCCTGGGTCTCTACATCACCAATTCGCTGCAGAATGCCGACATGAATGCCGTGCTGGGCGGCACCATCGTCATTGGAGCCGTGTTCATCGGGATCAATCTGTTCTCCGATCTGCTCTACCGCACGCTCGATCCAAGGACTCGCCGCCGATGAGTGCGCTGACCGAACCCAAACCCTATAGCCGAGCCTGGCTTTTGTCCGACCGGCCGACCTCGCGCCGGCAGGCCCGGGCGGGCCGCGCCTATGTGATCTGGCGGCGCTTTTCGGAAAACCGGCTGGCGCTGCTCGGCCTCGGCATCATTCTGGCGCTCATCGTCGTGGCGCTGCTGGCGCCTCTGCTTGCCCCCCACAATCCGGTGCAGGGCGACCTGCGCAATGCGCGCCTGCTGCCGCCCGGAACCGCCGGCTACTGGCTCGGCACCGATGACCAGGGCCGCGACATCCTCTCGCGCCTCATCCACGGCTCGCGTCTGACGCTGATGGTGGTGGTGCTGGTGGCAATCATTGCTGCGCCCATCGGCCTCGTCGTCGGCACTGTCTCCGGCTATGCCGGTGGCTGGGTGGATGCCGTGCTGATGCGCATCACCGATATCTTTCTGGCCTTTCCGAAGCTGGTGCTGGCCCTGGCGCTGGTGGCGGCTCTCGGTCCCGGCATCGAGAACGCCATTCTGGCGATTGCCGTCACCTCCTGGCCGCCCTATGCGCGCATCGCGCGCGCCGAAACGCTGACCTTCCGCAATTCGGAATTCATCGCGGCGGTGAAGCTGATGGGCGCCTCGCCCTTCCGCATCGTGCTGCGCCATGTGATGCCGCTCTGCACCTCGTCACTGATCGTGCGCGTGACACTCGACATGGCCGGCATCATCCTGACCGCCGCCGGCCTCGGTTTTCTCGGCCTTGGCGCGCAGCCGCCTCTGCCTGAATGGGGGGCGATGATCGCCTCCGGCCGCCGCTTCATTCTCGACCAGTGGTGGGTCGCCGCCATGCCGGGGTTTGCCATCCTGATCGTCAGCCTCGGCTTCAACCTGCTGGGCGATGGCCTGCGCGATGCGCTCGATCCCAAGGAGGCCGGCCAATGACGCCGCTTCTGACCGTGGATGACCTCCGGGTCTCCTTTCCCACCCGCACCGGCGAAGTGAATGCCGTGCGCGGCGTCTCCTTCACGCTCGGCCGCGAGCGGCTCGGTATTGTCGGCGAATCCGGTTCCGGCAAGTCGCAGACCGGTCGCGCGATCATGGGGCTTACTCCCGGCCATGCGAAGATTACCGCAAAAACGCTGAGCTTTGACGGCATCGATCTCCTGTCCGCCTCGCCGCGCACCCGGCGCGACCTGCGCGGCAAGCGGGTGGCGATGATCCTGCAGGATCCGAAATATTCGCTGAACCCGGTGATGCCGATCGGCCGGCAGATCATCGAGACGCTGCAGACCCATGAAAAGGTGTCGAACCGCGAAGCGCGGCAGCGGGCGCTTGCCATGCTGGAGGCGGTGCAGATCCGCGATCCCGAGCGCGTCTTCGATCTTTATCCGCACGAAGTGTCCGGCGGCATGGGCCAGCGCGTCATGATTGCCATGATGCTGGTCTGCGGCCCGGAACTGCTGATTGCCGACGAACCCACGTCGGCGCTGGACGTGACCGTGCAGCTGGAAGTGCTGGCGATCCTCGACCGGCTGGTGGCCGAGCGCGGCATGGGCCTGATCTTCATAAGCCATGACCTGCGCCTCGTCTCTTCGTTCTGTGACCGCGTTCTTGTGATGTATGCCGGCCGGGTGGTGGAGGAACTGCCCTCTGCCAATCTCGCCGCGGCCAAACACCCCTATACGCAAGGATTGCTGAATTGCCTGCCGACGATCGGGTCCGACCGCCATCCGCTGCCCGTGCTGGAGCGCAAACCGGAGTGGACGCAATGACCGGCGAGGCTCTGTCCGTCCGCGACATGGTCGTGGTCTTCGATGAATTCGTGGCGCTGAATGGCGTCAGCCTCAGCGTCGCCCAGGGGGAATCCTTCGGCCTCGTCGGCGAGTCCGGTTCGGGCAAATCGACGCTGCTGCGGGCGATTGCCGGTCTCAACAGCTTCGAGAGCGGCACGCTGACCGTCTCCGGCAAGCGCTATGAAGGCCATCGGCGGGACCGGGATTTCTACCGCACCGTCCAGATGGTGTTTCAGGACCCCTATGGCTCTCTGCATCCGCGCCAGACGGTCGACCGGCTGCTGCTCGAGCCCCTGGCGGTCCATGGCTTTACCGATGTTGATGCCCGCATTGCCCGCGCGCTCGACGAAGTGGGACTGGGATCGGGCTTCCGCTTCCGCTACTCGCACCAGCTGTCCGGCGGCCAGCGCCAGCGCATCGCCATTGCCCGCGCGCTGATCCTCGAACCAAAGATCCTGCTGCTCGACGAGCCGACCTCGGCGCTCGATGCCTCCATCCAGGCGGAAATCCTCAACCTGCTCGAACAGGCCCGCAAGGATCGCGGCCTGACCTTCCTGATGGTCAGCCATGATCTCGGCGTCGTCTCGCATATGTGCGACCGGCTGGCGGTGATGCGCAAGGGGCAGATGGTGGAGACAGTCTCCGTCGAGGCGCTGGAAAAGCGGGCCTTTTCCGAGGATTATACCCGCGACTTGCTGGTGGCCAGCGAAGGCTTTCGCCGGACCTGACCGCCGCCGCCGCCGCCGCTTCACCCCGCAGGAACCCAGATGCAGCTTCGTGCGCTCATGTATTTCGACGAACTCGTGCGCACCAATTCGATGCGCGCGGCGGCGGAAAATCTCAACGTGGCACCGACTGCCGTCAGTCGCCAGATTGAGAATCTCGAGCACTATTTCGGCACGCCGCTGGTGGAGCGTTCGAACCGCGGCATCAAGCTGACGGCGGCAGGCGAACTTCTGGCAGCGCGGGCCGGCCGCACGTTTCGCGAGCTGGAGCATGTACACCAGCTGATCGACGACCTGCAGGGGCTGCAGCGCGGACGGGTGGTGATCTATGCCAATGGTGCGACCGTCGCCAATCTGCTGGCGCCGGTGCTCGCGCAGTTTTCGCTTCGCTATCCGAAGCTGCGCTTCGAGGTGATGATCACCAGCGCCCGCCAGGCGATCGAGGCGCTGGCTGCGGCCGAGGCGGATCTGGTCGTCACGCTGTTTGCTCCGAAGATGCCGGGGGTAAAGGTGCGGCTGCGCTCGGAGATCACCTATGATCTCGTCACCTGGGCCACTCATCCGGCGGCGGAAAGGACAGAGATCACCCTGAAGGAGATTGCCGCCCTGCCGCTTGCCCTGCCGGACAAGAGTTTTGGCGCGCGGCAGGCCTTCGAGGAGCAATTCGGCAGGATCGGTGTGGAGCTTGATCCGGTTTTCGTCACCGGTTCGCTGGAAATGCTGAAGGAGCTGGTTCTGCAGCAGGCAGCGGTCACGCTTCTGCCGGCGCTCGCCGTGCAGCGCGAGGTGCAGTCCGGCCTGATGGCGGCGATACCGATTGCCGCCGGCAAGGGCGTGCGCACCGCGATCGACCTCTGCGTCGCGCCCGACCGGCAGCTTTCCTTCGCGGCCGGCAAGCTGGTCGATTTCATCGAGGGGTTCATGCGCGGTGCGGACCGGGTCAAGCCACGCAGGCCGAAGAATTCCGTGTAGCGATTTCGGCTACACAGGGAACACAAAAATGGTAATTGTGTGTGCGCCTGCGAAGTGCCACTCTCTTCGCATAACCACGTTCCCGCAGGGCTTTCCGGGTCCTGCGGCAGAGCGAGAACAAGGGGAATGCCTTACCATGGGAAGCCAGTTTCTTTCCGCATCCACCGCGCTGACGCGCCGGGCCGTGATGGGCCTTGCCATGGCCGCCAGCCTGGTGCTTGCCGCCGGCATGCCGGCCGAAGCCGCGCCGAAGACGAGCCTGACGCTCGGCATGTCCGTCGAGCCGACGGGTCTTGATCCGACGATTGCCGCCCCCGTCGCCATCGGCCAGGTGACATGGCAGAACGTGTTCGAAGGCCTCACCACCATCGATCGCAATGGCAAGGTGCAGCCGCAGCTTGCCGAAAGCTGGACCATTTCGCCGGATGGCCTGATCTATACCTTCAAGCTGCGCCAGGGCGTGACCTTCCACAATGGCGAAGCCTTCGATTCTGCTGTCGCCAAATTCTCCATCGACCGTGCCCGCGGTGCCGATTCCGTCAACCCGCAGAAACGCTATTTCGCAGCGATCGACACGGTCGAGACGCCGGATGCCGCAACGCTGGTGCTGAAGCTGAAGCAGCCGGCCGGCAGCCTGCTCTACTGGCTGGGCTGGCCGTCGTCCTCCATCGTCGCGCCGAAATCCGCCGCCGACAACAAGACGACGCCGATCGGCACCGGGCCGTTCAAGTTCGTCAGCTGGACCAAGGGTGCCTCGGTCGAGCTGGCACGCAATCCCGATTACTGGAACAAGGCAGGTGCCGCCAGGCTGGACAAGGCCACCTTCCGCTTCATCGCCGATGCACAGGCTCAGGCGGCGGCGCTGAAGGCCGGCGATGTGGATGCCTTCCCCGAATTCGGCGCGCCGGAACTGATCGACAGCCTCAAGGGCGACGCGCGCCTTGCCACCGTGATCGGCAATACGGAACTCAAGGTCGTGGCCGGCATGAACAATGCCAAGAAGCCGTTCGACGACAAGCGCGTGCGCCAGGCGCTGATGATGGCAGTGGACCGGCAGGCGGTGATCGATGGCGCCTGGTCCGGTTTCGGCACGCCGATCGGCAGCCATTACACGCCGAACGACCGCGGCTATGTGGATCTGACGAAGACCTATCCTTACGATCCGCAAAAGGCGAAGGCGCTTCTCGCCGAGGCCGGCTATCCCAACGGCTTTTCCTTCACCATGAAGGCGCCGCAGATGGCCTATGCCCAGCGCGCCTCGCAGATCCTGCAGGCGATGCTTGCGGAGATCGGCGTGACGATGACCATCGAGACCACCGAATTTCCCGCCAAATGGGTGGCCGACGTGTTCAAGGGCGGCAATTACGACATGACCATCGTTGCGCATGCCGAGCCGATGGACATCGACATCTATGCCCGCGATCCCTACTACTTCAACTACAAGAACCCGACCTTCAACGAGATCCTGAAAAAGGTGGAGGCAACCGCCGACCCCGCCGCACAGGAAAAGCTCTATGCCGAGGCGCAGACCATCCTCGCGACCGACGTGCCGGCGCTCTATCTCTTCGTGATGCCGAAGCTCGGGGTCTGGGACAAGAAAGTGGCCGGTCTGTGGGAAAACGAGCCCATCCCGTCGAACGTGCTGTCCGAAGTGCACTGGACGGAATGAGGCGCTTGTACCCTAAACCCCTCCCCAAACCCTCCCCTCAACGGGGAGGGGCTTACCTTGCCCCGAGCGAGCCCGATATGCTGGGCGAGCCGTTGCCTCTGGTGGTCTCCCCCCTTGTGGGGGAGATGGCCGGCAGGCCAGAGGGGGGCTGACCCCCCATCCTCGAATGTCATTGCATGCCGGTCTCCGGCACTTCATCCTTCGCTCGGGAGAGCCGGAAGGGACAGGTCATGATTGCGCTCATCGTCCGCCGGCTTGCCGGTCTCATCGTCACCCTGCTTCTGGTCTCCGCCGTCATCTTCGCGGTGATGGATCTTCTGCCGGGCGATCCGGCCTCGGTCATTCTCGGCACGTCCGCCAGCCCGGATACGCTGGCGGCGCTGCAGAAGGAGATGGGCCTCGACCGGCCGCTGGCGGTGCGTTATGTCGCCTGGCTTGCCGGCGTGCTGCAGGGCGATTTCGGGCGCTCCTATACCTATGGTGTGCCTGTGGCGGGGCTGATTGCCGAGCGCCTGTCCGTGACGGTGCCGCTGGCGCTCATCGCCATCCTGATCTCGGTCGTGCTTGCCATTCCGCTCGGCGTGCAGGCGGCGCGCCACCAGAATGGCGGCTGGGACGTGTTCTCCGGCCTCTTCTCGCATGTCAGTATTGCCGTGCCGGCCTTCTGGGTGGGGCTGCTTCTGATCATCCTCTTTTCCACCACGCTCGGCTGGCTGCCGGCCGGCGGTTTTCCGGGCTGGGCGGGCGGTGTTGGCGCGGCGCTGATGGCGCTGCTGCTGCCGGCCGTGGCGCTTGCCCTGCCGCAGGCGGGGGTTCTGATGCGGGTCACGCGCTCGGCCGTGCTCGAGGTGATGAACGAGGATTTTGTCCGCACCGCCCGTGCCAAGGGCTTGTCGGAACAGACGGCCCTCTGGCGGCATGCGGTGCCGAATGCGCTGATCCCGGTTGTCACCATGCTTGGCCTGCAGTTCACCTTCCTGATTGCCGGCGCCGTGCTGGTGGAAAACGTCTTCAACCTGCCGGGCCTCGGGCGGCTCGCCTATCAGGCGCTGTCCCAGCGGGACGTGGTGGTGATGCAGGATGTCGTCCTTTTCTTTTCCGCTCTCGTGATCCTTATGAATTTTCTCGTGGACCTCGCCTACCTCCTCATCGATCCCAGGCTGCGGGCGGGAGTGCGCTGATGTCCTTCCTGCGACGCCATCCCACCTTTCTCGTCGGCCTTGTGATCACGCTCGCCCTGGTTGCTCTGGCGCTCCTCTCTCTCGTCTGGACGCCGATGCCGCCGACCAGGATGCAGATCATCCACAAGCTGAAGCCGCCTATGGCGCATGGCCTTCTCGGCACCGACCAGTTCGGCCGTGACGTCGCCTCCATGCTGATGGTGGGGGCCTGGAATTCACTCTCCACCTCGCTGCTCGCCGTGGCGCTGGGGGCAACGCTCGGCACCGGCGTCGGCGTGCTGGTGGCTGCGATCCGGGGGGTGACGGAAACCGTGGTGATGCGCTTCTGCGACATCATCTTCGCCGTGCCGCCCATCCTGTCGGCCATGCTGCTCGGCGCCTTCATCGGCTCGGGGCGTTTTACCGCGATCATTGCCATCGCCGTCTTCATGGTGCCCGTGTTCGCCCGCCTGACGCTGAGTGCCGCCTCGCAGATCTGGACCCGCGACTATGTGATGGCCGCTATCGGCATGGGGCGAAACCGGGCGAAGATCACCGTCGTGCACGTGCTGCCGAACATCGCCAACCAGATCATCGTGCAGGTGACCATCCAGCTCGGCCTTGCCATCCTCACCGAAGCGGGCCTCAGCTTTCTCGGGCTCGGCATGCCGCCGCCGGCCCCCACCTGGGGTCGCATGCTGTCTGACGCGCAGACCTTTCTCGGCCAGGCGCCCTGGCTGGCGCTGCTGCCCGGGCTTGCCATCGCGCTCGCCGTCATGGGCCTCAACATGCTGGGCGACGGCTTGCGCGACCTGCTCGATCCCCGCGACCCCTCCTGAATTTTTGACCAGAACGAAGACATCGCCATGAATGAATTGCTGATGCTGACCATCCGGCAGGTCCGGGATCTCTTTGCCCGGAAGGACCTGTCGCCGCTCGAATACTGGCAGGCGGTGGAGGAGCGGATCGCCGCCTTCGAACCGCATGTGCAGGCGCTTTACCTCTACGATCCCGAAAGCGCCCGCGCCCAGGCGAAGGCTTCGACGGAGCGCTGGCGAAGCGGCGACACTCTCGGCTTCCTCGATGGCATTCCGGTAACGCTGAAGGAACTGATTGCCACCAAGGGCGATCCGGTGCCGCTCGGCACGAAGGCGGTTGAACTTGTGCCGGCCGCCGAGGATGCGCCGATTGCCGCGCGCTGCCGCGAGGATGGCGCCGTGATCTTCGCCAAGACGACCTGCCCGGATTACGGTATGCTGTCTTCCGGGCTTTCCAGCTTCCACCCGCTCAGCCGCAATCCCTGGGATCTGAGCCAGAACCCCGGCGGATCGAGCGCCGGCGCCTCCGCGGCGGCCGCCGCCGGTTTCGGTCCCTTGCATATCGGCACGGATATCGGCGGTTCCGTGCGCCTGCCGGCCGGCTGGACCGGCATTTTCGGCTTCAAGCCGAGCCATGGCCGCATTCCGGTCGATCCCTATTATGTCGGCCGCTGCGCCGGTCCGATGACGCGTTTCGTGGAGGATGCAGCCCTCTCGATGGAACCCTTGTCGCGCACCGACTGGCGTGACGGCACCTCGCTGCCGCCCAACGCCTTCGACTGGCTGGATCTCGACATCGATGTGAGGGGCCTGAAGATCGGCCTGATGCTCGATGCCGGCTGCGGGCTGGCGGCGGAAGACGAGGTGAAGGACGCGGTGATCGCCGCAGCACACCTGTTCGAGCAGGCGGGGGCGGTGATCGTGCCGGTCGGACCGGTGATCAGCCGCGCCATGCTGGACGGGCTCGACAATTTCTGGCGCGCCCGCTTCTGGGGCGATATCGAGGGCATGAGCGAGGAACGCCAGAGCCTGATCTTGCCCTACATCTTCGATTGGGCGAAGGGTGGCGCGGGCGTTTCCGGCGTCGATGCCGTGCGCGGCTTCAACCAGACGATCGAGATGCGCAAGACCTGCGGAAAGCTGTTCACCACCGTTGATGCGGTGATCTCGCCCACCAATCCGGTTGTGTCCTACCCGGCTGAGTGGGCCTCGCCGACCAATGATCCCAGGGCGCCTTTCGAGCACATCGCCTTCACCGTGCCGTGGAACATGTCGGAGCAGCCAGCCTCGTCGATCAATTGCGGCTTTTCGAAAAGCGGCATGCCGATCGGGCTGCAGATCGTCGGCCCCCGTTTTGCCGACCAGTTCGTGCTGAAGCTGTCGCAGGCCTTCGAGACCTGGAGCGGCGGCGTGGCTCGCTGGCCGGAACCGCCGTCGGCTTGATCTTCCGCAACGCACAGCGCCCTCTCCGGGGCTATGGAACAAAAGGGCGCAGTCTCCGTTGACACCGTGAATGAGCCGGTGGGACAGCGCCCGCAAAGGTTTGTCGTGCCCGCCTCCGGGCCAACCCTGTTCCTCAAGGAGAACGCGATGTCGATGAATTCGCCGAATGATTTCCCGCGATCCGGTTCGCAGGCCGATATCGAGCTTCAGTTGCAGCAACTGCGGGAAGACATTGCCGCGCTTGCCAAGGCGGTCGCCGCGGCCGGCACCAACAAGGCGGAGGATCTGAAGGCAAAGGCCCGGCGTGCCTCCAGCGAGGCGATCGATGCCTCGGCCCATGTCATGGATGCCGCCCGCGCACAGGCTGCCTCCATCGAGCAGGATCTGGAACGCCAGATCCGCACCAAGCCGCTGCAGTCGGTGGCGATTGCCGCCGGCCTCGGCTTCCTGTTCGCGCTTCTGTCGCGCCGCTGAGATGGCGCGGCTTCTGCCCCTGTTGACGTCGATCCTCTCGCTCGACGTCGGCATGTTCGTTCAGCGGACGCGGCGCAACGTGCTGCTCTTCGCCATCATGGCCCTGTTCCTGCTGACCGCCTATGGCGCCGGTGTCGCAGCGCTCGCCATGTGGCTGGCATCCTCCATGAGCCCTGTTGCGGCGCTTGGCATCGTTGCGGCCCTTTCGCTGTCGGTAGCTCTGATCGTCCTGGTTATTGTTCTCATCCAGAATCGGGTGGACGAGCGTCGCAGGCGCGAAGCCGCAGCCAACAACCGTGCCCTGCTGATGACGACGGCGGTTTCTCTGCTGCCGGTCATGATGAAATCGCGGCCGCTGATGGCGGCGGCTGTTACCGGCGGACTTGCCCTGTTTGCCCTGCGCATGATGGGCGGCTCCAGTCCGGAGGATGGGTCGCCAGAGACCTGAACTTTGCTGAGATAATCCAACAAGGAGACCGACCATGGCACAAGCCTCTGCTGTCCTGAAGCCGAAGTCCCACGATGAGAACATCAATATCGGCCTCGACAAGGCCTATCGCGAGACGATGGCCGAAAGCCTCTCGCAGATTCTGGCCGCGACCTACCGCCTCACCATCAAGAGCCATGTTTATCACTGGAATGTCGTCGGTCCGCTGTTCAAGCCGCTGCACGAACTGACCGAGGAGCATTATGGCGCACTCTTCGAAGCTGCGGACATCATTGCGGAACGTATCCGCGCGCTCGGCCATCTGGCACCGGCAACGCTCGGCGAAGCGGCAGGCTTTGCGCCGAAGGCTGCAGATGTCGGCAAGTTTACGGCGATCTCCATGGTCAACGATCTGGTGGAGGATCACGAACATGCCGTCCAGACCATGCGCAAGGCTGCGGAGGATGCTGATGAGGCCGGCGACGTGGTGACCGCGGACATGCTGACGGATCGGCTGACCTTCCACGAAAAGGCGCTCTGGATGCTGCGGGCAATCATTGCCGAATGATCCGGGCCGATCCCGCACTAGCGCAGGTCCTAGCCAAAACCGTGTCAGCGATCATCTTGCGTCCGGACGGCGTGAAAACAA
The DNA here is from genome assembly GCF_007004135.1 of Affinirhizobium straminoryzae. Lineage (GTDB taxonomy): Bacteria > Pseudomonadota > Alphaproteobacteria > Rhizobiales > Rhizobiaceae > Neorhizobium > Neorhizobium straminoryzae. The sequence continues at coordinate 11,119 of NZ_VJMG01000071.1, forward strand.
AGAGATAGAGCATTTCAGGTGATCCGGTTTTCACCGGAATTGCTCCAGACCGCATCCTGTGCGACAGCGCGCCTTCAGATGAAGGGGCGCTGTCCTTCCTTTGTCGGCTGCCAGCCGGCAATCTCCAGAAGGCGCGCGCGCTCCAGAACCTCGGAGCCACGATCGAGCCAGCGCAACACGCCTGCATCGGACAGCTTGCGCAGCGTCTTGTTGGTATGCACCAGGGAAAGGCCGAGTGTATCCGCCACATGTTGCTGCGTCAGGGGCAGGATGAACGGACCCTCCTCGCCGAAGGCTCCGGTGACGCGCGCCCGGTGATCGAGGAAGGCCAGAAGATAGGCCGCCCGTTCCAGCGCCGTGCGGCGGCCGATGCTGAGCAGGTGTTCGTCCAGCATGGATTCCTCGCGTGAGGCGATCCAGGTCAGGTCATAGGCAAGTGACGGGTGATGGCGAAACAGCGTCGTCAGCCGGTCGCGTTCGAAGATGCACAGCGTCATGCGCGTGAGCGATTCCACCGAATGCAGCATTTCCGTCATCAGATTGCCCTGCAGGCCGACGAGATCGCCGGGCAGCACGTAATTGAGGATCTGCCGGCGTCCGTCCTCCAGGATCTTGTAACGAAAGCCCCATCCGGCCAGCACGGTGTAAAGCTGGGGGTGCCGCTCACCCTCGCTGATGATGGTGGCACCCGGATCAGCCGCCAGTTCCCCGAACTTGAAGCTGGACACGAAAGACAGTTCCTCGCCGGTAAAGTCCCGAAAGCCTTCCCGCCGTCTCAGCGGGCACAGGTCGCAAGGAACGCGCGGCGGTGTGAGTGGTCTCGCCTGGGTCATGATCGTCTGGCAGAGCCTCGCAATTGGCACGGTTCGATACAGGAATGTGGGGCAGGTGTGTCTTTTTTAAATGACGGGGCAGAACGGCGGTGATCTACGGCATGGTTCACGTCATCCACCAGGAGCCGCTTTTGTGCACGTCCTTGTTATCGACGTCGAATTTCTCGTGGCCCTGGAAGCCGAACAGATCCTGACTGAACACTTGGCCTGTACGGTGGAAATCGCCGTTCCCCGCGATATGGTTCAGACGCTCCAGTCCCGGCGTTTCGACATTCTGCTTCTTGATGCCGCCCTGATGTCTGCGGCCGTCGAACCGCATGTCCGGCGCCTGCGCGAAGCAGGCACCGGCATTGTGTTTTCCTCCGTCGACAGCGAGCACCGTCGTGGATTGCCGGGGTTTTTCGGCATTCCCGTCATGTCACGTCCATTCGATGATGAGGAGCTTGTGAGGATCGTTCGCCGCGCGGCGATATCCGGATGAGCCCGCCTGGACGGCTCAGCTGCCGAAGGCGCGTGCGGTGATGGCGGCATCGCCCGGATCGGGGCCATAATCCCCTTCGCCGGAAACGCCCAGCATTTCCTGAAGCCGTGTGCGGGCCCGCGATACGCGGCTCTTGATCGTGCCGACCGCGCAGCCGCAGATGGAGGCGGCCTCCTCATAGGCAAAGCCTGCGGCACCGACCAGAATGATCGCCTCGCGCTGGTCGTCCGGCAGTGTGTCGAGTGCCTTGCGGAAATCCTGCAGATCCAGTCGTCCGTACTGTTCCGGATGCACCGAGAAGCGTTCGCTGAACAGGCCGTCGCTGTCCTGCACTTCCCGGCCACGCTTGCGCATCTGGCTGTAGAATTCATTGCGAAGGATGGTGAACAGCCAGGCGCGCATGTTCGTGCCGGCGGTAAAACTGCCCTGGTTCGCCCAGGCCTTCATGATCGTGTCCTGCACCAGATCGTCCGCCTTGTCGTGGCGGCCGGTCAGTGACACGGCGAAGGCGCGAAGATTGGGCAAAGAGGCCAGCAGGTCGCGCTTGAAGGCGCGATCGACGTCCCTGTCCGTGGTTGTCATTTCGCTTTCACCGATTTGGCGTTCTTTTCCGCTTCTTCCAGGCGTTCCAGAAGTTCAAGGAACCGGTCCGGTATCCCTTCTTCCTGGACAGCATCGTAGAACTCCCGCAGCTTGCGGGAAATCGACGCGTTCGGCAGCATTGCGCCTGGCCGGAAGTTGTTCGATTGTGCTGTTGTCATTGTTTCTTGTTTTCTTGTTTCGTCGTCACTCATCACGCAGGCGCCCATTGCGATATCGTGGAAGGAAATGCACAGCTGAAAAAAAAGTTCCCTGCATTCGGAACTTTTTTTTCTGTCTGACGTTGATATCACGTTCATTGCCCGCAGGGCATCAGGGGAGATTCTGAATGTCACTCACCACACGCGTTGCGTCCCACCTTCCTTATCTGCGCCGCTACGCTCGCGCTGTTACCGGCTCGCAGACTTCTGGGGACGCATATGTCGCGGCGGTCCTGGAGGCACTGATTGCAGATGTTTCCATCTTTCCGGAAACCTCCAAGGACCGTGTTTCGCTCTACAAACTCTTCGTCCAGATTTTTGGTTCCACCGCAATCGAGATCCGCCCGATCGATTCCCCCTTTGCATGGGAACAGCGGGCGGTTGCCAATCTGGCCAATCTGCCCTCCCAGGCCCGCCACGCCTTCCTGCTGATTTCTGTCGAAGGCTTCACGCTGGAAGAGACGGCCGAGATTCTCGATGTCGAGGTGGATGAGGCGACCCGCCTGCTGGACGAGGCCTCGCGCGAGATTTCCCGTCAGGTTGCAACCGACATCATGATCATCGAGGATGAGCCGCTGATCGCGCTCGACATCGAGCAGATGGTCCAGGATCTCGGCCACAATGTCACCGGCATTGCCCGTACCCACAAGGAAGCCGTTGCCCTGTTCCAGAGTTCCGGCCCGAAAATGGTGCTGGCCGACATCCAGTTGGCCGATGGCAGTTCCGGCATTGATGCCGTCAACGAAATCCTGAAGTCCTCCAGCGTGCCGGTGATCTTCATCACCGCCTTCCCGGAGCGCCTGCTGACCGGCGAGCGGCCCGAGCCTGCATTCCTGGTGACCAAGCCGTTCAACCCCGACATGGTCAAGGCTCTTATCAGTCAGGCTCTCTTCTTCAACGATGCGGTGAAGGCCGCCGCCTGATGCGGCCAGGAGAGGGTGGCCACGCATCCTCTCCGTTGCAAGGAACATTCACAGCGCCGGCGCGTTCCGTCGGCGCTGCGATCTGCCGGGATCGGACTTTGCGAATGGCGCATCAAGCCTGAAGACCGGTGCTTGCGGCCGCAGGGACGGACCTGCCTTCGGGACACAGCCCCTTGTCTCGTGGCCGTTCCGGCGGCCCGGTTGAATTGCGGTAATTTCGTGGCCAGTCGGGTTGTTCCCTTCTGGGTTAGGCCCTATAACGGGCGTGTCATTGGCGGGTCTGCATCTTTTGCGGATTGTTCTCAGGCCAAGAGCAAGGCGGAGTGGAATTCTTGTCGCATCAGCTGACATGGCAACAGGCTGGTGAGAGTGACGACAAGTTGCGTGAGTTCTTCATGCCGGCCCTGGTTGATCTGGGTGCCAGCGTGATCATTCAGAACCTCGACCGCAACTATCTGTTCGTCACGAATCTCCCCACCGTCTGGTCCGGCGGGTTAGGCGAATCACCGAGCGATCTTTCCCTGTTTGGTCCCGAAATTTCCGAGAGGCTGCGCCTGCTGAAAGACGGCCTTACGGAACATGGGCAGAAGAAGCATATTGAAATCTCCGTGAATTCCGATGAGATCTACGAGTTTCGCGTTCAGGCGGTGGCCATGGGCGCGAGTGGTATTCATCTTGTCACCACCATTGTTGACCGCTCCGAGGAACGCCACCGGGAGCGTCTTTTGCGCGCGCTGCTGCGCGAAGTCAGCCATCGCTCCAAGAATCTGCTGGCGATCATCCAGAGCATTGCGCTGCAGACCGCGCGCTATTCGGTGACGCTCGACATGTTCCTCAACAAGTTCCGCGGCCGTCTTTATTCGCTGTCGCAGTCGCAGGATCTGATCACCGATTCCAGCTGGCGCGGCGCCTATTTCTTTGAACTCGTGCGCCAGCAGACCGAGAAATACCTGCCGGAAAACCAGAAACTGGTACGGGTGACGGGTGACGACGTGCTGCTCTCACCCAATGCCTCGCTGCATCTTGGTCTTGCCCTGCACGAACTTATCGTCAATGCCGTCAGCCATGGCTCGCTGATCAAGACCGGTCGCTCGATCAGCGTCAGTTGCAACCGCGTGCTGGCCAATGGCCAGGACTCGCTGGAGGTGCGCTGGGACGAGGGGCTGGCCATGCAGGCAAGCCGGCTGGAAGCGCGCGAGGACGATACACTGAAGGCGCATTTCGGCAGCACCGTGCTGGAGCGCGTGGTGCCGGCCTCCGTCAATGGCAAGGCGCATTACGTGATCAGCCCGGATCGCATCAGCTACAGCCTCGTCTTCCCCATCGAGCACACCAGCGAATAAAGCGCCTGCGACGGGCTGTCGCCTGTGCAGAGCCTTGCATTTTTTCAGCTGCAGTCCGGAACTTCCGGCATAAAAAAACGGTCTCGATTTCCGGAGAAATCGAGACCGTTGGTCTCTTCGAGGGGGATGAAGAGGTATCTGGAAGCTTGAAGGGCGGGGGACGGGGGCGCTTCCAGATGTCGTGATAACGTGCCGCCCCCGGCTTGGTTCCATGGCCGTCGCAGATTTTTTGCAGATCCTCGATTTTTTGTATGACGCTGCGGGCTGCCTGACGAAATGCCCCACAGACGGGTCTGCGGGGCATGACAAAGCGGTTGGCTGGCGTGGATCAGCGTGACATGGAACGCGGATCGAGCGCGTCGCGCACCGCATCCCCCATGTAGTTGACGCTGAGAACCGTCAGCGAGATGGCGAGCCCGGGCCAGAGCACGCGCGAGGGCGTGATCTGCAGGAAATTCGCGCCATCAAACAGCAGGCGGCCCCAGGTCGGAAAATCCGAGGGGAAGCCGAGGCCGAGGAAGCTCAGCGCCGATTCCGTGATGATGGCCGATGCGATGCCGAGCGTGGCCGAGACCATGATCGAGGAAAGCACGTTGGGCAGGATATGCTTCAGCACGATGCGGTATTCCCGCATGCCGCTGCTCTGCGCCGCCGTGATGAATTCCAGGCTTTTGACCGCCAGCACGTCGCCGCGCACGATGCGGGCCGTGTGCATCCAGCTGGTGATGCCGATGACGAAGACGATCAGGATGAAGATCCCGGTTTCCGGACCGAAGGCGGCCCGCAGCGTGTCGCGGAACAGCATGATGATCACCAGCAGCAGCGGCAGCAGCGGCAGTGCCAGGAACAGGTCGGTCAGGCGCATCAGCGGCCCGTCGAGCCGGCGGAAATAGCCGGCCATCACACCGACCAGCGTGCCGAGGAACAGCGCCAGCAGCATGGCCGTCATGCCGACGGCGAGCGAAATCTGCCCGCCGGCCATCACCTGGGCCAGCATGTCGTGGCCGAGATTGTCCGTTCCGAACGGATGCAGCAGCGAGGGCCCCTTGTTCTTGGCGCGGATGTCGATCTTGTTCGGATCGATCGTGTGGATGAAGGGTCCGATATAGACGATGGCGAGGATGGCGACGAAGATCACCAGGCCCGCCACGCCGCCCTTGTGGCGGCGAAAGCGGCGCCAGAACAGGGCAAGCGGCGTCTCCGTCTCAGCCGTCTTCGGGGTTGCGGCAAGGGTCGCGGTGGCATCAGTCATAGCGGATCCTCGGGTCAAGGATGCCGTAAAGGACGTCGGCGATCAGGTTGAAGAGCACGATCAGCACGGCAAAGATGAAGGTGAGTGTCTGGACGAGCGGGATGTCGGCGCCCTGTACGGCGGTGATCAGAAGCTGGCCAAGGCCGTTCACGCGGAAGATCTGCTCGGTGATGATGGCACCGGAAAAGATGGTGGGCACGCCGAGCGCAATCACGGTAACCACAGGGATGAGGCTGTTGCGCAGCACGTGGACCAGCAGCACGGCCTTTTCTTTTACCCCCTTGGCGCGGGCTGTGCGCACGTAATCCTGGCTGAGATTGTCCAGCATGGAGGCGCGCACGAAACGGGCGATCTGCGAGGCGTTGTAGAGGGCGAGCACGGTGACCGGCAGCACCATCTGCTTGACCTGCGCGACGAAGCTCGACCAGTCGTTGACGACGAGGTTCGTGTCGTAGATCGACGGGAACCATTGCAGCCAGGACGAGAAGATGACGATCAGCAGCACGCCGGTGAAGAAGGTCGGTACCGAATAGCCGACCATGGTGATGAAGGTGCCGATCTGGTCGAAGATCGAGTACTGGCGATAGGCGGAGATCACGCCCACCGGAATGGCGATCAGGATGCCGAAGACATAGGCCATGCCGACCACCCACAGGGTCTGCGGCAGGCGCTGCACGATGAGATCGACCACGGGGCTGCGGGTGGCCCAGGAGAGCACGCGCATGCGCTCGCCACTGCCGAAGGTCAGGCCTGTCAGCTGCTCGAGAATGTTGAGCGGCTCGTTGACGAAGAACTGGTGCATCCAGTGCAGGTAGCGAATGAAGAAGGGCTGATCGAGGCCCATGGCGGCGCGAATCTGCTCGCGCACTTCCGGCGGAATCGTCAACGGCAGGTCGCCCAGCGGATCGTTCGGGGCAAGATCGAGAAGGGCGAAGATGACGAAGCTGATGACGAGCAACGTCGGCACGGCGAACATGAGACGCCGGATCGTGTAGGTGAACATTCAACGGTCTCCAGACGGTCGTGGAGAAGCACATGCCGGCCCCGCGCCAGAAGAGGTGCGGAGCCGGCGGTCACTTCGTTACTTCTTGCGCGACCAGTCCGCAATGTTCCACAGTTCGGAGTCCCAGGCGTTCATCCGCACCCCTTCCAGCTTGGCCGAGATCGCCGAGACCTGGCCGCGATGGATGAGCGGGATATGGGCGCCTTCGGCGGTCAGCATGTCGTTGGCCTTCTTGACCAGTTCGGCACGCTTGGCGAGATCGCCGGTCTTGGACAGCTCGGCGACGATCTTGTCGTAGTCCGGGTTGCAGTAACGCGGCATGTTCTGGCCCTGCCAGCCATTGGCCGGGGAGGGGATCTTGTTGCACAGCCACTCGGTCAGATACTTTTCCGGATCGGTGCCGTCGAAGTTGTTGGTGTACATTTCCAGGTCCGCGTAGAACTTCTGGAAGGTGTCGGGGCTGGCCGGGTCGCCGCCGAAGAAGACGGAGGCCGCGATGTTGCGCAGTTCGCTCGCCACACCGATCTGGTTCCACCAGTCCTTCACCAGCGCCTGCGTGCCTTGGCGCACCGAGTTGGTCGAGGTCTGGTAGAGGAAGGAAAGCTTCACGCCGTCCTTGGCGCGGATGCCATCCGGACCCTTCTTCCAGCCGGCATCGTCCAGAAGCTTGTTGGCGCCGGCGATGTCCTGCTTCAGGCACCAGTCATTGGCGGTGGAGATATAGACATCCGGAGCCGGAACGATGTTGCAGGTCGGCTTGCCGGCCGCGCCATAGCCGGCCTCGTTGATGATGTCGCGGTCGATCGCCATCGACAGCGCCTTGCGCACGGCCGGATCGGAAAGCGCCGGATGCTTGCCGCCTTCAACGGTCGAACGCTTGTCGCCGAGCTTCGGGTCGGGGTTGGTCCAGTTGATGTTGATGCGCTCGACCTGGGTGCCAAAAGCGTTGACCAGCTTGCCCTTACCGGCCTTCAGCATGGTTTCCAGCACTTCCGGTTCGACCTGCATGTTCCAGGCATAGTCGTATTCGCCGGTTTCGAGAACGGCGCGCGCGGCAGACGCGGCGTCACCGCCGCCCTTCAGCGTCACGGAGGCGAAGGCCGGCTTGCTGGCATCGCGGAAGTTCGTGTTGGCCGTCAGGGTGATGACGTCGTTCGGCTTGAATTCCTTGACGACGAAGGGACCGGTGCCGATCGGGCCGAAATTGGCCGAGGTGCAGCCCGGCGCCTTGGCGCCAACGCAATCCTTGAACTGTGCCTTCTGGATGATCGGCTGCTGTGCGCCGACGAAGGCGCCGTAGGGATAGTATTTCGGTTCGGAGAAGCTCACCTTCACCGTCTGCTTGTCGACGGCTTCCACCTTGGTGATGCCTTCGAACTGCGCCTTCTGGGCGCAGCCGCCATCCGGTGCCGTGCAATACTGCCAGGTGAAGACCACGTCATCGGCGGTGAAATCGGTGCCGTCGGACCATTTGACGCCGGGTTTCAGCTTCCAGGTGATGCTCTTCATGTCGGAGGCGACGCCGCCGTTCTGTACGGTCGGAATTTCCGTCACCAGCCACGGAACCAGCGAACCGGTCTCGTCATAACGCGCCAGCGGCTCGATGATCATCGACGAGCTGTAGACTTCCTTGGTGCCGCCCGACAGGTATGGATTGAGCGTGGAGACGGCCTGCCAGAACAGGATTTTCGCATCGCCATCGGTGCCTCGCCCGGCATGGGCGGAGGTCGCTGCCGCCAAAGCAGCCACCGTTCCGGCGAGCAGGATCTTGAATCGCGTCATTCTTTTCCCCTTAAAGATGTTTTTGCGTTTCGGCCCACACGGCCATGGTCGCCAGACCACATCGCCACCCTCACTGTTTTCCTCCCAGTTCGGTGGTGAATTCTGTCGAATGCTCCTTGAAAAGCCCAAGGACCTGACCGTTCTTTTTCGACGGTTCCAGTCTGGGTGTGAACAAAATTTGTGCTATCTAAGCATAAGCCTATTTTGCGTTCAAGTCGGAAGTTTCACGCTTCGACGGGCGTGTGAGAGGGCCTTTTACCGGCGGCCCTCTCGATCGTCAGAGCCTTGAAATCACAGTATAATTCGCAAGGTCGCCCGTGATTGTGGCTGCAGGCGCAGCCTCACTTGCCGCGTTTCCAGCTCTCGATGTTCCACAACTGAGTGTCCCACGGATTGATCTTCGCGTCCACCAGCGTCTTGGCGATGGCCGAGGGTTCGCCGCGCACCACTAGCGGCAGAATGTAGCCGCTGTTGACCAGCATGTCGTTCAGCCTCCTGATGATGGCGCCGCGCTTCTCCTGGCCTTCGGCGCTGCCAAGCTCTGCAACCAGAGCGTCATAGGCCGGGTCGCAGAAGCGCGCCACATTGCCGCCCTGCCAGCCATCGGCGGGCGAGGGGATCTTGTCGCAGCGGAAGTCCGCGAGGAACTTGGCGGGATCCGTCGTCTCGAAGCCGGAGGCAAACATTTCCACGTCGGCATAGAATTTCTTGTAGGTATCCGGGCTTGCCGGATCGCTGCCGAAATAGACCGAGGCGGGAATGTTGCGCAGTTCGGTTTCGACGCCGATCTCCTTCCACCATTCCTTCACCAGCTGCTGCGTGCCCTGGCGCACGGAATTGGTGGAGGTCTGGTAGAGGAAGGAGAGTTTGACCCCGTTCTTGGCGCGGATGCCGTCGGAGCCTTTCTTCCAGCCGGCGTCGTCAAGCAACTTGTTGGCGGCGGCGAGATCCTGCTTCAGGCACCAGTCGACGCCGGTCGAGGCGAACGCCTCGGGGCTCGGGATCACGTTGCAGGTCGCCTTGCCGCCGGCGCCGTAGCCGGCTTCGACCAGGATGTCGCGGTCGATGGCAAGCGAGAGTGCGCGGCGCACGGCCGGATCGGAAAGGGCTGGATGCGGGCCGGCCTCCTTGGTGGAGCGCTTGGCGCCGAGCGCGGAATCCACCGCAAACGGGTTGAGGTGGATGCGCTCCACCGTGGTGCTGAAGGCGCTGGCGATCTGGCCCTTGCCAGCCTTCAGCATGGCCTCCATCACTTCCGGTTCGATCACCGTGTTCCAGGCAAAGTCATATTCGCCGGTTTCCAGCACCGCGCGCGCCGCCGAGGCTGCGTCGCCGCCGCCCTTCAGGGTCACGGAAGCGAAGGCGGGCTTTTGCGGGTCGCGATAGTTCGGGTTTGCCGCAAAGGTGATGACGTCATTCGCCTTGAAATCCTTCACCACATAGGGACCGGTGCCGATCGGGCCGAAATTGGCGGCCGTGCATTGCGGCGCCTTGTCACCCAGGCAATCCTTGAACTGCGCCTTCTGGATGATCGGCGACAGCGCGCCGACGAAGGGGCCGTAAGGATAGGAGGCCGGCTTCTCGAACGTTATCTTCGCGGTCAGCCGGTCGATGGCCTCCACCTTGGAAACGCCGTCGAACTTTGCCTTCTGGGCGCAGCCGCCGCCGGGCGCCGTGCAATACTGCCAGGTGAAGGCGATATCTTCGGCCGTCACGTCGCTGCCGTCAGACCATTTCAGTCCATCCTTCAGCTTCCAGGTGATGGAGAGGTTGTCGGCGGAAACGCCGCCATTCGCCTTGGTCGGAATGTCGGCGGCAAGCCGCGGGAACATGGTGCCCTTCTCGTCAAAGCCGGCGAGCGGTTCGATGACGATGGAGGCGGCGTAGACTTCCTTGCTGCCCCCGGAGAGGTAGGGGTTCATGCTGGACACCGCCTGCCAGAACAGGATCTTCACCTCGCCGTCGCTGCCGCGCGCGGCCTGGGATGGCGTGGTTGCCAGGCTGAAACCGGCCACCGTGGCCGCCAGCAGAAACATCTTTCCGTCCATGTGCATTGCCTTCCTCACGGGAAACTCGAACGCGGCCGTGCCGCTGATGCCTTCTATCTGTTTTCCAGGTCGCGGTGCAGGTCAAGTTTTTCCCGGATGCCTCGAGATGAAATTCTTTCAATCTTGACAGCACTTTAGCTGTCTCTCTCCCTCACCGGCCGGCGGTCTGTCTAAAATTTAAGCCGCGTGCGTGTGGGCCTATTTTGCGTTCAGAAGTGAAAATTGAAGCTTGCAAATGCGAAGCGGGACAGCGCAATATCCCGACCAACCACAAGGGAAACAGCTGAAGAAACCAACGAGGTCGCATCAATGCCAGTTCTCAATCGCGCCGCCGAAATGCAGGATGAAGTGGCGGCGTGGAGGCGCCATCTGCATGAAAATCCGGAGCTTCTGTTTGATGTGCATCACACGGCAGCCTTCGTCGCCGAAAAGCTGAAGGCCTTCGGCTGCGACGTCGTGGAAACCGGCATCGGCAAGACGGGCGTCGTGGGGCTGATCAAGGGATCGCTCGGCGAGGGACCGGTCATCGGCATGCGGGCCGACATGGATGCACTGCCGATCCTGGAAGATACCGGCAAGGCCTGGGCGTCGAAGAACCCGGGCAAGGCACATTCCTGCGGCCATGACGGGCACACCGCCATGCTGCTGGGGGCTGCGCAGTATCTGTGCGAGACGCGCCGTTTCGCAGGCTCCGTTGCGGTGATCTTCCAGCCGGCCGAAGAGGGCGGCGGCGGTGGCCTTGCCATGGTCGAGGACGGCATGATGGAAAAATATTCCATCAAGGAAGTCTATGGCATGCACAATTCGCCGGGGCTGGCGCTTGGCGACTTTTCGCTGCGCAAGGGCGGCCTGATGGCGGCGGCTGACAGCTTCGACATCGTGATCAAGGGCAAGGGCAGCCATGCCGCCCAGCCGCATGTCTCGGTGGATCCGGTCCTGACCTCGGCCTATGTGATCATCGCGCTGCAGTCGATCGCATCGCGCGAAATCGACCCGCTGAAGTCCGTCGTCGTATCCGTCACCACCACCCATGGCGGCGATGCCTATAACGTCATCCCGATGGAGGTGAAGCTCACCGGTACGGTCCGCACACTCGATCCGGAGGTGCGTGACTTCACCGCGAAGCGGCTGGTTGAGGTAGCGCAGGGCACGGCCATGGCGCATGGCGCGGTGGCGGAGGTGCATTACCATCGCGGCTATCCCGTCACGGTGAACCATCCGGCGCAGACCGATTTCGCCGCTTCCGTTGCCGCCCAAGTGGTGGGCAATACCCGCGTGGAGACCAATGCGGCCCCGAAGATGGGCGCGGAAGATTTCTCCTACATGCTGGAGGCCCGGCCGGGCGCCTTCATCTTCCTCGGCGTGGGTGACACGGCAAACCTTCATCATCCGGCTTACGACTTCAACGACGAGGCCATTCCCTACGGGATCAGCTACTGGGTGACGCTGGCCGAAACCGCGCTTGCGGCCTGAGCCGTCGGCAGAGACCAAGGAGAATCCCGTGCTTCTGTCCGCAACGCTTTCGGAACAGACGGGGGGAGCGGTGACCCCGGTCCTCTCCGTCGAAAACCTCACCACCTCCTTCCGCGTCAATGACGAATGGAAGTCGGTGGTCCGCAACATGAACTTCTCGATCGCGCCGCGCGAAACGGTGGCAATCGTCGGCGAATCCGGCTCGGGCAAGAGCGTCACCTCGCTCTCCATCATGCGGCTTCTGCCGAAGAATTCCAGCCGCATCGAGGGCAAGGTCATGCTCGGCGGCCGCGATCTCGTGTCCCTGCCCGAAGAGCAGATGCGCCAGGTGCGCGGCAACGAGATCTCGATGATCTTCCAGGAGCCGATGACCTCGCTCAACCCGATCTTCCCGATCGGCCGGCAGATCGCCGAGGCGCTGACGGTGCACCAGAACATCTCGGCGGCCGAGGCCAAGGCCGAGGTGCTCAGGCTTCTCGACAAGGTGCGCATTCCGAACGCCAAGGGGCGCTTCGATGAATATCCGCACCAGTTCTCCGGCGGCATGCGCCAGCGCGTGATGATCGCCATGGCGCTCGCCTCCAAGCCGAAGCTCCTGATCGCCGATGAGCCGACGACCGCGCTCGACGTGACGATCCAGGGCCAGATCCTCGATCTCATCAAGGAACTGCAGGATGAGGAGGGCATGTCCGTTCTCTTCATCACCCACGACATGGGCGTCGTGGCCGAAATTGCCGACCGCACCATCGTGATGTTCCGTGGCGAGCAGGTGGAAACCGGCGGCACCGGCGATATCTTCCACCGCGGCCAGCACCCTTACACGCGCGCCCTTCTTGCGGCGGTGCCGCGGCTGGGGTCGATGAAGGATAGTGCGCTTCCGTTGCGCTTTCCCATCATCGACGTGCAGTCCGGAGAGGCGCAGCCTCTGGAAACGGTGACCGATACGGTTGCCAAGGGCAAGACGCCGATCCTCGACGTCAAGGACCTGACGACGCGCTTTGCCATCCGCTCCGGCATTCTCGGCCGCCAGACGGGTGCCGTGCATGCGGTGGAAAAGGTCTCCTTCCAGCTGTTCGAGGGCGAGACCCTGTCGCTGGTCGGCGAATCCGGCTGCGGCAAGTCCACCACCGGCCGGTCCGTCACCCGCCTGGTGCAGCCGGACAGCGGCCAGGTGACGCTCGACGGGTATGACGTGATGACCCTCGACCGTTCGACGTTGCGCACCATGCGCCGGTCGATCCAGATGGTCTTCCAGGATCCCTTCGCCAGCCTCAACCCGCGCATGAGCGTCGGTTCGGCGGTGATGGAACCCTTCATCGAACACCGGCTCGGCTCCAAGAGGGATGCGCGCGACAAGGCGGCCGACCTGCTGGCCAAGGTGGGCCTGTCGCCGGACATGATGCGGCGCTATCCGCACGAATTCTCCGGCGGCCAGCGCCAGCGCATCGCCATTGCCCGCGCCCTGATGCTCGATCCGAAGGTGATCGTGGCGGATGAGGCGGTTTCGGCGCTTGACGTGTCGATCAAGGCGCAGGTCTGCAACCTGCTGCTCGATCTGCAGCAGAGCCTGAAGCTCGCCTATCTCTTCATCAGCCATGACATGGCGGTGGTGGAGCGTGTCAGCCACCGCGTGGCGGTGATGTATCTTGGCGAGATCGTCGAGATCGGTCCCCGCGCCGCCGTCTTCGACAATCCGCAGCATTCCTACACGAAAAAGCTGATGGCGGCGGTGCCCGTGCCGGATCCCTCCCGTCGCAGCATCAAGCGGAACCTCGCCACCGACGAGATCAAGAGCCCGGTGCGGGCGGCAGGCTATGTGCCGCCTGAGCGCCAGTATCGCGAGGTCTCGCCCGGTCATCTGGTGCAGGTCGAAGCCTGAGGCTTTCGGCAACGAGAACAATGAGGCCCGGTGGCAGGTTTGCGGCCGCCGGGCCTCTTGTCGTCGGCCTGTGATTTGACAGGTCCCGTCCAATCATGGCAGCAACCGCAGCAGGAACGGCTTCAGGATCTGTTGATGGCACGACGCAATGATACGCAGGGGCGGCTGGATGATGCCGCGCGCGCCGGCTGGCTCTATTATGTGGCCGGGCGCACGCAGGATGAGATTGCCGCGGCCATGGGCATTTCGCGCCAGTCCGCCCAGCGCCTCGTCTCGCTTGCGGTTGCGGAGCGCCTGATCAAGGTCCGGCTCGACCATCCGATCTCCGCCTGCCTCGAACTGTCCCTGGCCCTGCGCGAAAAATTCGACCTGAACCATGCCGAGGTGGTGCCCTCCGATCCCGCCGGCACCTCCTCGACGGTCGGCATTGCCGAGGCGGCTGCCGCCGAGATCGAGCGCTGGCTGAAGAACCCGGAGCCGATCGTGCTCGCCATCGGCACCGGCCGCACGCTGAAGGCGGCCGTGGACCAGCTGCCGCCGATGGAATGCCCGCAGCATCGCATCGTCTCGCTGACCGGCAACATCGCCCCCGACGGCTCGGCGGCCTATTACAACGTCATCTTCTCGATGGCCGATGCCATCAAGGCCCGCCACTTCCCCATGCCGCTGCCCGTCCTGTGTTCGTCTGCGGAGGAACGTGACCTGCTGCATGGCCAGCCGATCGTCCAGTCGACGCTGACGCTTGGCGCCACCGCGAACGTCACCTTCGTCGGCGTCGGCGAGCTTGGTGTGGATGCGCCGCTTTGCCTGGACGGATTCCTGGCGCCGGACGAAATGACGGCGCTGATGCAGGCGGGTGCCGCCGGCGAGATCTGCGGCTGGATGTACGGGCATGACGGAAAGCTGCTCGACAACCCCGTCAACGACCGGGTCGCCAGCGTGCCGATTCCGCCCCGCGACCGTGGCGTCGTGATCGGCGTGGCGCTCGGGCGGCGCAAGGAAACAGCGCTGGCGGCGGCTCTGCGCGGTCGAATGATCAATGGTCTGATCACCGACGAACATACCGCTGAGCATATGCTCTCCATCTGAGCAAAATAATTTTATTTTGAAATCAATTGCTTGATGCCGCGTCGCTGCGCTGCAGCGACGAATGCTGCTTGACATTTTTTGCCAATAAACGAGTAATTGCCCGCGAGCAAAGCGAATGCTCGTTTCCGTTCTTCTGGGAGGAAGAGATGACATTGAAGACCATTTTGCTCGGCGCAGTCTCTGCGCTGGCCCTGTCCGGTATTGCCTCGGCCGAGACGCTGACCATTGCGACCGTCAACAATGGCGACATGATCCGCATGCAGAAGCTGACGGATGACTTCAAGGCGAAGAACCCCGGCATCGACGTGCAGTGGGTGACGCTTGAAGAAAACGTGCTGCGCCAGCGCGTGACGACGGATGTGGCGACCAAGAGCGGTCAGTACGACATCATGACCATCGGCATCTACGAAGCGCCGATCTGGGGCAAGCAGGGCTGGCTGGCCCCGCTCGACAAGCTCTCCGCCGATGCCAGATATGATGCCAACGATCTGCTGCCGCCGATCCGCTCCGGCCTCACCGTCAACGGCAAGCTCTATGCCGCGCCCTTCTACGGCGAAAGCTCGATGGTGATGTACCGCAAGGACCTGTTCGACAAGGCCGGCCTGAAAATGCCGGATGCCCCGACCTGGACCTTCATCGCGGACGCGGCCCGCAAGATCACCGACAAGTCGACCGAGACCTACGGTATCTGCCTGCGCGGCAAGGCCGGCTGGGGCGAGAACATGGCCTTCCTGACGGCAACGGCCAATTCCTTCGGTGCCCGCTGGTTCGACGAGAACTGGAAGCCGCAATTCGACCAGCCGGAATGGAAGAACACGCTCGACTTCTACGTCAAGCTGATGAAGGACGCCGGCCCTCCGGGCGCTTCCTCCAACGGCTTCAACGAAAACCTCGCGCTGTTCCAGACCGGCAAGTGCGGCATGTGGATCGATGCAACCGTGGCGGCCTCCTTCGTGACCAATCCGAAGGAATCGAAGGTGGCCGACAAGGTCGGCTTCGCGCTCGCCCCGGACAATGGTCTTGGCAAGCGCGGCAACTGGCTGTGGTCGTGGAACCTCGCCATCCCGGCCGGCTCCAAGAAGGTCGAGGCGGCCGAAAAGTTCATCGCCTGGGCCACCAGCAAGGACTACCTGAACCTCGTTGCGGAAAAGGAAGGCTGGGCCAACGTTCCTCCGGGCACGCGCACCTCGCTCTACCAGAACGCCGAGTACCAGAAGGCAGCGTCCTTTGCCAAGATGACGCTCGACTCCATCAACTCGGCCGATCCGAAGAAGCCCTCGGTCAAGCCGGTTCCGTATGAAGGCGTGCAGTATGTGGCGATCCCGGAATTCCAGGGCATCGGCACGGCGGTCGGCCAGCAGTTCTCCGCAGCGCTCGCCGGTCAGGTGACCGTCGATCAGGCCCTGCAGAGTGCCCAGCAGCTGACCGAGCGCGAGATGAAGAAGGCCGGTTATCCCAAGAAGTAAGGCTGCCGGCTTGGGGGAGCTTGCTCCTCACCCTAGCCCTCTCTCCGTGAACGGGGAGAGGGAACCGGCAAGATCCTGGTCTTGCAGATAAAACCCCTCCCCAACCCCTCCCCACAAGGGGGAGGGGCTTAACCCGCAGCACTCACCGCGCTCTTCATTTGGGGCAGGAGGATGCCGCACGGTTTCTCCCCCCTTGTGGGGGAGATGGCGGCAGCCAGAGGGGGAGGTTCTCAACAAAGTTGAACAGAACAAGAGGCGGGCTCTCATGGCGACGACCCACACCCGTTCGGCAGCACGCCTGATGATGGCTCCTTCCGTCATCCTGCTGTTTGCCTGGATGATCGTGCCGCTCGGCATGACCATCTATTTTTCCTTCCTGCGCTACAATCTCCTGATGCCGGGCATGGAGGAGTTCACGGGCTTCCTGAACTATTCCTTCTTCCTGAGCGATCCCGCTTTCTTCGATGCGCTGACCAACACGCTGCTGCTGGTCGGGGGCGTGCTTGCCATCACCATCATCGGCGGCATCGCCTTTGCGCTGCTGCTCGACCAGCCGATCTTCGGGCAGGGCATCGTGCGCATCCTGGTGATTGCGCCCTTCTTCGTGATGCCGACCGTGTCGGCGCTCGTCTGGAAGAACATGTTCATGAACCCGGTGAACGGGCTGCTCGCGTGGATTGCCCGCAGCCTTGGCTTCCAGCCGGTCGATTTTCTTGCCAGCGTGCCGCTGCTGTCGGTCATCATCATCGTCGCCTGGCAGTGGCTGCCCTTTGCGACGCTGATCATGCTGACCGCCCTGCAATCGCTTGACGAGGAGCAGAAGGAGGCGGCGGAGATGGATGGCGCCGGCTTCGTGTCCCGCTTCATCTATATCGTGCTGCCGCACATGGCGCGCGCCATCACCGTCGTCATCCTGATCGAAACCATCTTCCTGCTGTCCGTCTTCGCGGAAATCCTCGTCACCACCAATGGCGGGCCGGGCACGCAGAGCACGAACCTCACCTATCTCGTCTATGCCCAGGCGCTGCTGCAGTTCGATATCGGCGGGGCATCCGCCGGCGGCATCGTGGCGGTCATCCTCGCCAATATCGTCGCGATCTTCCTCGTGCGCCTCATCGGCAAGAATCTGGAGGCCTGAGACCATGGCACGCAAGGTTTCCACCCGCCGCAAGCTCGTCATGAGCGCCATCGCCTGGACGCTCGGCATCCTGATCTTCTTCCCGATCCTCTGGACGGTGCTGACCAGCTTCAAGTCGGAAGGCGATGCAATCGCCTCGCCGCCGGTCTTCCTGTTCTTCCACTGGACGACGGAAAACTATGCCGAGGTGCAGAGCCGCTCGGATTATGTCCTGCACTTCTGGAACTCTGTGGTCATGTCGCTCGGCTCCACGCTGCTCGGTCTCGTCATCGCCATTCCCGCCGCCTGGGCCATGGCCTTTTCGCCGACCAGGCGCACCAAGGACGTGCTGATGTGGATGCTCTCCACCAAGATGATGCCGCCGGTCGGTGCGCTGATTCCGATCTACCTGATCTTCCGCGACGTCGGCCTGCTCGACACGCGCATCGGCCTGGTCGTGGTGCTGACGCTGATCAACCTGCCGATCATCGTGTGGATGCTCTACACCTACTTCAAGGAAATCCCCGGCGAGATTCTTGAGGCCGCCCGCATGGATGGCGCCTCGCTTGCCAAGGAGATCGTCTATGTGCTGACGCCGATGGCGATCCCCGGCATCGCCTCGACGCTGCTCCTCAACATCATTCTCGCCTGGAACGAGGCCTTCTGGACGCTGAACCTCACCACGTCGAAGGCCGCACCCCTGACAACCTTCATCGCCTCCTATTCCAGCCCGGAAGGTCTCTTCTACGCCAAGCTCTCGGCCGCCTCGACCATGGCGATCGCCCCGATCCTGATCCTCGGCTGGTTCAGCCAGAAGCAGCTCGTGCGCGGCCTGACCTTCGGCGCGGTGAAATAGGCAGCGGATACAAAAGGAAAACGAAGATGGGCAGTATCACTCTGCGCAATGTCTCCAAGGTCTTCGGCGAAGCGAAGGTCATCCCCTCGATCGATCTCGACATCAATGACGGCGAATTCGTCGTCTTCGTCGGCCCGTCCGGCTGCGGCAAGTCCACGCTCCTGCGATTGATTGCCGGCCTGGAGGATGTGTCCGGCGGCCAGATCGTCATCGACGGGCAGGACGCGACGGAGGCGGCGCCCGCCAAACGCGGGCTTGCCATGGTCTTCCAGTCCTATGCGCTCTACCCGCATATGAGCGTGCGCTCCAACATCGCCTTTCCGCTCAAGATGGCCAATATCGACAAGGCGGAAATCGACCGCAAGGTGAACGATGCCGCCCGCGTGCTGAACCTCACCGACTATCTCGACCGCAAGCCGCGCCAGCTCTCCGGCGGCCAGCGCCAGCGCGTGGCGATCGGCCGCGCCATCGTTCGCCAGCCAAAGGCCTTTCTGTTCGACGAGCCGCTGTCGAACCTCGATGCGGCGCTGCGCGTCAACATGCGCCTTGAAATCAGCGAGCTGCACCAGACGCTGAAGACGACGATGATCTATGTGACCCACGATCAGGTGGAGGCCATGACCATGGCCGACAAAATCGTGGTGCTGAACCGCGGCCGTATCGAACAGGTCGGCTCGCCGCTCGATCTCTACCGCAAACCCGCCAATCTCTTCGTCGCCGGCTTCATCGGTTCGCCACGCATGAACCTGATCGAGGGCGATTATGCCCGCGCGAAGGGGGCAAAGACGGCCGGCATCCGGCCCGAACATATCGGACTGTCGCGCGAGGCCGGCACGTGGGACGGCGTGGTCACCATCGCCGAGCATCTCGGCTCCGACACCTTCATGCATGTGGAAGTCTCCGGCATCGGCACGCTCACCGTGCGCGCCGGCGGCGAATTCGGCTGCCGGCATGGCGACCGCGTGTTCCTGACGCCCGATGAAAGCAAGCTGCACCGCTTCGACGACAAGGGACTGGCGCTATGACCGGCAGACTGCACGACAAATCCGCCATCATCACCGGTGCTGCCCGCGGCATCGGCCGCGCCTTCGCGGAAGCCTATGTGCGGGAGGGCGCCACCGTCGCCATCGCCGACATCAACCTCGCGCGCGCCCGCCAGACGGCGGACGAGATCGGGCCTAAAGCCTATGCGGTGGAACTCGACGTGACGCAGCAGGCGTCCATCGATGCGGCGATCCGCGCCGTCGAGGAAAGGGCCGGTGGCATCGACATTCTGATCAACAATGCCGCGCTCTTCGACATGGCGCCGATCGTCGAGATTTCCCGTGACAGCTACGAGCGGCTGTTCTCGATCAATGTCGCAGGCTCCCTGTTCATGCTGCAGGCGGCCGCCCGCTCCATGATCGCGCGCGGTAAGGGTGGCAAGATCATCAACATGGCAAGCCAGGCGGGCCGGCGCGGCGAAGCGCTGGTTGCCATCTACTGCGCCACCAAGGCGGCGATCATCTCGCTCACCCAGTCGGCCGGGCTCGACCTCATCCGGCACGGCATCAATGTCAACGCGATTGCGCCCGGCGTGGTGGACGGCGAGCACTGGGATGGCGTGGATGCGCTGTTTGCCCGCTACGAGAACCGCCCGCTCGGCGAAAAGAAGCGGCTCGTCGGCGAGGCCGTTCCCTTCGGCCGCATGGGCACGGCTGCGGATCTCACCGGCATGGCCGTGTTCCTCGCCTCCGCCGAGGCCGACTACATCGTCGCCCAGACCTACAATGTCGATGGCGGCAACTGGATGAGCTGAGTTGAAGCCTCCGACCCGTTTCTGCCGTTCACTTTTCAGGACGTGACCCCATGACCATCAAGCTTTCCCGCGCCACCCTGTCCGAGATCGCCGCCACGGCGACCGTGCCGGCCTACGACCAGAAGACGCTGTCGCCCGGCATCCTGCATTTCGGCGTCGGCAATTTTCACCGCGCCCATCAGGCGGTCTATCTGGATGATCTCTTCAACGAGGGGCTCGACCACGACTGGGGCATCGTCGGCGCCGGCGTTCTGCCCTCCGATCAGGCCATGCGCGACAAGCTTGCGGCGCAGGATTTCCTGACGACGGTGGTGGAGCAGGACAACAACCGCACCGCCGCCCGCGTCACCGCGCCGATGATCGACATCCTGCCGGTCGGCGATGCGGGCGCGATCATCGCGGCGCTCAGCGATCCGAAGATCCGCATCGTCTCGATGACCATCACCGAAGGCGGCTATTTCATCGATGCGGAAGGGCATTTCAACCCGGCCCATCCCGCCATCCAGGCCGATGCCGCAACGCCTGACCAGCCGAAAACGGTGTTCGGGCTGATCATCGCCGGTCTGAAGGCGCGGCGCGACAAGGGCGTCGCGCCCTTCACCGTGATGTCCTGCGACAACATTCCGGGCAATGGCCATGTGACGGAAAACACGGTCTGCGGGCTCGCCCGTCTCTCCGATCCCGCCTTTGCCGAGTGGATCCACGAGAATGTGAGCTTTCCGAATTCCATGGTCGACCGCATCACGCCCGCGACCGGCACCCGCGAGATCGACATTCTGGCGCAGGATTTCGGTGTCGAGGACAACTGGCCGGTGTTCTGCGAGGAGTTCAAGCAGTGGGTGATGGAAGACCGCTTCCCGGCCGGCCGCCCGCTTCTCGAACGGGCCGGCGTGCAGTTCGTGCCGGATGTCGCGCCGTACGAGCTGATGAAGATCCGCATCCTGAACGGCGGCCATGCCGCGATTGCCTATCCGGCGGCGCTGCTCGACATCCATTTCGTGCACGAGGCCTTGGAGCATCCGCTGATCCGCGCCTTCCTCGCCAAGCTCGAGAGGGAAGAGATCATCCCCATCGTGCCGCCGGTGCCGGACACCGATCTCAACGCCTATTTCGAACTGATCGAGCGGCGCTTCCTCAATCCGAAGATCGGCGACACCATTCCGCGTCTGGCGCAGGACGGTTCGAACCGCCAGCCGAAATTCATCCTGCCCTCCACCGCCGACCGGCTGGCGCGCGGCGAGGATATCGTCGGCCTGTCGCTCGTCTCGGCGCTGTGGTGCCGCTACTTTGCCGGCACCAGCGACAGCGGCAAGGCAATCGTCTTCAACGATGCGAGTGCTGAAAAACTTCAGGCGGCGGCGCTTCAGGCGCGTCAGGATCCGATGGCCTTCCTCGCCTTCGACGAGATCTTCGGCGCCGTGTCCGGTTCGCAACATTTCCGCACCCGCTTCGCGCATGCGCTCGAAACCCTGTGGACGGAGGGCACTGCCCGCACGCTGCAGCTCTATCTTGATGACCGTCTGGCGGGCTAGAGTCATGCCATGGAACAGATGCGGCAACCCCTGGTGATCTTCGACTGCGACGGCGTGCTGGTGGACAGCGAGCCCTTGTCCATCCGCGTTCTCATCGATGCGGTGAAGGCGCATGGCGGGGAGCTTGGCGAGCAGCAGGCCTACCAGCGCTTCCTCGGGCGCAGCATGGCGCATATGGTGTCGGTGCTGGATGCGGATTTCGGCATCCATGCGGATGCCGCCTTCCTGGAACGCATGCGCCAGGATCTCTATCGCAGTTTCGAGGCGGATCTCCAGCCGATTGCCGGCATTGCGGATGCGCTCTCCGCCATGCCCTGGCGTCGCTGCGTGGCCTCGTCCAGCCAGCCGGAGCGCATCCGTCTGTCGCTCGGCCTCACCGGGCTTCTCGGCTTCCTCGAACCGCATGTCTACAGCGCCAGCATGGTGGCAAACGGCAAGCCGGCGCCGGATCTTTTCCTGCATGCCGCCCGTGAAATGGGGGCGGATCCGGCCGATTGCATCGTCATCGAGGATAGCCCCGCCGGCATTCTGGCGGCGCAGCGCGCTGGCATGGCGGTGTTTGCCTTCACCGGCGGATCGCATGCGGACCGGGAGGAATACCGCACCGAAATTGCGGCACTTTCGCCCGATGTGGTGTTTGACGCCATGCCGGATTTGCTCCACCTTATCGCCAACTACATATCGGATCCCGCAGGCCGGCCGACGGTCGCGGCGCCCTGAGCGCCGATTGCACGGCCTGAACGGCGATCCACCAAGGATGGGAAACAGGACCTGATGCGGGAACTGGTGGTGGCGGTCGATGTGGGAACGACCAGCGCACGCGCGGGCGTGTTCAACCGTCACGGCAGGCTTCTGGCGCGCAGCCGTCACCCGATCCTGATGCGGCGTGACGGCGATCACATCGCCGAGCATGATTCCGAGGATATCTGGCGGGCCACCTGTCAGGCGGTAAAGGCCGCGATGGCGGAGGCCGGGGCAAAGCCGGAACAGGTTGCAAGCCTCGGCTTCGACGCGACCTGTTCCCTGGTGCTGCGCGACCGGGACGGCAAGCCGCTCAGCGTGTCCGCTACCGGCGACGACCGGCTGGACACCATCGTCTGGCTCGATCATCGCGCAGTGGAGGAGGCCGAGCGGCTGAATGCCAGCCGCCACCCGGTGCTGGATTTCTGCGGCGGCGCCCTGTCGCCGGAAATGCAGCTGCCGAAGCTTGCCTGGATCAAGCGGCACATGCCGCGCAGCTGGCAGAAGGCCGGCTATTTCTTCGATCTCGCCGATTTCCTCACCTGGCGGGCCACGGGCTCGACGGCGCGGTCCCGCTCCACACTCACGGCCAAGTGGAATTTCCTGGCACACGAGCAGGCTGGCTGGCAGCGGGATTTCCTGGCACTTGCCGGGCTGGACGACATGGTGGGGCGTGGGGCCCTGCCGCAGACGACGCTGCCGGTCGGCGGTCTGGTCGACCGGTTGAGCGACGGGGCCGCCGCAGAGCTTTGCCTCACCACCGGCTGCCTCGTGACGCCCGGCATCATCGATGCCTATGCCGGGGCGCTCGGCGCACTTGGCACCGCCATCGGCCGGGCGGGGGAGGGCGGCGATCTGGCGCTGGTCGGCGGCACATCCAGCTGTCTCGTTGCGCTGTCTGCCACGCCGATCTTCACCGACAGCCTGTGGGGCCCCTTCCGCGGCGCGCTGTTGCCGGATCTCTGGCTGGTCGAGGGCAGCCAGTCGGCGGCCGGAGCGCTGCTCGATCATGTGGTGCGCATGCATGCGGCGGGTGGCGAGCCGACCCCTGCCACCCACCAGCGCATCATCGACCGCATCGCCGTGCTGCGCGAAGGCGAGCCCTATCGGCTCGGCGAGCGGCTGAACATCCTGCCGGATTTCCACGGTAACCGCGCCCCGCTCGCCGATCCGCGCGCCACCGGCACGATTTCGGGTCTGACGCTCGATACCTCCTTCGACGGTCTCTGCCAGCTCTACTGGCGCAGTTGCGTGGCGCTGGCTCTCGGCATCCGCCACATTCTGGAGACCATGAAGACCGCCGGGCATGCGGTGGAGATGCTGCATGTGGCGGGCGGACATGCGCTCAATCCGCATCTGGTGGAACTCTATGCGGATGTCACCGGCTATCCGGTGCGGCTGCCCTCGGCGCCGGATGCGGTGCTGCTCGGAACCGCGATGGCCGCCTCGGTGGCCGGTGCCCTGCATGCGGATCTCACCTCCGCCGCCGCCGCCATGGATCAGGGCGGCACGGTGCGCCTGCCGGAAGGCCGCGCGCATCCGCATTACGAGCGTGATTACCGCCGCTTCCTCGCCATGCAGCGCCACCGGACGGAACTGGAAGCAATCCGCTGAGATCCGCCGCCTTGTGCGGCGGGCTGCGTGCACCTACATCCAGCCGAAAGCAGGTCCGGCGAACGCGGAAACCGATTTCGCCGGCGAAACTGCGCCACACCAAACAGACAGGGTGTTTCGGGCATCTCCGCTGTTGCCTGAAGCGTTCTGGACCACCGGAGCCGACCGTCTGATGATTCTCGACGCCGCACGCCTTTCGCTTCTCAATCTCTTCGCGCCGGAAACGCGCCGGGTGTTCTGGAAGGTTCTGGGCCTGACGATCCTGGTGCTGATCGGCCTCTGGCTTGCCCTGCGCGGCGTCTTCATCGGCTATGTCTGGCCCTATTTCGCGGACCTTCTGCCGACGGTGCCGGACTGGGCCGGCTGGCTGACCTTCGTCTTTGCCATCGTCGCCGGCATCGGGCTGGCGCTTGGTCTTGCGCTGCTGATTGCACCGGTCACGGCGCTGATTGCCGGCCTGTTCCTTGATGACGTGGCCGAAGTGGTGGAACAGCGTGACTACCCGGCCGATCCGCCGGGCACGGCCATGCCGATGGGGCGCGCGCTCATCGAATCCGTGCAGTTTCTCGGCGTCGTCATTCTCGGCAACCTGGTGGCGCTGTTCCTGCTGCTGGTGCCGGGCGTCAATCTCGTCGCCTTCTTCCTCGTCAACGGCTATCTGCTCGGACGCGAGTTCTTCGAGTTCGCCGCCATGCGCTTTCGCCCGCCGGAAGAGGCCAAGGCCTTTCGCCAGAAGCACAAGGGCACGGTGTTTCTCGCCGGCCTGCTGATTGCCGGGTTCCTCGCCATCCCGATCCTCAACCTGCTGACACCGCTGTTTGCCGCCGGCCTGATGGTGCACCTGCACAAGGCGATCAGCAGGCGCGATCCCTCATTCGCCCTCGGTGAACGCCTCCGTCCCGATCGTCTGCGCGGCTAGTTCGACAAGCGGCGCCGGCACGTCGCAGGTCTTGTCCGGAGCGCGACAGAGATCGGCGATCACGCAGCGTTCGCATTCCGGCTTGCGGGCCTTGCAGGTGTAGCGCCCGTGCAGGATCAGCCAGTGATGCGCGTGGAACAGGTATTCCTTCGGGATGACCCGCAGCAGGTTCTCCTCCACGGCATCCGGTGTGCTGCCCGGCGCCATCTTCAGCCGGTTGGCAATGCGGAACACATGGGTATCGACGGCAAGCGTCGGAATGCCGAAGGCCATCGACATCACCACATTGGCCGTCTTGCGCCCCACGCCCGGCAGCCGGGTCAGCTCGTCCCGCGTCTTCGGCACTTCGCTGCCGAAGTCCTCGATCAGCATCTTCGACAGGGCGATGACGTTCTTTGCCTTGTTGCGGTAAAGCCCGATCGTCTTGATATGTGCGATCACGCCCTCTTCGCCGAGCGCCAGCATCTTTTCCGGCGTGTCGGCGATCTGGAACAGCTTTCGGGTGGCGCGGTTGACGCCGACATCCGTTGCCTGCGCCGAAAGCGCCACGGCCACCACCAGCGTGAACGGGTTCACATGCTCCAACTCGCCCTTCGGCTCCGGACGCTGCACGGAAAAGCGGCGGAAGATCTCCTGCATCTCCGCCTTCGTATAGGCACTGCGGGCATGGCGGCTGCGGCCTCTCGCCGCGCCATTTGACTTTTGCGAAGTTTGCATGTGGGATTGCAGTCTATCAGTTGCCATATGCACTTCTATGACAAGCCACGGGATGGAAGGCAACGTGGAGAGAGACGACGAGCCACCGGTTTTCGCAGCCGAACTGACGCCCTATCGATCGCTGGGGCGGCAGGGCTATCGCGTGCTGCTTGGTCTGACCGGCGCCATCTGCCTGCTGCACGGCCTTTTCTTCCTGACGACCGGCGCCTGGCCGATCGTCTTCTTCTTCGGTCTCGATTTCATGCTCCTGTGGGGGGCCTTCTGGCTGAACTACCGCGCCGGCCGCGCCCGTGAGGAGGTGACGGTGTCGCGTACCGATGTGGCGATCCGGAAATTCTCACCCGCGGGCCGTATGGTGGAACATCACTTCAACCCGTTCTGGGCACGTTTTCGCGTGCGCCGACACCACGAGTTCGGCATCACATCCATGCATGTGACAGGCGAGGGGAGACGCACCGATATAGGCGCCTTCCTCAACCCCGATGACCGGGAAAGTTTCGCCAAGGCCTTTCGCGGCGCGCTGGCCACGGTGAAGCAGCGGATCTGAGACCCGTCCTCATTTGTCCGCCATCGCCTGTGGCAGGTTCAGTGAACGACACGGGCAGGCTTGGGTGAGGCGCTCCTGGCCGGGGCCGTCGGCTGAGGTGTCGGGAGAGTGTCCGGTGTGGCATCGTCTGGTCCCGCCGCCGGCCCATGCGCGGGGTCGGCCTGTACCGGCGCCTGGGCTACCGGCGCCGCGGTTGCGGGAGCTGCAACCTTCATCGGGTCGATGCCGTCGGCCGGAGCCTTGGCGGTTTCGCCAGCGGCTTCTGTCGCCACTGGCCTGGCCACCGGTTCCGCCACCACGGCCTTCTCTTCGCCGCCGCCGAAGATCATCCCCTTCATTCGTGCCACGATACCGGGCTGTTCGACCGGTTCCGCCGCCGGCTTGTCTGTCGCGGCATGGTCCGTCGCAGCCGCTGTTTCGCCCGGCTGTTCGCTGGCCGCCGGTGCGTCCTTCTTGCCGCTGCCGAAGATCATGCTGGTGATCGAGCCGAGAAGGCCGCCGCTGCCGCTCTCGCCGTCCGGTGCCTTTGCTGCGGGTTCGCCGCCATGATCGCCGGCGGCCGGTGCGGGTTTGTCGCCGCCGCCATGGCCGTCATCGGCCTTCTTGTCGCTCGCAGAGCCGTGGCCCGCGGCCTCGCCATGCCCGCCGCCGCCACCATGGTCGCTGCTCTTCTTGCCCTTCTTGCCGCCGCTGCTGCCATGCGGGTCTGCGGCCGGTTCGGTCACCGGCATCACGCAATCGGCCTTGTCGGTCAAAGATGCGGCCAGCTTTTCCATGTCTTCCTCGGGGGGATCGATCCGCATGCCGAAGAATTCGCCGCTGCTGTTGGCCTTGCCGTCCACGTAGAAGGCAGAGAATGAGGTTTCGGAGGGCACCGGCGACCGCGCAAGATCGGGAATGTAGACAACCTGCGCGCCAATCGCCCGGCCGCGCATCTGCGAACGCTGGGTGGGGCCGGCCTTGTCGAGAACGGTCACCTGGATGAGGTCGGCCTTCTCGCTTTCCTGCAGGGATTTGGCAACGCGCAGCGCCGTCTTCAGCCGCGCCGGTCCATCGCCACCTTCGGTGAAGACGTATTTGCGGACCCAGGATCTCTGCTCGCGCTTGATCTTCACGAGCTGCGCCGTCGTGCATTTCAGGCCGTTCACTTCCTCGTAGGACGGTCCAAGAATCTTGTCCGGACCGATGTAGAGCGCCACGGCGCCGCTGCCGCCGCCCAGCACGACAATGCCGCCCAGCACGATCACGAGCTTTCGTGACAGCCTGATCTTGAGGCCTTTCACGCCCGGAACTCCGGCATGCTGAACTCCACTCAACGCAAAACTGAAACCATGGTAGTGCCCATCATCCTCCGTCATGAGCGTTGAAGAAGCTTTAAGCCCGCATGGCTGCTTGCCGCGCCCCCCGTCTGCCTGCGTCCCCCGGCCGTTGATGACGAAGCGCTCACGTTGCTGCGAATGATTTGCAATAGCGTTGACAACGCTGACAAAGGCGTTAGCTTGTATTGCAAATGAGTTGCAAGAGAGGGTTAATGCCGTGCGAATGCGCCTGCTTGCTGCCCTGTCGCTGACGGTTGCCGGCCTTCTGGCCGCGCCGGTCTGGGCAGCCGATAAGCCGAAGGTGGTCACCACCTTCACCATCATCGCCGACATGGCGAAGAACGTGGCAGGCGATGCCGCGGAGGTGGAAAGCATCACAAAGCCTGGCGCGGAGATCCACAACTACCAGCCCACCCCACGCGACATCTTGCGTGCTCGCGATGCGGATCTGGTGCTGCGCAACGGCCTGAACCTTGAGCAGTGGTTCGAGAAGTTTCTTGCCAATCTCGGCAAGGTGCCGAGTGTCACGGTGTCCGACGGCATCGACCCCATGGCGATTGCCGGCGGCGCCTATCAGGGCAAGCCCAATCCGCATGCCTGGATGTCACCCGCCAACGGTCTGATCTATGTGGAGAATATCCGCGCCGCGCTGAGCCGCATCGATCCCGCCCATGCCGATGTCTACGCCGCCAATGCGAAGGCCTATTCCGACCAGATCCGCGCTACCGTGCAGCCGATCCACGAACGGCTGGCCGCCCTGCCCGAGGGCAAGCGCTGGCTTGTCACGAGCGAAGGTGCCTTTTCCTATCTCGCCCGCGATTTCGGCCTGAAAGAGCTTTATCTCTGGCCGGTGAACGCCGACAGTCAGGGCACGCCGCAGCAGGTGAAGGCCGTGATCGATGCCATGCGCGACAACCGCATCGCGGTCATCTTTTCCGAAAGCACCGTCTCCGCCGATCCGGCAAAACAGGTGGCACCCGTTTCGCGCGCCACCTGTTTTGCCGGATC
>NZ_VJMG01000072.1 GCF_007004135.1 Affinirhizobium straminoryzae
CGCGCGTGACGTAGACCCGCATGCGGTCAATCTTCATGTCCCTGCCTCATGCACTGAAATAGGTGCGGCGCTGCAGGCGCGTCTGAACATAGAGACGTTCGCCATAGGTGCCGGGATTGTAGGAATTGGCGCTCTCCTGCACGGGCACGGAGAGATTGCCCTCGCTCGGGAAGCGCGCCACGAACTCTTCATCGATATCGCAGCCGAGACCGGGCGCATCCGGAACGGTCAGGAAACCATCGCGCTGCACGGGGTGCGGCACGATGGTGTGCGGTCGCCCTTCCCAGTCGTCATCGATCCGCTCCAGGATCAGCGCATTCGGAATGGAGGCCAGCACGTGCAGGGCAGCATATTCCGCGACGGGACCAAGCGAGCCGGAATGCGGCGCCATCTGGATGTGATGGGCCTCCGCCATGGCGGCGATCTTCTTCATCTGCGTGATACCACCGGCTCTGCCCGTATCCGGCTGGATGACATCCACCAGTTCCTGTTCGATCAACTGGCGTTCGCCGAAGATGGTTGCGGTGCGTTCGCCCGACGCCAGCGGAATGTGGGCGGCATCGCGGATGCGGCGGTAACCCTCCACATTGTCGGGGGCGATCGGGTCTTCCACCCACAGCAGTTCGTAAGGTTCAAGAGCACGCACCAGACGGCAGGCGTCAGCGGGCGTCATCCACGGCGGGCCGTGCAGGTCGATGGCAATGTCGATCTCGTCCCCCACGGCCTCGCGGAGCGCGGCAACCTTCCTGACCGGATTGGACACACCGCCGCACTTGATGGCCTTGATGCCGCGCGCCTTGACGGCCAGTGCCCGCTCCGGTGTATTCGCATGCGAATAGATCGGGATACGGTCGCGCACCTTGCCGCCGAGCAGCATCCAGACAGGCACGCCGAGCGCCTTGCCCTTGATGTCCCAGAGCGCCATGTCGATGCCGGTCATGGCACCGGCCCCCACCGTGCCGAGCATGCCATGCCCCATCATGGCGATCGCCATCTTCTGCCAGAGTTTTTCGATATGGGCGGGATCCTCGCCGATCAAGAGGGGCGCCAGGTCCTTGATGGCGGTTTCGATGACGCGCGGCCAGCCGGAGCATTCACCGATCCCGGTGACCCCCTCGTCCGTTTCGATCTTGAGAAACAGCCAGTTGCGGGTGCCCTCCAGCTTGTGCTGGGTGATGTGGGATGTGTGACCGTCAGATGCCCATTTGGAGGGATCCGGCTGACCGGCATGCATGAGAAAGGTGCGGATCGCAGTAATCTTCATCGGGCGGAACTCCCATTTCTGACAGGGGTGGGTTCGGTGTAGCGGAAACGGCGGGAGCGATCCCGATCGCGCGGATCGGGCCTCGGAATGGCGGAGAGAAGCGCCTGGGTATAGGGATGATCGGGTGCATTGCAGACCTTGTCCGCATCGCCGACTTCCACGATCTTGCCGCGATACATCACGCCGACGCGGCCGCACATGTAGCGGATGACACCGATATCGTGGCTGATGAAGATGTAGGCGAGCCCCAGTTCGTCCTGCAGTTTCATCAGGAGATCGAGCACCTGGAAGCGCACCGAGACATCCAGCGCGGAAGTTGCCTCATCGGCAACGATGATGCGAGGGTTGAGCGTGATCGCGCGGGCAATGCCGATGCGCTGGCGCTGACCGCCGGAAAAGGCATGGGGGTACCGTTCGC
Source organism: Affinirhizobium straminoryzae (assembly GCF_007004135.1). GTDB lineage: Bacteria > Pseudomonadota > Alphaproteobacteria > Rhizobiales > Rhizobiaceae > Neorhizobium > Neorhizobium straminoryzae. The sequence continues at coordinate 1,683 of NZ_VJMG01000072.1, forward strand.
GCCCGCGCGGATCAAGCCCCACCTGTTCCATCAGATGACTGACCCGGTCGTCCAGTTCCTTGCCCCTGGCAATGCCGTTCACCAGCAGCGGCTCGCCGATGACCTGGGCAACCGTCATGCGCGGATTGAGCGAACCGAACGGGTCCTGGAACACCATGCGCAGTTCCCGGCGCGCCTCCTTCAGGGCCGCACCTTCGATCCGCGCCAGATCGACCACGCCGCCATCGGCCTTGCGATAGAGCATCTCGCCGGCCGTCGGATCATAAAGCCGCATGATGGCGCGGCCCATGGTGGTCTTGCCGGAGCCGCTTTCGCCGACGATGCCGAGCGTCTCGCCGGGCAGCAGCGAGATCGAGACATCGTCCAGAGCCTTCAGGCTGCCGAAGTGCTGCGAAAGGTTGCGCACCTCAAGGATCGGTTGGGCTGTTCGGTCCAAGGGCGCGCGGGCAAGCCGGATCTCCGCCTTCTGCTCCAGCTTCAGCACCGAGCCGATCAGCATCTTCGTGTAATCGTCCTGCGGCGCGTGGAAAATCTGCTCGACCGGACCGTATTCCCTGGCCACGCCGTGATGCATCACCAGCACGTCGTCGGCGATCTGCGCGACCACCCCCATGTCATGGGTAATGAACAGCACGGCCATGCCCGTCTGCTTCTGAAGCCTTGCAATCAGGTCGAGGATTTCCGCCTGCGTCGTCACGTCGAGCGCTGTCGTTGGCTCGTCGGCAATGAGAAGCTTCGGCTTGCAGGCAAGCGCCATGGCGATCATCGCACGCTGGCGCATGCCGCCGGAATACTGGAAGGCGTAGCGATCGATGGCCTGTTCGGGATTGGGTATTTCCACCTGCCGCAGCAGGTTGATTGCCTCGGCGCGCGCTTCTGCCTTCGTCATCTTCATGTGCAGGCGAAGGGCCTCGGTGATCTGGTCACCGACCGTATGCACCGGCGACAGCGAGGACATCGGCTCCTGGAAGATCATGGCGATGTCGCGTCCACGCACGGCGCGAATGGCCTTGCTGCGGGGATGGAGCTTCGCAAGGTCGACGGACAGACCGTCGGCTGTGTTGAGCATGATCGATCCGGAAGCGATCCGGCCGGGTGCATCGACAATCTGCAGGATGGAGCGCGCCGTCACCGATTTACCAGAACCGCTTTCCCCGACCACGCAGAGCGTCCTGCCGGCGTCGATCGAGAAAGAAAGGTCATTCACCGCCCGGAATACACCGGTTCTGAGTGGAAATTCGGTAACGAGGTTTCGCACTTCGAGCAGGGGTTTGCGGGCCGGCATCGGGAGAATATCGGACATCATCCGGCCCTCACTTGTTGTAGGGATCGGCTGCATCGCGCAGACCGTCGCCGAGCAGATTGAGCGCCATGACGGCGACGACGACCGCCAGTCCCGGCATGAACAGCCAGGGGGCCGTGGCAATCGAGCGGATATTCTGCGCCTCGCGCAGCAGCACCCCCCAGGAAATGGTCGGCGGCTGCAGGCCAAGGCCGAGGAAGGACAGCGACGTCTCGGCCAGGATCATCGCCGGAACAGCAAGCGTGACGGAGGCGATGATGTGGCTGGAAAAGCTCGGCAGCATGTGGCGGAAGATGATGCGGCCCTCCGAGACACCGTCGAGACGGGCGGCCGCCACGAATTCTTCCGTGCGCAGCGACAGGAAACGGCCACGCACCACGCGGGCAAGCTGTGCCCAGCCCGTGAGCGACAGGATGATGGTGATCATCATGTATTGCAGTGTCGCCGGCCAGCCCTGCGGAAGTGCTGCCGCCATGGCCAGCCAGATCGGAATGGTTGGCAAAGACAGCACGAAATCGATGATGCGCTGCATGACGAAATCGAGGCGCCCGCCATAATAGCCGGAGATGCCGCCGAGGATGATGCCGAGCATCAGCGAGATGAACACGCCGACCAGACCGATCGACAGCGAGATCTGTGCCCCCTGAATGACGCGGCTGTAGACATCGCGCCCCAGTCGGTCGGCGCCGAACAGGTAGATCGGCTGGCGCGGATCGGACGAGGCAAACAGGTGAATGCTGGTGTTGAACAACCCCAGAACCGAATAGTCGTACCCTCGTCCCAGCAGGCTGATCGGCACCTTGCGGCTCCGGTCTTCTGCAAAGATCGCGGCGAGCGTCTGCGGATCGCGCGTCAGCTTCAGGGGATGGAAATAGGGACCGATCGAAAAGCCGTTGCTGGTATCGATCAGATGGATCGGTTGCGGCGGATGGAACGTCGCTCTGGCGTTCTGCTGGTTCGGGTCGTTGATGGCGAAAAAGCCGGGAACGAGGGCCACGAGATACATGGCAACGGTGACCCAGAGTGCCACCATGGCGAGGCGGTGACGACGAAAGGCCCACCAGATCAGCTGCCATTGCGAGGCAACGGCGGCACGATCCGGCTGGATGCTGGTAATGGCGATATCAACCATGGTCGCGTGTCCTATTCGAGCCGGATGCGCGGATCGACCAGCGCAAGAAGAATGTCGCTGATCAGCGAGCCGATCAGGGTGAGCGCGCAGATCAGCAGCACGAAGGCGCCGGCGAGATACATGTCCTGCGCCATCAGCGACTGGAGCAACAAAGGCGCGGCGGTCGGCAGGTTGAGCACGATGGCGACGACCACCGAGCCGGAGATCAGGTTCGGCAGCAGCCAGGCAATGGTGGAGATGAAGGGATTGAGCGCAATGCGCATCGGGTACTTGGTGAGCAGCCTGAATTCCGAAAGCCCCTTGGCACGGGCCGTCGTCACATAGGGCTTCGGCAACTCGTCCAGCATGTTGGCACGCATCACGCGGATCAGGCTTGCGGTGGACGAGACGGCGAGAATGATCACCGGCAGCCAGAGATGCGCGAGAAGGTCCAGCATCTTGGCGATGCTCCAGGGGGCCGCCTCGAATTCATGGGAAAACAGCCCGCCGACATCCTGCCCGAACTCGACGGCCGCGACATACATCAGCACCAGCGCCAGCAGGAAGGACGGGACGGAAAGCCCGAAAAAGCTGAAGATGGTGAAGGCATAATCGCCGATGGAGTATTTGCGCACGGCCGAGTAGACACCGATCGGCAGCGCGATCGCCCAGGTCGCAAGCAGGCTGGCGATCGCCAGCACCAGCGTCAGCGCCATGCGTTCCCAGATAAGGCCGGAGACCGGCTGCTGCCATTCGAAGGAAATGCCGAAATCGCCGCGGGTGGCGATTCCCCAGATCCACTTGAAATACTGAACCAGCATCGGATCGCCGAGCCCGAAGCGCTCGCGCAGGCTGGCGGCCGTATTCTGGTCGATGATCTCGTTGGAGGCCGCCAGCGTGGCAATATAGGTCGTGACGTAATCGCCCGGCGGCAACTGGATCAGCACGAAGGCCAGGAAGCTGACGGCGAACAGGGACGGGATCATCCACAGCAGCCGCTTGGTGATGAATTTCAACATGGCATGCACTCGCAGACATCCGTCCGGTCAAACGGCTCACGGACAAAGCCCGGGCAGCCGATGAAGCGGTGTTGAATGGGGCGCCGCCCGCCTGCGGACGGCGCCGGCGTGTCAGGCTCAGCTCGTGAAGGTGAACTGCTGCGGAAGCGCAGGACCGGGGTTCGGCCAGGACCAGCTGTCCGGCTGCTTTTCGGGCACGTTGCGCAGATTGTTGCGGATCACGCCGAAGCCGCCGACGGCGAGGCAGACGCCGATGGTTTCGAACTCGTCTGCGGTGATATCGAAGAGCTGCTTCATGATGGCGCCGCGCTTGTCGAGATCGGCCGTGGAGCGGGCTTCGTCGAACAGCTTGAAGCGCTTCTTCTGGCTTTCCGGCGGTTCCTCGCCCTTGGCGCCATTGGAGGTGTACCACAGCGTCCACGGAATGGCGTAGCGGCTGCCCTGCGGGTGAAAGGCGAAGAAATCGCGCGGGTCGAGCATCGGATCGAGCCCGCCCGGACCGGGCCATACGGCGGCGTCGTGCGCGTTATCATCGCCGCGCGTATAGTAGAGGGCACGCTCGATGGTGTTGACCTTTACGTCAACGCCGATATTCGCCCAATGCGACTTCACCAGTTCCAGCGTATCCACGAGGTCGGGATAGAGCGTCGGGATCACGTCGATGGCGAAAAAGACCGGCTGGCCATCGGGACGCAGGCGAATGCCGTTCGCGCCCTTCTTGTCAAAGCCCGCCTTGTCCAGCAGGGCATTGGCCTTGTCCGGGGCGAACTCGGTAAACTGCCGTGCCAGCTTCTCGTGATACCAGGGATGGCTGGGGCGCGGTCCCGCCTGATAGGGCTCGCTTTGCCCGAAATAGACGATATCGATGATTTCCTGCCGGTTGATGCCGAGCGAAAGCGCCTGCCGGAACGACTTGTCGGCGAACATCTTGCGCATCGCCGCGTCCTTGTGGGTAATGTTCAGGTAGATCTGGCACTGCTGCGCGGCGGATGGCACCAGCGACAGCAGCCGGTAACCGCCCTTCTGCATGTTCTGCGACAGGGTCGGCTTGTTGGCCAGCACGCTGATATGGCGCTCCTGGATATCGATCTTGCCGGAAATCACGTTCAGCATCAGCGATTCGACATCCTGGCTGATGCCGAAGTTCAGCTCGTCGATGTAAGGCAACTGGTTGCCTTCGGTGTCGACCTGCCAGAAATACGGATTGCGGGTCATCACCACGCGCGTCGCGCCACCGGAATAGGGCTCCTTGACAACCCAGGGATCGAGCACCGGCTTTTCTGGATTGGACCAGCGCGACGGGATTTCGATGTCGCCGCACTTGGCGCGGAAGAGCTCCGTCCAGCTGGAAACGCCGGCCGCCTTCACCTCCGCATCGAGGCTGGCATTGTATTTCGGCAGGAACTTGCTGCAGTAGTGCTTGGCAAACAGCGTCGGATGCTGGCCAAGCGGCGTCGCCAGATTTTCCAGATAAAGCGCGTTCGGCGCGGCGAAGGTGAACCTGACGGTATGGTCATCGACCTTATCGACCACCACCGCCTTGCCGGCGACCGAAAGCTGGGCAGGCGTCGCGCTGTACAATTCCTTGTTCTTCACGCAGTCCTCGATGGCGAAAACGACGTCATCGGCGGTGAAGGGATGGCCGTCAGACCATTTGACCCCTTTCAGCAGATGAAAGGTGAAGACCGTGGCGTTGTCGTTCACTTCCCATTTTTCGGCAAGGTTGGGCAGAACCTCGGTGAATTCCATGTTCCAGCGCACCAGCCCCTGATTTCCGACCATGCGCAGGATGCCGTTGTGGTCAGACGAACCGCGCAGGCCGCGGCGGAGACTACCGCCATAAGTGCCGACCTTCTCGAACGGTTTCACGACCAACGGACTGGCCGGAAGGCGCTCGGAGAGTGGCGGCAGCTTGCCGTCCTTGACAAGAGCTGCCAGCTGCGGCGCCTCCTTTGCCGCTGCGGCAAATGCACCGCGCGGGGCAATCGAGAGGGCTGCTGCGGCCCCCATACCGGCCAGAACGCCACGGCGCGTGACGCCGCCTGCGTGTGAATCCTTTTCGTGCATCGCATTCTCCTCCCGCGATCCCTCGATAGGCCAGACGACAGGACGGCTCTCCCAAGCCATCGTCCGGCACGGCCCCTCCAAGGCCGGCGGGTGGACCATAGACAGCTTTTCAGATGATGACAAGTATTGACAGATTTTTACAGGATGAATATGCGTAAGCACCAACAGGGTCCGGTTGAGAGGGCCTGCGGGAGGAAAAACATGCCATTATCTGCCAGCGCTCGAGACAAGCTGAAGGCTGTTTCCACGGCGACACTGACCACGGTTCTGTTGAAGCGTGGGCTGCGCAATGTGTTCATCCGCGGCATTCACAAGATTAATCCACAAGCCCCTCGCATGGTCGGCGAAGCCTTCACATTGCGCTACATTCCGGCGCGCGAGGATCTCGATCACGTCGGCGCCTTCAACGACAGATCGCATCCGCAGCGCCGCGCCATCGAGGAATGCCCGCCGGACGCGGTTCTGGTCATGGACAGCCGCAAGGATGCGTCCGCAGCATCGGCAGGCGGCATTCTGGTCACCCGTCTGTGGAAGCGGGGCGTGGCCGGGGTGGTGACGGATGGCGGTTTCCGGGACACGCCCGATATTGCCAAGCTGCCGTTTGCCGCCTATCACGCGGCGCCATCGGCGCCGACGAACCTGATCCGCCATCATGCACTCGACATCAACCAGCCGATCGGATGTGGCGATGTCGCCGTCTATCCTGGTGACGTTATCGTTGGCGACGACGAGGGTGTCGTGGTGGTTCCCTCGGCGATTGCCGAAGACGTCGCCAACGAGGCCTTCGAACAGACGGTGTTCGAGGATTTCGTGGAGGAGAAGGTGAAAGCGGGACGCGGCATCTTCGGTCTTTATCCGCCCAACGCGGAGGCCGAGGAAGAGTATGCCGCCTGGCGGCGGGAAAAGGGACGGTAGATGGACAAACCGGAGTTGATCGCCCCCGCGCGCAACCAGACGCGCTTCAGCGACATCATCTACGAAAAGATCGTGGCGATGATTGCCGATGGGCGTTTTCCCGTGAATGAGCGTCTGCCATCCGAAACCAGTCTTGCGGGCATGCTTGGCGCCTCGCGCCCCGTCGTGCGCGAGGCACTGGAACGGTTGCGCAACGACGAACTCATCGTGTCCCGCAAGGGCTCCGGTTCCTATGTTCGCCAGCGACCAGACTCCTCCGTATTGACCCAGGTGCCCGTTGGTTCTTTGGCCGATGTGCAGCGCTTTTTCGAGTTTCGCGCCGGTCTTGAAGCGGAGGCGGCAGCGCTTGCGGCACGCAACTGGCAGCCGCAGGACAAGGCGCGGATCGAAGCAACCTTCGAGGCGCTGGAGCGATGTCTCCAGCGCAACGATCTCGGAGCCGATGAGGACCAGGCCTTTCACGATGCAGTGGCTCTGGCAACCGGCAACCAGTTTCACACGCTGGTGCGCGAATGGTTCAAGCCCCATATCGCGATCGGCATGTCGGTGACCCGGACTTTGAGCCTGAAGCGGACACCTGCCCATGTGCGTGCGGTCCAGGACGAGCATGCGGCCATCGTTGAGGCCATCTTCGACCGTCGGGAGGCAGAGGCGCATACGGCAATGAAGACGCATATCCTGAATGCACGGGCACGCATGTTCCAGGGTGTGTGACACCAACTCTTGATCACAGGCAGCAGCCGGGAGGGCTGCTGCAGGACCGGTGGCGCCAGCGCCGTACCGGATGGGGGGAAGTCATGTCGTCAACCATTGTTCATCCAGAAGCCCGCCATGTGCTGCGGACGCCACTGCATGTGGGAGAGTCTCCCACCTGGGATGATCGCACCGGCGATCTGTGGCTCGTCGACATTCTCGCCCCGGCGGTCGTCTGCATCCATGCTGATGGTCGCGAGTCCTTCTTTCGCATGCCTGCGCTGATCGGATGTCTTGCCCTGTGTGACAGCGGTCGGATCGCAGTTGCCCTTCAGACCGGTGTGCACCTGATGGACCCGGCCAGCGGCGCGCTCGAACTTCTGTGCAACCCGGATGGCGGACGGCCGAACAGCCGGCTCAATGACGGCAAGGTGGGGCCGGACGGTCACTTCTGGGTGGGAACCCGGGACGAGACCATTCCGCAGACGACCAATGGACGCCTCTACAGGATTGCTCCCGACGGCCGCTTCACGCAGGCCCTCGACGGACTGAAGACCTCCAACGGCCTTGCCTGGAGCCCGGACGGGCGCACGATGTTCCATTCCGACAGCAGCCAGCAGTTCCTGCAGAGTTTCGATTTCGATCCCGAAAGCGGCAGCCTCGGGCCACCCCGGCGCCTTCTCGATTTTACCAATGCCGAGGGGCGGCCGGACGGGGCGGCAACGGATATGGCCGGCTTCTACTGGAGCGCCGGCGTCCTGGACGGCAAGCTCAACCGGATTTCGCCCGATGGAGAGATTGTCGAAGTCTATCAACTCCCGGTCAGCGGCCCGACAATGCCATGTTTCGGGGGACCGGACATGCGTACCCTTTATGTGACGAGCCTTCGCCGCAAGGACGGCCTCATCGACGAGGAAGGCAGCGTGATTGCCTTCGAGGTCGAGGTTCCCGGCGTTCCCGTTCCCCGTTTTCCGATTTGATGCCGCAGAGCAACGAGAGGACTTCAATGAGCATGGACATGATCAAGGCCGCGCTTCAGGGCATCTCCGGCGTTCCCGTGACAGCCTATGATGCGCAGGGCAATGTCGAGCCGGCAGTAACGGCGAAGGTCTACCGGACGGTGGCGGATGCCGGCATCCACAATATCGTCGCCGCCGGAAACACTGGCGAATTCTACGCGCTGACGCCCTCGGAAATTCTTGCGGTCTACAAGGCCGCGATTGCTGGCGTCGGCGGCAAGGCGCCGGTCACAGCCGCGATCGGTCGCTCGCTGCGTGAGGCCGCGGAGATGGCACGGCAGGCTAGGGATATGGGAGCGGCCGCGGTCATGTCACATCAGCCGGTCGATCCTTTTGCCGCGCCCCATGCGCAGATCGACTATTTCCGGAGCCTTGCAGACCTCTCGCCGCTGCCGCTTGTCGCCTATGTCCGCGCGGAGGGCTTCTCCGTCGACGACATGGTGCGACTCGCAGGCCACGCAAACGTCGCAGGTATCAAGTTTGCCACCACCGATCTGATCCTCCTGTCGCGGGCCATCGCAGCAGCGGATCCCGCCGGCGCGATCTTTGTCTGTGGCCTCGCCGAAAGCTGGGCGCCCGCGTTTGCGTCCGTCGGCGCCAGGGGCTTCACCTCCGGCCTCGTCAATGTCGCGCCCCAGTTCTCACTGATGGTTCTGGCGGCATTGCAGAAGGGCGATTTCGAGGCTGCACGCGCGACAGTCTCACGGATAGAAGCTTTCGAGCGCATGCGCACCAAGTATCGCAACGGTGCAAATGTGACGGTGGTAAAGGAGGCGGTGGCCATGATGGGTGTACCGGTCGGGCCCGTTCGCGTCCCTGGCCTGCCGCATCTGGATGCCGCCGACCGCAAGGAACTGGCGGGCCTTCTCGAAACCTGGGGCTTGCTTGGCTGATCACATTGCAACGGCCAAACGGGCGGGGAACCTTGAACGGGTCGGTTCTTCGGCCTTGGTCATGCCTGCAACGCAAACGCCCGTAAGCCGGTCAACGCACTGCCGGGCACGGTAAAGGCCCCCGCGCCAGGGCGACGGTGAATGTGGCCCGGTTCACGGGTTCAGCCCCGCGCAGCGGGCGGTGTTGCGGATATGCGTTTCCATCGCGTGTCTTGCCTCCGCACCGTCATTGGCGCGCAGGGCCTCGATGATGCGGCGGTGCTCCGCGATCGATTCGCGCATCCGCTCCGGATCCGTCATCGGGATCGGTTGGCGCTGCGTCTCGGTGATCAGATCCCGCACGGTCTGATACAAGGCCTGCAGCATCTGGTTCGAGCAGGCGGACACGATGGTCGCGTGAAACGAGAGATCGGCCTCGACGTTCGAGAGAACATCCTGCTTTGCCCAGCATTCCTCCATGGTTTCCGTTGCCGCCTCCATCTCGCTCAGCTGCCGCTGGGTCAGGCGGCCGGAGGCAAGCCGGGCAATTTCGCCCTCGAGAAAGATACGGGTCTGGAATACGTCGAAGGCCGAATAGCTTTGCGAGTAGCGCCACGGCGCCATATGCGCGGAGGGGCCGGCGGCGCGGTCGGCCGGTGATGTCACGAAGGTGCCCCGCCCGGCCTCCGTCTTCACGAGCCCCAATGTTTCAAGCGTCAGCAAGGCTTCCCGCAGGGAGGCGCGACTTACGCCGAGCCGCTCCGACAGTTCGCGCTGCGACTGGATCCGCTCCCCCGGTTTCAGGGCACCGGTCTGGATCATTGTCTGAATTTCCCGTGCCACCGTCTGCGGCAAAAGCGTCTTGTTGAGCATGTCCTGCCGTTCCCGCAGCCCGTCCCTCGTGTCGGAGCAATCTATTTTCTACAGACCATCTTGCAAAGCGCCAAGAGCCGTGCTTGTCTGGCCTTACTGGTCTGACCAGTTAGACCAATGTATGTGACATCGCGCATCAAATAACAAGGGGAACTTCATGACACGCGTGACTACATTCGCCGCCGCTCTCCTGGCCGGCCTCACCTCTCTCTTCGGCCTGCAGACGGCGCAGGCTGCCGATCTCACCGTCGGCGCCAACATCGGCAACGTTCCCTGGGAGTTTCAGGATGCCAGCGGCAAGGTGGTGGGCTTCGAGATCGATCTCGTCACAGAAATTGCCAAGCGCCTCGGCAAGTCGGTGGAATTCGTCAATACGCCCTTCAACGGCCTCTTCCCGGCCGTCCAGTCGGGCCGCATCAACATGGCCGTATCCTCGATCACCATCACCGAGAAGCGCCTGCAATCCGTCTCCTTCGCACAGCCCTATTACGACAGCGACCAGTCGCTGACGGCGACCGCGAAATCCGGGATCAAGAGCCTGAAGGACATGGGCGGCAAGGTGGTCGGTGTCGATACCGGATCGACCGGCGACATGTGGGCGGAAAAGAACAAGGGCGAATACAAGTTCGGCGACATCCGCCGCTTCGAAGGCCTGTCGCCCGCCATGCTCGACCTCGTCGCCGGCCGGATCGACGGCTATATCAGCGATATCCCGGCGCTTCTCTACTACGTCAAGGACAAGCCGGAATTGAAGGTCGTCGAGCGCATCCCGACCGGCGAGAAATATTCGATCATGTTCAACAAGGGCGATCCGCTGGCCACCCAGGTCAACGACGTCATCACGTCGCTGAAGAAGGAAGGCTTCATCGCCAAGCTGCACGAGACGTGGTTCGGCGCCAAGGCGGAAGCCTCGACCTCGACCGTGATGGTCGCCGACATGCCCAAGGGCAAGTAAGGGCTTGATGCGCCGGCGGATCCGCCAAGGGTCCGCCGGCTTTATGGAGCCAGAGCGGCATGAATCTCGTCAATACCTTCTTCAATGCGGGGGTTTTCCTCGAAAGCCTGCCCCAGCTTCTGTGGGGTCTCGTCGTGACCCTGGAAATCGGGCTGGTCAGCATCGTTGCCGGCCTCGTCGGCGGGCTCGTGCTGGCGGTGGCGCGCCTCTATAGCCCGGCCTTGATCCGGCTCTTCATCCGCGCCTATGTGGATGTGTTCCGGTCCATTCCACTGCTCGTCCTGCTGATCGTCGTCTACTATGCGCTGCCGTTCGTCGGCATCCGCCTGTCCCCCTTCTTTTCGGCGGTCACGGCGCTGTCGCTTGTATCCGCCGCCTATACCGCGGAAATCTTCCGGGCCGGGATCGAGGCCATTCCGCATGGACAGTTCGAGGCATCGGCGGCGCTCGGCCTGTCCAACCGGCACACGATGGTCGATGTCATCCTGCCGCAGGCGATCCGCATCGTCATTCCGCCGCTGACCAATAACTGCATCAACGTGCTGAAGGACACCGCGCTCGCCTCGGTGGTGGCCATGCCGGACCTGCTGAAGCAGGCAACGCAGGCACAGGCGCTTGCGGCCAACCCGACGCCGCTGATCGGCGCTGCCGCAATCTATGTCCTGCTTCTGTGGCCCATGGTGGCCGTGGTGTCGCGGCTCGAGACGCATTTCAGCCGGGGGAAACGCTGATGACCGTCACCGCACGAACCATCATCTCCGTCCGCGGACTGGTGAAATCCTATGGCACGTTCACCGTGCTGCACGGCATCGATCTCGATATTGCCGAGGGCGAGGTGGTCTGCGTCATCGGGCCGTCCGGATCGGGCAAGTCCACCCTCATCCGCTGCATCAATCACCTGGAAGCCTTTTCGCCGGAGAGCATCATCACGGTCGACGGCATCCAGGTGAAGCCGGGTGCGGCGCTGGCAAAGGTGCGGGCAGAAGTCGGCATGGTGTTCCAGTCCTTCAACCTGTTTCCGCACATGACGGTACTGAAGAACGTCATGCTGGCGCCCATGCGGGTGCGCGGCATGGCGGAGGCCGAGGCCGCCCAAAAGGCCCGCGAGCTTCTGGCGCGGGTCGGCATTGCCGAGCAGGCCGACAAATATCCCGGCCAGTTGTCGGGTGGCCAGCAGCAGCGCGTCGCGATTGCCCGCGCCCTTGCCATGCAGCCGAAGGTCCTTCTCTTCGATGAGCCGACATCCGCACTCGATCCGGAAATGGTCGGCGAAGTTCTCGATGTCATGCGCCGCCTGGCCGGAACCGGCGTCACCATGGTCGTCGTCACGCACGAGATGGGCTTTGCCCGGCAGGTCGCGGACCGCGTCATCTTCATGGATGGCGGACGTCTGGTGGAGATGGGATCGCCATCGACCATCTTCGACACCCCCCGCGAAGAGCGCACCCGCAGCTTCCTGCGTGCCGTACTCAATCACTAGAAACAATCAGGTCCCCGGAGGACAACATTCCATGGCAGAAACCCCATCCCTCGATCTCGGCTTCGTGCGCAGCCAGTTTCCGGGCCTTCACAGAGGCTGGACCTTCTTCGACAATGCCGGCGGCTCGCAGATCCTCAAGGGCGCGCTGGAGCGGATCAACAGCTTCCTGATCGAGCGCAATGTCCAGATCGGCGGGTCCTACGAAGTTTCGCAGAACGCGGCCAAGGCGCTCTACGAGGCGCGCACGGCCGCCATGCATCTCGTCAACGCAAGGCGGCCGGAAGAAATCGTGTTCGGCAGCTCCACCACCGCCCTCCTGCAGAACCTGGCGCGCGCCATGCAAAGCCAGCTTGCGGAAGGCGACGAGATCATCGTGACGATCAGCGATCATGAATCGAACATCGGCCCCTGGGATCGCCTCCAGGCCAATGGGGTGAGGCTGAAGGTCTGGCCGCTGAACAGGGACACGCTGACGCTCGACCTTGCCGATCTCGAGCCTCTGATGAGCGAGCGCACGCGCCTGGTCTGCGTCACCCACGCCTCCAACATCCTGGGCTCCATCAATCCCATCCGCGAGATTGCCGATTTCGTGCATGCACGCGGCGCCCGGCTGTGCGTGGATGCGGTAGCCTATGCGCCACACCGGCTGGTCGACGTGCAGGCCTTCGATGCGGATTACTACGTCTTCAGCCTCTACAAGACCTATGGGCCGCACTATGCGTTGATGTACGGTCGCTACGAGCATCTGCTGGAACTGGATACGCTCTATCACTATTTCTACGGCAAGGATAAGGTTCCGGGAAAGCTGGAGCCGGGCAATCCGAACTACGAGCTGGCCTATTCCACCTGCGGGATCGTCGATTACCTTGCGACACTCGGCGCCATGGCCGGAAATGACGGCAGCATTCGCAGCCGCATCGAAACGGCCTTCACGGCAATCACCGCCCATGAGGACAGGCTGACAGAACGGCTCTTGTCCTATCTGCGCTCCCGCAACGACTGCCGCATCATCGGCCAGAGCCGGAATCGCGGAAGCCTGCGCGTTCCCACGATCGCCTTCCGATTCGACGGGCGCAATGCCGCAGATCTCTGCGCTGCCATGGACCGGGAAAACATCGCCATGCGTTTCGGCGACTTCCACTCGCGGCGGCTGGCCGAATATCTCGATCTCACCGACCACGGCGGGATGCTGCGCGTCTCCATGGTGCATTACAATACGCTGGAGGAGGTCGATCGCTTTACTGCGGCGCTCGACCGCATTCTCTCAGGTGATACGGGGCTTGCCAAGGCCGGTTAAGAGGGACCCTGACCCATGCGTTTCGACACGATCATCCGCAATGGAACCGTTGCAACCGCAAGCGATACCTTCGTCTGCGATATCGGCATAAGAGATGGCCGCATCGTGGCTCTTGCCTCAGGGCTTGAGGACGCGACAGACATCATCGATGCCGCCGGGCTGTTCGTGCTGCCCGGCGGCATCGACAGCCATGTGCACCTCGCCCAGCCCTCCGGCGAGGGGATCGTGATGGCCGATGATTTCGACACTGGCACGCGATCCGCCGCCATCGGCGGCAACAGCACGGTCCTGGCCTTCTGCATGCAGGAAAAAGGCCAGACGCTGCGCGAAGCACTGAAGGCATATCATCGCAAGGCGGAGGACAGGTGCCATGTGGATGTCGCCTTCCACCTGGTGATCACCGATCCGACCCCGGACGTACTTGGACAGGAACTGCCGGCCCTTGTCGAGGACGGCTACACGTCGCTGAAGGTCTTCATGACCTATGAAGGCCTGCGGCTGCGCGACGACGAGATTCTCGCCACACTCGATGCTGCCCGTCGCACCGGCGCCCTGGTGATGGTTCACTGCGAGAACGAGGATGCCATCCGCTATCTGATCGGCCGCCACGAGGAAGAAGGCAAGCTCGCTCCGCGTTATCATGCGACAACGCGCCCGATCCCCGCGGAACGGGAAGCAACGCACCGCGCTCTGTCACTTGCGGAAATCGTCGACGTCCCCATCGTCATCGTGCATGTGTCCAATCGCGAGGCAATGGAGGAAATCCGCCGGGCGCGGCAGCGCGGCCAGAAGATCGCCGGGGAAACCTGTCCGCAATATCTGATGCTGACCGCCGACGACCTCGACCGCGACGCACTGGAAGGCGCCAAATATGTCTGCTCGCCGCCCCCGCGTGACAAGGCGAGCCAGCAAGCCTGCTGGGAGGGGCTGGAACAGGATGTGTTCGACCTCTTTTCCTCGGACCACTGCCCGTTTCGCTATGACGATGCCGAGGGCAAGCTCAACGAGAAGGGCAAGCGACATTTCCGCTGGATTCCGAACGGCATTCCGGGCGTTGCAACCCGCCTGCCCATCCTGTTTTCCGAGGGCGTCATGAAGGGTCGCATCACCCTCAACCAGTTCGTGGCGCAGACATCCACCAACCACGCCAAACTCTACGGGCTCTATCCGCGAAAGGGAACGATCGCCGTTGGCGCCGATGCGGACATCACGCTGTGGGATCCGGACAAGCGGGTCCGGATCACCAATGACCTTTTGGCCCATGGCGCCGACTACACGCCCTATGAGGGCCTTGAGGTCAGAGGCTGGCCCGTCCGCCTCCTGGTCCGCGGCCGCACCGTCATGGCCTCTGGAGCAATGGTGGCGGAGGGCACGACAGGCATCTATCTGCCGCGAGACAGATCCGGCCTGGTGCGTCAGCAGAAGCCGGACGCTTCGGTCTGACGCCTCTTGCACAGCCCACGGCGGCAAAGCATGTCGCGAGGGGCTGGATCAGATGCGTTAACGCGACGGGAATGACAGTTTCCCGTCGTCGCCTGTCGATGCTGGAGCGGACCGTTCCGCTGCCACAGCGGCAGTCCGCTCGGCCTCGCGGCTATTCCTCGACGATCGTGTTGCGCAGCGTGCCGAGCCGGTCGATCTCGACCTCGACGACATCGCCGGGCTTCATCCACAGCGGCGGATTGCGCTTGGCGCCAACCCCGCCCGGCGTGCCGCTGACGATCACGTCGCCGGCTTCCAGCCGGGTGAAGCTCGAGCAGTATTCGATCTGGCGGGCAATGTCGAAGATCATCTGCGCGAAGGTCGCATCCTGCACCACCACACCGTTCAGGCGTGTCTGCAGGCGAAGCTCCGGCAGGGGACCAAGCTCGTCCGGCGTCATCATCCACGGACCGAAGGCACCGGTATCGGGGAAATTCTTGCCCGGCGTGAACTGGTGGGTGTGATACTGGAAATCGCGGATGCTGCCGTCATTGTAACAGGCATAGCCCGCAACATGGTCCATGGCGTCGGCGCGGGAAATGTAGCGACCCGGCTTGCCGATGATGACGGCGAGTTCGCCTTCAAAATCGAGATGCGTCGAGACCTTCGGACGCACGATCGGCGCCAGATGACCGATCTGGCTGTTGGCGTAACGTCCGAAAATCGTCGGATGCTCCACCTCGGCGCGGCCGGTTTCCTTACGGTGCATCTCGTAGTTCAGGCCGACACAGATGATCTTGTCCGGGTTCGGAATGACCGGCAGCCACGTGACCTCGGAAATGGGTGTCGTTGCAGCCGGCGCCACGGCCTCTGCGACCCCATCCAGACCGGCAGTGACGGCGGACTTCAGGTCAGGGTAGCGCGCGGCCAGAACGGCTCCGGTGTCGTGAAAGGTGTCGCCCTCGACGACGCCCCAGGTGGGGCGTCCCGCAAGCGTGACGGTCGAAAGTCTCATGGAAGTCTCCTTTGTCGGAACGGTGAGGGGCGTCGATCACGCCCGCTGCATATGGTCGGGAAGGTGGCTGATCCGGCGGAAGCGCTCGATCGTCCGATCCGGGAAGATGAGAGCGAATGCGGAGATCGCACCGAGGATCAGGATGGCGGCCGTGAACAGCATGGCATTGGCATAGCCTGCCGAAACATGATCCGGCCCCGCCGTCTGGACGATGGTGCCCGTCAGCGCATTCGAGACGAGCGCCGACGCAGCGTTGGCCGAATAGATCACCACAATCAGGCGGCCGCGCTGCACGGCCGGCGCAATCGCCCCGAGCGTGATCGGGCCATAGATCGTCGTGAGGCTCGGCGCGGCAAAGGCAATGGCGATGCAGGCAAGCTGCAGCGGACCGCTGACATAGCACGAGGCCGCCAGCGCCAGGCCACTGATCAGCAGCGCATAGCCGGAGGCGCTGCCGAGGGTCACCCGCTTGCTGACACCCTTCTGCAGCATGCGCTGGGCAATCCACGAGCCGAGCAGGAGGAGCGGCGACTGGAAGACGTAGACCGCCGAGATGATCGAACCGGTCTGCGTCTGCGAATAGCCGAGGCCCTGCTGCAGGAAGGGGGGGAGCCAGGTGGCGGACATCCCAACGATCCAGTAGGACATCGTCGACATCAGGATCACGCCGATCACGGTCGGATCGAGCCACAGTTTTGCGGCGGGAACCGGCGACTGGTCAGATTGAGGTCCCTTCTCGACATGCGACGTGGCATGCGGGCCCTCGCCGCCGATCATCAGCCAGGCGACGATCCAGACAAGGCCGATCAGGCCGCAGAACAGGAAGCCGGTACGCCATCCATAGGTGACGATGATGTAGGTCAGCAGCGGCCCACCTGCGAGCAGACCGACGCTGATGCCCTGCAGCACGATGGCACTCGGCACGGAGCGCTTGTCAGCCGCAAACCAGTTGTGGCAGGCATGCAGCGCCGTGGGAAGGCCAGGCCCCTCGCCGAGGCCGAGCAGGATGCGGCAGGCCACGAGAACGGTGATGGAACTCGTGAAATAGATCGGGATCTGCGTGAGCGACCAGATCGCGGCGAGGGCGACGAGGATCCATTTGACCGGCACGCGACCGATGACGAACAGACCGACCAGCACGCCCGAAATCGAGAACAGCAGGAAGAAGCTGCTGCCAATCAGGCCGAACTGCTGCGGCGAAATGGCCAGTTCCTTCATCATCGGCACGGCGGAAAGGCCGAACACCAGCTTGTCGAAGAAATTGAGCGTTTGAAACAGGAACAGAAGCAGAAGCACGGCGTAGGGACGCCATGTCTGGGTCTGTGATATCTGCGTGTGCGGAATGGTCGTCATGTTCTCCTCCAGAATGACGGATCACACCTTTTGAAGCCGCTCAGGCCGAGATGGCCGTGCAGGCAGCTTCGAGCAGGTCTTGAATGTGCGTGAGATCGGATGCGGCGCCGTAGACGTAATGGTCCGGGCGCACGACGGCGGCGATGGCCCCATGCCTGTCGAACCAGGCAGCCAGAACGCCGTCGCGTTCGCGAAGGACGGCGGCGTCAGTCGTTCCGGCATCCGCCGGCGCGATGAGCCGCGTATCGATGTCCGGGAAACGGGGCGCATGGCCGGCAAGATCGGTTGCCGTCACGTGGCGGGCATCGAGCACGAGGCGCCAGACGGGTCCGGTCAGCCTGTCGAGCAACTGGTCACCGTCCTCCGTCAGCACCGCCGGCTGCGGGAACAGCAGGCCCCGCGCCGGAACCCCTTCGGCGGCGATCAGCCCGTCTTCCAGCGGCGGTACGATATCCTGCCGCGTCAGCCTCAGCGGCTTGCCACCGCCATCGACCAGAATGCGCGCGTCGCGCTCGGCGGCGGCCTGCGGATCACGCTCGCAGATCGCCTGACCGATGGCCTTGATCCTGCCGGTCAGCGTCTGCACGTGTTTCTTGCGCTCGACGGTATAGGTGTCGAGCAGCGCATGGGAGGAAGCACCCTTCAGGATGCGGTCCAGACGCCAGACGAGATTGGCGACATCCCTCAGCCCCTGGCACATGCCCTGACCGATGAAGGGCGGCTGCTGATGCGCGGCATCACCGGCGATCACCACGCGACCCTTGCACCAGTCATCAGCGACCAGCGCATGGAACCGGTAGGCTGCGGCGCGCCACAACTCACCCTGGTCCGGCGTCAGCCAGCGCGACAGCAGGCGCCAGACATTCTCCGCTTCGGTCATGACGCGCGGATCCTCGCCCGGCAGCAGCATGATTTCCCAGCGACGATGGTTGCCCGGCCCCATCACATAGCTTGCCGGGCGCGAGGGATCGCAATATTGCGCCGAGCTTTGCGGCAGCCGTTCAAGAGCCTCCTCGTGGACCTTGACGTCGATGACGAGCCAGGGCTCGTCGAACACCAGATCTTCGAGCGTGATGCCTGCAAGTTCCCGCACGCGGCTGGAAGCACCGTCGCAGCCGATGAGGTAGCGCGCAGCAACATTGCGCGTCGCGCCCTCCGCCGTCTTCAAAGTCACCGTCACGCGCTCGGTACCGGCATCGAAGGCCGTCAGTTCGGTTCCCAGTTCGATCGTCACGTTGTCGAAGCTGTCCGCATGCCGGCGCATCACCGCCTCGACCGGCGGCTGGGTAAACACCATGCTCGGTGTGTAGCCGAGCGGATAGGGCGGTGGCACCATGTCGATGTGGCGGATCAGTTGTCCTTGCGCGCCGTAATGTTCGGAAGCGGTGAAGGGGGCAATGAAGGGCATCACCTCCTCGGCAATGCCCATATTGTCGAAATGCCGGAGGATTTCGTGGTCGATGGCAATGGCTCGCGGCTTGTCATAGATGTCCGTCAGACGGTCGACCACGAGAACCCGGTGTCCGCGGGCGCCGAGCATGCCGGCAGCCACCGCGCCGGCCGGGCCGAAGCCGGAAATGAGGACATCATAGGTCTCGGGAAAGAGGGTATTGTCAGTCACGGCAAAGATCTCTTCAGCGAATAGGGCAAGGCATCAGGCGCGGGCGAAGGGAACGGCAAGCTGGGCCTTCTTGCAGGCCTCGCTCTTCGGCGGGGCGATGCCCCAGTGATCGGTACGGCCAGGCGGCCAGACCCATTCGTCCGGTCCCTTGACGCGGTAGTCATCATCGACCTGCAGCACTTCGGCGGTGTATTCGATGACAACGCCATGGGGATCGACGAAATAGGCAAACACGTTGTCACCCGGACCGTGGCGCCCGACGCCCCAACCGATGGGATGACCCTTGTCGACCACCAGGCCGGAGCCCCGCATGACGGATTCGAGATCAGGCATCAGGAAGGCAATGTGGTTGAGGCCATTGACCGGCGCCTCAGCCAGCACCACGGCATGATGATCGTCATTGCAGCGCAGGAAGGCCATCATCTTGGACCGGTCGGTCAGGCGGAAGCCGAGAACATCGCGATAGAATGCCGAAAGCGCTTCGATGGCGGTGCTGTTGATATTGACATGCGCCAGCCGCTGGACCCGGTTGGCCACGCCCCTGCCCTCCCGCCGCTTGTCGCCATGCACGAATTCCAGAACCGAGCCCTGCGGCTCGCGGATCACAAGGCGGATGCCGCCCGCCGGACCGTCCGCCGGACCGATGTCGCGCAGGATCTCGCACCCCGAATCCGCCGCGCGGGTCCGCAACGCCTCAAGCTCGTCCCGGGCACGGACGCGGAAGGTGATCTTGCGCAGTTCGGAAGCGTCGCCGGCCTTCAGTTCCAGGACATGGAAATCGTCGCCAGTTGCCGCCAGAAACACCTTGCCCTGATGTTCGCCGACCTGTTCCAACCCCCAGATGCGGGTATAGAAATCGACGGAAGCGGGCAGATCGGGCGTTGAGATCTCCACGCTGCGCAGCGCCGTGATCGGAAAGTCTGTCATCGGGATGCCTCGTCGAGCGCCAGGAATGCGGATGCGTTGTCAACGGTGAGCTTTTGCCGGAGGTCAGGCCGATCGAAGGCCTCCTCCAGCCGGGCGAGAGGGTCAGCCTCCCGGAAATTGAAGGGATAGTCGGTGCCGATCACCACGCGGTCCTCGCCGAAGACGGCAACGAGGCGTCGCAGCGTTTCGGTGTCGAACACCAGACTGTCCACATAAAGCCTGCGCGCCAGCTCAACGGGAGAGGATGCCATGCTGTCCTTGAGCGCCGGGAAGCAGGCATGCGCCTGTTGCAGCCGGGGCAGCAGCGACAGAAGTGTGCCGCCGCCATGGCTGAACGCAATCCTCAATCGAGGAAACGTGGCAAGAAGCCCGCCGGTGATGGCAGAGGCCGCGGCAAGCCCGACATCCGTCGGATAGGCGAGCGCCTGCTGCAGCGCGGCAGGCCCCACCAGCCGATCCATGCCGGCGGGACGCACCGCATGGACGAAGACGGCGGCTCCCAGCCGTTCGGCCTCGGCAAAGAAAGGGAGGAACCGGGGATCGCCGATCACGGCGCCATTGATGTTGCTGCCGATCTCCACGCCGCGAAGGCCGAGTTCGCCCATGGCGCGATGCAGTTCGCGGATGGCAAGGTCGATATCCTGCAAGGCCACACCGGCAAGACCGACAAAGCGGCCCTGCCCTTCCGCCACCAGCGCGGCAATCGTATCATTGACGTAGCGGACGAGATCATCGGCGGCATGCGGATCGAGCCAGTAGCCGAACAGTTCCGGCATCGGCGACAGGGCCTGCACCGCGATGCCCATCCGGTCCATGTCCTCGATCCGGCGGCTTGCCACCCAGCAGGCATCGCTGATCGTGCGATAGGGCTTGTCGTCGATGACGACCGTCGCATGACAGGCATCAGCAGGCACAACAGACGGCCAGCCGCGGGTGGACTGACCGAGCGACGGCAGCGGAAACCGGCCCGGCACCACATGGCAGTGAATGTCGATCCCACGGCATGCGCAGCCACCCGTATGGATCCCGCTACCCTTCAACCTCTCCGCCATCATCTCCGCCTCCCAGCTTTCCTTCGTCATATTCTGGATATTTCTTCATCGCAAGGCAAAATTTATAAATTTTTTTTGGAACGACAAAGATGTATAGAAAGAGTGGCGAAATGGAATGGGGAAACATGACGACGGAGCTGCAAGCCAAATCCAGCGAGAGCCCGGCAACGCTGGCGACCAGCGTTTACGAACGGCTGAAGACGGACATTCTTGAAACGCGTCTGGAACCCGGCCGGAAGCTGCAGCTACGCTTTCTGACCGAGCATTACGACGCCGGCCAGACGCCGCTTCGGGAAGCGCTCAACCGGCTGACGACCGAAGATCTCGTCATCGGCAAGGAGCAGCGCGGCTTTTTCGTGAAACCCGTCAGCCTCGAGGAGCTTCGGGAACTCACCAAGACGCGACGCTGGGTGGAAGGCTTGGCACTGAAGGAATCCATGGCCAATGCAACCCCGGAGTGGGAGGAAGCGCTGCTGGTCGCCCACCACCGCCTGGAGCGCACCCCGCGTTCGCTTGATCCGGAAAAATTCGAGAACAATCCGGAATGGGAGCGTCTTCACCGGATCTTCCATGCGCTTTTGATCGGCAATTGCGGGTCACGGCCGCTGATCGGCTTTTGCGAACAGCTGGCCGACCGGCTGCAGCGCTATCGGGCGCTTTCCAGCCGCAAGGCCTTTCGGGTCCGCAATGTGGCGCAGGAGCATGCCGACATCCTGAAAGCCGTGCTGCAGCGGGATGTCGGCGAGGCCGTGAGACTGCTGGAACACCATTACAGCCAGACCGCCGATTTCATTCTGGAGGATCTGAAGAACGCCGCTGCGCTGCACGGCAAGGCAGCGGCGCTTTAGGATTGAGCGCCGTCAGCCTGGCATGTTTTCCTGAATGAATTGCAGGATGTCGGGTCCGAGGCTTTCGTCTGGGGTGCCGACATGCTCGATGATCGAGATGTGGTTGTGCCCGAGCGCCGTCTTAAAGGGCGGCAGCCTGCCGTCGCGGGCAAACAAGGCATCGATCAGACGTTTGTTTTGCCGCTGGATCTGCGGCATGTCGAATTCGGCAACAGCGAGAAAGACCGGCAGCCTGCGATCGCTGATGTGGCGGAGGATCGACATGGCGGGATATCGGCTCGCGTCGTCGCCGTAATAGGCCTTGTCTGCAGGCGAAAGATCCTCGGTATCGGCGGTCGGCACCGAGATGAGGATCAGACCCCGAACCCCGTCATCGGGCTTGCCGGCGGAAGTGATGACGCCATAGGTGGCCGCGTGGGTCGCACCGGCCGAGTTGCCGGAGACGAAGATGGCCGAGATGTCTCCCGGATGCTGGTCCGGATGCTCCCGCAGCCAGCGGACGGCCTTTCCGATATCCTCACCGCCGGACGGGAAACGGGCCTGTGGCGCAAAGCCGTAATCGATCAGCACCGTTTCGATGCCGTGGCGGGCAAAATAATAGCCGACATGCGCCACGTCCGCCTTGTCCCCCCGCACGAATCCGCCGCCATGCGCGAAAACCAGAATGGGTGGCTTGGTTCCCGCCGGTACGGTCTGCGGCAGGTAGAGATCCAGCCGCTGCCGCTCGCCCTCGCCGTATCGGATGTCCCGGACGACGCTCACCCCGTCCTTCGGCGCGGCGTCGTGCAGCGGCCGGTAGAGGTCGCTCACGCCCTTGACCACATCCGGACCGAGCCTGTCGCCGAAGGCACGCACAGCCGCACCCACCGAGGGCGGATTGGCCGCCATCTGGGCCCGAACACCTCCGCCGCCAAGCAGAAGGCAGCCGAGCGCCACCGCCGTTACACAACCTCGCAACATCACGTCTCCTCCTCAAACGGGTTGCGCACCGGCCTCCCCGCCGGTTGCGCAACCGCAAAGCCGAGCACTCCCCTCGGCAGAGCCTTCGAACAGCCTCTGGCCGCAGCGTCAGGCCGGCATTCCCGGTGCAGCGCGGAAACCCGCCTTTTCAATGCCGGCGATTGCGCAGGCCTCGTCCTTATCGCCGATGTCCCCGGAAATCCCGACGGCGCCGATTACCGTGCCGTCAGCGTCCAGAATGAGCACACCGCCCGGCGAGGGCACCATCCGGCCGGCGCTGACCGAGGCGAGAACGGTGATGAATGTCGGGTTCTTGGCGGCGCGCTCGGTCAGCTCGCGGGTCCCGAACCCCATGCCGAGCGATCCCCAGGCCTTTCCGTAGGCGATGTCGAAGCGCACGATGCCGGCACCATCCTCGCGCTGGAAGGCAACCAGATGGCCGCCGGCATCGAGAACGGCCACGACCAGCGGCGCAAGCGAACGGGAACGGGCCTCGGAAAGGGCGGTTTCGATGATGGTGATCGCATCGGAAAGTTTGAGCATGTCGGAATGTCCTTGAGAAATGAATCAGCGGTGGACGGCCTGCCAGCGCAGCAGGCGCCGCTCGGCCATGGAAAGAAGACGGCTGCCACACAGCCCGATGGCACCGAGGATGACGATGCCGGCGAAGAGATCGGCGGACCGGAAGCTGCGGCTTGCCGCCAGAATGCTCTGCCCGAGTCCCGCGCGGCTTGCCAGCATTTCCCCAACCACCGCCAGAACGAGCGAGATGGTGAGGCCGAGCCGCAGGCTGGCAAGGATCATCGGCATCGCGCTCGGCAAGGCCAGCTTCCAGATCACCTGGAACCGGCTGAGGCCCAGCACCGCGCTGACCTCGTAGAGGCGCGGCTCCATGGCGGCAAAGCCGTGGATCGTGGCCAACAGCATCGGCCACAGCGCCCCGAAGGCAATGACGACCAGCACCATCTGGTCGGAGAAGCCGAGAAAGGCGATGGCAACCGGGATCATCGCCGAAGCAGGCAGCGGACGCAGCAGTTCCAGCGTCGGCGCAATGAAGGCGCGAGCCCGGCGCGAAATGCCAATGAGCGCGCCGAGCAACACACCGACGGCGGAGGCCAGCAGCCAGCCATACAGCATGCGTTCCACCGTCTCGACGGTCTGCGCCAGAAGCGGACCACCGGACAAGCCCTTGACGAGCGCGGCATAGGTGCGCTCCGGTCCCGGAAAGAAGATCGGCGAGATCAGCCTGGCGTCGGTCACCAGCTTCCAGCCCAGGATAAAAAGCACGAGCGTAAGAACCCCAAGTGCAAGCTTGCGGAAGGAAAGGCGGTTCATCGTGGCTCTCCGCGTCCATGTGCCGGGAACAGTCGACGCTGGGTCGCATTCAGCAACAGGCTGAGCAGCCAGCCAACGGCACCGATCCACAGCAGGTAGGCAAACATTTCTGCCGGTCGCAGTGCCTGCTGCGCCATCATGATGCCATAGCCGAGCCCCTGGGGATTGGCGGTGATCTCCACCGTCACCGCCACCACCAGCGCATAGCCGGCGGCAAGCTTCAGCGACATGAAAAGTTGCGGCAGAATGGCCGGCAGCACGATCTTCACCAGCCGCGCCGCAAAGCCCAACTGCATGACTCTGGACACCTCCATCAGGCGCGGCTCCACCTCCTTGACCGCTGCCCGCGCCAGCACCACCGAGGGCCACAGCATCCCGATGGTAATGATGACGATTTCCATCTGCGCTCCGAAGCCGAGCAGCATCATGGTGACGGGAATGAGCGCAACGACCGGCACGGGGCGCAGCAGTTCGATGGTGAGGTCCAGAAGGTCATCGGCAATGCGGAAAAGGCCAAGCAGGATGCCGATAAACGAGCCGAGGCCGACGCCGAGCGCGCAGCCGGCAGCCGCCGCCTTCAGCGTATCCAGCGTCGCCCGTGCCAGCGATCCGTCGGTGAGGATTGCCGCAAGGGCCCGGGCGATGTCGGCAGGGCTGGCCAGGGTATCGCTCTCAAGCTGCGTCGCGGTTGCGGCAACCTGCGCGGCAAGGATCAGGCCGACGGGCAGCAGGGCCGCACGCCAACAGGTGTGCATAAAACGAGCTACCCTCATTGATGATCATCCTTGATCAGATCGTAGAGATCGCGCCTCAGCCGCAGGAATTCCGGATCCTCGCGGGTCAGCAACTGGTCGCGCGGCTTTGGCAGGCGCACGTCAACAATGCGGCCGATCCGGCCCGGATTGGGCTGCAGGCAGACGATGCGATCGCCGAGATAGATCGCCTCCTCCAGATCATGGGTCACGAACACCATGGTGGCCCCCGTTGCGGCGGTCAGTGCCAGAACCTCGTCCTGCAAGGCCTGCCGGGTCATGGCGTCCAGCGCGCCGAACGGCTCATCCATCAGGAGAACCTTTGGCTCCTGGGCGAGGCAGCGGGCAATCTGCAGGCGCTGCTGCATGCCGCCCGACATTTCCGAAGGATATTTGTCGGCATGGCGCGACAGGCCGATCTTGGCGAGAAGATCGCGAATGATCTCTGGTCGCTCGCGCGCCGGGCAACCGCGCGCCTCAAGCGCCAGTGACACATTGCCGGCCGCCGTTCGCCACGGCAGCAGCGCCTTGCCGTAATCCTGAAACACAATGGCAACCGAGCGGCTCGGCCCGCTGACCGGCTGACCGTCAAGCACGATTTCGCCGGTGGTCGGCCGGGCAAGACCGGCCAGCATGCGCAGAAGCGTGGTCTTGCCGCAGCCGGACGGACCGATGATCGACACCGTCTCGCCGGGCGCTATGTCGAGGCTGATGCCGCCGATGATCTGCAGCGCTCCGTAGGAGAGGGTCACGTCGCGAATGCCGATGCGAGACTGCACGGCTGGCGAAGCCTGTTCTTCGTGCGGGCGCGAAACCGAGGGGGACAGGCGCGAAACACTCATGTCAACCTCCCTTGACCATGGCGGCATGCGGGCCGCCACTGCCCTGGGCGAAGCCGAAGGCATTCATCCGCGCGAAATGGGGCATGCTCGGATGTGCCTCGAACCGCACGCGACAATCGATGACCGCCGGCAGACCCGAGGCTGCGGCGCGCTCCAGTGCCGGCGCCAGTTCCTCCTCGCGGCGCACCACCTCGCCATGGCAGGCGAAGCCACGGGCGACCTGCGCATAGTCGATGCCCTCCAGATCGGTGCCGAACGAGAAGTCGTAGGTCTTTCGCTGCCCCATCTGGATGACGCCCCAGGAGGCGTTGTTGTGGATGATATTGATGATCGGCAGGCCATAGCGGCGCGCAGTATCGAGTTCGGCCAGCGTGAAGCCGAAAGCCCCGTCGCCGCAGATATTGAAGACCTGCCTCTCGGGATGAAGAAGCTTCAGGGCAACCGCATAGGGCGTGCCGAACCCGAGCTGGCACATGCCGGGTTCATGGAAGCGGGTTCGCTCCTCCGGCGCAGGCGTCAGGTCATTGCTCCAGAAGGAGGTGTGGCCGCCGTCATAGGCCACCAGCGCATTCTCGGGGATCAGGCGCCCCAGTGCCCGCCCAAGCCTTGCCGGATGCATCACGGCGCCCTCATCCTCGCTCATGCGATCGAGCTTGCCGCAATAGCCTTCATAGACCGCACGCATCTCTCCAAGCCATGCGGAACGATCGGGCATCGTCCTGCCCTCAAGGGCGGCGATCAGGTCCGTCAGCGCATGCTTCGCGTCGGCCCAGATGCCCAGTGCATGGCGTGCATTGGCGCCGAGGCTCATCGGATCGATATTGATATTGATGAGATCGGCCGCACCATTGGTCAGCGCCCCCTGGTCGTTCCAGAGCCAGGAGGAAAAGCGGCAGCCCACGGCCAGCACCAGATCTGCCCTCGCCAGCGCCGCCGGAATGGCATCGCCCCCGATGATGCCGCCCTGGCCGATGAAGAACGGGGACGCGGAGGAAACGAGGCCAAGCCCCATCTGGGTGGTCAGCGCCGGCCCCTGGACCCGCTCCATCAGGGCGCGGAACAGGTCGCCGGCACCCGACGCAACGACGCCGCCGCCGCCGATCAGAACGGGACGCTCCGCCCGGGCCAACCGCTCGGCGGCCTGGAGAATGTCGCCCGCGGCCGGCCGCGGCCCCTCCAGGGTCCGGTAGGCCGAAGGCGGCAACGCCAGTTCCTCTTCCTCGAAATCGAAGCGCGCCGTAAAAATCTCCTGCGGCACATCGAGATGCACCGGGCCGCGCCGGCCGGTCAGCGCCTGGCGGAAGGCCTCGCGCACCAGATCCGGCAGGCGGCGCCCGTCATGCACCACAGCACTCCACTTGGTCAGCGGCTTCAGCAGCGCATGGGTGTCGAGATCCATGAACATGCCGCGATTGGGATAGGACGCGGCATGATGATTGTTGGAGGTGATCAGCAGCAGCGGCAGGCTGTTGTTGAAGGCGGTTCCGAGCCCGCCGACGAGATTGGCCGAGCCCGGCCCCATCTCGCCAAGCGCCACGCAGATGCGCCCGCTCGCCGCCGCAATCGCAGCCCCCATCAGCGGGCCGCTCGCTTCGTGGCGCACGCCGAGGTAACGGATCGACGGCTGGCGCGAGATCGCATGCAGCAGCGGATTGAGCTTGCCGCCGGCAATCCCGAAGACATAGGGAACGCTCTCGGGCAAAAGCAAACGGGTCAGCGCTTCCGCGCCAGTCATCTGGGCCATGATTTTCACCTGTGGATGGACATGGAAGCCGGGGCGAGACCACCCCGGCCATGAAGGCTCAAGGCGCGATCAGCCCTGCCGTGTCGATCTTCGACTGCAGCATGCCGGCATCGCGCATGGCCTTGTCGAAGTAATCGAGGGCGGCCACGGTCGGCACCGTGCGGCATTCCGGCAGCTCGATCTTGTTCAGCACCTCGACAGGCAGGCGCGTATACTTGGAAACGATCTCGCGCGTCTTGTCCGGGCTCGCGGACACGAATTTGGCGGCATCGGCCATCGAGGCGCGGAAGGCCTTCACCGCCTCCGGATTGGCCTTCGCCCAGTCGCGGGTTGCGACGAAGGTGGTGTAGGGCAGGTTTTCCGGCAGATCCGCCATGAAGTTGAATGCAACCTTGCCATTCGACTGGCTGACCGCGCGGCCGAGTGACGGTTCACCTGCAATGATCGCGTCGATCGTGCCGCCCTTCAGCACATCCGCCGTATTGGGGATCGGCACCTCGATGAAGGTCATGGCCTTTTCGGAGATATTCTTCTGCTTCAGCCACTGGCGGAAGAGAATGTCCAGCGTGCCGCCGATGCTGGGCGTTCCGATCTTCTTGCCCTTCAGGTCTTCCGGCGCAGCCAGTTCCACGCCGGAGCGCACAGCAAGGCCTGCGTTTTTGGCGGTGCGCGGCGCCGTGACGCCGCAATTGGCGATCACCACGAGATCGATGCCGCTATCAACCGCCTGCAAGAGCACGGTGGGCGAGACCGAGACGATCTGGTGCGAGCCGGCAACGAGGGCAGCCACCAGGGTCTGGTTCGATCCCGTCGGCAAAAACTCGACCGCCAGACCATTCTTGGCAAATAGCCCTTCGTCCTTGGCAATGAAGGCCGCCTCCACCTCGGCGATGGGCGGCGTGCCGACGGCAATCTTGGTGTCCGCCCAGGCGGAAGCGGTGCTTCCGGCCAGGATGGCTGCAAGCAGAACTGCCCGCTTGAACATGATGTATCCTCCTCTAAGGCTCCTCAACCTTGGCTCCACTATTTTCCGTCGCTTGACGATCATCAATAGACAGAACGGCAGTTCAGCTATAACCACGAGGTTATAACGCTGTTGGGAGGCGGCCATGAATCTGCGAAAGTGGGAGTATTTCCTGAAGGTCGCCGAATTCGGCAACCTGTCGCGGGTGGCGGAAAAGCTCGATATTTCCCAGCCCGCCTTGTCCCGCCAGATCGCGGCGCTGGAACGGGAGGTCGGCGCCCCCCTCTTCTTCCGCAACGGCCGGGGCCTGACTCTGACCCCGGCGGGCGAAATCTTCCGCACCCGCGCCGAAGCCATCCTGGAGGAGATCGCCCGGGTTCCGGGCGAGGTCATGCACGCGGTCGACACGCCCTCCGGCCGGCTCGCCTTTGGTGCACCACCCTTCATGGGACGCATCCTGACGGGCGAACTGGTGGCGAACTATATGGAGGCCTATCCGCATGTGCGGCTTCGCGTGCGCGGCGCCCATTCGTTCCAACTGCGCGAGGCGATCTTCTTCCGCGACATCGACATCGGCATTCTGGCGGCGCCGCTGACGGAACCGGATCTTCATACAGAGCCGCTGCTGCAGGAGCAGCTCTATTTCGTCGGCCCGAGCGACAGCGGCCTGTCACAGGATGTTCCGGTGAGCCTGGAGGACGTCGCCGACAAACCGCTCATCCTCACCCCGCGCCCCGACGGCCTGCGCACGCTGATCGACACCGAATTCGCCAGGATCGGCCGTCGGGCGAAGGTGGCGGTGGAAACGGAATATGCCCCGATGGACGACCTGATCCGGCGCAAGGTCGGCTATGCCATCATGCCCCATTGCGGCATGATCAATTCGCCCCTCACCCAGTTTTCCTGGGCGCCTATCCGCGACCTCTACGTCCAGTGGCTGATCGCCTCGCTGGAAAACGTCGAGCGATCACTTGCGGCACGCCGGCTGATCGAGATGCTGAAGACCTCCACACGCGCCAGCATCGCGGCCGGCCGCTGGAAGGCAACCGCCAGCTTTATCCCATAAGCGATCGACCGGAGAGCGGCGCGTTCCGGATCCGCCCGGCGGTGCTTGCTGGCCGTTGCTTGTATGGCTTCCAACCACACGCCTGCGCCGGTGATCGGGTGACTGGCTGCAGGGAGAGCGTCAGAACGCCTCGCGATAGAGCGCCAGCGCCTCCTCCTCGCCGAGCGCGACCGGGTTGTTGACGAGAAGTCGGGTCTGTTTCATGGCGTCGCGCGCCAGGACAGGCAGCATGTCCTCCACCACACCGACGTCCCGCAAACGTCGTGGCGCGCCGCTGTCGTTCATGAGCCTTTCCATATGCGCGACAAAAGCGTTTGCGCGCGCAGATGTATCGCCCTCGCCCGCAACGCCGAGCACGGCTGCAAGTTCGGCGTAGAGCGGTGCGGCTTCCCGTGCATTGAAACGCAGGACCGGCCCCAGCATCAGCGCATTGGAGAGCCCATGCGGCACGTGGTAGTGGCCACCGAGCGGATAGGCGAGCGCATGCACCGCCGCGACCGGTGCGTTGGCAAAGGCCTGCCCGGCGAGCATCGCTCCCAGCAGCATGCTTTCGCGTGCCTGCCGGTCCGCGCCATTGCGGCAGGCAGGCACCAGATGGGCACCGAGCAGGCGCAGGGCCTCGCGTGCCAGCGCATCCGACAATGGGTTTTTCCGGACCCGGCTGGTATAGGCCTCGATTGCATGGACCATCGCATCAATGCCGGTGGCGGCTGTATGAAGTGGCGGCAGGCCAAGAGTAAGCTCGGCGTCGAGCAGCACGAAATCGGCGTAGAGCTGCGGCGCGACCACACCCATCTTGGTGGTTTCGCCGGTCGTGATGATCGAGATGTTGGTCACTTCGGAGCCGGTTCCTGCAGTGGTGGGTACCAGCACCAGCGGCAGGCGAGGTCCCCTCACTTTGTCGATGCCATAGATGTCGGACAGCGGCTGTTCGGACACAAGCAGCACTGCCACCAGCTTGGCGATATCGAGCGACGAACCGCCGCCAAGCCCGACGACGATATCGACCCCGGCCTGCCGGGCGGCGGCGACGCAATCGGTGACAACCTGCTCGGGAGGATCGGCGACCACGGCATCGAACACCGCCACGCGAAATCCGGCCTGGTCCAGTCCCTCGACAATCGGCGCAACCAGCCCGGCCCGCACGAGCCCCCTATCTGTCACCAGCAGGACATTTCGGGCGGCAAAGCGGCCGCAGAGCATGGTACCAAGCCGTCCGGCACCACCCCACTCGACCTGAAGGGCAGACACCGTGCGAAATTCGAAGGGGTTGATCATGAGGGCTCCTCCCAATCTGCGTCTTGCCAGGCTTCGGATATCGAAAAGGTGAACCGGCATCACGACTGTCACGACACGACAAATCTTCACGCTTCGCCACGCAAAGCAAGCCCGGTTTCATGTCCACCTGCCGGTCTGCCGTTCAGATATAAAGCCGAGGCCGGGAAGGAAAACACGGCATGTTGCCGGACACAGAGCCTGCAACAACCGCCTTCGGACGCCCCAGTCGGAAACTTCCCTTCATTACGCTCTTGTAATTGGTATTTTTTCGGACTTGTGATTGGTTTGTCGTCTGTTCGTCAGGCAGCGCGGCTACTTGACGTCCACCGGATGCGCTTGCTTGCGGCGCGCGAGGTTGCTTCACCCCACGCATGAGCGGTCATTGATGAGAACACGTACCAAAATCGTCCTGTTCGGCCTCGTGGTTGCCGCAGCAGGGCTTGTCTATGCCGCGCAGCAGCCGCAGGTGAAAACGATGGTTTCCGGCTGGTTCGGCGTAAAGCCGGCAGAGCGACAAGGGGCGCGTGATCGCGCCATTCCGGTGGTTGCCGCGCCCGCCACCATCGTGGACGTCCCCGTCTATTCCATGGGCGTGGGTACCGTTCGGCCCGCCAATTCAGTGGTGGTGCGGGCACAGGTCAGCGGCCGCATCGCCGAAATCCTGTTTCAGGAGGGGCAGGATATCCGCAAGGGCGAGATCATCGCCCGGCTGGACGACGCCCTCTACCGGGCGCAGCTCGATCAGGCCGTTGCGAAGAAGGCGCAGGATCAGGCGCAGCTGGACAATGCCGTGGTGGAGTTCGAGCGCCTGCAGCGACTTGCCGGAAATTCCGCCACCACGCAGCAGCAGGTGGACAATCAGCGCGCGCTGGTCGCCCAGTACAAGGCGCAGGTGCAATCTGACCAGGCGGCGATCGAAGCTGCGCAGGTGCAACTCGACTATACCACGATCCGCGCGCCGATCGACGGGCGCACCGGCATTCGCAATGTGGATGTCGGCAATATCGTTTCCAGCGGCGATTCAAATGGCATCGTGACCCTCTCGCAGATCCAGCCGATCACCGTGGTCTTCTCCGTACCGCAGCAGGATCTGGCCCGCGTCAATGCCGCGAGCGCCAGAGGGCCGCTCAGCGTGGATGCCTTTGCCGATGACGGCAAGACGGTGCTGGCCAGCGGCCGGCTGACCGTTGTGGACAACCAGGTGGACGCGACCACCGGCACGGTGAAGCTGCGCGCCGAATTTGCCAACGAAACGCTGGCGCTGTGGCCCGGCGCCTTCGTCAACGCCCGTCTTCTCGTCGAAACGAAAAAGGGCGTGCTGACGGTACCGTCGGCCGCAGTGCAGCGCGGCCCGGGCGGCACCTATGCCTATATCGTCGAGAACGACGATACTGTTCACATAGAGGCCATCGAGGTGGCAATGCAGGATGACCGCATGGCGGTCATCGCCAAGGGACTGAAGGATGGCGACCGGGTGGTCACCACGGGCTTTGCAAGGCTGCAGGATGGCGCGCAGGTGCGCGTCTCCACCCCGGAGGAGGCCGATCCCTCCAGAATGGCCGTTCCGCTTTCGGATGAAAGCCGCTCACAGCGCCGCAAGGGCGGCGGCAACAGGAACAACCAGAACAAGCCGGCATCCGGAGACCACGCCCCCCAGCACGGCCAGCGGCCGGAACCCGGTGCTCCGGCGCAGGAGGGGGGAGAACAGAGCCCCGGCCACCACCGGCAGAACGGTACCCCTCCTTCGGCCTCCACACCGCCGGAGGCTGGTGGCGGCGACACCCGCAAAGCGGCTGACGCAACGAAATGAGCATCTCCACCCCCTTCATTTCACGGCCGGTGGCAACCTCTCTTCTCGGGGTAGCAACCTTGCTCGGCGGACTGCTCGGCTTCTTTTCGCTGCCCGTCGCGCCGCTGCCGCAGGTGGATTTCCCGACCATCCGCGTCACGACGCAACTGCCGGGCGCCGATCCCGATACCATGACCGCACTCGTCACCGCACCGCTGGAGCGACCGCTTGGACAGATTCCGGCGATTGCGGCGATGACGTCCTCCAGCGCCTTCGGCATCAGCCAGATCACGTTGCAGTTTAATCTGGACCGCGACATAGACGGGGCGGCGCAGGATGTGCAGGCCGCCATCAACGCTGCCGCCGGAAGCCTGCCGAAGGCGCTGCCTTACCCGCCGACCTACGCCAAGGTGAACCCGGCCGATACCCCGATCATCACGCTGGCGCTGCATTCGGATACCTATCCGATCCGCGATCTCAGCGATTTCACCGACACCGTGATGTCACAGCGCCTCAGCGAAGTCTCCGGCGTCGGCGACGTCCGCGTGCAGGGAGGCGTCCGGCCCGCCATCCGCGTGCAGGCGGATCTGACGCGGCTGGCGTCCTACGGGCTTTCGCTGGAAGACCTGCGCAGCGCGATCTCCAATGCCAATGTGTCCGGCGCCAAGGGCGCGGTGGACGGCACCTACCAGTCCTTCACACTTTCGGCCAACGACCAGATCCACGACCCCGAAGTCTACCGCCAGACGATCATTGCCTATCGCAATGCCGCCCCGGTACGGCTGAAGGATGTGGCCGATGTGGTCGAGGGGCTGGAGAACAGCCGGGTCGGCGCCTGGTATCAGGGCCGCCCCGCCGTCATCGTCGACATCATGCGCCAGCCCGGCGCCAACGTGATCCAGACGGTGGAGGATGTGCGCCGCCAGTTGCCCCGCCTGAAGGCCGCCCTGCCGGCCGGCGTCTCGCTCGACATCGTCAACGACCGTACCGAAACCATCCGTGCCTCGATCCACGATGTGCAATGGACGCTGGTGCTGTCCATCGCGCTGGTCATCCTCGTCGTCTTCCTGTTCCTGCGCACGCTGACGGCCACCATCATCGCCGGCGTCGCGCTGCCTCTGTCTCTCATCGCCACCTTCGGCATCATGTGGTTTGCCGGCTTCAGCCTCGACAACCTGTCGCTGATGGCACTTACCATCGGCACCGGCTTCGTGGTGGACGATGCGATCGTGATGATCGAAAACATCGCGCGCCATATCGAGGAGGGCGAGCATCCGATGCAGGCGGCGCTGAAGGGTGCCGGCGAAATCGGCTTCACCATCATCTCGCTGACGGCATCGCTGATTGCCGTCTTCATTCCACTGCTCTTCATGACCGGCATTGTGGGGCGCATGTTCCGCGAGTTCGCGCTGACGCTGACGATTGCCGTCGTTGTCTCTGCCGTCATCTCCCTGACGCTGACGCCGATGATGTGCGCGCGCATCCTGCGGGCGCCGAAGGAGCGCAATTCGGGTCTTCTCGGTCTCACCGACCGCTTCATGGACTGGATGAACGAGGGCTACCATAAAAGCGTGGTCTGGGCGGTGAACCGCGCCTGGCTGATGCTGTCCCTGACGGCCATTACGCTCGGCGTGACGGTGGCGCTTTATCTGGTGATTCCCAAGGGTTTTCTGCCGGTGCAGGATACCGGTCTCATCACTGCCGTTGTCGAGACGGAACCGACCAGTTCCTTCGACGCCATGAAGGCCACGCAGCAGACCATCGGCGACCGGCTGCGGCAGGATCCGGCGGTGGAAAGCGTGATTGCCGTGATCGGCACCAGCGCCAGCAACCTGACACTCAATACGGCAAGCTACACGATCGTGCTGAAGCCGCGCGAAGAGCGAGACAGGTCGGCAACGGACCTGATCGAGCGCCTGCGTGCACGCGTCGACGGCATTCCTGGCGTGCGCGCGACCTTCCAGAGCGTGCGCGACATCTCGATCAGCATGCGCGCCAGCCGTGCGCCCTACCAGTACACGCTGACCGGCACCAATACCGCAATCGTGGCCGGCTGGGCGGACAGGCTGGCCCGCCGGCTGCAGGCCAATCCGCTTCTGGTCGACGTGACCTCGGAAGTCGAAATGGGTGGCGGCCGTCTCGCCATCGAGGTCAATCGCGAGACGGCGGCCAGGCTTGGCGTCTCGATGCAGGCAATCAGCGACACGCTCTATGATGCCTTCGGTCAGCGGCAGATCAGCACGATTTACGGGCAGGCGAACCAGTACCGCGTTATTCTCGAGGCGGCAGCGCGCTTCCAAGGCGACCCGAAGGCGCTGGAACAGCTTTATGTGGAAGGCGCCAGCAATGCCATGGTGCCGCTGAGCACCGTGGCGACGGTGCGTTTCACGACAGGACCTCTGGTCATCAGCCGCAGCGAGCAGTTTCCGGCGGTCACGCTGAGCTTCGATCTCGCGCGCGGCGCCTCGCTCTCCGAAGCGGTCGATGCGATCAAGGCCGCCGAAAAGGAGATCGGCATGCCGGCCTCCATCCAGCGCCATTACAGCGGCGATACGGAGGAATTCGACCGGTCGCTGGCTGGTGAACCCTGGCTCATCCTTGCAGCGATCATCACCATCTACATCGTGCTTGGCCTGCTCTACGAAAGCACCATCCACCCGATCACGATTCTCTCGACCCTGCCATCCGCCGGCGTCGGTGCCCTCCTGGCGCTGATGCTGTTCGGCCAGGATCTGTCGATCATCGCCCTGATCGGCATCGTGCTCTTGATGGGCATCGTGAAGAAGAATGCGATCATGATGATCGACTTCGCACTCGATGCGGAACGGCAGGACGGGCTTTCGCCACGCGATGCCATCGTCAAGGCGGCCGCCCTGCGTTTCCGCCCGATCATGATGACGACGCTTGCCGCCCTGTTCGGCGCACTTCCTTTGGCCCTGGCGCAGGGCACCGGTGCCGAGCTGCGCATTCCGCTCGGCATTTCAATCATTGGCGGCCTGCTGCTCAGCCAGTTGCTGACGCTCTATACGACGCCGGTGATCTATCTGGCGCTGGACGGCCTGCGTGCGCGCGCAACGGGACGCGCAAAGGCACAAGCCGGTCAGTCGGGCAAGCCCGCATGAATATCTCCGGCCCCTTCATCAGCCGTCCGGTCGGCACCACGCTTCTCGCCATCGGCCTGATGCTGCTGGGGCTGGTCGCCTATCATTTCCTGCCGGTATCCAGCCTGCCGGCCGTGGATCTGCCGACCATCCGCGTTTCGGCCAGCCGCCCGGGGGCGGACCCGGAAAGCATGGCCTCCAGCGTGGCCGCCCCACTGGAACGTCATCTCGGCGCCATTGCCGGCGTTACCGAAATGACATCGACCAGCGGGCTCGGCACCACCAACATCTTCCTGCAGTTCGACATTGCCCGCAATGTCGACAGTGCCGCGCAGGACGTGCAGGCCGCGATCAATGCCGCGGTGGCCGATCTGCCGAGCGACATGCCGGGCCTGCCGTCCATGCGCAAGGCGAACCCCGCGGCAGCACCGATCCTGACGCTCGCCCTGACATCCCCGACGCTCCCGGCCAGCGCCATCTTCGATGCGGCCGATACGGTCGTCGTCCAGCGCATTTCGCAGGTAGAAGGGGTTGGCGATGTCAGCGTCAGCGGTGCCGACCAGCCGGCCGTGCGCGTCCGCCTCGATCCGGATCGTCTGGCGGCCTTCGGCCTTTCCGCCAATGATGTGCGCAATACGATCGTGAACGGCAATGCGCTTGCCCCGATCGGCGCGATCGACGGCCCGAACGCTTTCTATGCGCTGTCCGTCAATGCGCAGCTCTTCCGCCCGGAGGATTACGGCCAGCTGATCATCCGCTCCGGAGATGGCACCGCAACGCGCCTTGCCGATATCGCGACGGTGGAGGAAGGCGTCCGCAATCGCCGGTCCGATGCCTGGTTCAACGGCAAGCCGGCGGTTCTGCTGAACATCACCAAGGCGGCCGATGCCAATGTCGTCTCGACCGTCGATTCGGTGCGGGCGCTGATCCCGGAACTCAAGCAGCTGATCCCGGCCGGCATCGAGATCAACGTGCTGAACGACCGCACGACCACCATCCATGCCAGCGTCGAGGACATGCAGTTCACGCTGCTTGCCACCATCACGCTGGTGATGGCGGTGGTCTTCGTGTTCCTGCGGCGAGTGGTGCCGACGATGGCGGCCGGCATGACCGTTCCCCTCTCTTTTGCCGGCGCCTTTGCCGCCATGTGGCTGACTGGCCTGTCCATCGACAATCTGTCCCTGATGGCGCTCGCCGTTGCGAGCGGCTTCGTGGTCGACGATGCGATCGTGATGATCGAGAATGTCTATGCCAATCTCGAAAAGGGGATGAGGCCGCTTGACGCTGCCCGCGAGGGGGCAAGGCAGATCGGCTTTACCGTCATTGCCATCAGCGTCTCCCTGATGGCCGCCTTCATCCCGCTGTTCTTCATGGGTGGCGTGGTGGGCAAGTTCTTCCTCACCTTCTCGCTGACGCTTGCCTTTACCATTCTCGTCTCGACCGTCGTCTCACTGACGCTGACGCCGATGATCTGCGGCCATCGGCTGACAGCGCATGATCCGGCCGACCGCGGCAACCGGTTCGACCGCATTGTCGAACACACGCTCGAAGCGACGGTCGCCTTTTACGACCGGACCCTCAGCAGCGTCCTGCATCACCGGTTTCTGGCGGTGCTCAGCACCGTCGCCTGCATCGTGCTGACCGGCTATCTCTATGCCAAGGTGCCGAAAGGCTTCATCCCGCGCGACGACACCGGTTTCGTGATGGGCAACAGCCAGGCCGCAAGCGATATTTCCTATCCGGCCATGGTCGCGCTGCAGCGGCGGGCGCTCGCCATCGTGGAAAAGGATCCGGCGGTGGAGAACATCGGCGCCAGCGTAGGAGGCGGCTTCCTCGGCACCGCCAATCGCGGCCAGATGCAGATCTCGCTGAAACCGCCCGCCGAGCGCGATCCGACCGACGTAGTGATCGAGCGCCTACGGCGGGCGACCGCCGTCATTCCGGGCCTCGACACATCCTTCTTTTCCCCGAGCGACATCCGCATCGGGGCCCGGTCCTCCGATTCCGAGTACCAGTTCACGCTCTGGGATGCCGACTACAACGAGTTGATCACCTGGGCACCGCGCATTCTGGCGCGGCTGCGGCAGGAGCCGCTTCTGACAGACGTCAACAGCGACCGCCAGCCGAACGGTTTGCAGGCGAATGTGGTGGTGGATCGTACCGCCGCAGCCCGTCTCGGCGTCAAGATGAGCGCCGTCGATACGGCCCTCAACAATGCCTTTGCCCAGCGGCAGGTGACGATCGTCTATGGCGAGCGCAACCAGTACAGGGTCATCCTCGAGGCCTATCCTGACTTTGCGAAGGACCCGGAGCATATCCTGAAGATCTATGTGCCCGGCAGCGACGGCACGCAGGTGCCGCTCGGTGCCTTTGCAAGAGTGGAGCGAACACTGGCGCCAATCGGGGTCAACCATCAGGGCCAGTTCCCGTCCGTGACGATTTCCTACAATGTGGGGCCGGAAACCACGCTGTCCCAGGCCAATGAGGCGGTAAAGGCGGCGGTTGCCGGCATGCATCTGCCCGATACGCTGCATGCGGAATTTGCGGGCGATGCGGCCAGCGCCAGCAAATCCTCCGGCAACCAGCCGCTTCTGATCCTCGCGGCGCTGCTTGCCGTCTATATCGTGCTTGGCATTCTCTACGAAAGCCTCGTGCACCCGCTGACCATCATCTCGACGCTGCCATCCGCGGGTCTCGGCGCGCTGCTGGCGCTGTGGGTCAGCGGCACGGAGCTGACGATCGTTGCCTTCATCGGCATCATCCTGCTGATCGGCATCGTCAAGAAGAACGGTATCATGCTGGTGGACTTCGCGCTGGAGGCGGAGCGGACACTGGGCATGCCGCCGGAAAAAGCGATCCACGAGGCCTGTCTCAAGCGCTTCCGCCCGATCATGATGACGACGCTTGCCGCCTTCATGGGCGCGCTTCCGCTGGTGCTGGCCACAGGCCCCGGTGCCGACCTTCACCGCCCGCTCGGCATCACCATCATCGGTGGTCTGATCGTGTCGCAAGCGCTCACGCTCTATACCACGCCGATCATCTACCTGATCTTTGCCCGCTGGTCGGCCCGGTTTGCGCGTGGCACCGGGGCACGTCAGGCCCAAACCGGGCTTTCCGCCGCATCCTCTTGAAAAGTCCGCTGGTCGTGCTCTCAATATGTCCGACAGAGGTACGCTCTCACCCCGTCAACCTTTTGCCGCTCCGCCACTCCGGCGCGCTCATTGATGTGACAGGGTCCCTGTCAACGACCCGTCGCCTCCGGCGCACCGGTGCGTTCATACCGAAGAAGGTCGCCAGGCTGGCAGTCGAGGAAATCGCAGATCCGTTCCAGCGTTTCGAAACGGACGCCTTTCACATGGCCTTTCTTGAGAAGGGAGAGATTGGCTTCCGTGATCCCCACATATTCGGCGAGATCCTTCGACTTGACATTGCGCTCGGCGAGCATGACTCCGAGGCGGACCTGAATGGGCATTTCGGCTCTCCTCAGACGAACTGATCGTTCTCGGCGGCGATCTCGGCCGCTTCAACGAGAACCCCTGCAATCAGCGCAACCATCGCCGCAAACAGGATCGACAGCAGCATGTCGGAACCGATGTTCAGCACCAGACTATGCGTTCCAGCCGGCGAGAGCATGCTGAGCAGCAGGCCGAGCGCTGCGCCTGCCACGGGTTTCAGCAGGGCAGATGCACCGACGCCCAGAGCGAAACCACGAAGGCTGCGGGCGGCATCGCCGGAGAAGATCGCGCCGGCCGCAAAGCATGTGAAACAGCGCCGGGCACACAGCAGGCCGGCAATCAGCGCGCCAAGCGGAAGCATGGCAACGGCAAAGGCGGCCAATCGTGCGGGAAAGCTGATAGCCAGCGGTGGGGTGAGCATGAGGCCGGCATGGCGAAACAGCATGTCGGCGGGTGTCAGGCACCAGTAGAGCAACATCGCCGCCCCCAGCAGGACGGCCACGGCGACGCTGGCTATCGCCATCATCCGGCTCAGACGGCGAACGCGTCCCAGCCGGATTGCGCGGGGATCATCGTGCCTCACAGACATGCTCATGTCCGACATAACCATGGAACAGCTCCTTTAGTATGGCCAAAGCATATCCAAAAATTTCTGTTTTACAATAATATATTTTCGTGAAATGCTCATTTCAGTTCACCGGAGGTTACCCATCGATGTCTCGGATCATCCCACTGACGATCGCCGCTTTCGCGTCGTGTCTCGTTCTCGTGCCGGCCCATGCGGCACCATCAACGTCAAAAGGCTCCATATCGGTTGCGCAGGTCAGCCAGATGTTGAAGGAGGCGCCAACCAATCGCATGGCGCAACAGGTGCTTACCGCTTATCTCGGGGGTGTCGGCGAGGCGGCTGGCATCATGGTCGATCTTGGCGGCGCACCGTGCAAACGGCCATTCACGCTGACGGCGGAAGACGTTCGCAGGACCATGGACACAGCTCCCGCCGGCACGCCAGCCAGCGAGGTGGCCGCAACACCGCTCCTCGTGCGTGACATGCTGGCGCGTGCCGGATGCCACAGCCAGTAAGCAGAACCACCGAACGTTTGCGGCTCACTTGGCCTGTGATGCGAGAGGGCAGAGCGCCTTTCGGCGCATCTGCCACGCATGGCTCACACAAACCGACGTTGCGGGGAAAACGGCAAGAGGTCGATCTGCGGCGGCCGACCGGTCAGCAGATCGACGACAAGGCGGGCGGTGCCAGGTGACTGGGTGAGGCCAAGATGGCCGTGGCCGAAGGCATAGACCACGTTCGGCGTGGCACGCGCCGCACCGATCGCCGGCAGGCTGTCGGGCAACGAGGGGCGAAAGCCCATCCACTGCGTGCCGCCTTCACTTTTCAGGCCGGGCAGGAAGGCTTGCGCCTTCTTCAACATGGCGTCGGCACGCGCAAAATTCGGCGGACGCTTCAGGCCGGCCAGTTCAACGGCACCGCCGACGCGAATGCCGGTTGACAGGCGGGTGACGACGAAACCGTGACCGCCGAAGGTGATCTGCATGCGCAGGTCGAAGGCATCGGCCGGAAGCGTCGTATTGTAGCCTCGTTCGGTCTCCAGCGGAATCCGTTCCCCAAGGGTCGCGGCGAGATGATGGGAGAAGGCGCCGGCGGCAAGCACCACTCTGGCAGCTTTCCGCGTTGGGCCACCAGCGGACAGAATCTCGACCCCATTCTCGACCGGCCGCAGTGCCGATACCTCGGTACGCTCCATGCTGCCGCCCCGCGCCAGAAAACGGTCGGCGAGCGCCAGCGTATAGAAGCGCGGATCGGCAATGGAATACCAGCCGGGCGTGAAGGTTGCGCGGATGAAACGACGGTCGAGGCCGGGTTGCAACCGCGTCATTTCGTTTGCGTCCAGATGCTCGAAGGCGATGCCATGCGCCTGGCGCGCCGCCCAACCAGGCAAGGAGGCTGCAAATTCCGCGTCGCTTTCGTAGACCTGCAGGTTACCATCCTTGCGAAGCATGGCCAGCGTCCCCGTCTCCGCGAGGAACGGCTCCAGTTCGGCGCGGGACAGATCCATCAGCGCCGTCTGGGCGGCGGTCGATGCGGCAACGCGCGCAGGCTGACACGCCCGCCAGAAGCGGAACATCCACGGCGCGATCTGCAGGGCATAGGCGGGCGGCACCGTCAGCGGGCCGAGCGGATCCAGCAGCCAGCGCGGCGCCTTGCGCAGGATGCCGGGCGAAGCAAGCGGCAGGATATCGGTGAAGGCGAAAGCCCCGGCATTGCCGGCCGAGGCGCCGGCGGCCGGTCCCTCGCGATCCAGCACCGTCACCCGCAGCCCGCGGGCCTGCGCGGCAATTGCCACGGACAGGCCGATGACGCCGGCGCCAATCACGATCACATCAGGAAAATCCGCCTTGCGCACGGTCTGCTCCCCTTCGCTGCAACAGATGCGGCCCTCGCGCCAGGCCGGTTTGCGGGGGCGACACAGGCCACCCCGCCGCCGGATACCGGCAGTTCGCTCAGGCCTTGAAGGTCTGCACCGCGCCGGGAAGCTGGCTCCATTCGGCATACCAGCTGTTGAACAGGCGGAACTGCGCTTCCACATAACCGCGCTGGCTGTCGGTCAGCATGTCGGTCTCGTTGAAATGCAGCGCGTATTCCGCATCGCCCTTCAAAACCATCATGTGCTTGAAGAACAGCACGAGATCCGGGCCTTCGTCGAAGGAGGAGAGCACGCCGAGCGCCTGCTCGAGTTCCAGCGCCCGCTGGCGGGCATCGGCATTGCCGGCGGCAGCGGCTTCGGCGAGGCGGCACAGGTGCAGAACTTCCTTCGGCAGCACATTGCCGATGCCGGTGATGGCACCCTTGGCGCCGCAATTGACGTAGCCGTGGAAGACCGCGGTATCGACGCCGATCATCAGCGTGACCTCGTCATCGCGGCTGGTGATGTTTTCCGCCGCATAGCGCATGTCGCTCGGGCCGCCGAATTCCTTGAAGCCGACGAGGTTCGGGTGTTCGGCGCGCAGCGCAAAGAACAGATCGGCCCGCGTGGCAAAGCCATAATAGGGGCTGTTGTAGATGACCGCCGGCAGTTCCGGGGCGGCCGACAAGATGGCCTTGAAATGCGCTTTCTGCGCCGCGATTACCGAGCCGCGTGAAAGGACGCGCGGAATGACCATCAAACCCTTCGCGCCCACCTTCTGGGCATGGGCGGCATGGGCGACGGCAGAGGCCGTATTGACCGCACCCGTGCCGACGATCACCGGAATGCCGGCCTCGGTCAGGCGGGCCACGCCTTCCATCCGCTGGGCGTCGGTCAGAAGCGGCCAGTCCCCCATGGATCCGCAGTAGACGACAGCGGACATGCCGGCCGCGATCAGTTCCCGAGCCTTGCGCACCAGCGCGTCGAAATCCGGCGTGCGGTCGGGCTTGCAGGGGGTCATCAGGGCCGGAACCACGCCGGAGAAAATGTTGGCAGCCATGCGTCTCTTCCTCTGGAATGCGCCCTCGCCCGTCCTGAGCCCTGCCCGAAGTGTCGGGCATCCAGCGCGTTGTCAGCGTGAGATAGCATCTTGTATTCTATTTGTCGACAAAAATTCAAGACGTCGAAACGGGGGCGCGCCACTCCGCCGTTCCTCAAGCTAAAGCGTCAGATCGAGCCGTTCTTCCCGCACCA
Source organism: Affinirhizobium straminoryzae (assembly GCF_007004135.1). Classification (GTDB taxonomy): domain Bacteria; phylum Pseudomonadota; class Alphaproteobacteria; order Rhizobiales; family Rhizobiaceae; genus Neorhizobium; species Neorhizobium straminoryzae. Next base: position 44,488 of record NZ_VJMG01000072.1, read on the forward strand.
GAAGCTTGCGCACCTGCTCGACAATCTGGTCGGCATGGACGCGGCCGAGTTGTTCGGAAAGCCCCAGGTCGCGCGCGGCGATCGCGGCGATCATCTCCTCATGTTCGCCCACGAAACGATGCGGCAGACGGTCATCATAGGACTGGTAATAGAGGCGCAGAATGCGTCGCCCCTCGTCCAGCAGCCGCTTGAAGAGCGCGGTGAAATAGGGATTGCGGCCGGCTTCCGCGATAGCAAGGTGGAAGGCGGCATTTGTGGCGATCATCGCAAGCGCATCCTGGGCTTCCACGGCGCGGGCAAAATCGGCTTGCAGCGCGGTGATCCGCACGATATCGCCCGGCTTGTGATGCTCGGCCGCCAGCCGGCCCGTCACGCGATACATCAGCGTCAATGCGTCGAAATAGGCATGGATGTTGAGGAAGTCGATGGGCGCTACGAGCGTCGAACGGTTCGGCAGCGTCTCGATCAGCCCCTCGCCGGCCAGCCGCACCAGTGCCTCGCGGATCGGCGTACGCGACATGCCGAAGCGCTCTGCCAGTTCCACTTCGTCGATCGCGCTGCCGGGCGCCAGCACGAGATCCAGAATCTCGTCGCGCAGGGCGTCATAGACCAGTTTCGCGCCTGATCCGCGCCGGCGCTCCACCGCTTCGGGTGCGTCCTTCTCCGTCATACGCCCTCTTCCTTCCATGCTGCACCGTCAGCGGAGGCCGGCGTCGGCCCCGGTCAGTATCGGATGTCCCATAGAACAGCTGTCCCGTTAGCCTGCAAGCCGCGGCTTCGGACTGGCATCGGCAAGCGCGACAACCTTGCGTTTCGCCAGCATGTCCTGCTCGCAGCGTTCCAGTTGCTGCAGCTTGCCGGCCAGCCAGTCCACGAAGACGCGCACCTTGTTGCTGAGGTGACGCGTCTGCGGATAGACGATGTAAAGCGGAATAGGCGGCCGCTGCCAGTCAGACAGAATTTCCACCAGTTCGCCGCGTTCCACAAGATCGCGGACCATGAAGGAAACGGCTTGCGCAACACCTATGCCCGCCACGGCGGCCGCGATATAGCTGCGCGATTCGTTGACCGATACGATATAGCGCGGCTCGATCTCGATCAGTTCCCCGTCCTTATGAAACTGCATGGGAAAGTTACGGCCTGTATAGGCCTTCATGTAGCCGATGCCGCTGAAATGATGTTCCAGATCGCGCGGATGTTTCGGTTCGCCCACCTTTTCCAGATAGCTCGGGGCTGCATAGGTCCGCAGCGTCAATTCCGCCACCTTGCGCGCCACCAGCGACTGGTCGTTCGGCGTGCCGCCGCGCAAGGCACAATCGACGTTTTCGGCGATGTAATCAACGATGCGGTCGCCAATATCGAATTCCAGCTGGATCTTGGGATAACGGGTGTGGAAATCGCAGAGCGAGGGCATGATGATCTGGTCGGCAAAGGCGCCGGACAGCGCGATGCGCACCTTGCCGGAGGGCTGCGCCTGCGAACTGGACAGGCTCCCGTCCAGTTCATCCAGATCCGCCAGCAGGCGCGAGGCCCGCTCGTAGTAGAGCGCGCCATCGGTGGTCACCACCACCTGTCGGGTGGTCCGGTTCAGCAGCCGCGTGCCGAGATGCGCCTCCAGCGACTGGACGAGATTGGTCACCGTCGTCTTCGGCATCTTGAGCGACAGCGCCGCCTTTGAAAAATTTCCGGTTTCCACCACACGGGTGAAAACGCGCATAGCCGAAAGCTGATCCATGCCGACCTCCTTGACGCACCTGCAATATTATCCCGAATTTTCGAACAGAGTTGCCAAAAATGGCAATCTTGTGCATCCGATAGGAATAATAATATGAATCGCGGACAGACGGAAGGCTTTTCAGCCGGAACGTTGCGAGTAGGCATATGACACGGCCATGGCAGATGCAGGCGGAGGGCGAGGGACAGTTTCCACTGGCCTTTCGTCTTTACGAGGCAAAGATGCACAAACGGGCAACAGCGCGCGCGCAGCCCGTGGTGCTCTATCTGCGGGGCAATTCCTTTTTGTCGGCACCGCAGCCGGCAGAGGATGCGCCGGCTGCCGTTGCCATGGCAGAGGCCGGAGCGATCGTGGTGGAAGCGGATTACGGCGGTCCGTCCGGCAACGTGTTTCCGCGCACGCTGGAATGCGGGTTCGGTGCGCTGCGCTATCTGGTGGCAAAGCGCCGGCGTTTTGCGGCCACGCGCTCTCCCGTTTTGCTGGCGGGCGATGAGGCGGGCGGCAATCTGGCGGCGTGTCTGGCACTCAAGGCCCGTGACTACATGCCGAACGAACTGGCGGGACAGGTTCTCCTGTCCCCTATGATTGATCCGCAGATGGCGACGGCCTCGTTCGAAAAGGCCGACGGGATCGGCATGCGGACACGCTGGTCCGAGGGCTGGAGCCATTATCTGGCATCGGCCTGCAGCTACCAGCATCCTTACGCGGCGCCCTGCTTCTGCTCCCGGATGGCAGGCGCCGCACCCGCTCTGGTCGTGACATCGGATGACGATCCGCTGCGCGACGAGACCCTCGGTTATGCCGCCCGCCTGGAATCGGCGGGCGTGCCGGTCACGCGCCGTATCCTGCCCGCCGACAGCGGCTGGACCGGCCTCTATCACGGCAGAGACGGTGCATGGCGTGCCGGATTTTCCGCCGACTTTGCGCAGTTCCTCGACGGGCTGCGGACGTAGACGACGGGCAGATGCCCGTCCCCCATCACATGCCGGTCCATTGTGGACCGAAGGAGAGTGTCATGACCGCAAGGATCAAGAACGCGGCCCTGTGGGCCAGCGCATTGGCGACGGCTGTGCTGATTGCCGGCGGTTCGCTTTATCTGGACCAGCCGCGACATGCCGTTGCAGCCTCCGCGGCAGGTGCCGCACCGGCCATTCCGGTGACCACCGCCACCGTCAAGCCGCGCCAGGTTGCCGTCTGGAAGGAGTTTTCCGGCCGGCTGGAAGCCGTCGGCCGGGTGCAGATCCGTCCGCGCGTGGCGGGCGTCATCCAGTCCGTGCATTTCCGCGAGGGCGGACTGGTGAAGAAGGGCGATCTGCTGGTGTCGATCGATGCCGAACCCTACAAAGCGGCCGTCGATCAGGCCCGCGGCGAGGTGGCGTCTGCCCAGGCAAAGCTCGACCTCGCGCGCACCGAACTGGAGCGCGGCACGACCCTTCTGTCACGCAACACGATTTCCGCCAGCGATCTGGCGCAGCGGCAAAGCAACAATGCCGCCGCGGTCGCCGCGCTGCAATCGGCTGAAGCCACCCTGCGGCTCGCCGAACTCAATCTCGGCTACACGGAAATCCGCGCGCCGATCGCCGGACGTCTCGGCCGGCTGGAGGTCACGCCCGGCAATCTCGTCGCGGAAGGCTCGACGGCGCAGGCGCTGACCACGCTCGTTTCGGTCGATCCGATCTATGCGAGCTTCACCATCGACGAAGCCTATCTGCAGCAGATCATTTCCGTTCTGCCGGCCGGTGACATCCAGGCCTCGCTGGACAAGATCCCCGTGCAGGTGACCACGCAGGAAACGGCTGCACCGCTCTCCGGCCGCCTGCAGCTGATCAACAACGAGATCGACGCCTCGACCGGGACGATCCGGGTCCGCGCCGTGTTCGACAATCCGGATGGGCGCCTGATCCCCGGCCAGTTCGTGCGAATCCGCATGGGCCAGCCGAGCGCGGAAGAGCGCCTGGTGATCAGCGAACGTGCGGTTGGCACGGACCAGGACAAGAAGTTCGTCTTCGTGGTCGATGCCAAGAATGCGGTAGCCTATCGCCAGATCGAACTCGGCGCCGAGGTGGACGGGCAGCGGATCGTCGAAAAGGGCCTGAACGCCGGCGACCGCATCGTCGTCAGCGGCCTGCAGCGGATCCGCCCCGGTGCCGTCGTCCAGCCGCAGGAAGAGACCGCGCTCAACAACTGACGGACTTCGGCGGGAACCCGCGCCGGGTCCCGCCAGAACCCTCCCGTCGAAAGGACCCGAAGCCGCCGGCCCGCAGAGGGCGGGCTGGCAGCGCATCCTTGCCAGTTGCCCATTCCATCCGATGCCACCCGCTGACCGACGGTCGCGGGGATGCCTCCCCCTTGTCCTCCGTGAGGGTCTTGCCCCATGAACATTTCCCGCTTCTTCATCGACAGGCCGGTCTTCGCGGCCGTGTTGTCGATCCTCATCGTGGTCGCCGGCCTGATCGGGCTGCGCGCCCTGCCGATCTCCGAATATCCCGAGGTTGTTCCGCCCTCCGTCGTGGTGCGCGCCACCTATCCCGGCGCCAACCCGACCGTGATTGCCCAGACGGTGGCCACGCCGCTGGAAGAACAGATCAACGGCGTGGAAGGCATGCTCTACATGTCGAGCCAGGCGACGTCGGACGGCGTGCTGACGCTGACCGTCACCTTCCGCCTCGGAACCGATCCGGACAAGGCGCAACAGCTGGTGCAGAACCGCGTGGCCCAGGCAGAGCCCCGCCTGCCGACGGAAGTCCGCGCACTTGGCGTCTCCACCGTCAAGAGTTCGCCGGACCTGATGATGGTCGTTCATCTGGTTTCGACCGGCGATCGCTACGATCTCACCTATCTGCGCAATTACGCGACGCTGAACGTGAAAGACCGGCTGGCCCGCATCGATGGCGTTGGCCAGGTGCAGGTGTTCGGCGCCGGCGATTATTCGATGCGCATCTGGCTCGATCCGCAGAAGGTGGCCGAGCACGGGCTTGCCGCGAGCGACATCACCACCGCCATCGGCCAGCAGAACGTACAGGCGGCAGCCGGCATCATCGGCGCCTCTCCCTCGCTGCCCGGCGTCGACATGCAGCTGAACGTCAATGCCCGCGGCCGTCTGCAGACGCCGGAAGAATTCGGCGCCATCGTGGTGAAGACCGGCGCGTCCGGTGAAGTGACCCGCCTCAGCGACGTCGCCCGCATCGAACTCGGTGCTGCAGATTACTCGCTGCGTTCCCTGCTCGACGGCAAGCCGGCAGTCGCCATCCCGGTATTCCAGGCACCGGGCTCGAATGCCATCGCCATTTCCGATGCCGTGCAGCAGACCATGCAGGACCTGCAGAAGGCGATGCCGGACGGCGTGCGCTACGAAATCGTCTATGACACCACCAAATTCGTGCGCTCTTCCATCGAGAAGGTCGTCGATACCCTGCTGGAAGCCATCGCACTCGTCGTTCTCGTCGTCATCCTCTTCCTGCAGACCTGGCGCGCCTCGATCATTCCGCTTATCGCCGTGCCGGTCTCCATCATCGGCACGTTCGCGGTGATGTATGCCTTCGGCTTTTCGATCAACGCGCTGACCCTGTTCGGCCTCGTTCTCGCCATCGGCATCGTGGTGGACGATGCGATCGTGGTGGTGGAAAACGTCGAGCGCAACATCGAGAACGGGCTTTCGCCGCGGGAGGCGACCTACCGCGCCATGCGGGAAGTGTCCGGCCCGATTATCGCGATCGCCCTGGTTCTGGTTGCCGTCTTCGTGCCGCTGGCCTTCATCACCGGCCTCTCCGGCCAGTTCTACCGGCAGTTCGCGCTGACGATTGCAATCTCGACGGTAATCTCCGCGCTGAATTCGCTCACTCTGTCGCCGGCGCTCGCGGCCCTCCTCCTGAAGGATCACCATGCTCCGAAGGATGTGGTGACACGCGTGATGGACCGCTTGCTCGGCTGGTTCTTCCGTGGCTTCAACCGTGCCTTCGGCGCGGCGTCGCGCGGCTATGGACGCACCGTTGGCGGGCTGCTCGGCCGCAAGAGCATGGTGATGGTGATCTATCTGGCGCTCGCCGCCGCCACCTTCAGCATGTTCAACGCGGTCCCCGGCGGTTTCGTGCCGGCGCAGGACAAGCAGTACCTGATCGGCTTCGCGCAGCTTCCGGACGGCGCCACACTTGACCGCACGGAAGAGGTGATCCGCAAGATGAGCGACATTGCGCTCAAGCAGCCGGGGGTCAAGAATGCGCTCGCCTTCCCGGGCCTGTCGATCAACGGCTTCACCATAGGTTCCAATGCCGGCATCGTCTTTGCCGTGCTGGACGATTTCGAGGAGCGCAAGGATCCGTCGCTGTCGGGTGGTGCCATCGCCATGGCGCTGAACCAGAAATATGCCGCCATCGGCGACGCCTTCATCGCCATGTTCCCGCCGCCGCCGGTCAACGGCCTCGGCTCGACGGGCGGCTTCAAGCTGCAGATCGAGGATCGCGCCGGCTTCGGCTACCAGACGCTGGACGAGACGACGAAAGCGGTGATCGGCAAGGCCTACCAGACGCCCGAACTCGCCGGCATCTTCTCGAGCTTCCAGATCAACGTGCCGCAGCTGTTTGCCGATCTCGACCGCGTGAAGGCACAGCAGCTCGGTGTCTCCGTCACGGATGTCTTCCAGACGCTGCAGATCTATCTCGGCTCGCTCTATGTCAACGACTTCAACGCCTTCGGCCGCACCTACAGCGTGCGCGTGCAGGCAGATGCGAAGTATCGCGCCAAGCCGGAAGATATCGGGCAGCTGAAGGTGCGCGCCCAGAGCGGCGAGATGATCCCGCTATCGGCGCTCCTGAAGGTGGACACGTCCGCCGGGCCGGAACGCACGACGCGCTACAACGGCTTCCTTGCCGCCGACATCAATGGCGGTCCGGCGCCGGGCTTCTCGTCCGGCCAGGCGCAGGCGGCGATTGAGAAGATCCTGCGCGAAACCATGCCCGCCGGCATCGATTTCGAGTGGACCGACCTCACCTACCAGCAGATCCTGGCCGGCAATTCCAGCATCATCGTGTTTCCGCTGGCGCTGCTCCTCGTCTATCTGGTGCTGGCTGCCCAGTATGAAAGCCTGACCTTGCCGCTCTCGATCATCATGATCGTGCCGATGGGCGTGCTCGCCGCGCTGACCGGCGTCTGGTACACGGGCGGAGACAACAACATCTTCACCCAGATCGGGCTTGTGGTGCTTGTCGGGCTCTCGGCCAAGAACGCGATCCTCATCGTGGAGTTTGCCCGTGAGCTGGAATTCGAGGGACGAACGCCCGTGCAGGCGGCGATCGAGGCGAGCCGGCTTCGCCTGCGGCCGATCCTGATGACGTCGATGGCCTTCATCATGGGCGTCATTCCGCTGGTCGTCTCCACCGGTGCCGGCGCCGAAATGCGCGCGGCCATGGGGGTTGCGGTGTTCTCCGGCATGATCGGCGTGACGTTCTTCGGCATCTTCATGACGCCGGTGTTCTACATCCTGGCCCGCCTGCTGACGCGAAACAGCCCGCTTCGCCAGCATGGTGATGCAATGACACCGGATCGCGAGGCGCATCACGCCGCTTGACTCCAGTCCTCGTGGTCGCGGGCTTGCCTGCGGCACCGAGGGGTCCGGCGGGCCCTTCCCTCCCCGCAAGACCTGCAAGGCCGGCAGCTTCACCGCTGCCGGCTTTGTCATGGGCGACACAGAGCATTGTGGAAATTAAAAGAGGGTCGTCCAGGCTGCGGCTCACGCGCGATCCCGGACCGTCAGAGCAGTTGTGCGGCAAGTCCTGCCTTGGCGCGAAACGCCTTGAAATCACCAAGCGCCCGCAGCGATCGCCCATCATCGATGGCAGCGAGATCGAGGATCACGGCGTTGGCAATCGTCATCGGCACGACCAGCGACTGGGATTCGCCAGGATCGCCCCGAGAGATCGAGATCTGATGATCGGGCGCGGGGTCCATTCGGGCGGCGTGGAGATCGGTCAACGCCAGAACGCGCGCGCCGCGTTCGGCCGCAATGCTGCGCACTTCCGCCATGAGGGACGAGGGACGACGAAAGGCAAAGAGCCACACCACGTCATTCTCGCTCATCGTCGACAGGGCTTCCGGCAACTGGTGCATCTGGCTGCCGAGATCGCAGGCCTCGTAGCCGGATCGCGTGAGCCGCAGCGCCGTCAGCGCCGAAAGGCTGGCGGAATGGCCGCGTCCGAAAACGTAGATCCGGCGACTGTCGCGCAGGCTTGTCGAGAAGGCGCGGATATCGGCATCGGAGACGCTGGTGCGCACATTGTTGAGCGCGGTGATTTCACTATCGAGCACGGAAGCGAGCAGGCCACCCTCCTCCGCGCGAACCAGACGTGCGGCCATGCGGGCCGCAGGGCTTTCGAAATCGCCGGATCCTTCGATCAGACTCGCCTGCAGGAAGCTGCGAAATTCCGGATAGCCCTTGAAGCCTAAACGTCGGGCGAGCCGCACCGCAGAGGCCGGATGCACGCCCGCACGGGAGGACACGTCCTTGCCGTTCTCCATGGCGCCGCGGATCGGATCCTGGATCAGCACGTCGAGCAAACGGGTATCGGCATCGGTCAGGCGACTCGAATGGCGGCTGATCAGATCGCCGAGCGCCTGTGGTATCGCGTCCTGCCTGTCCATCGGCTCTTCACTCTCCTCATCGGATCTGGCGATCGCCGGGAACGTAATCCACGCGCGCCCCACTTTGGTTATCGAAAAACAGTGCGCGGTCAAGATCATAGGAAATCCACACCTGCTCCGTTCCACCGCCGAGTGCAAGGCGGGGTGCCAGCGCGGTCAATCGACCGGCAGCAGTGTCGCAATGCAGCAACAGATCGGAGCCGGTCATTTCTGCCATGACGACCCGTGCGGCAAGCGAGGGACCGGCAGGCTGTGCGGTATGGACGGCGAGAATATCGGGGCGTAAACCCGCCGTCAGATCGTCCGAACCGGCCAGTCCCGCGCAACCCGGAAGCTTCTCCGTCGGCAGGAAATTGATCGGCGGCACGCCGAGAAAGCCGGCGACGAAGCGGTTGGCGGGGCGGTCGTAGATCACGTCGGGCCGGTCGAACTGCAGCAGGTGGCCATCCTTCATCACCGCCACCCGGTCGGCGAGCGACAGGGCCTCGGTCTGGTCATGCGTGACATAGACGATGGTGGCGCCGAGCTGGCGATGCAGGTCCTTGATCTCGGTGCGCATCGCGACCCGCAGCGCGTTGTCGAGGTTCGACAGCGGCTCGTCCATCAGGAAGGTCGAGGTGTTGCGGGCCATGGCCCGGCCCATGGCGACGCGCTGGCGCTGGCCGCCCGACAGCGCGCCCGGCTTGCGCTCCAGATAGGGTTCGAGCTGCAGCATGCGCGCCACCTCCTCGGCCCGCCGGTTGCGCTCGGCCTTCGGCATGCCGCGCAGCTCCAGCCCGAAGGCGATGTTTTCGCGCACGCTCATATGGGGATAGAGCGCATAGTTCTGGAAGATCATCGCGATATCGCGGTCCTGCGGCGGAAGATCGTTCGCCCGCTTGCCGGCAATCTTGATCTCGCCCGCATCGGCGCGCTCAAGCCCGGCGATCAGCCTGAGCAGCGTGGACTTGCCGCAGCCGGAGGGACCGACGATGACGATGAACTCTCCCGGCTGGAATTCCATCGACACGTCGTGCAGCACGGTCGGTCCGCCCGGATAGGCCTTTCGAATGTTGCGCAGGGAAATGCCGCTCATGCCCCGACCTCCTTCTCGCGAAAGGCATCGCGGAGCGCAATCGCCAGCGTCGGCCGGTCGGTGGTGAACACCTTGACGCCGAGCGCCAGCGCCTTGTCGATCTGGGCCGGCGTATGCGCCGCCCAGCAGCCGAAATCGAGGCCTGCAGCCCGCACGGTGGCGGCGGTGTCTGCATCGGCGGTGTCGATATGCACGCCGATCTCCGGCACGCCATGCGCAAGGCACAGCTCGATCACACCTTCCACGCCGACCTGCTTCAGAACGGCGGGGCTGACCAGCCACAGCCGGGGCCGGTCCGTGGCGGCCGCAAGCTCGTCCAGCGAGGCAAGCAGGAAGGAGGAAAAGGTGGTGCGCGCCAGCATGCCGTAGCGGGCCAGCAGATCGATCACCTTCGGCACGAAATCCGCATAGGCGCGGCCATCGGCGCCCGGCTTGATCTCGCAGCGGAAATCGACGCTGGAGCCGGCATAGAGATCGCACAGTTCCGCAAGCGTCAGCGGATGGCCGCCGGCACTGTAATGAATGGTGGCGGCCTTCACCTCGGCAAGCGTCAGGCCCGCAATCGCACCGCTGCGATCCGTCGTTCCCTCCAGCGTCGGATCGTGGTGGACGACAATCGCGCCATCGACGGTCGGATGGACGTCGAATTCCACCTCGTCCAGCGGCATGGCGGCGGTGGCGGCAAAGCCGCGCGGCGTGCTGTCGCCATATTCGAGCGTACCGCCGCGATGGGATGCGATGCGTGTCATCAGTCTGGTCTTCCCCGTTTCGTCTTTTGACAGGTTCATTTCACGGCGCCCATGGTGATGCCGCGCACGAGATGGCGCTCCACGGCGAGAAAACCTAAGAGCACCGGCAGGATGGTGATGGTGGAGGCGGCCATGACCAGCGGCCAGTCGATCAGCCCCTCCCCCGGATTGATGCGGTAGAGCCGGGCAAGGCCGATCTGCAGCGTGTAGAGATCCTGCTTGCCGACCGCGACCAGCGGCCAGATGTAATTGTTCCACTCGGCGATGAAGATGTAGAGCGCCATGGAGGAGATCGCCGGCCGGGACAGCGGCACGATGATGCGCCACAGCACCTGCAGATGCGTTGCGCCATCCATATAGGCCGCCTCGTCCAGCGCCTTCGGAATGCCGCGCATGTATTGGCGCAGGAAGAAGCAGGCAAAGCCGTTGGAGATCGCCGGCAGGATGAGGCCGGCATAGGTGTCGAGCAGCCCCGCCTTTGCCAGCGTCAGATAGTTGGGGATGAGGCTGATATGGCTCGGGATCATCAGGGTTGCGACCGTTGCGCCGAACATCAGGTCGCCGCCGGGAAACCGGAAGCGGGCAAAGGCGAAGGCGGCCAGCGTTGCCACCGTGATGCCGAGCACCGTGACGAGGCCTGACACGATCAGGCTGTTGATCAGGTAACGGGCGAAATTGAACTGCCCGATGGCCCGCTCGTAATTGTCGAGCGTGAAGGTGACGCGGCCGGCATAGAAGTCGTCCGCCGTCTGGAACGACATCCAGATGGAATAGAGCACCGGCGACAAGAACAGCAGGCCGACGAGGAGCGACAGCAGTGCGACAAAGGGGTTTTCAGGCTTCATAATGCACCTTGCTGCCGATGATGCGGGATTTGAGAAGGGCAAGCCCGACAAGCAGGACGAAGAGGATGACGGCGAGCGCCGAGCCGCGGCCGATGTCGAACAGTTCGAAGCCGATTTCGTAGAGCAGGTTGACCAGCATGTCGGTGGCGCCGGCCGGTCCGCCCCTGGTCATCACGTTGACGATGGTAAAGACCTGGAAGGCCTCGATGACGGCGATGATCAGCAGGAAATAGGTGGTGGGCATCACCAGCGGCAGCGTGACGCGGCGAAACACGTGGAAGCGCTGCCCGCCATCGACGGCTGCGGCATCGTAAAGCTCCTGCGGGATCGCCTGCAGGCCGGCAATATAGATGACGATGTCATAGCCGAGCTGACGCCAGGTGTTGACGATGATCAGCACCCAGAGCGCCAGATAGGGATCCTGCAGCCATTGCGGCCGCCCGAGGCCGACCAGATGGAGGATGGCGTTCACCATGCCGTAATCGGTGGCGAAGACCCAGGAGAACACCACGGCGATCGACACCGTGGAAGTGACGGAGGGCAGGAAGAAGGCGCCGCGCAGCAGGCGGGACGAAAGGGTTTCGCGGATGAGCCGGCTTGCGATGAACAGCGCCGCCCCGAGCCGCAGCGGTACCGAAAGAACCGCAAACAGGACCGTCACCTTCAGCGAATTCCAGAATTCGGCGGACGCGAACAGTTCCTCGTAATTGTGAAGCCCGACGAAGGGCATGTCGGGCGTCAGGAAGTTCCACTGGCGCACGCTGAGGTTCAGGCTCGTCAGGATCGGAACATAGGTAAACACCGCGATGAAGATCATCAGCGGCGCGACGAAGAAATAGGGCGTCAGCTTGCGGAGCATTGTTTATCTGCGCCGGTCGGAGGTTTGCCCGACCGGCGCCCCTGAGGGTTGGAGCGATCAGTTTCCGGTGCGCTGGCTTTCCTTGCGCGTCTGTTCGGCAAAGTCCTTCAGCGCCTCGTCGGCCTTGCGCTGGCCAAGCGCAATCGACTGCCACACCTTGTATTCGGTGGTGCGCATCCAGGTGACGAAGGTCGCGCGGGCGCGGCCATGGGCGTAAGGCAGGGAATTGATCGCCACATCGATGCCCGGCTGGCTTTCCAGCGCCTTGACGGCAACGGGAAGGGCAGCGCTCTTCTTGTTGATCGGCAGATAACCGGTCGCGGCAAACCAGGCGGCATTGGCTTCGGGCGAGGCGGCGTAGCTGACGAATGTGTAGGCCGCATCCTGCACCTCCTTCGGCGAAGATGCCATGATGCCGATGCCGGCGCCGCCGATCGGAACCGAGCACACCTTGTTGCAGGGCATGGGCCGCACGAGGAGATTGTCGCCCAGCGCTTTCTTGCGGCCGCCATAGCTGCCGGTCGAATCCATGTCGATGCCGACCTTGCCGGCCATGAACATGGCATTGCCCTTATCCTCGTCGGTCACGCCATCGGGCGAGGCCACCTTGTGCTGGCTGACCAGCGAGGCCATCCACTGATAGGCTTCAATGGTGTTCGGCTTGTCGAGCAGGATCTTGTTGGTCTTCGGATCGATCAGTTCGCTGTCATTGGACATCACAAGGCCCCAGCGGGCGAACTGGCCGGGCGCACCGATGCCGGAAATGCCCTCCGCGCCAAGCTTGTCCTGAATGGTCTTTGCGGCCTTCAGAACGTCGTCGAAGGTCTTCAGCGGTGTATCGGCGGATAAGCCCGCGCGGGCGAAAATATCCTTGTTGACGTAGAGGACCGGCGTCGAGGAGTTGAACGGCACCACATAGTTCTTGCCGTTGATCACGCCGATCTCGCGGGCATAGTCGTAGAGGTCGTCCTTCAGCGGATCGGCGGCGAAATAGGGGGTGAGATCGGTCAGCACATTGTTGTTGGCGAACAGGCCGTAGCGGGTGATTTCGAGGATTACCGCATCCGGCGTGCGGCGCGCCGGTATGCCGGCCTGCAGCTTGGCCACGAGATCGTTGTAGTTGCCGACGAATTCGGCCTCCACATGGATATCGGGATGGGCCGCCTCGAAGCTGGCAATGATCTTGTTCAGCGCCTCCCCATTCGTCTTGCTGAACGTATGCCAGAACTTGACGGTTGTGGCCGCCTCCGCGGTGCCGACGGCGGCAAACAGGGCGAAAGCGCTGGCTGCAATCGTGGAATGCAATTTGCGTATCATTTCTCTCTCCTCTGCAAGTTAAATTGCATACCGCCGATGTATCCCGCCTGCAAGACAGTTTGTTGACCCCTTTGCAAAGCTTTTGTGAAGCTTCCGCTGGCCGTCTGCCAGTGGCCCCCACTGGCTCGCATCCAAGGTCCAATGTGCCACATCGACCGGCGCGACTCGATGACGGACGGCAACGGTTTTCGCGTATCGACGCCGAGCGGACGCCAGCCCCGCCAATGCGATGATAGATCACGTTCCAAATTTTCCCGGCACAAGATCGGGGCAGGTCTCCGATCGGTAGCTCTGAGGACGATGATGGTCGGCCATACGAGTTGCGGCCGGACAACAGACGCGCACAACGCATCGCTGGCGATTGCCTCAGCGGACCCAGCGCAGAAAAAGGCAGAATCCGAGCGGATTTTGCGCGACACACATCCCGTTCACCTTGCGGCATCATCTGACAAATCGAATTTGCCTGCGGCAGAAAGCATTCGGTAGAAATAAGTATAATAAATTCAGTTATTTAGGATTTTTTATTCATAGCACAATTCAAATTCTGAAAATAGAACCATGCGAGGCCGTGCCCTCTCGGACTCAATTTGCCATTTCGAAATGGTCTTCCCTTGTCACCATTTGATGAGCTGCGCGACAGACAGCAATCGATCTCATCTTCGCTGCATGTCCTCGGCTTGCCTCGGCGTCGGAAGCTTATCTGAACCGGAATATTCCCGCCGAGATGGATACCGCACCACAAACTGTCCCTCGCGCCACGAAGGAAACCAACACGCTCTTGCGCCTGGCAATGTCGCCGCTGATGCGACGGAAAACAGCGTTCGCGCCGACGTCAAGCTGCGCTTCTGAAACGGACAGGCATCTGAAAAAGATGCCTGACAACGACGGGGTGATCCGGCGCCCCTTGTTGTTTTGCCAGTGACGAGGCCCGCTGCTCAACGCTCCGGATTGGCGATGGCGGTGAGGACGCGCGCCGGTGCAAGCGTCGCGCGTCCGATCAGGCTGCGGCCGATGCTCGGCGAGGTCTCGAGGCTCTGTTCGGACAGTCGCGCCGTCAGCGATTGCAGCATTTCGGAGGATTCCGCGAAGGCATTGTGGCCGAGCGGATCGATCTGCTTGGCATCGGAGGCATCGATGAAGGAAATGTTGTGCTCGGCCAGGATCTTTTCATAAGGTCGCAGATCAGCGCCCCCGAGCCTGTCCACATCGCCGGCGAGGAAGGTGGACACCTTCAGCGCCTTGTCATTGCGCGAGGAATAGATCGTGATCCGGGGATGTTGCTTGCCGAGTTCCAGCACCTGGCGGCGGAACACATCCACATCGATATCCGGTGAGGCCAGCACGACATTGCGGATCTTCGGCGAGACGCGGCCATGGCGGATCGCCAGTTCGCGCAGCGCTTCCATGGTGAGCCATGAGCCCATCGAATGGGCAAGAATGGTCACGTCGGCGACGTCCGGCGCAGCGGTGGCCTTTTCCAGCGCCTCGACCAGGCCGAAGCGCGAATAGATCGTGCTTTCCCGGTCATAGACATAGTCCAGCGTGTTGGCGCGAGACGGCCAGGTGAAGAGGACCGGTGCAGCATCCACCTTGATGTCATGGGCGATCTGGGCAAAGCGGAAAACGGCTTCGGTATAGTTGTTGTTGAAGCCATGCACGAACACCAGAACCCGGCGCGAGGGCTTGCCGGTGCGCTTGAACCAGGCTTCGGCACCGCGATCATCAACCGCTTGAGCCTGTGTCACCACGAAGGATTTTTGCGGGTCCGGCCTGCCGGTGCTGGGGGGCAGTTCGATGGCTCCCACTTCCCGCGCATGAAGCGGAGGAATGGAGACGACAACGTTGTCGAGCCGCAATGACTCGCCCCGCTCCCCGCTGTAGCGCACGGCGGGATCATCCGACGGCGCCCGGGTGGTGGCCACCAGCATGTCCACCTTGCTGTCCGGCGGGGGATCGTAGGCAACGGGAATCATGGCATCCGGACGATGACCACAGGCAGCAACCGCCAGAGCCAGAACCACCAGCAGGCCCGTTCTGAAGGACCATCCCCCGCGCCCGACCCGTGGCGATCTCTTCCCGGAAGGCGATCTGCGGCGGCATTCTATACGGCTGTCTTCGAAACGCACATCGCCCTGCAAGGCATTTCCCTTCGTTTGCAGCCCTTGGAACCCGTCCGCCGGGCATAACACTGCCCACGCCCCTCCTGTCAATTGCCAGGGCGACCGCCACGGCATCTCACCTTGCTGGAACTGTACCCTTGACAAGGTCCAATGCCCGAATCCATACTTCGTCAAGTTGCCGAACAAATTAGGCAGCAGCTTCGCCACCAGGGGACGAGAGATTGGAGGCACGCATGGAACGGCTGGACCAGGCAAGCGCTGAGGAGGCTTCCGCTGAAGCCGGCCCTGGCCTTTCCGTCGCCGCCCGGGCTTCCTCGATAAACGATTCCCGTCCGAGGCCGCTTTCCGGCACAGATATTTCCCGGGCCCATGGCGCCCGACGGAAAACGCCTGCGCTCCTCCCAGGACAGGCCGCGAACAACAAGAAATGCCAACTCCAGAGAAGGAAGACCGAAATGAAAAGGTTTTTGTACGGCTCGCTGATGGCCGCCGGCCTGCTCGCCGGCATGCCTGCGCATGCGTCCGAACTGAAGATCATGTGGTATCTCGGCACGGATGCCGAGGAGCAGGCGATCAAGGATGTGCTTGCTGCCTATACGAAGCTCAATCCGAAGACGACCTTCAACCTGCAGATCGTTCCCTATGATGACATCGACAACCGCTTTGCCCAGCTGGCAGCGGCCGGTACGCTGCCGGACCTGTCGAAGACCTCGTCGATGCGCCCCTTCATCCGTCCGTACCTCACGGATTTCGCGCCGGTTTTCGGGAAGGATTACCTGAACGACTTCGTGCCCGGCTGGGCGGCTGGTGCCAAGCTCGGCGACCAGATCATTGCAGCCCCGCTGCAGGTGACGGCGACCGGCATGCTGATCAACCGGTCCGCCTTCGACAAGGCCGGCGTTGCGATCCCCGACATCAAGACCTCCTGGACCTGGGATGAGTTCCTCGCCAAGACCAAGGAAGTGGCAGACAAGGCCGGCGTGCGTTACCCGCTGGTCTGGGACGTCTCCCAGAGCCGCTGGCTGACCATGGAATTCCAGTACGGCAATCACATCTACTCGGAAAACGAACCCTACAAGGTTGTCTTCGACCACGACAAGGCCACCGCTGTTCTCGACAAATTCATCGGCATGACCAAGACGCACATGCCGCCGGGCCTGTGGTCGGGCTCCAGTTCCGACAACCCGAAGCAGCTCTTCACCAGCGGCCAGGCGGTTGCCTGGATGTCCGGCAACTGGCAGGCCGGCGGCCTCGCTGAAAACGCCAAGTTCGACTGGCAGGCCGGACCCACGCCCTATGGCACCGTCAAGTCCAGCATGGTCGGCGGCGACTACGTGATCGGCTTCAACACCAGCGAGCACGTCGATGAGGCCAACGCCTTCATCAAGTGGCTGACCACCGATCCGAAGGCGCAGGAACTCTACACCAAGCCGCTGATGTACATCCCGGCCAACCTGAAGGTGCCGCCGATCGACTACGGCAATGCCAAGGCTTCCGCGGCCCTGCAGGCCTTCAAGGAAGAGCTGGCCGCCAGCCCCAACTATGCCGCCACCGACCAGGCAAACCCGGCCATGCAGTATGTCTGGGGTCCGATGCGCCAGACGCTGTTCCAGGCCACGACCGGCCAGATCAGCAGTGCAAAGGCGATCGACCAGATCATCAAGACGGCGCAGGACTCCTTGACGGAAGCGGGACAGTGAGCAGCATCCAATCCACCATCGAGACGACGCCGGGAGCAATCCCGGCGTCCACCGGCAAGGCGCCGGGCAACACACCCTGGACGAAGCGGCTGTTTCCCTACCTGCTGCTGACGCCAACCGTCGGGCTGCTGGCGATCTTCACGCTCTATCCGCTGGTCCAGGGCCTGTGGATGTCCTTCTTCAAGCGCGGCATCGTCGTCGTGGAGCGGGCGCCGGCCACCTGGCCGAAATTCGTCGGCATCGACAATTATATTCGCCTGTTCAACGATCCCGACTTCTTCAACACGCTGGCAAAGACCGTGGGCTTCGTGGTGATCGCGGTTCCGGCCGTCACCGCCGTCTCGCTCGGGCTCGCCATCCTCCTGAAGAACCGCTTCTTCGGCGTTGGCGCCGTGCGCGCCATCGTCTTCTTTCCCTCGATGATCAGCCTTCTGATCACCGGCGTCGTCTGGAAATGGATGTTCGGCCTCAATTCCGGCCTGATGAACTATCTCCTCTCCCTCATCGACGTGGCACCGGTTCCGTGGCTCGACAATGGCACCATGGCGCAGATCGCCGTCGTCATCGTCTGGGTCTGGGCAAGCGCCGGCTTCTACATGATGATCTTCATCGCCGGTCTCACCACCATTTCCGAGGATCTTTACGAGGCTGCCCGCGTCGATGCCGCCAGCACCTGGCGCATCTTCACCCGCATCACGCTGCCGCTTCTGAAGCCAAGCATCTCTCTGGTCGTGATCCTGTCCTCGGTCGAGGCCTTCAAGGTCTACGAACTGGTCGTCTCGCTGACCGGCGGCGGTCCTGGCCGCTCGACCGTCTACCTGATCCAGACCATCTACGAGACGGCCTTTACCAAGGCGAACCAGGCCGGCGTTGCCGCCGCGCAATCGGCTGTCCTGTTCCTGATCCTGCTCGTGCTCACCGCCATCCAGCTTCGCATCAGCAAGGAGAAAGCATGACCACCGCCCTCCTCTCCAGCCGTGCCGCCCGCGACTGGGCCTTTCGCGGCCCGCTGATCGCCCTCGTCCTGATCCTCTTCCTGCTGCCGCCGCTCTGGCTGCTGGCAAGCGCGCTGAAGGCCCCGAACGACATCTTCGCCTGGCCGCCGACGCTTCTGCCCTCGCCGGCAACGCTCGTGAACTTCGCCACCGCCTTCGATCAGTCCGGCTTCGGCCTGTTCTTCCAGAACTCGCTGTTCGTCTCCACCATCTCGGCTGCGATCTCGGTGCTGATCAGCCTGATGGCGGGCTATGCGCTGGCAAAGTTCCGCTTCAAAGGCGAAACCTTCTTCTTCATGCTGATCATGTCGGCACTGATGATCCCGCTGCAGATCATTCTCATCCCGATCTTCATCGTGCTGAAGGATCTGGGTCTCCTCAACTCGCTGTGGGGCGTGATCCTCGCGCCGGCCGCCACTCCGTCCGGCGTATTCATCATGCGTCAGTACATCCGCAGCATTCCCGACAGCCTGCTGGAGGCCGCCCGCATCGACGGCACGCCGGAATGGCGCATCCTGTTCCGCATCATTCTTCCGCTGTCGATCCCGGCCATTGCCGCACTTGCCGCCTTCAACTTCGTCTGGCGGTGGAACGACTATCTCTGGCCGTACCTGATCATCACCGATCAGTCGAAATGGACCGTTCAGCTGGCGCTCGCCAACAATGTGGGCCAGTGGGACATCAACTGGCCGCGACTGCTGGCCATGTCGGTCCTGTCGGTCATTCCGACGCTGGTGCTGTTCGTGAGCCTGCAACGCTATTTCATGAATGGCCTGCTCTCGGGCGCGACCAAGGAATAGCGCTGACGAACATCTGCCAGCGGGCGGCGCCGGATCCCAACCATCCGGCGCCGCTGCCTTTCTCTTTCTGGTCTCTTTTTTGGCCCTCTCCTGCCCCGATGGATGTGTGACATGCTTGGCGTCTGCTATTACCCCGAACACTGGCCGGAAGAGATCTGGGCCGAAGACGCACGGCGCATGGCCGAAGCCGGGATAGGCGTGGTGCGGATTGCCGAATTCGCCTGGGCGCGGCTGGAACAGGCGCCGGGTGTTTTCGACTGGGCCTGGCTCGACCGCGCCATCGAGACCCTTGCCGCGCAGGGCCTGAAGCTGGTGCTGGGCACCCCGACAGCCGCACCGCCCCGCTGGCTGGTGGATCTCCATCCGGACATTCTGCCGGTCGATCGCAACGGGCTGCCGCGCCTGTTCGGTTCGCGCCGCCACTACACACCGGCAAGCCCGGCCTTCATCGAAGCAACGCGCCGGATCGTCACCGCCATGGCGGAGCGCTACGGCAACCATCCCTCCGTCATCGGCTGGCAGGTGGACAATGAATTCGGCTGCGATGACACGATCTTTTCCTGGGGTCCGCTCGACCGCGCGCATTTCCAGAACTGGCTGAAGGTCCGCTACACGACTGTGGACGCCCTCAATGCGGCCTGGGGCAATGATTTCTGGTCGATGGCCGTCAGCGATTTTGCCGAGGTGGAGCTTCCCACCCGTCAGGTCTGCGACATCAATCCGTCCGTGCAACTCGATTTCATGCGTTGCCGCTCGGACCTCTTCATCGATTATTTTCGCCTGCAGGCCGAGATCATTCGCACCCACGCGCCGGACCGCTTCGTCACCCACAACTTCATGGGCTTCTCCCACACCTTCGACCATTTCGAAATGGGCCGGCAGATGGACGTGGCAAGCTGGGATTCCTATCCGCTGGGCCGGATCGAAAGCCTGCCGTTTGCGGAAGGCGAGCGCAATCGCTGGGCGCGCACAGGCCACCCCGATGTCACCGCTCTCCAGCACGATCTCTACCGGGCCGTCGGCAGGGGGCGTTTCTGGATCATGGAACAGCAGCCAGGACCGGTGAACTGGGCGAACTGGAATGCGGTGCCGGAACGCGGCATGGTGCGGCTGTGGACTTGGGAAGCGCTGGCGCATGGTGCCGAAGCCGTCGTCTATTTCCGCTGGCGGCAGTATCGCAAGGCGCAGGAGCAGATGCATGCCGGCCTGCTGCGTCCCGATCACGCGGTGTCGGCGGGCGGCAAGGAAGCCGTCCGCGTGGCCGGAGAACTGGCCCGCCTCGGCGATCTGCCTGCCACCACGCCGGCACCGTTGGCGCTCGTGTTCGACTATACGGCTGCCTGGGTCACGCAATTTCAGCCGCAGGGCAAGGATTTCGATTATCGCATCCTGAAGCTGCGCTGGTACGAAGCCTTCCGCCGCCTGGGGATCGACGTGGACATCGTGGAACCCGGTGCCTCGCTTGCCGGCTATCGTCTCGTGCTGGTACCGACGCTGCCGATCCTCTCTGAAGCGGCCCTGAAGGCATTCGAAGAGACGGACGCGCTGATTCTGTTCGGCCCGCGCACGGGCTCGAAGGACGAAAACTTCGCAATTCCGGTGTCACTTCCACCCGGTCCGCTGCTGCAAAAACGTCTGCCGCTGAAGGTGGCGGAGGTCGAGAGCATGCGGCCGGGCCTCTCTGCCGCCGTCGCCGGCACGGTGTCCGGCATCGTCACCCGCTGGCGCGAAGTTCTCGAAACCGATCTCGATCCCCTCGCCCGCTTCGCGGATGGCGCTCCTGCCATGGTCGCCGCCGGACGCTTCCACTATCTCGCCGGCTGGCCGGAGGAAGACCTGCTGGAATCCGTCGCGCGGCATCTGCTGGCAAGCGCCGGTCTTCCGGTTCTCGACCTGCCGGAGCATGTCCGCCTGCGCCGTCGCGGAGATCTGACCTTCGCCTTCAACTACGGCCCCGACAGCTTTGCACTGCCAGTTGCCGCCGACAAGCTGCTACTCGGCGAGCCGCTGCTGAAGGCTTATGACGTCGCCTGCTGGCGGACGTGAGAAGAGGCAGCGACCTTCGCCCGGTTGTCCAGACCCGCAGTGGAGTTCGGGAAACGATCCGCCCTGCCGCGTCACGTGCCAAAGACGGCCGCACCTGATGGCAAAAATGCCCTGACTCAGTCCCTGGCCTGTGGCAGGCGCATTTCGCTCGGCAGTTCCTGCGGCGAGAACAGCGCGTTGTGAAGCTGGTTGAGAGCAATCGCAATGGCGCCGATCAGGGTGGCGCGGGGGCCGAGCGCGCTCGGCTCGAGGCTGATCATGCGACGGGTCAGCCGGGGCAGTTCGGCACGGATCAGCGACAGAAGAAACGGATGGCGGCCGACATTGCCGCCAAGCACGATCTTTTCTGGATCGGTCATCGCATCGACCGAGACGATGAGAAGGGCGGCCAGCCGCGCCGTCTCCCGAATGACCGACAGCGCCGGCTCCTCGCCGGCTTCGGCTGCCTCCAGAATCTGCCGGGTATCGGCCTCTCCGCCGCCGGCGGCGCGATAACGGGACACGATGCCCTGAGCGCCGATGGCGCTTTCCAGTGCGCCGCGCTCCAGACTGTCTTCGCGATAGGGATCTGCGCCGAAGGGCAGGTAGGAGATTTCACCGGCAGCCCCCCGCGCGCCCTTCACCAGCTTGCCATTGACCAGCATGCCAAGGCCGATGCCAGTGCCGAGCGCGATGAAAGCAGCCGTTTCGAGCCCGGCGGAACAGCCCTTCCAGGTTTCGCCAAGCGCTGCAGCATTCACGTCGTTTTCGATCACCACCTCGCAGCCCAGCGCCTCGCCGAGCCTTCGCACCACATCGAGACTGCCCGTCTCGGCCATGTTGGGCGCAAGCGCCAGATGCCCGGAAACCGGATCGACCACGCCGGGTGTCGCGACCGCACCGAGCAGCACCTTCTCGAAGGGGATGCCGGCACGGTGCAGGCACTTTTCCACGAGATCATGCATGTGGCCGATCAGCGCCTCGCCGGCGCGCCCGCCCGTCGGGTGCTCGCTTTCATGCACGATACTGCCCGAGATCGACACGACGGCAATGCGGATCGTCGTTGCGCCGAGATCGACACCCACGGCATAACCACTGTCTTCCGCCACCTCGTAGGTAATGGCGCTGCGCCCCACCTTGCCGCTGACAATGCCGTTGACCCGCACCCAGCCGGATTCCTCCAGCGCGCGGATCACCTCCGACATGGTCTGCTTGGAAAGGCCTGTCTTCTTGGCCAGCGTCGCACGCGACGTCGGGCCTTCCTGCAGCAGCACATCCATGGCGGCGCGAACGGAGATCTGGCGAAGAACGGGAGGCAGGCTCTGGCGTAGGGTCATCAATGCGCTCTAAGGGTGAATCGGCAGAAAGCTTCCACCGCCTTGTTCCTACACAATGGCGGCGAACCTGCATAGTGTTCGGACAGGTGACGAACTATTGCACTGCAATACGTGTCAGCCTACAACAGAGTGACAATCCAGCGCGGCATTTTCAACGGGTGCCAATCCCGGAATTTATGTTCGGCACCTTGACGAACTATAACAAAAGCCGCAAAGTGCCGATGTTCCGCCGCATGAGGAAAAGGTGCGGCGGCGCGCTGAGAAGGACAGGTACAAGGGGTTCGCAATGGCAGGTCTCACACTGAACGGCGTCGTGAAGCGCTACGGCACGCATCCGGTCATCCACGGTGTCGATCTCTCAGTGAAAGACGGCGAGTTCGTCGTGCTGGTCGGCCCGTCCGGCTGCGGCAAGTCCACCATGCTGCGCATCATTGCCGGCCTTGAAGAGACGACCGCCGGCAGCGTGAAGATCGGCGAGGAGGATGTGACCGCCCTTCCCCCCGGCGATCGCGGCATTGCCATGGTCTTCCAGTCCTACGCGCTTTATCCCCACATGACCGTCCGTCAGAACCTCTCCTTCGGGCTGGAAAACCTGAAGATGGGCAAGGCGGAAATCGACCGCCGCATTACGGAAGCCGCCCGCATGCTGGCCATCGAGCCGCTTTTGGAGCGCCGCCCGAAGCAGCTTTCCGGCGGACAGCGCCAGCGCGTTGCGATCGGCCGCGCCATCGTGCGCGATCCCAAGGTCTTCCTGTTCGACGAGCCGCTGTCCAACCTCGATGCGGCGCTGCGCGTACAGACCCGCGGCGAGATCAGCCGCCTGCACAAGCGCCTCGGCGCCACCATGATCTATGTGACGCATGACCAGATCGAAGCCATGACCATGGCCGATCGCATCGCGGTCCTGAATGCCGGCGTGCTGGAGCAGTTCGGCGCACCACTTGATCTCTTCGAATTCCCCGTCAACAAGTTCGTCGCCGGCTTCATCGGCTCGCCGCAGATGAATTTCTACGAAGGCACGCTCACCGCCACGGGTGCCGAACAGGTGAATGTCGAGGTGCCGGGCTTCGGCATCATCGAGGCTCCCGTGGATGGTTCCACTGCCAAGGTTGGCGACAAGGTCATCCTCGGTGTACGGCCCAATCATTTCCACATGCTGAAGGGCCAGCCGGGCACCTATCATCGTGTGCGCTTCACGGTGACCTACACCGAAAGCGTCGGCACCGAGACCTACATGTTCGGCAAGGTCGAGGGCAACGAGATCGACACCGTACTGCACCTGCCCGATCACGTGCCCGCCAAGGAAGGTGATGTGATTGAGTTCGGCATCCAGCCGGACCGTTTCCATGTCTTCGATGCGAAGACGGAAAAATCCTTCCCCAAGCGCCGCGCCGACGGAAGCCGCATCGCCAACGCAGCCTGATGTCCCGATGTATTAGCCCTGCTCATGCCGCGCAGGCAGCGGGCGGGCTGTCGCCCTTTGCCCCATTGCGGAATACAGACATGACGCCCCTCATCCTTGCCAACGCAACGGAGGCGGCCAATGCCGTCGCCGAACGTATCATCACGCTCCTGCAGGATAAGCCCGATGCGGTGCTGGGCCTTGCCACGGGTGCCACAATGGAGCCGGTCTATCACGCCTTGATCGGCGCGCACCGCGCGGGTCGCGTCAGCTTTTCCCGCGCCCTGAGTTTCAATCTCGATGAATATGTGGGACTGCACCCCACTCACCCCGGCAGCTACCGCTCGACCATGAACCGGCTGCTGTTTGACCATGTGGATATCGATCTGTCCCGCACTCACGTGCCGGACGGCATGGCGAGCGATATCGAAAGGGCGGCGGCAGACTACGAGCAGCAGATTGCAGAGGCCGGCGGCATAGACCTGCAACTGCTCGGCATCGGTCGCAACGGCCATATCGGCTTCAACGAGCCGGGCTCGCCGCTTGAAAGCCGCACCCGCCAGGTACGGCTGCATGCCGAAACACTGGCCGCCAACAGGACCTTCTTTGCCGATGCCCGCGTGCCGGAAACGGCCATCACCATGGGGATTGCCACCATCCTGTCGGCCCGCTCCATCGTGGTTCTCGCCACCGGCGCCGCCAAGCAGGCGGCCGTTGCAGAGGCGCTTGCCGGCCGCTTCGATGCCGCCTGCCCGGCCTCCGCGCTGTCGGCCCATGGCGACGTGACCTGGATCCTGGACAGCGCAGCAGCCCCCGGCGCCCGTGCGGCCTGAGGCAAGACGGATTTTGGCCCCGGCTACATTTTCAGGCCTCGTCTCTACGGGCATGAAAACGTAGCCGGGGCCAATCGCCTGGCATACACAGCAATCTGGTATACGAGGCTCCGCTGCCGCTCGACGCGACATCCAGCATGACGTCGCCCCGGTACAGGTTCTGTCGAGGAATTCGGGACAGACTGAGCCTGTCCCGTGGATATCTCAATCGGCTACACGACCCGCCGCGATCGCCGTCTCGATGGTGGCGCGATGTTCGAGGATGGCGGCGGCGTGCATGCCGGTCCAGCCCTGCAGCAGCGAGCCGCGCGCAAACGGCGGCGAGAAATATTCGACCGAGCCGATCCAGCCGTTCTCGAGGCTCGTTCTCCACCAGCGGGTCAGCGGATAATCCCAGCCGCCGAGGCCGAATTTCAGGCGCTGTTCGGCATAGAGGCCGGAGAGATAGGGCCAGTCCGCGCCGTTGTGGTAGCGATAGGCGAAGGCGGATTTGGCGCGGGTATCGGCCGGGCGTTTGAAGGGCGGCCATGCGCACATCACGCCCCAGTCACCATAGGGCTGGCGGTCGTTGTTGCGGGTTTCGAGCAACCGCTCGGCATGGCCCAGCACGGTGCGGGCACGATCGGCAGAGACAGCATCGAAGCGCAGCAGCGTCAGGCTGTCGAGCGTCAGATGGTCCTCGACGAACTCGCCCTTCAGGCCGTAATCCTGATACCAGCCGCCCGGCGTCAGCATTGCTTCATCGAGATTGGCGCGCGCCTTTTCGGCAAGCGCCCGGGCTTCCCCGGCAAGGGCGGCGTCCAGCGCAGCGCCCTGCGTGGCGATCACGTCGAGCGCACCGATCCAGAGCCCCACGTCATAGGCGACATAGCCGTGGCGATAGACATTGTCGGCCCAGTCCCGGTCATGGCGCGGCTTGACGGCCAGCCCTGTGCCATAGACATCGAAGCCCTGATAGCGGCGGAAGATTGCCGCCACCGTCTTCCAGTGGTCGGACAGCGCCGTCATATCACCGGTCACGCGGATATAGTCGCCGATAGTCAGGATGAAGAACAGCGGGCTGTCGAAGTGGTCGCTCCACCAGTCGGTGGAGCGCAAATGCTCCATCTTGTACTCGGCGGAGTTGACGCGGAACCTTTCCCATTCCTCGCCCTGCTTCGGCCCGGTGAGAATGACGCCGCTCGGCGCCTCGCCATCCGGCTGGATGCCGGTCGCCAGCAGATCGATCTGGCCGCGCACCACCTGCGGCTCGAGGAAGAGCAGCGCCTGCAGTGCCCAGTAGCCGTCACGGTAATAGGTGCGGGTCGGGGCCGAATAGGCCTGACCGGCCGCTTCCTGGGGCTTGCGGCCGGTCAGGCCTATTC
>NZ_VJMG01000073.1 GCF_007004135.1 Affinirhizobium straminoryzae
CGGCGACCTCCGGATCGCCGAGCTTGGCGGCGATCCGGAGGTCGCCGTCCTCTCCGGCGGCCCGAGCGGCGTGATCATGGAGGCGATGTTGGCAGATCTGTCGCTCGACCTCCACATCTTTCCAATGGCGGGCGCGGTGCGCATTGCCTTCATGGTCTACGAGGAAGAGACTCATCTCGAATATCGCTTCGTGCCCGAGGGACCGCTCGTGTCGGAGGCGGAAATCGTCCCGATCTGCAACCTGATACAGACAGAGCGGGCCGGCTATGTGGTCGCGAGCGGCAGTCTGCCGCGCGGTGCGCCTGTCGATACCTATGCCCGCATGGCGCAGCTGACGGCTGCCTCCGGGGGGCGCTTCGTGCTGGATGCCTCGGGCGAGCCGCTGGCGGCTGCCATCGCCGGAGGCGGCATCTTCCTGTTCAAGCCAAGCCTCAGCGAGCTGGAAAAGCTGGCTGGCCACAGCCTTGACCTGCCTGCCGCCACGGCCTTTGCCGGTGATCTGGTGCGCCGCGGCGTCGTCCACCATGTCGCTCTCACGCTCGGGGCGGAGGGGGCGCTGCTGGTCGGGCCGGACGAAACCTTCCGCATGCCGGCGATCGAGGTTCCGGTCCGCTCGGCCGTCGGCGCCGGTGACAGTTTCGTCGGGGCCATGGTCTGGGCGCTCTCGAAGGGGGAGAGCATGCACGAGGCCTTCCGCTTCGGTGTGGCCGCCGGTGCTGCCGCTGTCATGAGCCCGGGAACGGAACTGTGCTGCCGTGCCGACATCCTCAGCCTTTATGGGCAAACCTGCGCCGCAAGCCATGAGGCGCCGGCCGCCGTCCTGCTCGCCCGCGCCTGACGGCGCGCGAAACCGACAGGTCTTTGAGAAAGATCAAGGGCAGGGTCCAAGGACGGGCCTAGCCTCGCTGCATGCCTCGCGGTTTTTCCGCCGCCGGGGAAGACAAGGGAGCACCATCATGCTGTTCAAGACCATTCTTGCCGTCGTCGGTTGCCGCGATGAGGCCGCCGAACTCAACCGCGCCATCGAGCTTGCCACACAGCTTGGCGCGCATCTTTCCGTGCTGGTGGTGGAGCTTTCGGTGCCGCCAACGGTGAGCGACTATCCGGTCGGCACCATCTGGCTTGACGCGCGGGTGGATGACATGAAACAGGTGCAGGCCGCCGCCGATCGGGCGATCCATGCCTGCGAGACCGCCGGTATCCCCTTCGATGTCGACCGCTACTATACCGAACGCGCCTTCCTGCCTGGCATCGTCTTCCAGCGCGCCCTCTATGCCGATCTGGTGGTGGTAGGCGAAAAGTTGCGGGCGGCTTCGCCGCTGCTGGCGTCCGTTGTGGATGGCGCGGTGTTCGATGCGCAGCGTCCGCTGCTGCTGTTGCCGGCGGGCGATGCGGCGACCAGCCGGGTGAAGACCGTCCTTCTTGCCTGGAATTCCAGGGCCGAGGCCGGTCGCGCGGCGCGCGAAGCGATCGATTTCCTTGCCACTGCCGACAGCGTTCACGTCACCCTGGTGGACCCGGATGCGGCCTATCATGAAAATGGCGGCGAGCCCGGCGGCGATGTTGCGGCCTTCCTGACGCGTCACGGTGTCAACGTGATCGTCGACCAGTTGCCGAGCGGCGGCCGCCCCGTCGAGGATGTGCTGAAGACGCATGCGCGCGAAATCGGCGCCGATCTGATCGTCATGGGCGCCTATGGCCATTCGCGCCTGCGCGAGAGGGTGTTCGGCGGCGTGACGCAGAGCATGCTGGAATCGGCGCCGGTGCCGGTGCTGATCGCCCGCTGAACCGTCCGGCATTTGACGTCGTCCCAACGAGAAAGGCCCCGGATGTGGCGACATCCGGGGCCTTTCCTTTCTCGACGGTTTGCCACGTCGCCGGTCAGGCGGCGCGGTTCATCCGAACATTGCCGGAGGCTTCCGCCAGGCGGAACTGGGCGAGAAGGCGGGTGAGAGCCTCCGCCTCGGTCGACAGATGATGGGCTGTCGCGGTTGCCTCTTCCACCATGGCGGCATTCTGCTGCGTGCCCTGGTCCATGGTGTTGACCGCCGTATTGATCTCCTGCAGCCCGAGAGCCTGCTCGCGATAGGCGTCGGCGATGGCCTGCACATGCGCCGTGATCTGCTGGACCTGTGTCACGATGCCTTCCAGCGCCTTGCCGGTATTGCCGACCAGTGTCACGCCATTAGCGACCTGTTCGCTCGAGGTATTGATCAGCCCCTTGATTTCCTTGGCGGCCTGGGCGGAGCGCTGGGCAAGCTCTCGCACTTCCTGGGCAACGACGGCAAAACCCTTGCCGGCTTCGCCTGCGCGGGCTGCCTCAACGCCGGCGTTCAATGCCAGAAGGTTGGTCTGGAAGGCGATCTCGTCGATCACGCCAATGATGTTGGAGATCTCGCCGGACGACTTTTCGATCGCATGCATGGCATCGACCGCCGAGCGCACCACGCCGCCGGAATTGCGAGCGTCTTCACCGGTTGCGACCACCAGACGGCGGGTTTCCTCGGCGCGCTTGGCGCCGTCACGCACCGTGGTTGTGATCTCTTCCAGGGCGGCAGCCGTTTCCTCGACGGAGGCGGCCTGCTGCTCGGTGCGGCGCGATAGATCATCGCTCGACGAGCGGATCTCGTTTGCGCCGGCCTGAATGGCCTCGGCATTGGTGCCGACGAGGCGCATGGCCTGGCCAAGCTTCTCCAGGGAGTGGTTGAAGTCGGTGCGCAGCTGGTCGAGCTTGTCGGTGAAAGGCCGCGTGATGCGGTGCGACAGGTCGCCATCGGCGAGGGCTCTGAGGCCGGAGGCCAGTGCCTGCACCACATCGGCCAACGCGCCGGCTTCTTCCGAGCGGATGGCCTCGTGCTGGGCGCGCTCTGCCTCGGTCTTCTGCCGTTCGGCTTCGTTGGAGCGAGCCAGGCGGGCACGTTCCAGCGCATTGTTGCGGAACACTTCCACGGTCTTGGCCATGGCGCCGATCTCGTCCTTGCGGTCGGTGCCGTCGATGGCGGCGTCCGTTTCGCCGGCGGCGAGCGAGACCATGCGGGCACGCAGCCTCTCCATCGGTGCCGTGATGCCGGCGCGCGCGACGTAGAAGGCAGCGACGATGGTGGCGAGGATGCCGATCACCAGGGCAATGATGCTGTTGGTGATGACGCTGCTGGTTTCGGCGGAAATCGTCTTGCCGCCATTGGCCACCAGTTCGCTCAGGACCTGGTTGTTGGCGCCGGAGCGATTGGAGAAATTGGTCGAGAGCGTGTCGAGCGAGCGGACGAGCGCCAGTGCATCCTCCGTGCGGCCGGCTTCCTTGGCGGCGACGACCTTGTCAAAGACGCCCTTGAACTGTTCGGAGATGGCCAGCAGTTCGTCTGCCGCTGCCTTGGTTTGCGGCACCTTCTGCGAAATGTCGATCAGCTTGGTCCTGGCGCCATCCAGATTGCGCAGGAAGGCCGCCTTGCCTTCGTCATAGGCGGGCGTGCCAACCTCGTTCAGTGCCACGCGCGAAATGGCGTTCACGGCTGTCCACATGCCGGCGGAAGACCGGGCACCCAGCACCGCTGCCGTCGACTCATTGGCAATGAAGGCCGCATAGCGATCATTCACCGTGTCGAAGCGCAGGCTGAGATAAAAGACGCCGGCGAGAGAGAAAAGACCAAGAAAAATGATGACGGACAGAATTTTCGTCCGAATCGACATGTGTCGTAACATCGTCAAACCATTGAATGGCGGGATGCTGAAGCGAGGTGACCTCCTGTCTCCTCCTGCAGGGGCGGGTGGCAGAGAATTGCTTTTCGCAAAGATCAATTTTTATCATTCTGCCAAATCGGACACTCTCTCAAATTGGTTAAGTGTGTGTGTAGAATCCACTGAACTAATTTAGGATTTCGGGCGTGTCTGGGGCTTCCGCCAGCTCTAGGAACGGCGCCCGTGCGCATCTTTCACGCGCAATTTCCGTGCTTGAGCAATCGCTGACGTTCCGGCATTGTCGCCGCTCCCTTTGATGATGAGCCCCGCCCATGCCTTTTTCCTTTTCCCCCGCCGCGATTTATCCGATCCTGATGCTGCTGGCGTCCAACGTGTTCATGACCTTTGCCTGGTATGGACACCTCAAGCATAAGAGCACTGCCATCTGGATTGCCATTATCACCAGCTGGGGCATCGCCTTCTTCGAATACTGTCTGGCGGTGCCTGCCAACCGCCTCGGCTCGGAGGTCTATTCGACCGCGCAGCTGAAAACGATCCAGGAAGTCATCACGCTTCTGGTGTTCTCCGGCTTCTCGGTGTTCTGGCTGGGAGAAAACCTCACCTGGAACCATGCGATCGGCTTTGCGCTGATCGCGGTCGGCGCCTCGTTCATCTTCCGGGGGTGATACGCGCCCGCCAGGCCCGTTCGGTGGCCGGTGCCTCGTCGGTGGTGATCTGGTCCGGCTTCAGCGCCATCAGGGCCGAAAACCGCGCCCACTCGGTGTCGCTGAAACCGGCATAGGGGTCAGCGAGGTTGAAGGTCCAGGCATCCACCTTGCAGCCATGGCGATGGCAGATCGCGATCAGATCGAGCCCGGCCTCTGCCGCCCTGAGAACGAGTGGCCAGGACAGATAGACGGTGTCCGGCTCGGTCGGGCCGGCAAGATTGGCCTCCAGTGCGGATTCCACTGCCGCCGGCCCTTCGGCGGCGAGGAGCGCGACGAGCGTGTCCGTCGGATCGATGCCGCGGGCAATGCGCGGCAGCCGCGTCTTCAGGGCAGCAATGAGATCGAGATCGCCGCCGCTGATGATGATCGCGCCGGCTGCATCGGCAAACAGCGCTTGCAGATGCGCAAGTCCCGCCTCGCCGATCGTTGCGAGATCGTCCTTCATGTCGAATTGCAGCAGTGCGTCCGGATGCGCGGTCGTCAGCAGGCGTGCCAGATCCTCGCTGAGAATGGGCGGCGTGCCGCCTGCCTTCATGACAAGGCCGCGCAGAGTCTCCGGAGCGGTCTCCCGCACACGGCCGTGGCCGTCGGTTTCGCCGTCCAGCGTCTTGTCATGCAGCACCACGAAGCCGCCATCAGCCCGCACCCTGAGGTCCAGCTCCATCGAGGCACCCACGGCAAAGCCCTTCGCCATCGTCTCGGCGGAAAACAGCGGCGCCGAGAGCGACAGGCGAAGACGGTGCCATTTGAGGCGGGTGCGGTGCCCGTCGTGGTAGAGGTCGAGGCCGGGCGTCGTATCCATCATGGCATTCCGTTCGGTGAGGAAAAGGTCGATTCGCGTGCGGTTCATCCTAGGAACCGTGTCGTCCCTATCATAGCCCGATGACAGATTGTTCGCGCGCACCTGCCGTCCTGTCGGCGGGCCCCGGCTGCCGTATGGCATGGGCGCAAAGGCTTTGCCGGGAACAACGGCGGATGGTGTCAGTTCCGCAAAGGTGTTTTCCCAGACAGAAAGGCATCGCACCATGTCTCAGCAGTATCCGACGCCGCCCTTCCCGCAGGACAAGATTCCGATGCCCGGCCGCACCGGCCAGATGAATCCGGCTCCCGATCACGGCGAGCAGAGTTATCGCGGCTCCGGCCGTCTTTCGGGCAAGAGGGCGGTGATTACCGGCGGCGACAGCGGCATCGGCCGCGCGGTCGCCATCGCCTTTGCCCGCGAAGGGGCGGATGTTCTGATTTCCTATCTCGACGAGCATGAGGATGCCGAGGACACCAGACGCCTGGTGGAAGAGGCCGGCCGCAAGGCGGTGCTCGTTTCCGGCGACCTGCAATCGGCCGAGCATTGCCGCGAGGTGATCGACACCGCCGTGCGCGACCTCGGCGGCATCGACATTCTCGTCAACAATGCCGCCCATCAGGCAACCTTCTCCTCCATCGAGGATATTCCGGACGAGGAATGGGAGCTGACCTTCAAGGTCAATATCCACGCCATGTTCTATCTCACCAAGGCGGCCGTGGCGCACATGAAGCCGGGGAGTGCGATCATCAACACCGCCTCGATCAATTCGGACAATCCTAACCCCTCGCTGCTTGCCTATGCCACCACCAAGGGCGCGATCCAGAACTTTACCGCAGGTCTTGCCCAGTTGCTGGCGGAGAAGGGGATCCGCGCCAATACGGTCGCTCCGGGGCCGATCTGGACGCCGCTGATCCCCTCGACGCTGCCGAAGGAATCCGTCCAGAATTTCGGCCAGCAGGTGCCGATGAAGCGGCCGGGCCAGCCGGCGGAGCTGGCCACCGCCTATGTGATGCTCGCCGATCCGCTGTCGAGCTATGTCTCGGGCGCCACCATCGCGGTCACCGGCGGCAAGCCGATCCTCTGATCAAGACGGGTCATGTGCGACGAAACGGCGGCTTGCGGGCCGCCGTTTCTCTTGGAAGGCGCGCTATCACGCTCTCAGGTGCTGCGGCCCTCCTGCCGGGTCAGATCCTCGAAATCGGCGGTCTCGCCATGCTCTGCCGCGTCATTGGCCAGAATCAGCAGGCGGATGGGAAAGGCGACGGCCTTGTGGTGCGCAGCCGAGACCGATTGCGGGTCCTGATTGGCAAGCACCAGCGTTTCCGCCTCGCGCAGCGTCTCGCGGATTTCCTCATGCGTCAGCAGCTGTTTTTCCACCAGCAGGCGATTGATCGCGGCAACGGCGAGATAAAGACCCTCCAATTGCGGATTGGCGGTGTTCATCCCTGTTCCTCCTGCGTCTGTCGTTCCGGCACGTGATGGGTGACGGTGAGGGTCTCGTCGATCAGGCGGGCGCCGCGCTGGCGGGTGAGGTAGCGCCAGATCCACTGCACCGTGACCAGAATCCGCTTTTCGAAGTTCACCAGCAGATAGACATGCACCAGCGCCCAGAGCAGCCAGGCGAAATAGCCCTTGAGATGCCAGCGTCCGAAATCGAAGATCGCCGCATTGCGGCCGATGACCGCAGTGTTGCCCCGGTTGCGAAAGCGGAAGGGCTTGGGAGTGCGACCCTCGAGCAGTTCCTGCCGCAGCGCTCGGCCGAGATATTGCCCCTGCTGCTTGGCGACCTGCGCCAGCGCCGGCAAGGGCTGACCGTCGTCTGCAAGCCCCAGCGCGGTATCGCCGATCGCAAACACATCCGTCAGGCCACTGATGCGCAGATCCGGATCGACGGCAATGCGCCCGCCCGCCTTGCCCTCGATCCCGAACCAGCCGGCGGCCGGCGAGGCTTTGACGCCGGCCCCCCAGATGACGTTGGCGGTGCGGATCGTCTCGCCGCCGACGATGACGCTGCCGGCTGTGATATCCTCCACGCGCCGCCCGGTCATCACCTCCACGCCCAGCTTGCCAAGCGCCCGGGTGGCATAGTCGGTCAGGTCCTGCGGAAAGGCCGCGAGGATCCGCGGGCCGGCCTCCAGCAGCAGCACGCGAAAATGTTCCGGCGAAAGCTGGCGGAAATCACGGGTGATCATGAAGTGACCCAGCTCGGCAATGGCGCCCGCCATTTCCACACCCGTCGGGCCGCCGCCGATGATGACGCTGGTCAGCAGCGCCTTTTTCTCCTCGGGATCCTGCGAGAGTTCCGCTCGCTCGAAGGAAAGCAGCAGCCGCTGGCGGATCTGCCGCGCCTCGTGGATGGTCTTGAGGCCGGGGGCTGCGGCGCGCCACGCGTCATGGCCGAAATAATTGTATTCGGAGCCGGTGGCGATCACCAGCCGGTCATAGGGAATGGGAAGGCCGTGATCGAGGAGCACCGTGCGGGCAGCGGTATCGACGCCGGTCACCTCGGCCAGCACCACGCGGATATTGCGAAAGCGCCCGAGGCTGCGGCGGATCGGCTCGGAAATGTCGGCGGGGGACAGTGCGGCGGTTGCCACCTGATAGAGCAGCGGCTGGAAGAGATTGTGGTTGCGCCGGTCGATGACGGTGACATCGACGGGGGAATTGCCAAGGCCGCCGGCGACGGCCAGACCGCCGAAGCCTGCCCCCACGATCACCACGCGTGCAGGGCGCGCCGGAGGGCTCGCCGCCTGCGGCCGATGCCGCCTCGGGCCGCGCAGAAGGCTGCTGGTATCCGGGTGAAAGCTCATCGTCATTCCTTGCCGCCAGAGGTCGGGCGAGAGTCTGGATTGCCCCTTACGCTTTGCCCAACTGCTTGATCCATCAAAGGTTCCAGCTTTGGCAGGTGGAACCTTTCCCCTGTGCCGCCGTTGATGGAGCGAACCAACCAGGGAGCATGAAAATGAACAGCATCGTCTGGCTCGTGGGAGCCGTGGTGATCGTCATCGCCGTCCTCAACCTCGTCGGCTTTGCCTGAAGGGGCGGCGCACGCTCCTTCAACGCAACCGCTCCATCGCAGCAAGGGAGACTATCATGAACAGCATCGTCTGGCTCGTCGGCGCCGTCGTCATCGTGCTTGCCGTCCTGTCCTTCGTCGGCATCGGCTGACCGGCAGGGGCGGGCCTTGTTGGGACGGGCCCGCTCGCAAGAAATGGTCTGCAAAAGGCGCTTCTCCCTTGGGAGGGCGCCTTTTTCCATTGGTCCGGCCGAAACCGTTGCGCCGGAACGGCGGACGGAGCCCGAAGGCTCCGTCCGCGCTGCCGTCAGGTGCTGAGCAGGATGGCGAAGGGCCGCGTGGCGAACAGGCTTCGAACCTCAAGCTCCGCGCCGGGATCGAGGATATCGTCGGAAACGAGGTCGCGGAAGCGGCGCCCGCCGAAGCGTTCGGTCAAGTGAACGGCCGTATCCCTCCAGGCATCGGGCGGCGGCAACCGGTCGCCGCGGCCCTCCAGAACGCCCAGCATCAGGCGCGGCGCGATCACCAGCAGGGACTGATCGGCTGTCCGCCTCCCAAAGGCGAGGATCTGGCGCGCCCTCTCGCCGCTTGCCGCCAGCGGCACGTATTCGCCCTTCGCAAACAGATCCGGCCGCCGGCCGCGATGGGCGAGCAGATGCTGGATCAGCCGCTGCTTGAGCCGCCCGTCCAGCCAAGCCTGCGGATCGGCCGGATCACAGGTGCAGTCGAGGCCGGCGATCAGCGCCCCGAAATCCGGCGGTCGACGGTTGTCCGGATCGACCAGGCTGAGATCGAGACCTTCGCTGCCCTGATAGATATCCGCAATGCCGGGCGCGCAGAGCTTGATCAGCGTCTGGGTGATGCCATTGATCGCGCCGGCCAGAAGAACGGGCGACAGGAAGGCGATGAAATCGCGGCGAAAGTCCACCGAGTCCGGCGAGAGAAGCTGGCGGGCATAGTCCGTCACCGCCGCCTCATATGCTTCGTCCGGCTGGTCCCAGCCCGTGCGCAGCTTGGCTTCACGCAGCGCCTTTTCGAGATAGGCGACAAAACGCTCTTCCAGCCGTTGCAGGCCGTCCACATCCTCCGCTGTGAGATCCTGTGGCCAGACACCCGCCAGCGCCTGATAAATCAACCACTCCACCTCCGGCTCGGGGGCGGGGCCAGCCGGCAGCGCCTGCACGGCGGCGCGGTTCATGTGGCGCCAGCGGGAAAGGGCGCCGCTCCACAGTTCCGGCGCTTCGCCGAGCGCATAAAGCCGGGCGCGCGCATCCTCGCCGCGCTTGGTGTCATGGGTGGAGGTGGCGGACAGACCGGCCGGCTGCTCCTCGAACCGGCGCGCCATCAGCCGGTGGAATTCCGGCAGGCCACCGATCTCGGGCATCGGCTCGCCGCCCACCTCGTTCAGCCCGATCATCGGGTTCAGCCGGAAGAACAGCGTGTCCTCCAGCGATTTTGCCATCAGCGGCCCGGTCAGCTGCTGGAAGCGGGTGCGGAACTCGGCGGCGCGGGCGTCCTCGCTCCCGGTGACATCGCCGACGAGGATGCGGGCGAGAAAGCCGAGCGCCTGCGGCTGTGGCGGGGAGGGCAAGGCGCGCACACTCTCCAGGATCTCCGTCAGCCGGTGCCGATCCGCCGGCTCCAGCCCCATGTCGGTGCCATAGGTGCGGTAGATGGGGAAGGCGAGCAGCAGATCCCGCAGCGCGGTCTTCAGGGCGGTTTCCTCGATGCGCCCTGCATCGTCATGACCGGCCGCGATCTCTCCGGCGAGCCTTGCCAGCCGGGCAAACTCGCCGGCGAAGTTCACGTCCACCATCCGCGCCTTGGCCTCGCGCAGTTCCGCCTGCGGATCGAGCGTGCGCCCGGCCACCTCGCCATAGAGGGCATTCAGGCGGGGCAGCGCCTCGCGGTCCACCAGCGCCTCGGACAGGGCTGCGATGAATTCGTAGCCGGTGGTGCCGGCAACCGGCCAGTCGGAGGGCAGCCTCTCGTTCCGGGCCAGGATCTTCTCGACGACGAGGTAGCAGTCCGCTCCCACCGCCTCGCGCAGGCGGGCGAGATAGCCGCGCGGATCGGCGAGACCGTCGACATGGTCGATGCGCAGACCGTCCACCTGACCGGAGAGAACCAGCTCGATGGTGAGCCGGTGGCTTTCGGAAAACACCTCCTCGGTCTCGACGCGAAGGCCGGCAAGGCCGGTGATCTCGAAGAAACGGCGATAGCTCAGGTCACTCGGCGCATCGCGCCAGTTCATCAGCCGGTAGGGCTGCGCGTCATGCAGAACCTTCAGGCGGGCCGGATCGCCGGCCATCTCCGCCAGCGCCGCATCGAGACCAGCGCGGTCCTCGGTTGCGCCGAGCTGTTTCATCTCCGCATGAAAATCGTCCTCGTCTTCCGGCGTGGCGAGCGCTGCCGCCTGCCGGATCCGCTCCGCCAGCGGATGGTCGATCCCGTCGAGGGCGAGCGCATAGGTGGCGGGCGACAGCGGATAGCGGCTGTCGAAATAGCAAAAGGCGAGACAACCGGCGTCCGGGTCGAGGCAGAGCGCCATGTCACCCTTGCCGGCAACGGCTTCGAAATCCTCGCCGAGGAAGGGAAGCGTCAACCGCCTTGTCCAGTCGGCATCGAAGAAATGGCTGAAACGGCTGTCCTCGCCCCATTCCACCACGCTCCGCCACCAGCGGTTTTCCAGCGAGGCGGCCATGTGGTTGGGCACGATGTCGAGGATCAGCCCGATGCCATGCTGTTTCAACGCATCGCTCAGACGGTCGAAGCCCTCGCGTCCGCCGATCGTCGGATCGATCTCGTTGGCATCGGCCACGTCATAGCCGTGGGTGGAGCCGGCGGCGGCGGTGAAGATCGGCGAGGCGTAGAGATGGCCGATGCCGAGCCGCTTCAGATAGGGCACCAGCGCGGCTGCCCGGTCGAAGGTCATGCCGTTGCGGAACTGGATGCGGTAGGTCGAGGTGGGGATGGTCAAGCTCGATGCGCCTCCGACGCGGATCTGGGATTCGAGCCTGCCCAACGTAAAAGACCCGCGCCGGTTCCTTGCAAGAAGGGCGGGATGGCGGAACTCGCACACGCCTTGCTCAGCGTTCCGGATTATCGGCATTGGCCATCGGGCTCGGCCGCCCGTCCGGCTGGTCCGCATCGATGCGCTCGTCGAGGTCTTCGAGATCCGTCTCGACGATGTAGGTATCGCCGCCGCCGAGGCGCGCGGCCTCCTGCACGGCCTTGACGTTCGTGACGTCCTCGCGGGCATGCAGCGCGTCTTCCACCCGTTCTCGGTCGTCCTCGGCAAAGCGGCGGGAATCCCCGTCGGTCATCTTCGTCCGTGCATCGAGATTGTCCTTGTCGTCCATGGTCGGATCCTTTCCCGGTTCGCCGCTTCGAACGGCTCACCCCGACAACCGATGCGGCGGCCTTCCGGTTCCCTCGACGTGGATCGCGAAGGGAACCACGACCGATGCTTCGCGGTTGGAAGAGCGTCAATCGCAACTCGGGAGAAGAGAGATGCCCGCAAAGTCCAAGGCACAGCAGAAGGCAGCCGGTGCGGCGCTCGCCGCCAAGCGCGGCGAGGTCAAGAAGAGCGCGCTGCAGGGCGCATCGAAAAGCATGGAGAAATCCATGTCGGAAAAGGAACTGCACGACATGGCCTCTACCAGCCGCAAGGGCAAGCCGGAACACGTGGCGAA
Organism: Affinirhizobium straminoryzae; assembly: GCF_007004135.1. Taxonomy (GTDB): domain Bacteria; phylum Pseudomonadota; class Alphaproteobacteria; order Rhizobiales; family Rhizobiaceae; genus Neorhizobium; species Neorhizobium straminoryzae. Next base: position 11,917 of record NZ_VJMG01000073.1, read on the forward strand.
GTCCTGACCGGCGGCCGCATGGCACGCGATGATCCGGCACGGCCAGGTTTTCGCGCCGGCCGATGCGTCGCGTCTTGAACGCCGTCCAACGCTCCCCATATCAGCGTCGACCCGGTGGTCCGGGCCCCTCTGGTGGAAGGTCGGCGCTTCCACGATGTCGGACCTCTTTATCCTCGACATCGACGCCGACAGGGAGCCAGATCATGTTCTCCGATCTTGCCGCATGGCTGATCACCGCCTTCGTTCTCAACCCGGTTCAGGCCGAGCTTCGCCAGGAGCTGCAGCAGGCTGACGCCTCCGTGCAGATGGTGCAGCAGGTTCAGCAATGTGTGGCCTCCGAAGGGCCGCGGCTGATCGAGCGCGCCACGGGCGAGCCGGTCTGGGCCGTTCGCACCGCCATCGGCCTGACCCTCGGCTGGACGTCGCCCGTCAGCCTGCTCGACGCCAGCAATCCGAACTGCGCGCCCATCCTTCGCCTGATCGACAGGGACACCGCGTCAGACGCGAGCGTGTGATGAGTGTGTCATGGATGCGAGATGACCACCGGGCGGAGGCGCGCGCCGTCCGCCCGGATCCGTTTGCCGCTCAGGCGTAGCGATCTCTCAGCGCCTCGAATTGCACAAGCTGTTCGGCCACCAGTTCGCGGGCCGCGTCGCGGCGCACGAACACCTTGAACATGGCCGATCCCTTCCGGTTCATGAACCAGACGGAACAAGAGCGGCGGCCGTGGAAGGCGCGGTCGACTAAGGTGATGCCGGCGCAGTTCTCCTTGCGGATATGCCCGCCGATCGGGCTGTCGCCGTGGATGTTGAACCAGCCATGCCCCTCGCTGCCGGGGGGAAGCGAACCGCTGGCTTCCAGCACGATGTCATCGGTATGGACGATGAACAGCACCTCGCCCCAGGACGACATTTCCGACCAGATTGCCTCGAAATCCTCGGCGGGGGCGGCAGTCGCCGCGCCCTTCGGCAGGATCGAGAGGATCTCCGCCGGGGTCACCTCGGCCTTTGCCGCGATGGCTTCGACCACACCATCAGGTTTTTCGGCAAGAGCGGCGAGCGCCCGCGCGCGCCGCTCCGCCTCCGCCGCAGGTACTGCGATGCTTGCGGAAAGGCTCATGCGGCCTCCGCCGTCTTGCCGTTGCGGTCCTCGTGGATGATCACCTCGAAGCCCTCGAAATGCGGGCCGGAGAGATATTCCACCTTGCCGCGGTTTTCGCCGGCGCGCGCATGGGCGGCGCGGAACTGTTCCGACTTCGTCCAGGCGGTGAAATGCTCGTGGCTCTGCCACACCGTGTGCGAGGCATAGAGGGTGTGATCCTCCTGCTTCGGCCCCTTCAGCATGTGAAATTCCAGATAGCCGGGAACGGTGGAGAGATGACGCTCGCGGCTGCGCCACATCTCCTCGAAGGCCTCCTCGAAGCCCGGAACGACACGGAAGCGGTTCATCGCGATATACATGAGATCGAACATCCTTTCTAACTGGTGGAATGCACTCAAGATATATGTTGCCCGGCCTGTTGAAAAGGCTTAAACCGGTGTCATGCACTCAAGTTTATCCGGGTGTGTGAGGCGCCGCCGGTGTCCTCCCGCGCCCGGCCGATATCGGGATCGAATGATATGACGATGCGCGCCGTTCTCAAGGCCGGTTTTTTGTCCATGTGGCTCGCCACGGCGGTTGGCGGCATTTCCGCCTCCGCCTCGGATGCGACCAATCCTTCTGCAAAGCGCATCGTGTCGATCGGCGGCACGGCGACTGAAATCCTCTATGCGCTGGGCGCCGGCGACCGGGTGATCGCCCGCGATACGACGAGCAGCTATCCGCCGGAGGCGATGAAAAAGCCGGATATCGGATATATGCGCGCGCTGTCGCCGGAAGGCATTCTCGGCCAGACGCCCGATCTGATCCTTTCCGAGGAAGGCGCTGGTCCGCCGGATGCGGTCGCGATCCTCAAGGCGAGCGCCATCCCGATGGTGACGATCCACACGCCGCCGCGCGTCGATGCCATCGCTGGCAAGATCCGTGATGTCGGTGCCGCCGTCGGCCTGTCGGACAAGGCCGAGGCGCTGGCCGTCAAGACCGATTCGGACCTCAAGACGCTGGCCGCCGATATCGCCCGGCTGCCGCAGCCGCGCAAGCGGGTTCTCTTCGTTCTCTCGCTGGCCAATGGCCGCATCATGGCTGGCGGCAAGGACACGGAAGCCGCCGCAATGATCGATCTCGCGGGCGGCGTCAACGCGGCCGATGCCATTTCCGGCTACAAGCCGCTGAGCGACGAGGCCGTCATCGCGGCGCGGCCGGACGTGATCCTCGTGATGCAATCCGGCAATCACGGCCTTTCCAATGAGGCAGTCTTCGCCCTGCCGGCCTTCCAGTCCACCCCGGCGGCGGCGGCGAAGGCGCTGGTGCGCATGGATGGCCTGCTGCTGCTCGGCTTTGGCCCGCGCACGCCGGAAGCAGCCCGAAGCCTTGCCTCCCAACTCTATCCCGGGAGCTTCTGAGCCATGCGGGCGCTGACGCTGCCGGCACGCTTCAGACGCGATGATGGGGATCGCTCGGGGCAGGGCGTGCTCTGCCTTGTCCTTCTTCTTCTTCTCCTCGCGCTCGCCTGCCTGGTTTCGCTGGGCAGCGGGCCGACGGGCGTCAATCTCGGCCATCTCTGGCTCTATCTCACCGGCCGCGGCGAGGCGCTCGCCGTGCAGGAACGGGTGGTGCTGGAGGCGGTGCGGCTGCCGCGCACGGCCCTCGGCATTCTCGTCGGGGCCGGGCTCGGCGTATCGGGCGCCATGATGCAGGGCCTGTTCCGCAATCCGTTGGCGGATCCGGGTGTCGTCGGCGTCACCTCGGGTGCGGCGCTGTTTGCGGTCGCCGGCATCGTCTTCGGTCATGGTGTGCTGGCGCCCGTCTCGATGGCGCTGGGCAGCCAGTTCCTGCCGCTGATGGCCTTTTTCGGCGGCCTGTTGAACACGTGGCTGCTCTATTGCATCGCGACCCGTGGCAACCAGACGCATACCACCACGCTGGTGCTGTCAGGCATTGCGGTCGGGGCGCTGAGTGCCGCGCTGACCGGCCTCTTGATCTTCATGGCCGATGACCGGCAGTTGCGCGACATTACCTTCTGGAGCCTCGGTTCACTGGGCGGCGCCACTTTTGCCCGCGTCCTCTCCGTGCTGCCTTTCGTGGCTCTGGTCATGGTCGTCATCCCCTTCGTGGCGCGGGGTCTCGATGCGCTGATCCTCGGCGATGCCGCCGCCTTCCACATGGGCATTCCGGTGCAGCGGCTGAAACGGCTGGTCATCCTGGCCGTGGCGGCGGCCTGTGGCGCAACGGTGGCGGTCGCCGGCTCCATCGGCTTCGTCGGAATCGTTGTGCCGCATCTGCTGAGGCTGATGATCGGCCCCGCGCACCGCTTCCTGCTGCCGGCCTCGGCGATCGGCGGCGGCGCGCTGCTGCTGCTGGCCGACAGCGTGGCGCGCACCGTCGTCTCGCCCGCCGAACTGCCGATCGGCATCATCACCGCGCTGTTCGGCGCGCCCGTTTTCCTGCTTCTGCTGCTGCGCCGCAAGGGCCATCACCACCGGGGAGATGCCGCATGATCCGCGCCGATGCCGTGACCGTCGAGCGCGCCGGCCGGCGCCTTCTGGATTCCGTTTCCCTGACACTGGAGCCCGGCACGATGACGGTGATCATCGGCCCCAACGGTGCGGGCAAATCCACCCTCCTGAAGGCGCTGACCGGTGAACTTGAGCTGTCCTCCGGGGCGGTGACCTATGACGGAGTGCGGCTTGCGGCGCATGATCCGCAGGCACTCGCGGCGCGCCGGGCCGTGCTGCCGCAGGCGAGCGAACTCGCCTTTCCCTTCACGGCGCTGGAAATCGTGCGGATGGGGGCGGTCGCGCAAGGCGCGCTCGATCCCTCGGCCGCCGCGCGCACGGCGCTTGCCCGCGTCGGCCTCTCCGGCTTCGAGGGGCGTGCCTTTCCCTCGCTGTCTGGCGGCGAACAGCAGCGCGTGCAGTTTGCCCGGGCGCTGGCGCAGGTGCCGCGCCCCGTCGAGGCCGGGATCGCCCGCGCGCTCTTTCTCGACGAGCCGACCGCCAGCCTCGATCTCGGCCATCAGATCGGCGTGCTGGAAACGGCGCGCGCCTTTGCGACCGAGGGCGGGATCGTGCTCGCCATCCTGCATGACCTCAATCTGGCGGCGGAATTTGCCGACCGGATCGTGGTGCTGTACAAGGGCCGGGTTGTCGCGGAAGGTCCGGCGGTGGAGACGCTGAGCGATGCTACGATTGCGACCGTCTACGGCATCCGCGGTGCCGTCGGGCGCATGCCGGCCGCGCATATTCCCTTCATCCTGCCGCAGGCCCGCCACGGCGCTTCCGCCTGACTTTGCTCAGCTGGCATCCGGCCGCGTGACGATGAACAGTGACGAGCAGAGCAGGATAGCCAGCACCAGCAGCGCCCGCCACAGTGGCGGCGCGGTGCTCGCCACGAAGATCGCATAGCTGGCCGCCATCAGCCCGACCGCCGCCACCTTGGCGCGGCGGGATATCGCGCCGTGTTCGCGCCAGTTTCGCAGAGGTGGCCCGAAGCGGGGATGGTTCAGCAGCCATGCCTCCAGACTTGGTGAGGAGCGGGTGAAGCAGGCCACCGCCAGAAGCATGAAGGGCGTGGTGGGCAACAGCGGCAGGAAGGCGCCGAGAATGCCGAGCGCCACGAACAGCCAGCCGAGGCCCATCAATACAATTCGCATCCCCGCATCCCTTTCCGTGCCGCGACCATAGCGCATGCCACACAGGATGTAATCCTCAGCCTGTACCATTCGTTCTGCTGTTGTTGCTGCTGGCAATCCGTGCCGTCCACACTATAGTGCGCCGCAATGTTGAACGGAGTGTCGTCTTTCATGTCTCAGAAGAAGGTTCTGGTCGTCGGTGGTGCCGGATACATCGGCTCGCACAATTGCCTGCTGCTTGCCGAGCGCGGCTATCAGCCCATCGTGTTCGACAACCTGTCCAACGGACATTCGGAATTCGTCAAATGGGGTCCGCTGGAAGAGGGCGATATCCGTGACCGCGCGCGCCTAGACGAGGTGTTCGCCAAGCATAAGCCGGATGCTGTGCTGCATTTCGCGGCTCTCATCGAGGTGGGCGAATCGGTGAAGAACCCGGTCGCCTTCTACGACAACAATGTCATCGGTGCGCTGACGCTGCTGTCGGCGGCCATGGATGCGGGCGTTCAGGCCTTCGTCTTCTCCTCCACCTGCGCGACCTATGGCCTGCCGGAACAGGTGCCGATGGACGAGACGCATCGCCAGGCGCCGATCAACCCCTACGGCCGCACGAAATTCATCATCGAACAGGCGCTGAAGGATTACGGCACCTATAAGGGTCTGCGCTCGGTGATGCTGCGCTACTTCAACGCGGCGGGTGCGGATTTCGAAGGTCGCATCGGTGAGTGGCATACGCCGGAAACGCATGCCATCCCGCTTGCCATCGAGGCGGCGCTCGGCCGCCGGCAGGGCTTCAAGGTGTTCGGTTCGGACTATGAGACGCGCGACGGAACCTGCGTGCGCGATTACATCCACGTGCTCGATCTCGCCGATGCGCATGTACGCGCCGTGGATTATCTTCTCAACGGCGGCGAGACGGTGGAACTCAACCTCGGCACCGGCACCGGCACCACGGTGAAGGAACTGCTGGCCGCCATTTCGGATGTGTCCGGCAAGCCGTTCCCGGTCGAATATGTCGGCCGTCGCGATGGCGATTCCACCACGCTGGTGGCCAATAACGAGAAGGCGAAGGCCGTGCTGGGATGGGAGCCGCAATATACCCTGCACGACATCATCCGCTCGGCCTGGGACTGGCATTCCAAGGCCAATTTTCACCTGCAATAACAAAAGGATAGAAAGAGTATGGCAGAGGGTGGCGTAAAGCTTGAAGACAGCTGGAAACAGGTGCTTGCGCCGCAGTTCGCCGACCCCTACATGGCCGACCTCCGCCGTTTCCTGACGGCGGAGAAGGAGGCGGGCAAGCGCATTTTCCCGAAGGGCAGCGAGTATTTTCGCGCCCTTGATCTCACGCCGCTGCCTCAGGTGAAGGTGGTGATCCTCGGGCAGGATCCGTATCACGGCGCGGGGCAGGCGCACGGGCTCTGCTTCAGTGTCAGGCCGGGCGTGCGCATCCCGCCCTCGCTCGTCAACATCTACAAGGAAATGCAGGCGGATCTCGGCATTGCACCGGCGCCGCACGGCTTTCTCGAACACTGGGCGCGGCAGGGCGTGCTGCTTCTCAACAGCGTGCTGACCGTGGAGGAGGGGCGCGCTGCCGCCCATCAGGGCCAGGGCTGGGAGCGCTTCACCGATGCGGTGATCCGCGCCGTCAACGAGGAGTGCAGCCATGTCGTCTTCCTGCTCTGGGGCTCCTATGCCCAGAAGAAGGCGGCCTTCGTCGACCAGCGCCGGCATCTGGTGCTGAAGGCGCCGCATCCCTCGCCGCTCTCGGCGCATAACGGCTTTTTCGGCTCCGGCCATTTTTCCAAGGCCAATGCCTATCTGGTGTCGAATGGTCGGGAGCCGATCGACTGGCAGCTTCCGGTTGCGCCGGTGCAGGACGCCTGAGGGGTTGCAAGATTTGTTTTGTGAACAATCCGTTCTGATTGTTCACTCTATGCGCCAAGGATAAAAGCGACCATCTTCACCCCAGACAAGCGGACCGATCGCCGGCCCGCAGATCCTGAGGACAAAGGGGTAAGCCATGTTGAACCAGATCAAGGGCCTGCATCACGTCACGTCGATGGCCGCGAGCGCCCGTACCAACAACCAGTTCTTTACCGATACGCTCGGCCTTCGCCGGGTCAAGAAGACCGTCAACTTCGATGCGCCGGATGTCTATCATCTCTACTATGGCGACGAAGTGGGAACGCCGGGTTCGGTGATGACCTATTTCCCGTTCCCGCATATCGCGAAGGGCCGTCCCGGCACTGGCGAGGTCGGCACCACCGTCTTTTCCGTGCCTGAGGGCTCGATCGGCTACTGGGGTGAGCGCCTCGCCTCGAAGGGCAGCCTGGAGTTGAAGGCCGATGAAGCCTTCGGTGAAAAGCGCCTGAACTTCTTCGGCCCGGATGGCGACGGTTTCGCGCTGGTCGAGGTGAAGGACGATGCCCGTGCACCCTGGACCGGCAATGGTGTCGATGTCGATCATGCCATTCGCGGCTTCCACTCGGCCTCGATGCGGCTGCGCGATGAAGGCGCCACCGTCGAACTGCTGAAGTTCATGGGCTACGAGCAGGTCGACCACAAGGATGGCGTCACGCGGCTGGCCATTCCCGGCGGCAACGGTGCCGATACCATCGACATCGAAACGATGCCGAACATTGCGCGGGCCAATCTCGGTGCCGGCTCCGTGCACCATATCGCCTTTGCGGTCGAAAACCGTGAAAAGCAGCTGGAGGTCCGCAAGGCTCTGATGGATACCGGCTATCAGGTCACCCCGGTCATCGACCGCGACTACTTCTGGGCGATCTATTTCCGCACGCCGGGCGGCGTGCTGTTCGAAATCGCCACCAACGAACCGGGCTTCGACCGCGATGAGGACACCGCCCATCTCGGCGAAGCGCTGAAACTGCCGACCCAGCATGCCCATCTGCGCTCCTATCTGGAACAGCACCTGGAAAAGCTGGAAGGCTGAGGACGGATCATGAGCACGAATGCCTATGTTCACCATGCGCGCCCCGGGAAACCGGGCGCGCCCATTCTCTTCGTCTTCCACGGAACCGGTGGCGACGAGAACCAGTTTTTCGACTTCGGCAGTCGCCTGCTCCCGGAGGCGACGGTGATCTCGCCGCGCGGCGATGTGTCGGAACATGGTGCGGCCCGCTTCTTCCGCCGCCGGGCCGAAGGTCTCTATGATCTGGAGGATCTGGCGCGGGCCACGGAGAAGATGGCGGCCTTCGTCGCCGCCCATCGGGATGCGGCGGCCGCCGGCCCGGTAATCGGCCTCGGCTTCTCCAATGGCGCCAACATTCTTGCCAATGTGGTGATCGCGCATCCGGACCTGTTTGCCGCCTCGGTGCTGATGCACCCGCTGATCCCCTTCCAGCCGCAGCCGCGGGCGGGGGCTGGCCGGGTGCTGATCACCGCCGGCGAGCGCGACCCGATCTGCCCGGTGCCGCTGACGCAGTCTCTCGCCGATTATTTCGCCGCCCAAGGCGAGGAGGTTACCCTCGACTGGCACCCTGGCGGCCACGAGATCCGCAGCAACGAGATCGAGGCGGTAAAGCGGTTTCTGGCGCCTTACGGGGCTTGATGGCTCCTCAAATCGCCCCACTTTCCGCAGTTCGTCAGTCCTGATGGGGGAAATGCTGCGGCGTCTGATGCGCCGCAGCATTTCCCCTTCCGGCCCGTCTTGCCGTCGCTATACTTTCCTCGATACCCACAGAATCAGGAGAGGGCGGCATGGCGTCGTCGGAAAAGCAGGTCTTCAACCCACCCTCCGTTCGCAAACCCTTCGGTCATTACAATCACGGGCTTCTGGTGCCGCCGGGTGCCCAGTTGCTGGTCACCTCCGGCCAGCTCGGCATTGCGCCGGATGACACCATTCCGCCTGACGTGACGGGCCAGGCGGAACTCTGCTTCGAGGCGATCAAGGCCATTCTGGCGGAGGCCGGCATGAGCTTTGCGGACGTGATCCGCATTTCCGCTTTCGTCACGAAGCGCGAGGATTTCGCCCCCTACATGGCCGTACGCGACCGCTACACGCTGGAGCCGAAGCCGGTCTCGACGCTGATCGTGGTCGGCGGGTTCACCCGACCGGAATTTCTGGTCGAGGTGGAGGTGACGGCGGCGAAGGTGGTGTGAAGGGCGGAAGCGGGCTCCGGCGTCGACCGCCGAAGCCCCCGGCAGATATCACGCCTGCCAGCTTTTCAGCGCCCGCAGCATCGGCGTCTTCTTGAAGATGTGGCCGTCCATGCGCGAGAGCAGATGATCGAGCAGCGAGACGGCTTCGCTGACGGCCGGCCCCTTGTTCAGCATCACGCATTCGGCGCGGGCGGCCATGGCCGCATCGGTCATTTCGCCGCGCGAGGGAAGGCCGGTCTTCACCAGATCCTCCAGCACCTGGGTCGCCCAGATGGTCGGCACCGAGGCGGCCTCGCAGATCCACAGGATCTCCTCCTGCATTTCCGCGACGCGATCGAAGCCGATTTCGGCGGCGAGATCGCCGCGGGCAATCATCACGCCGAAGGGGCGCTGGTGACGGAAGGCTGCGGCGATCAGGGCGGGCAGGTTGCGCACCGCCTCCGGCTGTTCGATCTTGGCGACGAGCCCGAGCGGCGTGTCGCGCGGCGCGGCCTTGGCAAGCGCTGCCTCCAGCAGATCGATGTCTTCCGGCCGGCTGACGAAGGAATAGCCCAGCATGTCCGCGCATTCGACAACGGTCGAAAGATCCGCCTCGTCCTTGGTGGTGAGCGGCGAAAGGCCAAGCGCTGTGTCGGGCAGGTTGAGGCCCTTTTCCGGCTTCAGCTTGGTGCCGCCGGTCTTGCAGTGGGTCACGCGGATGATCGCGTCTGTCAGCGTGCGGGCTTCCACCACGCCTTCCAGCTTGCCGTCGTCATAGCGCACGCGGTCGCCGACCGAGAGGCGGGTGACGATTTCCGGCAGCGAGACGGAGGCGCAGGCGGTGACGCCCCCGGTCAGCGCCGGCTCGCCGTCTGCCACAAGGCGGAAGAGATCGTTGACCTGCAGCTTGCCCTTCTTCTCGGGCATGATCTGTTCGGTGCGGATCTTCGGGCCGGCAATATCCATCAGCACGCGCACCGGCACGCCGAGCTTTTCGCCGGCTGCCCGCACATGGGCGGTCATTGCCATCCAGGCGGCGCGGTCGTCATGGGCGCAGTTGATGCGGGCAATGTTCATGCCGCGGCGCACGAGATCGAGGATGAGATCCGGATCGGCGGCCGCTTCGCTCGGCAGCGTCACCATGATGCGGCCGCGACGATTTGCCGGGGCTTCGCCGAACAGGTCGTCGGTGGCCGTCACCAGATCCGCCTCGCCGCGGAAGAAGGTTTCCTCCGTCGGGCGGACAAAGGGGGCCGGGCGACCGGCTGCGGCGGCAAGGCTTGCCAGCGTCGCATCGAGGGTCGGCAGCACGCGGCTTTCCAGCCGGCCGAGCGAGGAGAAGCCGAGGCGCATCAGGCGGCGCTGCAGCGGGCGGATATCGCGGCGCCGCAGCGTCAGGTAATCGGCCAGATTGGCAAGCCGCGCCTCGTCGGCAAACGGCAGGTCGGCCCCGGCTGCCAGTTGCTCGACGAGCGGCGCGGTTTCCTTGGCGATCGACTGGCGCAGGAACAGCATGTCGGCGAAGAGTGCGCCGAGGTCGGCATCCTCTGCGGTTTCAGGGGTGGGAAGCTGGTTCAGGTCTGTGGCTGTGTTTTGCATCATCGGTCTCCGCATCGCTGGTGAGACGCTGCGATGCGGAGGTGACGATGGTGTGACGGAGACCGTGCTGTCTTTGCGTCAGCGCAAAAGCGGGCGGTATTGTTACCGATAGCCGCAGGCGCGCAACTGGTTTTCGTAGCGGCTGGCTATGCTTGCGGAGCGTTCTGCCGCAGCGCGGGTGCCGGAGGAGAAATCGCCGCGCGCATAGCCGTTATGGCCGGAATAATACGCGAGGTAGAGGCGATAGCCGTCCGTCAGGGCGATTCCGTTGCGGTCATGGCTCTTGCGATGATACCAGCCGACGAAATCGATGGCATCGCCGAAATCCGAGCGGCTTGCGCCCCAGCGGCCGGTTTCGTTCTTGTAGGTTTCCCAGGTGCCGTCCAGTGCCTGAGCATAGCCATAGGCCGAGGAGGGGCGCGTCCAGGGAATGAAGCCCAGCAGCATGGTGCGCGGCGGGCGTGCATGGGCGCGGAAACCGGATTCGGTGTAGATCGTCGCCATCAGCACGGGCACGGGCACGCCGTAACGCTGCGATGCCGTATTGGCCTCGCGCGCCCAGTTGTTGAAGAGCCCGTCCTTCTGCGCGAAAATGGCGCAGATATTGTCGATCCTGCTGGGTGCCGTGCCGCAACCGGCAAGAACCAGAAGGGCGATGAAGAACGCATAACGCATCGCTAGACCTCTTGTTCTTACATCGGATCTAGCGGGAAAGATTTAATTAAACGTTTAAATGATAAAGTGTCAGAAATTCTCCATTTCCCGTTCCACCTTCGAGAGGAAGGCGGCGCGGGTTTCCGGCGTGCAGTTGTTCATGTCGTAATGCGCGAGAAATCTTACCGGCGCGCCGATCTTGATCTGGGCGCGGATGACGCGGGTGATGACCTTTTTCGGCGGGTTGCCGACCAGAAAGGCCCGCATCGGCGTGCCGCCATAGGTGAGGACGGCGGCGAGTTTCTCGATGTGGCGCAGCGTCGGCGTCAGCTTGCCATCCTCAAGCGCGAAGGACACGCCCGGCAGCCAGACCCGGTCGAAATAGCCCTTCAGCATGGCGGGAAAGCCGAAATTCCACACCGGCGTGCAGATCACGAGGCCCTGCGCGGCTTTCAGCCGCTCCACATAGCTTTCCAGCCCTGCCATGTTTTCCGGATGGTCGTGATAGATGCGCCGCCCGTCGGCGGAAAGGACCGGATCGAAGCCTTCCGCATAAAGATCGCAGGCATCCACCTCGTGGCCGGCCCGCGCCAGGCTCTCGCAGGTCTTGCGGAACAGGGCCTTGCCGTAGCTTTCCTCGACGGGATGGGAATGCAGAACGAGTACGCGCATGTCAAAAGCTCCAAGTTGTTGCCCGCCGGCTGCCGCTTCCCGGCCCGATCGGGGTTCAAGTCAAAACTTCCGCGCCGTTTGTCCCAGCACCGCATTCCCTCGCCGCCCAGCCGAGAGAGACACGATGCCATGTGCGTGAACGCATGGGCCGGCGGAGCCGGCCGGGAGTACCTTCGGAATGGATGGGTTGGCGGTGGTTGTCAGCGTTGTCCTTCGTGAAATGGAATGATTGGTCGGCTTGGCCCCCTCATCCGCCCTTCGGGCACCTTCTCCCCGAGGGGAGAAGGGA
>NZ_VJMG01000074.1 GCF_007004135.1 Affinirhizobium straminoryzae
GCAAGTAATTGGCTGCGCCGAAGCTGCCGGCGCAGCCAATTACTTGCATTTTTCCAGAAGCGTCCACGATGTCTCATTGGCATGGAGGCTTGCGCCGGCGCTCACGATTGGGGCCGCAGGCTTCAGGAACTGGGGCATGACGTTCGGCTGATGCCGCCGTCTTATGTGAAGCCTTACGTGAAGCGAGGAAAGACCGACGCCGCGGACGCGGCCGCCATTTGCGAGGCAGTGACGCGGCCCTCGATGCGGTTCGTGGCTATCAAGAGCGAGGCCTGCTCGGCGGTCATGGTTCTTCATCGCACGCGAGCTTTACGGCAGCCGCACTGAGCGCAAGGCGCGGCTTCTCGAACAGATGGAGTTGCAACTCGAAGAACTCGAAGCTGATGCCGGCGAAGACGAGCTCACGGCGGAGATGGTTGCCAAAAACTCGACCGTCAGGGCCTTCGATCGCAAGCGTCCGTCACGCAAGCCCTTTCCTGAACATCTGCCGCGCGAACGTGTCGTTATCGCCGCCCCGGCCAGTTGCCCTTGCTGCGGCTCGGCAAAGCTGTCGAAGCTCGGCGAGGATGTCACCGAGACCCTGGAGGTCATCCCTCGTCAGTGGAAAGTTATTCAGACCGTGCGGGAGAAGTTCTCCTGCCGCGAATGCGAGAAGATCACCCAGCCGCCAGCGCCCTTCCATGTGACACCACGAGGCTTTGCCGGGCCCAACCTTCTGGCAATGATCTTGTTCGAGAAGTTCGCCCAGCACCAGCCGCTCAATCGCCAGAGCGAGCGCTATGCCCGAGAGGGGATCGATCTCAGCCTGTCGACGCTGGCCGACCAGGTCGGCGCTTGTGCCGCGGCGCTCAAGCCAATCCATTCGCTGATCGAGGCGCATGTTCTGGCCGCTGAACGGCTGCATGGCGACGACACGACAGTGCCAATCCTGGCGAGAGGCAAGACCGACACTGGCCGCATCTGGACTTATGTCCGGGACGATCGACCGTTCGGCGGACAGTCACCGCCCGCCGCCCTCTACTATGCCTCGCGGGACCGGCGGCAGGAGCATCCCGAACGTCACCTGAAGACCTTCACCGGCATTCTGCAGGCGGATGCCTATGGCGGGTATAATCCGCTGTTCAAGACAGACCGCGATCCCGCGCCTCTGACGCAGGCGCTGTGTTGGGCACACGCACGCCGCAAGTTCTTCGTGCTGGCCGATATTGCCACGAACGCCAAACGTGGCAGCAAGGCTGCGCCGATCTCCCCGATGGCGCTGGAGGCCGTCAAACGGATCGATGCCCTGTTCGACATCGAACGGGAGATCAACGGTCTTGCCGCCGAGCAGCGCCTGGCCCACCGCCCCAAAGATAGCCAGCCGCTCGTCGAAGAACTGCGCGATTGGCTCCAGACCGAACGGGCAAAACTGTCGCGCAGTTCTCCCGTCGCCGAGGCAATCGATTACATGCTCAAGCGCTGGGTTGGCTTCACATCCTTCCTCGACGACGGCCGGATTTGTCTCACGAACAACGCCGCCGAGCCCGCGCTCAGAGGCTTTGCACTCGGCAGGAAGTCATGGCTCTTCGCCGGATCGGATCGGGGTGCTGATCGCGCCGCGTTCATGGCGACGCTGATCATGAGCGCCAAACTTAACGATATAGACCCACAGGCCTGGCTTGCCGACGTCCTCGCCAACATTGCGGACACGCCGGTCAGCAGGTTGGAGCAATTGCTGCCGTGGAACTGGAAGATGACGAACAGAGCTCAAGAACCGGATAACATGCCCTTCGAGTTAGCACAGAGTCGTCTGTCTATGTTGGCGGGATACCGAATATGACTTGGGCAAAAATTTCCGCTTTCGCGCTCTATGCTGGTTTGCTGAACACAATTCTTGCGCGCTCTGTCGGAACTTGTACCCAGGGTGATGCAGGCCATCTGTGGGGCATCTTGATCTCGGTGCCCTTCTTCCTCCTCGCGGTATTTTGTCTGACGCGCACCAAAAGCTTACGGACGACAATGATTGTAAGCGGTGTTTTGACCACACCTTCCGGATCAGTTCGTGATTGACGATGTTGAAGCCGAACGAGGGCTTGGAGATATGTCGATTTCACAGCTTATACCAACCGTCGCTGATGC
>NZ_VJMG01000075.1 GCF_007004135.1 Affinirhizobium straminoryzae
TGCTGGCCGATGCCGGCAAGATCGAGGCGCCGATCGCCGCCGCCCATGACCTCATCGTCAAGGGCACCGGCCCGACCGTCTCGCCGCTCAACGAGCATCCGGAAATCCGCGCCGTCTTCCTCGATACGCTGGAAGAGTATGGCTACGAGCAGATCAGCGCCAAGGATGCCGCCGAGCAGATCATCGAAGGCGTCAACGGCGTGCTGAAAAAGTTCTGATGCGACCGGGCGGTCCCCGCAACGCCGGGGACCGCCCTCCCATGACACAAGGAATGACCGGCATGCCCACGCTTGCGCTTCTGGCGGCAACCCCGCGCACGGCGACCTTCAGCCTCGATGCAGCCGAGAACCATTTTGCGCTGACCACCGCAAAGACCTGGCGTCTCGACGACGCAGCGGGAGAGCGCGTGGCCGAGGGGCAGACCGACCGGGTGGTGACGACCCTGCACGGCCTCCTGCCGGGGCAGACCTACCGGCTGGAGGTGGCCGGTGCGCGCCTTGGCTTCACCACGGCGGCGGAAAGCGCCCTCATCGACATTACCGATTGCGGAGCGAGCCCCACGGCCGACGATAATGCGGCGGCGATCCAGGCCGCCATCGACCGGCTGCCGCCGCAGGGCACGCTGAAGATCCCGCGCGGACGCTTTCAGAGCGGACCGATCTTCCTCAAGAGCGACATGACCCTGCTTCTGGAGGACGGGGCGGTGCTGTCTGGCCATCCGGATCGCGCCCGCTATCCGGTGCTTGCGGCCCGCCATGCCGATCACCGCGTGCTCGGCACCTGGGAAGGGGTGGCGGAGCCCTGCTTCGCAAGCCTGGTGACGGCGCTCGACTGCACCGGTTTGACGATCACCGGCGCCGGCACCATCGATGGCGGCGGCGATCGCGGCGACTGGTGGAGCTGGCCCAAGGAAACGCGCTATGGGGCGCGCCGGCCGCGCACCCTGTTTCTCTCGCACGGACAAAATGTCCGCCTGACCGGCATCACCGTGCGCAACTCGCCCTCCTGGACCATTCATCCGGTGTTCTGCAGCGACGTTCTGGCGGCAGATCTCGTCATCGAGAACGATCCTCTCTCGCCCAATACCGACGGCCTGAACCCGGAATGCAGCCGGGATGTGCGCCTCAGCGGCCTGTCTTTCTCCGTCGGCGATGACTGCATCGCCATCAAGGCGGGCAAACGCGATCCGAAGGGCGGGCTGGACCAGCCCTGCGAGCGCATTGTCGTGGAAAACTGCCGCATGCAGCGCGGCCATGGCGGTATCGTGATCGGCAGCGAGATGAGCGGCTCGGTGCGCGATGTGACAGTGCGCCGCTGCGAACTGCGTGAAACCGACCGCGGCCTGCGCGTGAAGACGCGGCGGGGCCGGGGCGGCCGCGTGGAAAGGATCGCGCTGGAAGGCTGCGTGATGGACCGGGTGGCGACACCGCTCGTCATCAACAGCTTCTATTTCTGCGATGCCGACGGCCGCTCCGACTATGTGCAATCCCGCGAGCCGCTACCGGTGACGGATGCCACGCCTGTTGTCACCGACATCACCATCCGTGATGTGGTGGCGGAAAATGTCGCGGTGGCCGCGGCGGCCTTCTACGGCCTGCCGGAAGCGCCGATCACCGGCATCACCATCGAGAATTACCGGGTCGGCTTCGATCCGGAGGCGCAGGCGGATGTACCGGACATGGCCTGCGGTTTCGCGCCGCTGCGTCACGCCGAGATCATCCTCGAGCATGCGAGCCTCACCCGCCCCGCCGGCCTTCATCTTTCCCGTCCGACACAGAGTATTGCCGTATGACCGTGAGCCTGACCGACTATTTCGATGCCTATGCCCGTGACTATGCCTATTACAAGTCGGGCAGCTGGTGCTACGAGGACGGCTGCCTCTATCGCGGCCTGATCGCGCTGCATGAGGCAACCGGTGAACGGCACTGGTTCGAGCACCTGACGCGGCTCGTCAACGGGCAGGTGGATGCGGCCGGGTCCATCGCCGGCTATACGATCACCGAATACAATATCGACAATGTGCTGCCGGGACGGGCGCTGGTCTATCTGGCGCAAAAGACCGGTGAGACGCGCTATCGCACGGCGGTGGACCATCTGGTCAGGCAGTTCCAGACCCATCCGCGCATTGGCGCGGGGCCGCATTGGCACAAGCTGCGCTATCCGCATCAGGTCTGGCTCGACGGGCTCTATATGGCGCTGCCGTTCAAGCTGGAATATGCAGGGCTTTCCGGGCAGGCGGATCTTGCCCACCAGGCGCTCTCCGAAATGCTGACGGCGCTTGATCTCACCTTCGACGCGGCGAGCGGGCTCTACCGTCACGGCTATGACGAGGAACGCCTGCAGGCCTGGGCGGATCCGGTGACCGGGCTTTCGCCGGCGCATTGGGCCCGCTCCATCGGCTGGCTCGCCATGGCCATGGTCGACATGGTGGAGACGCTGCCGGCCGGTGCCGGTCGCGACGATCTTGCTGGACGACTCGCTGCACTGCTGTCGGTGCTTGCGAAGCTGCGCACCGTGGACGGGCGCTGGCTGCAGGTCATCGACCAGCCGGAGCTTGCCGGCAACTATGCCGAAAGCTCGGCCACCGCCATGTTCGCCTATGCGTTCCTCAAGGCTGCGCGCCTTGGCATTCGGGACGCGGCGGGCCGGATCGGCGCCGAAGCGGTGATCAGCCTGACCCGGCATGCGCTGGCCCCTGATGCCAATGGCCGCACAGTGCTGCAGCAGATATGCTGCGTGGCGGGCCTTGGCGGTTTCGACGGTCACTATCGCGACGGAACGCCCGGTTATTATCTGTCGGAAACACTGCGCGACGACGACATCAAGGGCGTGGCACCGCTGATGATGGCGCATGCGGAGAGCGAGATCGCCCGCCGCGCGGCAAACCAGCGGGACGACGCGGTGGCCTGATCAGCCATCTGGCTGGCATCTGCCATCTTGATGGCTCGTGCCGGTTCCCCTATAGTGAGGGCCAGAAGGAGCAACCCGATGGCCGAACCGCAACTCTCTGTCCGCAGCGCCAAGGCGCGTGACCTGGCGCACCGGCTCGCCCGCCGCGAGAACCGGTCGATTGCCGATATCGTCGAACGGGCGCTCGAATCCTACGAGATCCGCGAGGCGGGCCGCGAGCCGGCGCGTGCCTTCTATGCCCGTCTGACCGACCAGTCCGGCACGGAGATCGATCTGGACGCGATCATCCGCGCCGGGCGCGCCCCGCATGCGGGGATCGATCTTTGATCTTCATCGATACCAATGTCCTCTCCGAGACGCTGAAGAAGGCACCGTCGGAGGCGGTGATCGCGTGGCTGGTGCGCCATGATGCGGAAATCGCGCTGTCTTCGGTGGTGATCGGCGAGATTGCCTACGGTATCGCCAAGATCCGGCCGGACCAGCGGGCCGAGCGACTGGAACAGGGGCTGACCGACTGGCGCCGGCGTTTTGCCGACCGCATCTTTGCTTTTACCGAGGAGACGGCGCTGATCTACGGCCTCCTGATGGGCGAGGCTGCACGGCAGGGCCGGGGTATGTCGGCCCCCGACGGCATGATTGCGGCGATTGCACGCGCACATGGCGGGCGGCTTGCCACCCGCAACACCGGCGATTTCCTCACCTGCGGGCTCGATCTCGTCAATCCCTGGGATTTCTAGAGCCTTTCCGGTGAAAACCAGATCACCTGAAATGCTCTATCTCTTTGTTTTCACGCAGTCCGGACGCAAAACCGCTGACGCACTTTTGGCTCGGACGTGGTCTAAGCCGCCACCCCGTCACAGGGTGTGGATGCGCACCTCCGGCACCACGGCCTGGGCAATCTCGCAGAGATGACGGTGGTGGGTCAGGTAGATCACCTGGCCGAGCTGCGCCATCTGGCCGAAAAGCCGGAACACCTCTTCCGAGCGCAATTCATCGAAGGTTTCCATGATGTCATCGGCGATGAAAGGCACCGGCGCGCGCACGGCGGCCAGTTCCTCATAGCCGGCAAGCCGCAGCGCCAGATAGAGCTGGTAGCGCGTGCCGGTCGACATCACCTCGGAGAGCCGCGACGCCCCGTCACGCGCCACCCCGATCAGTACCTCGCGATCCTTGTCCGGCAGGGCGGCAAGGCCGGAATAATCGCCACGGGTGATCTGGCGAAAGGCCTCGGAGGCGCGCTTCATCATCGAGCTGCGGTGGCGTTCGCGGTAGAGCGACAGCGCGCTTTCCGCCGCCAGCGTGCCGGCCCGCAGTTTCAGATAGGACAGCGCGCGCTCCTCGATATCGAGGAGAAGCGTGGAGCGGCGCGCCTCAAGCTTGGCGACGGCATCGTCGCCGCCGACCGCGTCGACCCGGTCCCGGGCGCGCGTCAGCTCCGCAAACAGCATGCGGCTGCGTTCGGCAAGATTGTCGATCCGCTCGGAAAGCTCGTCTGCTTCGCGCGCCACGGCATCGGCATCTGCTTCCGCCAGCAGCGCATCCGCTTCAGGCAGCGTTGCGACCTTCAGTTCGCCGAGCAGGTTCGCCCTGAGTTCGCCGAGCCGTCGCTCCAGATGGTCGCGTTCGGCGGCCCGCTGCAACTGCAGGCTGGCCTCGACCAGCGTCTCCACGCCGAAGAAGTCGAGCAGGTCCTGCCGGCGGGTGCGATGGGCGTCGATTGCACGCTGCAGGTCGGCACGCTCGGCCTGCGCATGCCGCAGATCCTCGGCCTTGGCGCTCTCACGGTCCCGCTCGCGCTCCGCCTCCGCCTTGCGGGCAGCCAGCTGGCCGGCGAGATCGCGTGGCGACAGCCCCTCGTCCGGCCAGTGCAAGGTGTCGCGCAGGGCATCCACCTCTACGGCAAAGGCCTGCATGTCGCGCTCCATCTGCTGGATGCGCTGGAACAGCTGCTCGCGTTCGCGCAGGATCGCCGGCAGGTCGGCGAGCGCATCGAGAATGGCACGCACGGCGGCCGGATCGGTTTCGTGGCCGAACCAGGTGCGGGCAAGTGCGGCGCTCCAATCGGCCGACCAGCGGGCCTCGGCAGCCTCGGCCTCGGCCAGATCGCGCTGCCGTTCCGACAGGTCGCGGCGCAGATCCGCCAGCCGGTTGTCCATCCCCCTGCGCTCGGCAAGCGTGGTCTGCAACTCCGCCAGCCGGTCGGCGGCCCCGTCGATCAGCAGGCGCGGATCGGCACCGTCCTCGACGGGCCAGCCAAGCTCCTCCAGAACGATGCGCAGTCGATCCAGCGCCTCGTCCAGATCATCCTTGCAGGCCCTCCTGCGGGCTTCGGCCTGCCGCAGCGTTTCGGTTAACGAGAGCGCTTCGCTGCGTCTCAGCCGCCACTCGTCCAGCCGGGAGAGCAGGCTTGCCATCTCCACCGTCGCAGAAACCGGGAAGGGGAAGGCGCCCTCCACCGACCGCCGGAGCGCATCCATCTCCGCCGCAGCCTCGTCCACCAGCGCCTCTTCGCGCGCAAGACCGACGCGGCAAAGCTCCGCCTCCTGCTGCAGTTGCCGCAGTTCCGCCAGATCGCTGGCGCGGGCAAGGCGGGCCTCCGCCAGCCGGTCATCCAGCCCGAGCTTCTCCTCGAACTGTTCGGCGCTCTCGCCATCGAGGCGGGCCCGATGAACCTGCCAGGCAGCATCACGGGCTGCGCGCGCAGCGGTGGCCGCGGCATCGTCGATGGCCGGACCGGCACCCTGCACCGCCTTCAGCCGGGCCGTGACCTCCGCCAGACGGGTGGCCAGCTCCCGCTGGCGCTCGCGGCTCCGCTCGGCGCGCCGCTCGATCTCGGCGGCGCGCTGGCGCCAGCTGTCGATCTGCCGGGCATCGGCGCCATCCTGTCCTGCCAGTTCCTCTACATCGCCCTGCCAGGGCTGCAGCCTGTCGAGCGCGCGCTGCAGGTTTTCGGCAACCTCCCGGCTGGAACGGCTTTCGGATCGAAGCCGCGTCTGCAACTCGCCCTTCTGCAAGGCGGCGACCGCACTGTCCAGCCGGCGCATCAGGGCGGCGGAGGGTGTCGTGCCACCGCCTTGCTGGTCCAGCCTTGCCTCCAGATCGCCAAGCGCAAGACGCACCCGCTCCATCTCGCGCGCGGCATTTACCCGGGTTGCCGCAATGCCGGACCGGGTTTCGATAAGGTCGCGCAAGGTTCCGGACAGGGCTGCGGGCAGGACAAGGCCTGCGGCATCGGTGCCGGCCGGCTGGCCGAGTGCGGAGAGCGCCCGTCCCAGAGCGGCATCCTGCTCGGACAGCGCCAGGCGACGCTTGGGCAGGTCGTTTTCCGCCGTCTGGTAGCGGGCACGGCCGTCATCGAGGGCGGCAATGCGGGCAGAGAGCGAAAGAACGGCCGCATCCGGCGTGATGGCGGCAAGGTCCTGCTCCAGCCGGGAGATCGCGGCATCAAGGCCATCGCTTCTGGTCTGCAGCCGGGTTTCGTCGCGCATCAGCTCCGGCAGAAGTGCCGCCCATTCCCGCGGCGGCCGGGGCAGATCGGCATGGGCATCCGCCTCGGCCGAGAGGCGCGCCAGTTCACGCGACAAAGGCAGGGCGCGCTGCAGCGAGACCAGATGCGCCTGCCGGGTTCGCGCGGCGGAAAGCTCGGCCAGTACCTCGGCATAGGCCTTGTCCGCCTGTGCCTGCGTGGCGACGAGGCCCGCATAGGCCGAGGCATAGGTATCGATCGCCTCGCGTTCGGTCTTCAGGGCGGCCAATTGCTGCTTCAGTTCGGCAAGCGCGGTGTTGCGGGCCCGCTTGCGATGAAACTGGTGCGCCTCCTCGCTGGCTGCGGCAAGAACCCGGCTGATATCGGCAAGCCCCGAGCTTGCGGAGAACAGCATCTCGCCCAGATCGCCCTTGCTTTCCAGGATCGCTGCCCCGCCATCGCGCAGCGAGCGGTCGTCCAGCGAGAACATGGTGCGATAGGACTCGCGGCTGATGCCGCCAAGCGCAGACGACAGCAAGGCCTCGTTGACCGGCTGGCCACGCGGATCGACCAGCGCCTGGCTGCGCTGCTTCAACCGCACCAGCGGGTGCTCGGCACCGTCGAATTCCAGCACGGCCCCCACCTGCATGGCGTTGTAGGCATGCAGGAAATTGTAGCCGCTGCGCTCCGGTATGCCGAACAGCAGGTCGAGATAGGCGGAAAAGGCGGTGGACTTGCCCGCCTCGTTGAGGCCGTAGACGATGTGCAGGTCCGGCGCACCGGAAATCGCCGGACCGAAATCGATCGCCTGATCGGTAAACTTGCCGTAGCGGGTAAGGTCGAGACGCCGGAGACGCATCAGCCTTCCTCCCCGGTGGCTGCCGCAAGACGGGCAACGAGATCCTCGCTGCCTTCACGGATCACCGTGTCCACGAAGGCATCGAAGGCAGCGGCATCATGGCCGGCCAGCCGGCGTGCCTCGGGCGGCAGGTCGTCCAGCAGGCCCTGCACCAGATCGCGCACCTCCTGGCGAAAGGCGTGGGCGGGCAGCACCTCCTCGCGCATCAGCACGCCCAGTTCCTGCACCGGATCGCCGGATACGGCCTGACCTGGCAAGGACGGGGTAACGACGGCAAGCTCCAGCTTCTCCACCCAGGTGCGGCCGGTCCGCTCCGCCCGCTGCTCGGCTTCGGCGAGCAGCAGATCGAGGTCGCGCCGAAGTCGGAAAGCGAGCCCGCTTTCCCCCGTCAGCCGCAGTCGCGCCACCAGATGGTCGGAGCGCGTGCGGGCCCGTTCGGTCTCGAGCGCCTGCCCGATCCGGTCCATCAGGCCGCGCCAGTCGGCCGCCGCCGACACGTCCACCGTCACCCGGGCGAACTGGGCAAGGCTGGTCAGCCGCTCCTCCACGGACACCGCGCCATCCTCGCCGATGGTGACCAGCGACACCGTCTTTTCGCCGGCCTCGTTGATGTCGCGCCCCTGCGGCATGCCGGGCATGATCACCATGCGCTCGCCGGCATGATGGGTGCGCTGGTGGATGTGGCCAAGCCCCCAGTAGTGGAAGCCGTGCGCATGCAGGTCTGCGACGGAGCAGGGCGCGTAGGGATCGTGACCAGGCGCGCCGGCGAGGCTGGTATGCATCAGCCCGATATTGACCGCGCCGCCGATCGGCGCCTTGTATTTCGGCAGCAGGCTGTCCGGCGCCTGGGGCCTTGCAAAGCTGATGCCATGAATGGCGACGGCAAGCCCGCCGCGCTTCAGTTCCACCGCCTCGGCCCGGCCGCCGAACACCTTTACCGACGGCGGCAGCACCAGTTCCTGGGTGATCTTCGAGAGCGCATCATGGTTGCCGCGGATCTTGAAGACGGCAATGCCGGCCTCGTGCAGCCGCTGCATCTGGGTTGCCAGAAACCGTGCGGTCTTCATCGAGGTCTGGTCGCCGTCATAGAGATCGCCGGCGATCATCAGCGCATCGACCTGCTCCTCCAGGCACAGATCGACGATGCGCACCAGCGCCTGGCGCGTGGCATCGCCCACCAGCGCGGCAAGCTCCGGATTGCGCAGCGACAGCGAGCGAAGCGGGGAATCGAGGTGAAGATCGGCGGTGTGAACGAACCTGAAAGCCATGGGCCAAGGTCTACCGCCCCGGCACGCGACTGGCAACGTCTTGCACAGCCCTGCAAATCGTCCCGCACAGGCAATTGACATTCGGGGCGAATTCCACAAAGCTTGGGCTATTCCGAGGGGGGCATCGTACGATGCTGAGATGGCGGTGAGCCGGACCCTTGAACCTGATCCGGGTCATGCCGGCGTAGGAACGGAAAACGCGAAAAGCCCGCCCTTGCGGCCCATCTCGCCATTTCTCTTCTCCGCTTCACCTGGGTCTCCCTGCTGTCCGGCTCTGGAGATCGCGATGTCATTCCTGCTTCACCCCCTGAGGGGTCACCCCAGCCTCCGCATCAGGTCCGGTCTGCCGACGGGCTGATTGCTGATGTCGATGGCCCGCACGGGCTCGGCACTCCTCGTCCTGCTGCTTTTGTGGCAGGGCGTCGTCACGCTGTTCGAGCCGCCCCGCTATCTGCTGCCCGCGCCCGAAGCCGTGCTGCAGGTTTTTCTGCGCCAGCCGGCTTTCCTGCTGCACCATACACTGGTGACCGCCGGCGAAATCCTCGTCGGCCTCGTGCTCGGCAGCCTGCTGGGGGCGGCAACTGCGCTGGCGATCGCCGCCTGGCCGAGGCTTGGCGGGCTTGTCTGGCCGCTGGTTCTGATCCTGCAGGCACTGCCGGTCTTCGTGCTGGCCCCGGTTCTCGTCCTCTGGCTGGGCTTCGGGCTCGCCTCGAAGGTGGCGATGACGGTGATCATCATCTTCTTTCCCGTCGCCTCCGCCTTTGCCGACGGGCTGAACCGCACCGATCCCGTGCTGCTCGATGCGGCGGCGCTGACGCCGGCCAGCCATTTTCAGGTGCTCCTGAAGCTGCGCCTGCCGCTGGCGCTGCCGGCGCTCATCTCCGGGCTTCGGGTGGCCGCCCCGCTTGCGCCGCTCGGCGCCGTCGTCGGCGAATGGGTGGGGGCGGCGGCCGGCCTCGGCTTCATCATGATGCAGGCAAATGCCCGCCTGCAAACCGACATCCTGTTTGCGGCCGTGGCGGTGCTCGCCCTCTTCACCCTTCTCCTGCGGCTTGCCGTCGATCGTCTGACGGCCGGCCTCGTGCCCTGGGCACCGGAGAAGACCGACATCTCCTCCCATCACGTCTCCCTCAGAAGGAAAACCAACGGATGAAACGATCGATCCGCGCGCTCACAACGGCGCTTCTGCTGGCGCTCGCTCCCGCCTCCTCGCAGGCTGCCGACAAGCTCAGCGTTCTCCTCGAATGGTTCGTCAATCCCGACCATGCGCCGATGGTGATTGCCGCCCAGAAGGGCTATTTCGCCGAGGAAGGGCTGGATGTGGAGCTGATCGCGCCCTCCGATGCCTCGGCGGTGCCGCGTCTGGTCGCCACCCGGCAGGCCGATATCGGCATCCACTACCAGCCCAATCTCTACCTCGACCATGCCGCCGGCCTGCCGCTGATGCGTTTCGGAACGCTGGTCGAGACGCCGCTCAACACCGTGACCGTGCTGGCGGACGGCCCGATCAAGAGCCTGAAGGACCTGAAGGGCAAGAAGATCGGCTTTTCCGTCGCGGGCTTCGAAGAGGCGATGCTGAAGCGCATGCTGGCCTCCGAAGGCGTGGAACTGACCGATGCCGAGCTGATCAACGTCAACTTCTCGCTCTCGCCCTCGCTGATCGGCGGCAAGGTGGATGCAACGGTCGGCAGCTTCCGCAATTTCGAGCTGACCCAGATGAAGCTCGAAGGGCATCCTGGGCTTGCCTTCTTTCCCGAGGAGCATGGCGTTCCGGCCTATGACGAGCTGATCTTCGTCACCCGCCCGGATCTTGTGACGGACAGCCGGCTGCCGCGCTTCCTGCATGCGGTGGAGAAGGCCGCCATCTTCATCACCAACCATCCGCAGGAGGGCTGGGACCTGTTCGTGAAGGCCTATCCGAACCTCAATGACGAGCTCAACCACACGGCCTTCCTCGACACGCTGCCGCGCTTTGCCAAGCGCCCCGCAGCGCTCGATCGCGCCCGCTACGCCCGCTTCGGCGCCTTCATGGCCGACAGCAAGCTGATCCCCTCGGCTCCGGCCGTCGAAGACATTGCGGTGGAGCTGAAATGAACGAGAGCGTTTCCCGCCCGACCGCCGCGGATGCGGCCGAGCTTCTGGCACGGGTGCGCGCAAGGCGGCCGCGCGTGCATTGCCTGATGAATTCGGTGGTGCAGAAGTTCACGGCCGACGGCATCACCGCCGTCGGCGCCATTCCCTCGATGACATCGTCGCTGGACGAGATCGCCGACTTCGTGGCCCGCGCCGACGTGCTGACCGTCAATCTCGGCACGCTGGATGCCGAGCGCCGTCACGTCATCCGCATCGCCGTCGACATGGCGAATGCCGGCGGCAAGCCCTGGATCCTCGATCCCGTGCATTGCGATTACTCGCCGGGCCGGCTCGCCTTTGCCCGCGATCTGATCGCGCTCGGCCCCACCGTCGTGCGCGGCAACCGGGCGGAAATGGCCCTGATCGGCGAGGTGCGCGCCAGCCTCGCCATCGAGACCGGACCGGTCGACCATCTCAGCGATGGAAGCGTCCAGGTCACCGTCGAGAACGGCCATGTCTGGATGGCGGGCGTCACAGGCACGGGCTGCCTGTCGGGCGGCGTCATTGCGGCGTTTCTGGCGGTCGAGGGCAATGCGCTGAAGGCGGCGGCGGCGGCGCTTGCGACGACCGGCGTTGCGGCGGAGCTTGCCGCGCCCGAGGCGCGCGGCCCCGGCAGCTTCGGCATCGCCTTCCTCGACACGCTCGCCTCGCTCAGCGCCGATGACCTCCTGAAACACGCAAGGATCCGCCATGCGACCGCTTGATTACCGTCTGATTGCCATCGTCGATGCCGCGCTTGCCGATGTGGCGCCGCTGCCGGATCTGGCGGCCCGCGCCGCCCGCGCCGGCGCAACCCTCATCCAGTATCGCGACAAGACAGCCTCGACACGCCTGATGATCGAACGCGCCGGCGCGATCCGGGCAGCGCTCGCCGACACCGGCATTGCCTTCGTCGTCAACGACCGGGTGGATGTGGCGCTGGCGGCCGGCGCCGACGGCGTGCATCTCGGCGCAGAGGACATGGAGGCCGAGCAGGCGCGCGCGCTTCTCGGCCCCCGCGCGATCATCGGCCTGACCGTGAAGACACCGGAGGATGCGACCCGCGCCGGCACGGCACCCGTCGATTATGCCTGCATCGGCGGAGTGTTCGAGACGCTCTCCAAGGTCAACCCGAACCCGCCGGTCGGTCTCGACGGACTGAAGGCGCTGCGCCGGCAGATCCGCGCTATCAACCCCGCGCTTCCCGTCGGCGCCATTGCCGGCATCACGCTGACGCGCATCCCCGACGTGATCGCCGCAGGCGCCGATGGCGTGGCGGCGATTTCCGCGCTGTTTCGCGCCGATGACATCGAGGCCGCCATCCGCGGCTTCCGCACCACCATCGACCACGGCCTGAAGGAGAGACAGGCATGACTGCGATTGCTCTCACCATTGCCGGATCCGACAGCGGCGCCGGCGCCGGCATCCAGGCCGACATCAAGACCTTTTCCGCGCTCGGCGCCTATGCCGCAAGCGTGCTGACGGCGGTGACGGCCCAGAACACCCGCGGCGTGACGGCCGTCGAGGACATCTCGCCCTCCATCATCGCCGCGCAGCTCGATGCGGTGCTCGGCGATCTCGCCGTCGATGCGGTGAAGATCGGCATGGTGTCGCGGGCCGAAACCATCGGCGTGATCGCCGGGCGTCTCGCGCCCTTTGCCGGCCCGATCGTGGTCGATCCGGTGATGGTGGCCACCTCCGGCGACCGCCTGCTGCGCGAGGATGCAATGGCGGCGCTGGTGGGAGAGCTGCTGCCGCTCGCCCATGTGGTCACGCCGAATCTTGCGGAGGCAGCCCTTCTGACCGGCCGCCCCATGGCGGCGACGCCGGAGGAGATGATCGGTCAGGCCCGCATCATCCTCGGTTTCGGGGCGAAGGCCGTGCTGATGAAGGGCGGGCACGGAACGGGCGAGACGAGTACCGATCTGCTGGTGACGGACACCGATGTCTCGGAATTTGCAGCGCCCCGCATCGACACCCGCAATGACCATGGCACCGGCTGCACGCTGGCCGCCGCCGTTACCGCCCATCTCGCAAGGGGCCTGACACTGACGGAGGCCTGCCGGGCGGCGAAGATCTATCTGCATGCGGCGCTTACGGCCGGTCGCGCCCTGCGTGTCGGGCAGGGCAGGGGGCCGGTGCATCATTTTCACGCCTGGTGGACCGCATGATCCGGTATTGCCTCGGCGGGCTGGAGAAGCTCCTCGGCACGCTGGCCGCGCTGCTGCTCTTTGCGCTGATGGCGCTGGTGCTGGTCAACGTCACGCTGCGCTACGTCTTCCAGGCAGGCTTCATCGGGGCAGAGGACCTGGGCATCTGGCTGAATCTGGCGCTGATTTCGGTTGCCGCACCCTTGTCGCTGACGGGGCCGCTGTCGATGCGCTTTGATGTGGGGCGTCGGCTGCTGGGAAAAAATGCCGGCGCGGCCGTCGATATCCTCGCCGACGCCATCAGCATGGTGGCGGCGCTGGCCCTGATCGGCGGCGCTGCGGCAACCATCGGCATGCTCGGCGGCACCTCGCCGACGCTCGGCCTGCCGGAATGGGTGCGCTATGCCTTCGTCACCACCGGAGGCGGGCTGCTGCTTCTGATGCTCGGTCTCCGGCGGCTCTCCGAGGGCAGGGCGGCCGGCCTCGGCCTCTCGCTCGCCCTCGGGCTTGCGCTCCAGTTTGCCGCCGCCCGTTTCGATCTTGGCGGCGACTGGCCGCCCAGCCTTTGGCTGGCGCTGATGGCGGGTCTCGGCCTCATCTGCGCCGCGCCGCTGGCGCATGCCTTCCTTGCCGCCGCCTCGCTGGCGCGCCTGTTCGGCAGCAGCCTGCCGGAACCGGCGCTGGTGGCGGCTGCGGTCAACGGCATGTCGAAATTCCTGCTGCTCGCCATTCCCTTCTTCCTGCTGGCCGGCGGGTTGCTGACGGCATCCGGCGCCGCCGACCGGCTGGTGCGCTTTGCCGCAACCCTCGTCGGCCACCGGCGCGCCGGCCTTGCCCAGACCGTGCTGCTGACCAGCGTGATCTTTTCCGGCGCGTCCGGATCCTCGGTCGCCAATGCCGCCTTCGGCGCCGCGACCTTCCAGCCGCAGCTGGTGCGCAACGGCTATCCGCCGGCGCAGGCCGGCGCGATCATTGCCGCGGCCTCCGTGCTCGACAACGTCATACCGCCCTCGATCGCCTTCCTGCTGCTGGCCGCCGCCACCAATCTGTCCGTCGGTTCGCTGCTCTCCGGCGGCTTCGTGGCGGGCGGGCTGATGGCGCTGTGTCTTGCCGTCGCCATTCACCTCTCGGTGCGGGCGCGTCCGGAAGGACGTCCCGCCACGGCGGCAGAGCGCGGCAGGGCCGCCCTTTCGGCGCTGCCCGCCTTCGGTCTCGGCATCATCGTCGTCGTCGGCATCCGCTTCGGCGTGGTCACGACCACGGAGGCGGCGGCGCTGGCGGCCGGCTACACGCTGTGCCTTGCGCTTGGCGCACGGCTCGACCGCCGGCACCTGCTGGCAAGCTTTCGACAGACGGCAACAGAGGCCGGCGCCATCGGCCTTTTGATCGGCTCGGCCGGCCCCTTCGCCTTCCTGCTG
The DNA here is from genome assembly GCF_007004135.1 of Affinirhizobium straminoryzae. GTDB lineage: Bacteria > Pseudomonadota > Alphaproteobacteria > Rhizobiales > Rhizobiaceae > Neorhizobium > Neorhizobium straminoryzae. The sequence goes on from NZ_VJMG01000075.1 coordinate 14,184, forward strand.
GCGGTGGACGATGTCGGCAACCTGATTGCCGGGGCGGTGCATTCCTTCGGAAGCAGCCCTTGGCTCGTGCTTCTGATGGCCAATCTGGTGCTACTTCTGGCCGGACTGGTGCTGGATATCGGCGCGGCGATCCTGCTGCTCGGCCCGATCCTGCTGCCGGTCGCGACAGCGGCCGGGATCGATCCGATCCATTTCGGGGTCATTCTGGTGGTCAACCTGATGATCCACGGGCTGACGCCGCCGCTCGGCATGCTGATCTTCGTCGTCTCCGGCGTCACCGGCGTTCAGGCGGCGCAGCTGTTCCGGGCCGTGCTGCCCTATCTGTTTGCGCTCCTGGTCGCGCTGCTCATCCTCTCCCTTGCAACCCTGATGTTCTGACGAGGTTTCCGATGGTGCTCCTCTCCCGCCGTTCCCTGCTTGCCGCCTCGGCCATTCTGGCAGCGCCCGCCCTGTGGCGGCCGGCAGAGGCCCGCACCACCACCATCACGGTGGCCTCGCTGCTTGGCGAGGACAAGCCGGAAACCCTGATCTGGCGCCGCATCGCCGAACAGGTGGAACAGGCACTGCCCGGCCGCTTCCGCTTCAACATCGTTGCCAATGGCGCGCTCGGTGGCGAAAAGGAGGTGGCGGAAGCCACGAGGCTCGGCTCCGTCCAGGCCAGCCTCTCCACGGTCTCGGCGCTGACCGGCTGGGTGCCGGACCTGCAGGTGCTCGATCTTCCGTTCCTGTATCGCGATGCCGATCATGTGCGCCGCGTGGTGACGGGAGCGGTCGGCGCGGACCTGACGGCAAAGCTTGCCGCGCAGAATTTCATCGCCTGCAGCTTCATCGATTACGGCGCCCGCCATCTCTTGACCAAAGAGCCGGTGACGCGCCCGGACCAGCTGGCCGGCAAGCGCATCCGGGTGATCCAGAGCCCGCTGCACACCAGGCTGTGGAGCGCCTATGGCGCGGCCCCGGTCGGCATCCCGATCACCGAAACCTATAATGCGCTCTCCACCGGCGTCGTCGATGCGATGGATCTCACCAAATCCGCCTATGCCGGTTTCAAGCTGTATGAGGTCGTGCCCTATCTGACGCAGACCGGCCATATCCGCGCCTCGGGCGTCGTCTTCTTCGCCGCCTCCTTCTGGCAGGGGCTGTCCGATCAAGACCGCGCCGTGCTGCGTCAGGCGGCCGAGGCGGGCGCCCAGACCTTCAACCGTCTGATCGCCGAGGACGAGGCGCGCTCGATGGAGGTCGCACGGGCGCATGGCGGTCAGGTGCTGGCGCCGGAGGTCCCGGAAGCCTGGCAGGCGGGAGCCAGAACCGTCTGGCAGGATGTCGCCGTGCAGGTCGGCGGCATGGCGCGCATCGAAACCATCCGCAGCGCCTGAGCCGCCTCTGGCGGGCAGGGCGGTTTCGGGTTACCAGAACGACGATGACCGACGAGACCGACCCGCCCGATTCCGCGCCCCCGACGGCCCGCATGCTGAGCTGGGCCCGCAATTCCGCCGCCTACCGGCTGTCGAAGCGGATGATGACCGAACGGCAGCTGGCGGATGCGATACGCCGCAGGGCGCGCGAAAAGTTCGAGGGCATCAGCGAGACACAATTGCAGGCGCTGGCAGACAGCGCCGTCGCCTTCGGCCTCGACATGAAGGCGCTGGACGATCAGGCCTATGCCGAGATCCGCACCCGCTCTGCCGGACGGGCCGGCAAGTCGAAGCGGGCGATTGCCCAGACGCTGGTGCAGAAGGGCGTCGATCGTACGATCGTCGCCGAGGCGGTGCAGGCGACGGACGATCTGGCGGCAGGCGTCGCCTATGCCCGCCGCCGCGCCTTCGGCCCCTTCCGCCGGGCCGACCTCGATGAGAAGCAGAAGGCAAAGGAAATCTCCGCCTTCGCCAGACAGGGTTTCGGCTACGAGATCGGTGCCCGGATCGTCGCCATGGAGCGCGAGGAGGCCGACGAGATCCTTTCCGGCCAGCCCTTCGGGTGAGAACGCATCCTCAACCTTGTCACGGCGCCGTGAATTTTTATTTTTTCCAAAACTTTTCAAAAGGATAAATATCGACAACACCGGTGGAAACAGGCTCCACAGGGACCGCGTCGCAGCTCTCGTCCGTTCCGGCGAAAGGAGCCATTAACCTTTATTTTCTATTCATACACTGCCATCTAGTACGCGGTCGGTGTCATGCATTTTTACAGAACGAACTTCCCCAAATCCGAGTCCACGCAGTCCGAGGACGGGTCGTACGATCCGGCAGGCACTGCGGAGGATCGCAGGACGCCGGCGGTCGACCCGACGCAGGTCGTGGAGGAGCAGGCACCCTGGCAGGCCGCCTTCCGTCTGGCCCCGAATGTTCGCTTCACCCGCACGCCGGAAGCCGTGATCGCCCGTCCGCGAACGCGCGATCCGATCGCCCCCGTTGCGCCCGAAGAACGGATGCCCGCCGCCAATGGCCGTCTGATGGAGCCGGTCGAGATGGCCGGCAGCGTGCGTTCCGGCGAGGAAACGCTGGCACCCGAACTGCTGGTCAATGCCCTGCAGGGCGTAGCGTCTGCCATGCAGCAGCCGGCCACACCACCGGCCCCGAAGGTAAAGCCCGAACCTTCGCCGCGCGCGCTCATTTTCAAGCGGCCGAAGAAGCCGGACCCTGTCGCGGAAACGCCGGTGCCCGACATGCCGCAACCGGCTGCCGCGCAGGCGGAACCGCAGGCAATGGCGAACACTGTTTCTCCGGCGCCGGTCGAGACGGCTGCCCCGGCAGCCGCAGGCATGAACGGCGCGGCAACCGCAAGCCCCGTGCTGCAGGCCGCAGGCTTGGCACCCATTTTTGCCGAATCCGCCTCGGTCGTCTCCGTCATTTCAGCCGTTTCCGTGCCGCTGACGGCCACCGTGCCGGCTGGCCCCGCCGTGGAACCGCTTGCCACTGCAGAGCCGGTCGCGGCCGCCTTGCCTGAAAACCCCATGACCGCAACCGTGAAGCCAGCCCTGCCGGAACAGGACATGCCGGCTGCCGAGACCGCATCGGCAATGGCCTCCGCGCCGGTCACTCCCAAACTGTGGCTGTCCGATTTCGCTTTCTTCGAAGCAGGCTTCGACGGCGAGATGCCGCTGTCGCCGGCCACGCCCGCCCGCAAGCCCGCGGCCGCCGTGATCGTTCCGCAGGCGGTACTGCCGCGCCGTCCGGCCGAGGTCGTGCGCCTGCAACATCCGCTGGTGCCGAACAGCGTGACGGCGCTTTACCGCGAAGTCCGCCCCGGCACCCGCTATCCGCGACCGGTCGCGAGCGCCCTGATGCCGAAAATGGTGATGCCGAGCCTTCAGCCGGCGGCGGCCGTCGCGGCAGCTGTCTCCGCACCGGTCCCGGCACCGGTCGAAACGCCCGTGTCGATGATCGCTCCCGTCGCCGCCGAACCGCTGCCCGCGGCCGCACCGGAACCGGTGGTGCCCGTCATGTCGCCGGTCGCTCCCGTCCTCGAAACGCCGGCCTGCGCGCCCGAAGCACCGGCACCGGCTATCGAGCCGCAGCCGGTCGCCCTGGCGGCAGAGCCGGTTGCGCCCATCGCACCGGCGCAGACCGTGCGCACCATCGTGCCGATGTCGCGCCGTCGTCCCGAAGGTCTTCCGGGCCTTTCCGGCGCCCTGAGCGTGCGCGACAGCGACGACGCCTACGAATTCCCGCCGATCTCGCTGCTGCAGGAGCCCTATGGCCAGCAGGCCGAAGCCATGCAGCCGGACATGCTGCAGCAGAGCGCGGGCCTTCTCGAAAGCATTCTCGAAGATTTCGGCGTCAAGGGCGAGATCATCGACGTGCGCCCCGGCCCGGTGGTAACGCTTTACGAATTCGAGCCGGCACCGGGGGTCAAGTCCTCGCGCGTCATCGGCCTGGCAGACGATATCGCCCGCTCCATGTCGGCGCTCTCCGCCCGTGTTGCGGTGGTTCCCGGCCGCAATGTGATCGGCATCGAACTGCCGAATGCGGTCCGCGAAATGGTGTTCTTCCGCGAACTCATCGAATGCGAGGATTACTGGGAAACCAAGCATCGCCTGCCGCTTTGCCTCGGCAAGACGATCGGCGGCGAACCTGTCATCGCGGAACTTGCCAAGATGCCGCATCTTCTCGTCGCCGGCACCACCGGTTCCGGCAAGTCGGTCGCCATCAACACCATGATCCTGTCGCTGCTCTACCGGTTGCGCCCGGAAGAATGCCGGCTGATCATGATCGATCCGAAGATGCTGGAACTGTCCGTCTATGACGGCATCCCGCATCTGCTGACCCCTGTCGTGACCGATCCCAAGAAGGCCGTGCTGGCGCTGAAATGGGCCGTGCGCGAGATGGAAGACCGCTACCGCAAGATGTCGCGGCTTGGCGTGCGCAATATCGACGGCTATAACGCCCGCGCAGCGCAAGCCCGCGAAAAGGGCGAGACGATCACCGTCAGCGTCCAGACCGGCTTCGACCGCAACACCGGGGAAATTGTCTACGAGGATCAGGAACTCGACCTCTCGCCCATGCCCTATATCGTCGTCGTCGTCGACGAGATGGCCGACCTGATGATGGTGGCCGGCAAGGAGATCGAAGGGGCGATCCAGCGTCTGGCGCAGATGGCACGTGCCGCCGGCATCCACCTGATCATGGCGACCCAGCGTCCGTCCGTCGATGTCATCACCGGCACGATCAAGGCGAACTTCCCGACGCGCATCTCTTTCCAGGTGACGTCGAAGATCGACAGCCGCACCATTCTCGGCGAGCAGGGCGCCGAACATCTGCTCGGCCAGGGCGACATGCTGCATATGGCCGGCGGCGGCCGCATCATGCGCGTCCACGGCCCCTTCGTCTCGGATGCCGAGGTGGAGCATGTCGTCACGCATCTGAAGGCGCAGGGACGCCCGGATTACCTCGGCAATGTGACCGAGGACGAGAGCGATGCCGAGGACGAGGCGGAAAGCGACGCCGCCGTGTTCGACCGCACCCCGATGGGGGCAGCCGACGACAGCGACGACCTTTACGAAAAGGCCGTCAAGGTGGTGATGAAGGATCGCAAGTGCTCGACCTCCTACATCCAGCGGCGGCTCTCGATCGGCTATAACCGTGCCGCCTCCCTGGTGGAGCGGATGGAGCAGGAAGGCCTTGTCGGCCCGGCAAACCATGTCGGCAAGCGCGAGATCATCTCGGGCAAGGGCACAGGCGGCCAGGGCGACGAGTGATCGTCACCCCGGCTGCCGGGCCGCCGCATAACGGTTTGCCGGCAGCGACAGGCCGAGGTTTTCGCGCAGCGTGGACCCTTCGTAGTCGTCGCGGAACAGGCCGCGACGGCGCAGTTCCGGCACCACGAGCCGGATAAAATCGGCAAGGCTTGCCGGCAGCGTCGGGCACATCAGGATGAAACCGTCGGCGGCGCCCGCCTCGAACCATTCCTCCATGAAATCGGCAATCTCCGTCGGCGTGCCGGTGATGCCGTTGCCGGTGCTCTTTTCCGCGTAATGGCGGATGAGGTGGCCAAGCGTGTGGCCCTTGCGGATGTAATCGGTCAGTTCCTCGAACAGCGCCTTGGAGCCCTTCGGCTCGGCCGGCAGCCGCTCCATCGGGAAGGGTTCGTCAAGCGCTGCGCCGGAGAGATCGGTCTCGAGGAATTCGCCCAGCATCCAGCGGCCGACATCCGGGTGCAGGTTGTCGATCAGGAAATTCACCTTGGCCTGTGCCTCGGCCTTCGTCTCGCCGACATTGATGACGACGCCCGGCATCATCTTGAGGTCGCTCGTCTGGCGGCCGAACTTCGCCATGCGGCCCTTGACGTTCTCGGCAAAGGCCTTGTTGCGCTCCAGGCTGGAGGCAAGGCTGAAGACGATCTCGGCGGTGCGGGCGGCAAGCTCCATACCCGGTTCGGATCCGCCGGCCTGCGCAATCACCGGACGCCCCTGCGGCGAGGCGGCGATGTTAAGCGGCCCGCGCACCTGGAAATGTGTGCCCTTGTGGTTCAGCGTGTGCAGCTTGTCCTTGTCGTAGTAGAGCCCGGAGGCCTTGTCGAGGATCAGGGCATCGGGCTCGTAGCTGTCCCAGAGACCGAAAACGACATCGACGAATTCCGCGCCGCGTTCATAGCGCCAGCTGTGCGGCGGCAGCCCGTCGAAATTGTAGTTGTAGCCGGTCTCGTCATGGTCGGAGGTCACCACGTTCCAGCAGGCGCGGCCGCCGCTCAGGTGATCGATCGAGGCAAAGATGCGGGCGAGATTGAAGGGCTCGTAGAAACTGGTGGACGCCGTGGCGACGAAGCCGATCCTCTCCGTCAGCACCGAGAGCGCCGAAATCAGCGACAGAGGTTCGAAGCGGTTCATCTTGGTCGGCGAGCGCGACAGGGCCTCCGGATCGCCGATGGCAGCCGCCGGCGAATCCGCCAGGAACATGAAGTCGAATTTTGCCGCCTCCGACATCTTCGCCACGTTCAGCAGGTGGTCGATGCGGTTGGCGCCGTTGACGTCCACATCCGGATGGCGCCAGGCAGCCGGGTTGAAACCGAAGGTATAGACGAAGGTGCCGAGTTTCAGCTTGTCGGGGCGCGCCATGGCGGCTTCCTTTCAGGAGGGTTCGATCGGGAACTGGCGGCCCTGCACGGGCGTGAAACGGGCGGTCAGCGCGTGCTGGCTGCCGGGATAGGTAAGCCGCACCCTGGTCACCGTTTCCTCCAGCCGCCAGGTCTGCCGCTCGACGACCAGCACAGGGGCCGCGCGAAAAAGGCCAAGCGCGGCGGCAGCACTGGCGGTGGCGGCATCGGCTGAGATGCGGTGCTCGGCTGCACTCCATGGCACATGCTTCAGCAGCCATTGGCCAGGCGCCAGCGCCTCGAAGGCCTCTGCCTCGGCCTCCGGTGCAATGGCAAGGTTGATGATGCGCTCTTCCAGGCAGAACGGTTCCTCGCCGGCGAAATGCAGGACCGAGACCGCCAGCACCTTGCCGCGCGCCGGGAGTGTGGAGAGCGCCTGTTCGGACTTGCTTGGACGGCGCACCGTGCGGGAGAGCACCCTGTGGCAATAGGCAAGGTTGAGAGCACGCACCTCCTCGCCGATATCGTAAATCTCCAGAATGGCGCTCTGCCCGTCCTGCGGCATCACCACGCTGCCGGTCTTGCGCCGCCGCAGCACCAGTCCGGCGCGGGCAAGCTCGGTCAGCACCTTGTTGACCGTCATTCGCGAGCAGCCATAGGTGTCGGTCAGCGCCTGTTCGGAGGGAATGCGATGCCCGGGCGGCCAGCGGCCGGAGAGAATATTGCCCTCGATGTCACGGCGAATGCGCTGGTGCAGGGAGAGCGGTCGTCTGACATGCGCGACGTCCCCCTGCGGACCTGACGTGCTTGCATCGCCGGCCATGACATCAGGCCAGCATGGAAGCACCCCGATCCAGATAGGTATCGAGGAACTGTTCGAGACGCGGATGGCGCGGCTTGGCAAAAATCTCCGAGGGGGCGCCGGTAAACAGCAGCCTGCCCTGATCAAGGAAACTGATCTGGTGACCGACAGTCGCGGCAAAGCCGATCTCGTGGCTGACGACGACCATGGTCATGCCTTCGGCGGCAAGTTCGCGCATCACGTTCAGCACTTCGCCGGTCAGTTCCGGATCGAGCGCCGAGGTCGGCTCGTCGAACAGCATGATCTTCGGGGAGAGCGCCAGCGCGCGCGCAATTGCCACACGCTGCTGCTGGCCGCCGGAGAGCTGCGAGGGATAGTGCCCGGCGCGGTTGGCGAGGCCGACCTTTGCGAGTTGCACCATGGCGCGCTCCTCGGCCTCGGCCTTCGGCACCTTGTGCACGGTCTTCAGCGCTTCCGAGACATTGCCGAGCGCCGTCATGTGCGGCCAGAGATTGAACTGCTGGAAGACCATGCCGATTTGTGCGCGTACCGCACGGATCTGGCCGGCCGGCAACCGCTCACGCTCGCCCTTCGCATTCTCGAAGAAGCCGAGCGCCTCGCCGTTGACGGTGATCATGCCCTCGCTCGCCTCTTCCAGGAAGGCGAGGCAGCGCAGCAGCGTGCTCTTGCCGGAGCCGGAGGGGCCGATCAGGCAGGACACCTTGCCTTCCGGGACGTCGAGATCGATGTCCTGCAGCACGGTCGCGGTGCCGAAACGCTTGACGAGGCTGCGAACGGAAATGGCGGGAAGCGTCATGATGCGGCAAACCTGAAGGTGGACAGACGGGTTTCGGCGAGGCGTCCGAGGCGGGCGGCGGCCTCGACGATCACCCAGTAGATGACGGCAAGCAGGAAGATCGCTTCAAGGAAGGCATATTCCTGGGAGCCGATGGCGCTGACGGTGGTCGTCAGTTCCGGCACGGTGATGATCGACAGCACGGCCGATTCCTTGAGCAGGATCACCGCGAGATTGACCGAGGGCGGCAGCACGATCAGCGCCATTTCCGGCAGGAGGATGCGGCGGATGATCTGCAGGCGCGAGAGGCCAAGGCACTCGCCGGCCTCCACATGGCCATGCGGCACGGAGGCATAGCCGGCACGAAAGATTTCCGAATAGTAGGCAGCTGCATAGACACTGAGGCCGAGCAGGCCGCAAGGCACCGGGTCGAGCGAGAGGCCGACGAAGGGGCCGCCGTAATAGACGAGGAAGATCTGGATCAGAAAGGGCGTGCCGCGCAGCACCTCCACGACGAAGCCCAGCGGCAGGTCGACCGCACGACCGCCATAGCGGCGCAGCGTCGCCACGATGAAGCCGATGAGGATGCCGAGCAGCATGCCGGCAATCCACAGCGCGAGCGTGACGCCGGTGCCGCTGATGATCTCCGGCAGGTGCTTCAGGATGACATTGGGATCGAAGATCATTTGGCCGCTCCCGGCAGGGACCGTTCACCGAACCGGCCGGCCAGCGCGACGGCCCAGCAGATGACGAGATAGATCAGCGCGGCCGAGGAAAAGATCTCGATCGGCATGTAGGTGGAGGAGGCAAGGTCCTGCGCCATGCGGGTGATCTCCACGATGCCGACGACGGAGACCAGCGAGGAGGATTTCAGGATCATGATCGCCTCGTTGACCAGCGCTGGGAAGGTGAGGCGCAGCGCGATCGGCACCTTGACCCGCACGAACACCTGCCTCGGCGAAAAGCCCACCATGTCGGCGGCCTCGATCAGGCCCTTCGGCACGCTTTCGAAACCGCCGCGCAGGTTTTCTGCCTGATAGGCCGCGGTGCAGAGCGACATGCCGATGATCGCGGCGACGATGCTCGGCACGTTTAGGCCGATGAAGGGCAGGAGGTTGTAGATGAGCAGCAGCTGCACCAGAAGCGGCACGCCGCGAAAGAAGCTGATGAAGAATTCCGCGGGCTTGCGGTAGAGCGCCTTGCCGGACAGCAGCGCGGCAGAAAGACCGAGCGCGATCAGGAAACCGATCGCGATGGAGATGGCACTGATGCCGATCGTCCAGACAGAGGCCTGGACCAGCAGGGAAAACAGCTTGAACGACATGGCTTGATCCGTCGCGGCGGAAGAGGGCCGGACACACAAGCCCGGCCGGGCAGGGGATGACGCCGGTACGCATGCCGCCTGCCTCAATGGGACAGGCGGCAAGCGCATCGGGCGGATCAGATGGCCGGATCCTTCACGGCATCCGGTGTGTCGAACTTGGTGCCGAACCACTTGTCCTGCAGCTTGCCCATGCGGCCGTCACCCTTCATCTTGATGAGGGCGGCGTCGATCGCATCCATCAGCGAGGCATAGTCGGCATCCTTGCGGCCAACGAAACCGAAATAGGTCTTCTTGCCGAAAGGCGGCAGTACCACTTCGAACATGCCGGCGCGCTGCTTGGCGACGAAGGCGATGTTCGGAAGCGAATTGGCGACAGCCACGATGCGGCCGGCTGCCATGTCGGCATAGGCGTCGTTGAAGGCCGGATATTCGCGGATGTCCACCTTGGAGGGCAACGTGGCCGAGAATTCCGTCAGCTGGGCCAGCTGTGCAGTGGCCTTGCCGACGCCGACGGCCTTGCCGGCAATGTCTTCCGGCTTGCTGATCGGAGCGCCGGCCTTCTTGAGGATGGCAACGGTCGCCTCGGCGATCGGCGCGGTGAAGCGGTAGCGCTCCATGCGGGCCTTGGTGATGGTGGCGGGGCCGGCGACGACCTCGAACTTGCCGGCCTCAAGACCCGGAAGAACGCCTTCCCACGGCAGCGTGACCCATTCGATCTTCACGCCGAGTTCCTTGCCCACTTCGTCGAACAGGTCGACGTTGAGGCCCACATGCGCACCCGCATCGATGAAATCGAAGGGGGCAAAGGCGGTTTCCGTGCCGACCTTCAGCACGCCGGCGGCCTTGACCTTGGCCAGCACGTCTTCCGCATGGGCGGCAAGCGAAGTGCCGAGCAACATGGCGGCACCGACGACCGCCTTGAGGAAAAATCTCTTCTGCATCATGATGACTCCCGTTCCAGATCCGGACTGCGTGCTGTTCCCCACAGGTCGCCGGTGTTCCGGCTTCTTTTGACTATACAAATAGAGCCAGCCGCGAACCCGCTGTCAATCGGGTTGTTCAATTTTTTTGCATGCATAATTTGTCAGCAATTGCGGCGTGTGGGAACTTTGCGCTCCGCGGGTTTGCAAATGCCATCCGGGACGTCTATTCCAGTGCGCGTATCTCCAGTTTAAGCCACCTCTCCGGACCTTCGCCATGCCCCAGATCCTTCGGCGCTTTGCCGCCTACTATCGCCCGCATACGCGCCTGTTCCTGCTGGATTTCTGCTGTGCGGTGGCTTCCGGCCTGCTGGAGCTTGCCTTCCCGCTGGCGGTGACTCTGTTCATCGACCGCCTGCTGCCGACGGGACAGTTCGGCATGATCGCGCTCGCGGCCGTCGGCCTTCTCCTGATCTATCTTGTGAATGCCGGCCTGCAGGTGATCGTTACCTACTGGGGCCACATGCTCGGCATCAACATCGAGACGGAGATGCGGCGCAAGGCCTTCGACCATCTGCAGACGCTCTCCTTCGGCTACTTCGACAACCAGCGCACGGGCAAGCTGGTGGCGCGGCTGACGAAGGATCTGGAAGAGATCGGCGAGGTGGCGCATCACGGCCCGGAAGATCTGTTCATCGCGGTGATGACGCTGATCGGCGCCTTCTGCATCATGCTGTGGGTGCACATGCCGCTTGCGCTGATGGCGGCGATCATCGTGCCGCTGACGGCCTTCCTCACCACCCATTACGGGCAGAAGATGACGGAGACCTGGCAGGCGCTCTATGGTCGCGTCGCCGACTTCAACACGCGCATCGAGGCCAATGTCGGCGGCATCCGCGTGGTGCAGGCATTCGCCAACGAGGAGCATGAGCGCCGCCTGTTTGCCCGCGACAACAGCCAGTACCGCACGACGAAGCTTCAGGCCTATCGCTACATGGCCGCCTCCATGTCGCTGACCTATCTCTCCATGCGCTTCGTGCAGGTCATCATCATGCTGGCAGGCGCCTGGTTCGTCACCCAGGGTTCGCTGAGCGCCGGCGGCTTCGTCGGCTTCCTGCTGCTGGTCAACGTCTTCCTGCGGCCGATCGAGAAGATCAATTCGGTGATCGAGACCTATCCGAAAGGCATTGCCGGCTTCCAGCGCTACCTCAACTTCCTCGACCAGCAGCCCGACATCGTCGACCGGCCGACGGCCCGCCCCATCGGCCGGCTGGACGGCGACATCCTCTACCGTCAGGTGGGCTTCCGCTACGGCTCCGGCCGCTCCGTGCTGGACGGACTGAACCTCACGATCCGCGCCGGCGAGATGGCCGCCTTCGTCGGCCCCTCCGGTGCGGGCAAGACCACGCTCTGCTCGCTTTTGCCGCGCTTTTACGACGTCACCGCCGGCGCGATCTCGATCGGCGGCGTCGATATCCGGGACATGACGCTCAAATCGCTGCGCGGCAACATCGGCATCGTGCAGCAGGACGTGTTCCTGTTTGCCGGCTCAATCCGCGAAAACATCGCCTATGGGCGTCTGGATGCGACCGAAGCCGAGATCCGCGAGGCAGCAAGACGGGCCCGTCTGGAAGAGGTCATCGACGCCATGCCGCAGGGGCTGGATACGGTGATCGGCGAGCGCGGCGTCAAACTGTCAGGCGGACAGAAGCAACGCCTGGCGATTGCCCGAATCTTCCTGAAGAACCCGCCGATCCTCATTCTCGACGAGGCGACCTCGGCGCTGGACACCGAGACCGAACGTGCGATCCAGGCTTCGCTCGCCGAACTGTCGGTCGGGCGCACCACGCTGGTCATCGCCCATCGGCTGGCCACGATCACCCGTGCCGACCGCATTTTCGTCGTCGATCGGGGCCGAATCGTCGAGGAAGGCAGCCATGCGGCACTGATTACCCGCGAGGGCGGCCTCTACCGCAGGCTGCACCAGGTGCAGGTGGAGGGTATGGCGAGTCTGCTGGAGGGAACGGCGGCGGTACCGGCAAGTCAGGAAACCGCCTGACGCCGTCTCCCGGTGCGCTCTGGCATTTCCATCGGCCAATGCCTCCGTCTTGCCGCAATGCGACCCGAATTTGTTGGTTTGACGTGGCGCTTCCGCCGCAGGGTCAAGCTTTTGGCAAGAATGTCGCGCCAAGATCGGCACCGGATTTGCGAAGCCCCGTGGTCGGCAATATATAATGATCCCCTCAAGATCCGCATGACTGGCCGGCCATGCGCGGAATGCCGAAGACAAGCACCGGATGGAAAAGAACCTACTACGCTATATCTGGCGGCATACGCGCACGCAGCAGATCTGGATTCTGGCCATCGTGCTGTTGTCCATGGTCCCCTATTTCGCGGCCTTTGACCTGCCCAAGCAGATCATCAACGGCCCGATCCAGGGGCAGGGCTTCGAATCACCGGATGCACGTGCGCCCTTCATGGCCTTCGATTTCACCATTCCGCTGACGGGGTGGGATCTGTCCTTCGATGGATTCGCGCTGGATCGCATGTCGATGCTGATGGGGCTGAGCGCGGTCTTCCTGCTGCTCGTCATCGTCAACGGACTCTTCAAGTTCTACATCAATACCTACAAAGGCCGGCTTGGCGAGCGCCTGCTGCGGCGCATACGCTACGAACTGGTCGATCGGGTGCTGCGCTTTCCGCCGAGCACCATGAAGCAGGTCAACGGTGCGGAAATCTCCACCATGGTGAAGGACGAGGTGGAGCCGTTCGGCGGTTTCACCGGCGATGCCTTCGTGCAGCCGGCGCTGCTGGGAGGACAGGCTTCCGCCGCGCTGTTCTTCATCTTCCTGCAGAATGTCTGGCTCGGCATGATCGCCGCCGTGATGGTGGCGATCCAGGTCGGCATCATTCCGAAGATGCGTCGCCGCCTGATCGATCTCGGCCGCCAGCGGCAGATCACCGCGCGCCATCTGGCCGGCAAGGTCGGCGAAATCGTCGAGGGCATCGATACGATCCATGCCTATGACACCACCAATTTCGAGCGGGCCGACATTGCCCACCGGCTCGGGCAGATCTACCGCATTCGCTTCGAGCTCTACCAGTGGAAGTTCATCGTCAAGTTCTTCAACAACTTCCTCTCGCAGCTCACCCCCTTCCTGTTCTATTCGATCGGCGGCTATTTCGCGCTGCGAGGCAGCCTCGACGTCGGCCAGCTGGTTGCCGTCATCAACGCCTACAAGGATCTGCCCGGCCCGCTGAAGGAGCTGATCGACTGGGATCAGGCGCGCCAGGACGTGCAGGTGAAATACGAACAGGTGCTGGAACAGTTCGAGCTGCCGCATCTGATCGAGGCGGACCGGCACGGGCTGTCGGCCGCCACGCCCACCTTCGGCCTCGGCCCGCTTGCCGCCACCAATATCACGGTGGCGGATGGCGCTGGCGCCAAGGTGATCGAAGGTGTCTCGGTCAAGATCGAGCGCGGCGAGACGGTTGCGGTGATCGACAACATGGGCAGCGGCGGCGAGGCGCTGGCGGAAGCCTTCGGCCGTCTCGTCTGGCCGCTCTCCGGCAAGGTGACGCTGGGCGAGAACGACCTCCTCGAACTACCGGAATCCGTTACCGGCCGCGCGATTACCTATGTCTCTGCCAGCAGCTATTTTTTCCACGGAAGCCTGAAGGACAACCTGCTCTACGGCCTCAAGCACGCGCCGACCAGCACGGTCAGCTACAGCGGCCGCGATGCCGCCAACCGCCGCTGGGAAATCCAGGAGGCGCAGCTCGCCGGCAATGCCACCTTCGACCTCAATGCCGACTGGATCGACCGGCGATCCACCTCGATCATGCGCGGCTTCAGCGACGACCTGAAGCAATCGGTGCTGCGTGCACTCGATGCCGTTCAGCTGACCTCCGACGTCATGGAACTTGCGCTGCATTCGCATGTGGACCCGGAGGACAATCCGGTCATCACGGAGCGCATCGTCAAGATGCGCCATGCGCTGCGCGAGGAGCTGCAGCGTGAAGGGCTTGGTCACATCGTCGCGCATTTCGATCCGACGGCCTACAACCCGGAAGCGACGGTGGCCGAAAACCTGCTGTTTGCCGCGACCAAGCGCAGCACACCGCACGAAATCGAAGTCGCCGAGACGCCATACGTGCATGAGGTGCTGCGCCGCGCGGGGCTTTCCGCGCTTCTGTTCGACATGGGCCTGACGATCGCGGAAAACCTGGTGGAAATTTTCGCAGACCTGCCGCCGGAACATCCCTTCTTCCAGCAGCTCGACCGGCTGAGCGCGGAAGACATCCTCATCTACCAGCAGCTGCTTCAGAAACGAAAGACGCGCGCCGGCCAGACCCTCACCGAAGACGAGCGCCGCAGCATCGTGCGGCTCAGCCTGCACTATATCGAGCCGCGCTACCGCTTCGGCGTGCTGACGCCGCAGATCATGGATCAGGTGGTGGCGGCCCGCGACCTCTTCTATGAAAATCTGCCGGCAGACCTTCGAGACCGCGTCGAGCGCTACGACCCGCACCGCTACATGGCGGCCGCGACGCTGCGGGAAAACGTGCTGTTCGGCAAACCGTCGCACCGTGTGCCGGATGCCGTTGCCAATATCCGCCGCATCGCCGCCCGCATCATGGACGAGATGGGGATGCGCGACAGCCTGATGGGGCTTGGCCTGGAATTCGACGTCGGCAGCGGCGGACGCCGGCTGACGGTCACGCAGCGGCACAAGCTGAGCCTCGCCCGCGCACTCGTGCGCCGCTCGGATTATTACATCTTCAACCGGGCCCTGCCGGGACTCGACCGCCGCGTACAGGAGGAGATCGTGCGCGACGTCATCGACTTCCTGCGCGAGCAGGACAACAATCCGTCCGTCATCTGGGTGCTTTCCAACACCTCGCTGTCACGCCTGTTTCACAGAGTCATCGTATTCGACCGCGGCGTGGTGGTCGAGGACGGTACGTTCGAGGCCCTTGACAAGGAAAGTGGCATTTTCAAATCGCTGGTGGCGTAACCTGGCGTGCCTTGCCACGACAGGGTGAATGAGATGATCTCGCTGAACGACGAAGTGATGCTCCTGCGGCAGGTTCCGTATTTCGGAAGGATAGACGCCTGCAAGCTGAAGCTTCTGGCCTTCACCTCGAGCCGGGTCTGCTACGAACCGGGCCAGACGATCTTTCACCAAGGCGATGCCAGCGAGGCGGCCTATGTGGTTCTGCGCGGAACCGCCGATATCGTGGCAACCGCGCCGGGCGGCGAGATGATCATCGGCGAAGCCTCCGCCGGAACGATGATCGGCGAGATGTGCCTTGTCAGCGATGCACCGCGCGTGTCGACGGTACGCGCGACCAGCGTGCTCGAACTCCTGCG
Organism: Affinirhizobium straminoryzae; assembly: GCF_007004135.1. Classification (GTDB taxonomy): domain Bacteria; phylum Pseudomonadota; class Alphaproteobacteria; order Rhizobiales; family Rhizobiaceae; genus Neorhizobium; species Neorhizobium straminoryzae. Next base: position 29,931 of record NZ_VJMG01000075.1, read on the forward strand.
CATCCCCCGTGACAGCTTCCTGCGCCTCATCGCCGACAATCCGCGCATGAGCTTCGAATTCAGCCGGGCTCTGGCCGAAACCATCCGCGACAAGGCGGCTGGCCTGGCCCGCCAGCTGGCAAGGCGCCCGGAACGGATTGTCTGAGACAACGGTCGCAGAGGTTGTCAGCGCCGCCGATAGTGAAAATAGCGGCCTTCCCGGATCGTTTCCACGCGCGGCAGAGGTTCCAGACCGGCATGGTCGAGCGGCAGACCGCTGACCGCAATGCCCCCCGTCGCCAGCATGCCGGCCACCATGTCCGGCAGCCAGGTCAGCGTGACCGCATCCTTGTCGTCATAGCCGGTGCCGATATCGGCATGCACCAGCGCTGCGGTCCCCTTGACAAAGGACTGACCCGTCTCGCGGATCTCGCCCTCGACGAAATCCTGCGGCGCCGGCGCCGACGAGGCATGGGCGGCGAGCTTGCGGTCGAAGGCCACGATGCGCCTGTCGGGAAAGCATTCCCGCAAATGGCTGTAGGTGCGCCCGTTGCCGAGCCCGATCTCGAAGATCGGCCCTTCGGGCGGCAGCGGATAGTGGTCGCGCACATGGTTCAGAATGTCGCGCTGCGCGCTCATGCGGTTGATGAAGCTGTCGAGCCTGCTCATGGTCTTTCCGGTCTTGGTCTTTCCGGTTTCGGCACCCGCGGAGGATGCCCTCGGCATGGAGATGAAGGGCGGGTGTCCTGACACTCTCGGTCAGGCCTTGACGATGGTCGAGGCGGCAACGCCCTTTCGTGCGAATACGTTGCGGGTATCGACGATCAGCGACGCGGTCTGGCCGATCATCGCGTAATCGACGGCATCATGATCGGTCGCCACCACCACCGCGTCGAAGCCTGCCACGCTCGCAGCCGTCAGGTCCACCGAGCGGCGTCCCTTCAGATGGCTGTATTCGCGGGTGCGCGGCACTTCCTCGATGAAGGGGTCGTGGTAGCAGACGTCCGCGCCGCGTTCGATCATCAGTTCCATCAGCTTCAGCGAGGGGCTTTCGCGGATGTCCGGCACGTTCTTCTTGTAGGCAAGGCCGAGGATCAGCACCCGCGAGCGGCTGAGCGCGCGCCCGAGCCGGCGGTCGAGCGCTTCGGCAAGCCGCTCCACCACATGGCGGGGCATGGCCGTGTTGATCTCGCCCGCGAGTTCGATGAAGCGGGTCGGCTGCTCCACCTCGCGCGATTTCCAGGTGAGGTAGAAGGGATCGATCGGGATGCAGTGGCCGCCAAGGCCGGGTCCCGGATAGAAGGGCATGTAGCCGAAAGGTTTTGTCTTGGCCGCATCGATCACGTCCCAGACATCGATGCCCATGGCCTCGTAGACGATCTTCAGCTCGTTCACGAGGGCGATGTTGACGGCGCGAAAGATGTTTTCCGTCAGCTTCACCGCCTCGGCGGTCCGCAGCGTCGAGACCGGCACGACGGTCGCGACGACCGCGCCATAGAAGGCCTGCATCATCGCGGCCGCCAGCTCCCCGTCACCGGCCACCACCTTCGGAATGGTCGAGGTCTGGAAATCGCGATTGCCGGGGTCCTCGCGCTCGGGCGAATAGCCGAGGAAGAAGTCGACGCCGGAGGCAAGCCCGCCTGCCTCCAGGATCGGCTTCATCACCTCTTCGGTCGTGCCGGGATAGGTCGTTGATTCCAGTACGATCAACTGGCCGGGACGCAGGCGCCTGGCGATATCGCGGCAGGTATTCTCGACATAGGAGAGGTCCGGGTCGCGGTAGCGCGTGAGGGGGGTCGGCACGCAGATGGCAATCACATCGCATTCGGCAAGACGATCGAAATCGGTCGTTGCGGCAAAACGGCCAGCCGCATGTTCCTCCGCCAGCACGGCGTCGGGAACCGCATCAATATAGCTTCGATGCGCATCGATGCGGGTGATCTTGTCCGGATCGATGTCGAAGCCGAGAACGGAGAAGCCGCCACGCGCCATGCTGATCGCCAACGGCAGGCCGACATAGCCCAGTCCGATCACACCTGCCTTGGCCCTCTTGTCGTGGATGGCCGAAAGAAGGTTTTCGCCATGACCCTGCGTCGCACTCACCCTGGCATCTCCACATCATGCACCTGTTCAGGCTGCTCAAGTGCGGCTGCCGATGGCCGGTGTCAAGATCACGGCGGATCACGGAGGGACAAGAGGCGGCGTGTGCGGTGTGATTGCGCAGGCCACGCGCCAAAAAAAGCGCAGGTGCTGCTTGCCAAGCGAGCACAGCCTGCGCCATCTGGAGCGTATGAAGATCGCATTCTATGCTCCGCTCAAATCCCCGGATCATCCGGTGCCCTCCGGTGACCGCCTGATGGCGCGGCAACTGGTCCGGACGCTGCAGATGGCGGGGCACGACGTGGAGCTGGTCTCCGGCCTTCGTTCGTTTTCGGCAACACCGGAGGTTCCGGAGGATCAGGAAAACCTTGCCGCCGGCGAGCGGCAGAGGATTGCCGATCACTGGCATCAGCAGGGCGTGCCGGATCTCTGGTTCTGCTACCATCCCTATTACAAGGCACCGGACCTGCTGGGGCCGGATCTCTGCCGGCAGTTCTCGCGTCCCTATGTCACGGCGGAATGCTCCTATTCCGGCCGGCGCAATATCGGCGGCTGGGCGCAGTCCCAGGACAAGGTGCTGGCCGGCATCCACCAGGCCGCGGTGAACATTGCCCTGACGGCAAGGGATGAAGCCGGCCTTCTGCAGGCCGCACCGGAGGCGCGGGTAGAGCGTCTGCCGCCCTTCATCGACGCCTCGATCTTCCTTGCCCGCACGCCCAGGCCCGAAGCCGGCCATCTGGTGACCGTCGCCATGATGCGGCCGGGCGACAAGCTCGGCAGCTACCGGGCGCTCGCGGCGGCGCTGGCAAGAGTGACTTCCCTCGACTGGCGGCTCAGCATTCTCGGCGACGGGCCGGCGCGGGCCGAGGTGGAATCGGTGTTTTCCACGCTGCCATCCAGCCGCATCCGCTGGCTGGGGCAGGGGGGACCGCAGGAGGTTGCGGATCTTCTCTCCTCCGGCACGCTCTATCTGTGGCCGGGCCACGGCGAGGCCTATGGCCTTGCCTATCTCGAAGCGCAGGCCGCCGGCCTTCCGGTCATTGCCGAACAGGTGGCAGGCGTGCCGGAAGTGGTGGAGCAGGGCAGGACAGGTCTCCTGACCGAGCCCGGCAATGACCAAGCCTATGCCGAAGCCATCGCGCATCTGCTGTCGAACCGGACGGAGCGGGACCGGCTGGCTGCGGGAGCGCGCCGTTTCGTGGCCGAAACCCGCACCATCGAAGCCGCGGCAGACCGTCTTGATGCAATCCTGCGCCGCGCCCTGGAGACTGCAGCATGAGCCGAGCCCTCGTTCAACAGCATCTCGATGATCTGGCCGGGCAGGGAAGGCGCGTCGATTTCTGGCTGCGCGACGACGATGCGGTGCGCCCGACGCCTGCGCTGGAAAGGCTTCTTTCGCTTGCGGCACGGCATGCGGTGCCCTTGACGCTTGCCGTCATTCCCGAGGAAACGGACGAAGACCTCGCGGATCGTCTTGCAGCGGAGCCGGACGTCACGGTCGCCGTCCATGGCTGGTCGCATCGCAGCTATTCCAAGCCCCCCGCCAAGAAGCAGGAGCTTGGCCTCGATCGCCCGCTGAACATGGTTCTCGATGAACTGGCCGCCGGCTTTCGCAAGCTGGAAGCCCTGCACGGGCCACGTTTCCAGCCGATGCTGGTACCACCGTGGAACCGGATCGCGGCGGAGATCGTCGAAGCCCTGCCGGATCTCGGTTTCCGGTCGCTCTCGGTGTTCGGGCGCGAAAAGCCGGCTGCCCTGCCGCTCCTCAACACCCATCTCGACATCATGGACTGGCATGGCACCTATGGCGGACGCCCGTCAGACAGCCTTTATGCCGAGCTTCTGGAACATCTGCATGCAGAACCGGCGCTTTCGGCGATCGGTGTCCTCACCCATCACCTGGTCCATGACGCAGCAGCCTGGGACTTTCTGGAGGACCTGCTGGCACTGACCGCCCGGCACCCCGCCTGCCGCTGGCGCGCGGCACCCGATCTCCTGGCCGGCTGACGCTCTACCAGGATTTCCAGGCGATCAGCAGGCCACCGTCGCGGGCAAGCGCCTGCTGGCGGGCTTCCGCGACCGCCTCCATCGGTGCACCGCGTGCAAGGTTCGCCGCAACGATTGAGGCATCCGGCACCTGTACGGTCGTCTGGCGAAACAGCAGCGACAGGATCAGTGGCCCGGTCGACCACCAGGCTGGCCCCTCCGGCAACAGCCGCACGACCTCCGGCAGGATGTCGAGCAGGCGGGCAAAGACAGGATGGCCGGCCGGGGCCGCGATAAAGGAATTGGTGAACAGCAGGCTGCCCGCACCAGTTTCGCGTGGCGTGTCCTCGGCAAGGGCGGCAAGCCCGGTCAGCGGCAACACGTCGGCAAAACTCACATCGTCGCGGGCCGGATACCAGTCGCAATCGAGGTAGAGGCCGCCTGCGGCATGCAGCACAAAATAACGGGCAATGTCGACCGCACCCGGATAGTCCCCGGCATCGAGCATCTGCAGGTAGGCGGGATGCAGCGGCACGCCGAGTTCTTCCAGGTCGGCCTCGCGCCACAGCCGGTATTCAAGACCGTTCGCCTCGGCATGACGGCGCCAGGCCTCTGTCGCCGGTGGCAAGGGCAGGTCACCGAGCCAGATCTGGTGCAGGATCAATGGCACCGGCTGGCGGTTGACGGCATTCATGGCGCGCCGCATCTGACCGTCGAACGCTGTCAGCGGCGCCAGAAGCGCAGGCGGCGGCACCAGCGTGTGCTGCAGGCCGATCCGGTCAACGATATTGCCTTCCGCCTTGGCAAGCTTCAGCCAGGCCGAATGCAGCTTGCGGGGATAGCCGAGCACGGTTGCCGTCCCGAGCGAGGGATCCCCGCGCACCGCAGGATCACGGCTCATCGCTTCCAGGCCAGCTCTCGGTTCGCTGAGAAGCCCCGCCTCGATCATCGTGCGGATTCGCTTCAGTCTCTGGCGCGGTGTTTCGGGGCCTGTCGGCTGTATCATGCGGCACCTCCGGCGGACGGGGGTTGTAATGCGTCAGCAGCAAAATCGCATTTCAGGAGAAACATACAAGCCAACCGGTCTTTCATCAGGAACTGTCATTCTTCGGCAATGATTTATCAGGCAAATGCACGACTTGTCAGCAGCTGTTGCTCTTGCGGGTCTTCCTCATAGACACAAACAATAGGCTGCGATACGGTTGACGGAAAAGACAAGGGAACTGGCTCGGGCGAACACATGCCCCGAGGCCTCCGGGGTTGGGATTGCATGAACGACAGGACGGATCTGCTGCGCGTGGAAGGACTATCCGTATCCTTTCCGCTGATGTCCGGCAGCATCGATGCCATCAAGGGCATCAGCATGCGCATCCGTCCGGGCAAGGTCACCGCGCTCGTGGGGGAATCCGGCTCGGGAAAATCCGTGCTCGGCCGCTCGGTCATGGGCATCGAGACGAGCATCGCCCGCATCGGTGGCCGTGTGATCTTCAACGATCCCGCAACCGGAGAGAGCATCGACCTGCTCTCCCTTCCGCATGACGGACGCCAGATCCGCGCCATTCGCGGCAATCGCATCGGCATGATCTTTCAGGAGCCGATGACCTCGTTTTCGCCCATGCACACGGTGGGCAACCAGATCGAGGAAGTGCTGAAGATCCACACGGTCCTGTCGCCTGCAGAGCGGCGCGAGCGGTGTCTGGACATGCTGGGCCTCGTCGGCTTTGCAGAGCCGGCACGAGCCTTCGACATGTATCCCTTCGAACTCTCCGGCGGCATGCGACAGCGCGCCATGATCGCCATGGCGCTGGTCTGTCGCCCGTCGCTTCTGATCGCCGACGAGCCGACCACCGCGCTCGACGTGACCATCCAGGCCCAGATCCTCAAGCTTCTGCGGGAACTGCAGTCGAAGCTCGGCATGGCCATGCTGCTGATCACCCACGACCTCGGCGTCGTCGCCAGCATGGCGGACGAAGTGGTGGTGGTCTATCGCGGCGAGGTGATGGAAGCAGGCTCCGTCGAGGCAATCTTCCGGCATCCGAGTCATGCCTACACGAGGGGCCTTATGGCCGCCGTGCCGGATTTCGACAGTCCACGGGATGCCCGGCTGAAACCGTTGCGTGAAATCCGCGTGGAAACGGCCGGCCTGCTCGACAAGGCGCGCAGTACGGCTGCGCTGCCGGAGGTGCTGCTGCGCGTCGAGGGCGTCTCCAAGACCTTCCAGACCAAGCGTGCTGCAGGCTTCGGCCTCAGCCAGCCGCAGGGCACGCTCGCTGTCAACGATGTCAGCTTCGACATCCGTCGCGGCGAAACGCTCGGCCTCGTCGGCGAAAGCGGCTGCGGCAAGACCACGCTCAGCAAGATCCTGATGCGCGGCGTCACCCCTGACAGCGGTGCGATCACCTTCCACGGCGAGGGCAAGCCGCTTGACGTGCTGGGCGCGCGCGGCGCCGACCTCGATCTCTTGCGCACGCGCATCCAGATGGTTTTTCAGGACCCGGTCTCGTCGCTCTCGCCGCGCATGACGGTGCGCAACATCATCAGTGAGCCGCTGGAGATCCATGGCCGTGGCACGCCGCTGGCGCGGCTTGAGGCAACGCGCCGGCTGCTTTCGGCCATCGGCCTGCCGGACGGGGCGATCAACCGTTACCCGCACAGCTTTTCCGGCGGCCAGCGCCAGCGCATCGGCATTGCCCGCGCACTCGCCCTCGGCCCCGATCTGCTGATCTGCGATGAGCCGGTTTCGGCGCTCGACGTGTCGATCCAGGCCCAGATCCTCAATCTGATGAAGGATTTGAAGGCGGATCTCGGGCTCACCTATCTGTTCATTTCCCACAACCTCGCGGTGGTCAACTACATGGCTGACCGCGTGGCCGTGATGTATGCGGGCCGCATCGTGGAGATCGCGCCCTGCGAGGTGATCATGCGCGAGCCCGTGCACCCCTATACCAAGAAACTTCTGGCGGCCGTACCGGTGCCGAATCTCGATCGCCCGCTGGACTTCGAGGCGATCGGCCAGCCAAGTGCCGCAGCCCGCAAGCTGTGGGCGCGCCAGTTCAAGGCCGATGACGACGGCAGCGACGACGATCTGACCCATGTCGATCTCGGCAATGGCCATCTGGTCCTGGCGCGCCGCAATATCGACTGGCGGGAGCTGCGCCCATGATCACGCGCAGACAGGCGCTGGCACTGCTGGCCGGAACGATGATGCCGAAGACCGTTCTCGGCGCCTATGTCGATTCGGCCTATCTGTCCGACAACGCGGCCGGCACCAGCCTGCCCCCGCTTGCGGAGCGCCTGCCACGCAATCCGCGCGTGATCCGGCTCGGCGGCGACAACGGCACCCGGATCGGCAAGCATGGCGGCACGCTGCGCATGCTGATCGGCGGGCAGCGCGACATCCGCTACATCCCGATCATCTCCTATTCGCGACTCCTCGGCTACAACGAGAAGCTTGAGCTTGAGCCGGATCTGCTCGAACGCTTCGAGGTGGAGGACGAGCGCATCTTCACCTTTCACCTGCGCGAGGGGCATCGCTGGTCGGATGGGTCGCTCTTCACCTCGGAAGATTTCCGCTATGTCTGGGAGGACATGTTCCTCAACAAGGACCTCTATCGCGGCGGCATCCCCTCGAGCCTCATCATCAACGGCACCAAGCCGCGCTTCGAGGTGCTGGACACGCTCACGGTCCGATACAGCTGGGACGTGCCGAACCCGGACTTTCTCACCGACATCGCCTCGCCGTCGCCGCTTCGCCTGATGATGCCGGCCGCCTATCTCAAGCAGTTCCATCGCAAGTACCAGACGCCGGAAAAACTGAAGGAACTGATCGCCAAGGCCCGCGTCGAGGACTGGAAATCCCTGCACCAGATGCAGTCGCGCACGGTGCGGCCCGAAAACCCGGATCTGCCGACACTGGATGCCTGGCGCAACATGACGGCACCGCCATCGGGACGCTTCGTCTTCGAACGCAATCCCTACTATCACCGCGTGGACGAAGAGGGGCGGCAGCTTCCCTACATCGACAAGGTCTATCTCGACGTCAGTTCATCGGACCTGATCGCCGCCAAGACCGGCACGGGAGAAAGCGACCTCCAGTTCACCAATCTCGATTTCGCCGACTACACCTTCCTGAAGAATGCGGAGGAGCGCTACCCGATCAAGGTCGACCTGTGGCGGCGCATCCAGGGGTCGCGCACGGCACTGTTTCCCAACCTGAACTGCAAGGATCCGGTCTGGAACAGACTGTGGCGCGACGTCCGGGTCCGGCGGGCCCTGTCGCTGGCGATCAACCGCCACGAGATCAACATGGCAGTGTTCTTCGGCCTTGCGAAGGAAAGCGCCAACACCATCCTGCCCAAAAGCCCGCTGTTCAAGCCGCAATACCGCAATGCCTGGGCGCATCACGATCCCGAACAGGCCAACCGCCTGCTCGATGAAGCCGGCCTCGACAAGCGTGGGCCGGGCGATATCCGCCTTCTGCCGGATGGTCGTCCCGCCCGCGTGATCGTCGAGGTCAACGGCGAGAACAGCAACGAGACGGACATTCTCGAACTGATCCACGACCACTGGATGGACGTGGGCATCAAGATCTTCGTTCGCACCTCGCAGCGCGAGCTTTTGCGCCGGCGCGTCAAGGGCGGAGAGGCGATGATGACCGTCTTCCACGGGCTCGACAACGGCGTGCCGACCGCCGACATGTCGCCCGAGGAACTGGCACCGACGAGCGACGACCAGATGCAATGGCCGCTCTGGGGCCTCCACGCCTATTCGGGCGGCAGCGATGGCAAGCCGGTCGACATGCCGGAGGCGATCCGGCTCGCGGCACTGCTCGACGAGTGGCGCCTGTCGAAAAGCAGCAGCGAGCGCGAAACCATCTGGCACCACATGCTGGAGCTTTACACCGATCAGGTCTTCACCATCGGCACCGTGAACGAAACACTGCAGCCGGTGGTGCACGCCCGCAGCCTGCGCAACGTGCCACAGGATGGCCTCTACGGCTACGATCCCATGTCCTATCTCGGCGTCTACAGGCCCGACACATTCTGGTACGACAAAGATGCGTGAGATGCTCCGTTACATCCTCTGGCGTTTCCTCGTCATGATCCCGACGCTGGTGCTGATCTCCATGCTGATCTTCACCATCATCCAGCTGCCGCCGGGCGATTACTTCGAAAGCTATGTGGAGGAACTGAAGGCGATCGGCGAAAAGGCCGACATGCAGCAGATCGACGAGCTGCGCGCGCGCTACGGCTTCGACCAGCCGATGCCGATCCAGTATCTGCGCTGGGCAGGCGGCATGCTGTATGGGGATTTCGGCTATTCCTTCGAATACCGCCTGCCGGTCTCCGATGTCGTGGGCGACCGGCTGTGGCTGACGATCCTCGTCTCCACCGTCACGATCGCGCTTACCTGGTTGATCGCCTTTCCGATCGGAATCTACTCGGCAACGCATCAGTACAGCTGGGGCGATTACGGCCTGACGCTGCTCGGCCTGATCGGGCTTGCGGTGCCGAACTTCGTGCTGGCGCTGGTGCTGATGTATCTCGCCAACATCTGGTTCGGCACCTCCATCGGCCACCTGATGGACCAGAAATATCTGGCCGAACCGATGAGCTGGGCCAAGGTCAAGTCGATCCTCGAGCATATCTGGATCCCGGTCATCATCATCGGCACGGCGGGGACCGCAGCCATGGTGCGGCGCGTGCGCGCCAACCTCTTGGACGAGTTGCACAAGCAGTATGTGATGACGGCGCGCGCCAAGGGCCTGCATCCCTTCAAGGTGCTGGTGAAATATCCGCTGCGCATGTCGCTGAACTTCTTCATCTCGGATATCGGCTCCGTGCTGCCGGCGATCATTTCCGGCGCCGAGATCACCGCCGTCGTGCTGTCGCTCGAGACGACGGGCCCGATGCTGATCCGCGCCCTGCAGAGCCAGGACATGTATCTGGCCGGCTCCTTCCTGATGTTCCTCGCCTTCCTGACGGTGATCGGGGTTCTCGTCTCTGACATCGCGCTTGCCCTTCTCGATCCCCGGATCCGTCTGCGCGGAGGAAGCACCAAGTGAGCGCCACGACCCACGCCCAGACGGACGAACTGCCGCATTTCGTCAGCACCGCGCCCTTCGACCCCTATGCCGACGACAAGGCGGATGCAGGGGGCGACGGCGCGCAGGCCTCCCAGCTTCGCCTGATGTGGTGGCGCTTCCGCCGGCACCGCCTCGCGCTGATCTCCGGCATCGCGCTGCTGCTCGCCTATGTGATGATCCTGTTCGTGGAGTTCCTGGCGCCCTACAAGGTGCACACGCGCAACGTCGATTACATCTTCGCGCCGCCGCAGGGCGTGCATCTGTTCCATGAGGGCCGCTTCGTCGGTCCCTTCGTCTACGGGCAGAAGATGACGCTCGACATGCGGAACCTGCGCCGCGTCTATACCGATGACACGAACGATATCCAGCCGCTTCGCTTCTTCTGCCACGGCGAGCCCTATCGCTTCTGGGGTCTGGTGGAGACCGACCGGCACTTCGTCTGCCCCGCCAAGGACGGCCAGTTCTTCCTGCTCGGCACCGACCGGCTGGGGCGCGACATCTTCTCGCGCATCCTGCACGGCGCTCGCATCTCGCTCACCATCGGCCTGTTCGGGGTGATGACCAGCTTCGTTCTCGGCATCGTGATCGGCGGTCTTGCCGGCTACTGGGGCGGTTGGTTCGATCTCGTCGTGCAGCGCGTCATCGAGGTGCTGCAGTCGATCCCCAGCATCCCGCTCTGGCTGGCGCTCGCCGCCATCCTGCCGGTGGACTGGAGCCCGCTGCTCGTCTATCTCGGCATCACCGTCATCCTCGGCCTTCTCGACTGGACGGGGCTTGCGCGCGCCGTACGCTCCAAGCTTCTCGCGTTGCGCGAGGAAGATTATGTGCTTGCCGCGCAATTGATGGGGGCGGGCAGTGCCCGCGTCATCGGCCGCCACCTCATTCCCGGCTTCATGTCGCACCTGATTGCGAGTGCGACACTGACCATTCCCGGCATGATCCTCGGCGAAACGGCGCTGAGCTTCCTCGGGCTCGGTCTGCGCCCGCCGATCACGAGTTGGGGCGTGCTGCTCACGGAAGCGCGAACAGTGAGTGTTCTGGCGCTTTATCCGTGGCTGCTCTTCCCCGTCCTGCCGGTCATTTTCGTGATCCTCGCCTTCAATTTCCTCGGCGATGGTCTTAGAGATGCGGCTGACCCATATAAATGATCGACCTTCGGATCGCGCGGGGAGGCGTTGTCCGGCACATGAATTCTACGGAGAAGACAGAGTATGCCGAGACGTCTGGGAAACGCGCGTATCCTGATGTACAGCCATGACACGTTCGGACTCGGCCACCTCAGGCGGTGTCGCACCATCGCCCATTCGCTGGTCGAGGATTACCGGGGCCTGAATGTGCTCATCGTCTCGGGCGCGACGATTGCAGGGGCTTTCGACTATCGGGCCCGCGTCGACTTCGTGAAGATCCCCAGTGTCATCAAGCTGCGCAACGGCGAATACACCTCCATGGACCGGCACATCGACCTGCAGGAAACCATGAAGATGCGCCAGTCGATCATCCGCCATACGGCGGAAAGTTTTGAACCGGATATCTTCATCATCGACAAGGAACCGCTCGGCCTGCGCAACGAGGTGGAAGACACGCTCGCCTATCTGAAGACACGCGGCACCACGCTGATCCTCGGCCTTCGTGACGTGATGGATGCGCCACACCTGCTCGAGGCCGAGTGGAAGCGCAACGACGTGCTGCGCAAGATCGGCAATCTCTATGACGATGTGTGGATCTACGGCCCGCCGGATTTCTACGATCCGCTGACCGGCATCGACGTGCCGCCTTCGGTGCGCGCCAAGATGAACTTCGTCGGCTTCCTGCAGCGCAAGGCCTCGATTGAGGCCAGCAGCAGCCAGGCCGGCAAGGAGGATTATCTGCTGGTCACCACGGGCGGTGGCGGCGATGGTGCCGATCTGGTGCGCGACGTGATCGGCGCCTACAAGGCAGATCCGACGCTCACCCACAAGGCGGTGATCGTGCTCGGACCCTACATGCCGGCAGAGCAGCGCAGCCACTTCCGCGAGGCCTGCGAGGCGCACCCGCATCTGGAGATCCTTGAATTCGACAACCGGATGGAAGACAGGATCGCCGGCGCCCGCGCGGTGATCGCCATGGGCGGCTACAACACCTATTGTGAGATCCTCTCCTTCGACAAGCCAGCGCTGATCGTACCGCGCACACAGCCGCGCGAAGAGCAGCTGATCCGCGCCACACGCGCCAGCGAACTCGGTCTGGTCAGCATGATTTCCGGCGAGGAATCCGCCGACAGCCTGCGCTTTGCCGGCGCGATCAAGGATCTCCTGAAGCGCGATCCGCCCTCGATCAGCGCGCCCGGCATGCAACTGGAAGGACTCCCGACCATTTCACGCATCGTTGCGGACTGGTTCCAGCGCAAGGGGGAGCGGCATCTGTCGCTCGTCCAGGGCTGAAACCCGCATGAAGACGATCCTGGTCCTGCTGAAGGGCTATCCGCGCCTCTCGGAAACCTTCATCGCGCAGGAATTGCTGGGGCTGGAACGCGCCGGCTTTTCGCTCATTCTGGTCGCGATGCGCCGGCCAACCGACAAGAAGCGCCACCCGGTCCATGACGAGATCCGCGCCCCGGTCTGGTATCTTCCGGAATATCTGCACGAGGAGCCGGTTCGGGTTCTGCGGGCGCTGTGGAAAGTGCGCCGTTTTCCGGGTTTCAACCGGGCGCTGAAAGCCTTCCTGAAGGATCTTCCGCGGGATGTGTCGCGCAACCGCTTTCGTCGTTTCGGGCAGGCGGTCGTCCTGGCCGCGGAATGGCCGAAGGACGCCGGCTGGCTGCATGTGCATTTCATCCACACGCCCGCCTCCGTCGCCCGCTATGCCAGCATGATGAACGGCATGGCATGGACCGTCTCAGCCCATGCCAAGGACATCTGGACCTCGCCGGACTGGGAACTGCGGGAAAAGCTTGCCGATGCCGACTGGGCCGTGACCTGCACCCGCGTCGGCTACGACCAGTTGACCATGCTGTCCGGCGCGCGCCGCAACGTGCATCTCAGCTATCACGGCCTCGATCTCGACCGCTTCCCACCCTTCACCGGCGCCCGGTCGGCGCGTGACGGAAGCAATCCTGCCGATCCGGTCCGGCTCCTCAGCGTCGGCCGCGCCGTGCCCAAGAAGGGCTACGACGTGCTGTTGGAAGCGCTGGCCCGTCTGCCCACCGATCTTGCCTGGAACTTCGTCCATATCGGCGGCGGCGACGTGCTGTCGCGATTGAAAGAGCAGGCGGAACGGCTGGGCATTGCGGGGCGCATCACCTGGAAGGGAGCGCTCGACCAGCGCGACGTGCTGCAGCATTACCGCGACAGCGATCTCTTCACGCTCGCCTGCCGCATCACCGAAGACGGCGACCGCGACGGCCTGCCGAACGTGATGGTGGAGGCGGCAAGCCAGGGCCTGCCGGTGGTCTCCACCACGGTCTCCGGCATCACCGAGCTGTTCGCCGATGGCGAGAACAGCCTGCTGGTGGCGCCGGAGAACGCGGAGGCGCTGGCGGCGGCGCTTACCCGGATGATCCGGGAGCCGGACCTGCGTCGAAACCTGGCGGCCCGCGCAGAACACAAGGTTCGCACAGAATTCGACCACAAGAATAGCATCGCCGATCTCGAACGGCTCTTCACCGCCAGCTGGAACAGGGAAAACTGAGCGTGTCCGACATCATCCTCTCCGGTCCGGAAGCCCCGAAGCGCATCTTTTTCTATGTGCAGCATCTGCTTGGCATCGGGCATCTGGTCAGGGCAAGCCGTATCGCCGCGGCAATGAAGGCCGCCGGCATGGAGGTGACGCTGGTGACCGGCGGCAACGCCATCGACGGCTTTCCAGCCCCCGGCGTGCAGCATGTGCAGCTGCCGGCAGTGCTGTCCTCCACGACAGGGTTTTCCGGCCTGGTCGACGAAAAGGGCCGCAAGGTGGACGAGACGATGGAGAAGAAGCGCACCGCGCTGCTGCTGGAGGCCTTCCACGTCGCGGCACCGGATGCCGTGCTGATCGAGGCCTTTCCCTTCGGCCGCCGGCAGATGCGCTTCGAGCTGCTGCCGCTGCTGGAGGCGATCCGCGCCCGGCAGCCGAAGCCGCTGCTGTTCAGTTCCGTGCGCGACATCCTGCAGCAGAACCGCAAACCGGGCAGGGACCAGGAAACTGCCGATCTGGTTCTTGAGCATTTTGACGGCGTTCTCATGCATGGGGATGCACAGTTCGTGCGGCTGGAGGATACGTTCCCGCTGGCCGCCGACATTGCCGGCAAGGTGTTTTACACCGGCCTCGTGGCGCCGGATGCGCCAGAACCCTCCGCCGAGCGGTTCGAGGTGGTGGTGTCGGCAGGCGGCGGCGCTGTCGGTGCTGCCCTGATCGAGGCCGCCATCGACGCCCGCGCGCGTCTGAAGGATACACGCCACTGGTGCCTGATCGCCGGCCCCAACATGCCGGCAGAGAGTTTCAACCGCCTGTCGGCCCGGGCAGGTGAGGGGATTACCCTCGTCCGCTTCCGCAAGGATTTCCCGAGCCTGCTGATGAATGCCGAGCTTTCGGTATCTCAGGCCGGCTACAACACGGTCTGTGATCTGCTGCGGGCACGCTGTGCGGCGGTGCTGGTGCCGTTTGCCTCCGGCGGTGAAACCGAACAGACGACGCGGGCCGAGAAGCTCGAGGCGCTCGGTCTTGCGCGCATGGTGCCGGAGGACAGACTGTCCGGGGAAACGCTGGCCACTGCAATCACCGCCGCAACAGCCTCCGGCGAGACAGCCCCGCTGTCCCTGTCTCTCGATGGCGCAGCCGAGACGGCCCGCATCATTCTCGACAGGCTGGAAAACAGGTCGCTCGCCTGACGGCGTAGACGCAAGCGGCACGCACGCCTCGCAGGTAAGGTTATTTCGACATGCATAAAATGCAATGTGCTCCCTTATGGGAGTCTCATGATTGACAGGGCATGTCGTTTCACGTCCTCAATTCACACAGGCGCAAGCCGAAGGAGACACGTGCGCATGAACGAAATGGCTGACATCTTCCATCTGGCACCGATTGCGATGTGGATCGAAGATTTCAGTGCCGTGGCCGACCAGTTCGAGCGCTGGCGGCAGATGGGCGTGACGGACATCCGGCGCTTCCTGCAGGAAGACCGATCGCGGATCGCTGCCTGTACCTCGCTGATCCGGGTCGTCAGCGTCAATCGCAGGACGCTGGAAATGTTCGAGGCGGACAGCCTGGAGCAGCTGACGGCGCATCTCTCCTGCATCTTCCGCGACGAGATGGTGGACCGTGCGGTCGACGAATTGTCGGCCCTGTTCGAGGGCGCCACCGAATTCGTCGGCTGCACAGTCAATTACTCCCTGTCCGGCCGGCGCATGGACATCCGGCTGCGATCGGCGGTGATGCCGGGCCACGAACAGAACCTCGACCGGATCCTGCTGACGACGGAGGACGTAACCGAGCGGGAGGATGCGCATCGCGGCGAACTGCTGCAGCGGCGCTATGCGGAGGGGCTGTTCCAGCATTCGCCCGTCTCCCTGTGGGTGGAGGATTTCAGCAGCCTGAAGGCAAGGCTTGACGGACTGCGTGCGGACGGCGTCAGCGATATCCGCGCCCACATGGAGGCGAATCCGGACTTCGTTCGAGACGGCCTGCGGCAAGTCCGCGTCATCGACGTCAACCGCGCCACGCTCGAACTGTTCGGCGCAAGCAGCATCGACATGCTGATGGAGCACGTGACCGAGATCTTTGGCGATGACCTGGAACGGCCGTTTCGAGAACGCCTGATGGAGTTGTGGAACGACCAGTTTTCCGGCCAGCGCGAGGTGCGCGCCTATGCGCTCGACGGTTCGGAACGCTATCTCGTCATGCAGTTTTCGGTTCTGCCCGGCTATGAACATGACTGGTCGCGGGTCCAGATGGCGCTGACCGACATCACGGCGCGCAAACAGGCCGAGGCGCGTCTCGAATATCTCGGCCGCTACGATGTGCTGACCGGCCTCAACAACCGCGCCTTCTACATCGAGGAGCTCAGCCGCATCGACCGGCAGCCGGAGGCGCCGGTATCCGCCGTGATGATCGATCTCAACGGGCTGAAAGAAACCAATGACCAGTTTGGCCATGATGCGGGCGATACCCTGCTGCGCCGGCTGGGAGAGGTGCTCGGCAACACGGTCCGCCCGCCATGTCACGCCGCACGCATCGGCGGCGACGAATTCGCGATCCTGATGCCGGGCGCCGACGAACCGTCCGCCAGCGTGATGCTGGAAACCGTTCTCGATCAGCTGGCACTCAACAATGAACGCCATGCCGGCCCGCCCCTCAGCATCGCAATCGGCGCTGCAACCCGCGAGCAAGGTGAGCCGATCGATTCCCTCCTGCGACGTGCCGATGCCGCCATGTACCACCAGAAACGGATCGTCCGAACCACCCGGGCTCGTCTGCCACGCGAGATGCGCAGCCTCGTTCCCTGAGGGCAGGGGAGAGCGCCAGGATCAAGCGCAAGTCGCGCTTAATAATGGAATCTGCCCCAATGTGTGGCGGAGGAGTTGGAAT
>NZ_VJMG01000076.1 GCF_007004135.1 Affinirhizobium straminoryzae
CTGCGCCGCCTCCGGCACGCTGCCGGGGATGGCGGTCAGCCTGTGCCGCGCGCCGCTGAGCGGCGGCAATGCGCCGAGAAGACCCTGCGTATAGGGATGGCTCGGATGGGCGAAGAGCTGTCCGCTTGGCGCCTCTTCAACGATACGTCCGGCATACATCACGGCAATGCGCGAGCAGGTTTCCGCGACGACGCCGAGATCATGCGAGATCAGCACAAGCGCCATGCCGGTATCACGACGCAGCGTCGTCAGGAGATCGAGGATCTGCGCCTGAATGGTGACGTCGAGCGCCGTGGTCGGCTCGTCCGCCACCAGAAGCTCTGGCTCGCCGGCGAGCGCCATGGCAATCATCACACGCTGGTTCTGGCCGCCGGAAAGCTCATGCGGATAGGCATTGAAGCGGTTCTTCGCGTCTGGAATGCCGACCTGATCCATCAGGCGGATCACTTCCGCCTTCGCCCGCTCGCCGGTCAGGCCACGATGGAGTGTGAGTGCCTCGCCAATCTGGCGGCCGATCCGGTGGACGGGATTGAGGCTTGCCGCCGGATCCTGGAAGATCATCGCGATGCGCCCGCCGCGCACCGGCTCGAGCCTGTGCTTGGGTGCCCCCAGAATGTCCGCGCCATCCAGCAGCACGGAGCCGCGCACGGTGGCAGAGGCGGGCAGGAGGCCGAGTGCCGCGAGCCAGGTCACGGACTTGCCGCACCCGGACTCGCCCACCAGGCCGACCGCCTCGCCGCGCTCGACCGCGAGGTTGATCCCCCGCAAGGCCGGCGCGTGGCCGAAGGCGACCGAGAGATTCTGGATCTCGACGAAGGCCATGACCTCAGGCGCCCCAGTTGTGACGACGGAAGTCCATCACGAAGGACTGGGCCGGCGCCCACCTGATGTCGGCCCGCTTGGCGGTGAAGGAGGCGTTGCGGTGCAGAACCACATAGGCCGGATCTTCGATCTCGATGATCTGCAGCATGCGGCGCCAGACCTGAATGCGGCGCGCCTTGTCCGTGCTGCTGCCGAGTTCCTGCGACAGGTTGCCGAATTCCTCGTTGCGCCACTGATTGCTCTTCCAGGGTGAGCCGAGCGGGCCCCAGGAGCCGGACATCTGGACGTAAGGATCGGGCAGGCTGGCAGCAGCAGACCAGTCGTGAATGCCGCGGGTTTCCGGGCCGCCTTCCTGGATCTGGCCCCAGTTCTCCACCATCTGCAGCTTGATGTTGAGACCGACGGCGCGCCAGTTTTCGGTATTGATCTGCGCGGTCGCGGTCTGGGCGGTATAGTAGTCGTTCAGCACGCGGTACGGGATCGGCTCGCCATTGTAGCCGGCCTTGCGCAGAAGCATGCGCGCCTTGTCCGGATCATAGGCGGGATTCTCGTGGTCGGTGATGTAGAAATCGCCGTAGAAGGACCACTGCAGGCCGCGCGGCACCTCGGTGCGCCCGCTCCACAGCGATTCGACGATCAGGTTGCGGTCGACGGAATGGGTCAGCGCCTGGCGGATCAGCGGATTGGCGAGTACCGGATGCGACTTGTTGAACACTGTATAGCGGGTGTTGTTGATCGGTCCGCCGACGACCTTGAAGCGCTTGTCGGCCTCGACCGTTGCAATCTGGTCCGGGGGGATGTCGCAGGCGAAATCGGCGCCGCCGGAACGCAGCAGGTTGATGCGGGACGCGGTTTCAGGCGTTTCCACAAACCGCACCTGGCGCAGCGGCGGCCGGCCCTCCCAGTGATCGTCGAAGGCCTTCAGCGTCAGCACCGAATCCGGCTTGTATTCGGAAATGGCGTAGGGACCCGTAGTCACGGGCTGGCGGGCCCAGTCCATCCAGCTCTTGGCGGCCAGGAAGGCGCGCTTGTTGACGATCATGCCGATCGAGGCAGAGAGGCGACCTTCCAGAACAGGGTCGATGGAGGCATTGTGCATGCGGATCTTGTACGGCCCCAGCACCTCGATGCGCTCGAAAGCCGGAAGCGCCTGCCGCGCCACGACCTTGACGTTATCCGGAACCTCGACCGTGCCACCACCCCACATGCGCTCCGGACCATAGGAGAAGGCCACATCTTCGGCAGTCATCACATCGCCATTGTGGAACTTGACGCCTTCGCGCAGGTCCACGTCCACGGTCATGTCGTCGACGCGCTTCCATGCGGTCGCGAGCTGCGGCTGCAGCGCCATGTCGCCGATCCAGTTGTTGCCGATCAGCGTTTCGGCATAGCTTGTATAGATGCGGGTGCCGACATTGGACTGTTCGGTGAGCATTTCCAATGTGTTTGAATTCGAAATGCGCTGTACGGCAACGGTGACGGCAGGACGATCGCCGGATTGTGCCGCGGCGAACCGAGGCATGACGAGGGCCGCCGTGGACGCGGCCGAAAGGGAAAGGACATGGCGGCGGGAGATTCCAGTCATTTTCTTGACCTTCTCAAAATGGCAGGCAAAGGGAACGAGCCGCAAGAACGCGGGCAGGCCCGCGTCCGGCGTTTTCAAGCGTCGGCGCTTAATGGACGAATGATCTGCGTGCCCGGCGGAATGCGCACTTCAAGTGTGTCCGCCGCGATGCGAAATTCATTAAGGGGTCATTGTGAACTGCGCATGACAGCTGTAGGTACAGCTAGTAAAATTAGGGGGCGGGGCGATTGATGGAGCCGCAATGGTTCAGAGTGTATCAGGCCGTGAAGACAGCCATTCTGGTGGGAGAACTGCAGGCCGGCAGCAAGGTGCCGCCTGAATTCGATCTGTCGGAGGAATATGGCGTCAGCCGCAATACGGTGCGCCGCGCCTATCTGGCGCTCTCGCAGGAAGGCCTGATCCGCAGCGTCAACGGGCGCGGCTCCTTCGTCATGCAAAGGGGAATGACCTATGAGGTGGATGCCACCTCGCGTTTCCGCGACGTTCTGGACCGGCAGGGCGTGCACTCGGCCGTCCGGCTGCTGGAGAGCGAATACACAGAGGCGGATGAAGAGATTGCCCGTATCCTGAAGGTTGAACCCGGCCACCCGCTTCTCAGAGCCACCGATCTGATCCTCGGCGACGAGGTGCCGTTCATCCTGACGGTGCGCCACATCCGTGCGGACCTGATTGAGGATCTCGAGCAAAAGCTGAAAGAGGCCAACTCGCTGACGCTGGTGGCACGCCGGGAGGGGCTCGGGCAGTTGCGGCGTGTCTCCACCACCGTGGAGGCGCGGCTGCCGACAGAGCGGGAGGCAAGCCTCCTGCAAAGCCCGATCAATGCGCCGGTGCTGCTGGTTTACTCCGCAGGCGGGGTCGACAATGGCATTCTGCTCGAATGCCAGAGGGCCGTCATGAACAGCCAGCGGATCCGGCTGTCCTTTCAGAGCGAGGCGCGTTGAGCGCTGGCCATCCTCGAGCTTACCGGGCCACGTCGATAACGACGCGGCCACGCACCTGCCCGGCGACGATCTCGTTGGCGAGTTCGGGGAGGCGGGAGAGAGGCTCGACGCGGGTCATGGCTGCGAGATGGTCGCGGTTGAGATGTTCTGCAAGCGTTGCCCAGGCGGCCTTGCGCTTGACCATTGGCGCCATCACGGAATCCACACCGAGAAGGGCCACCCCGCGCAGGATGTGCGGCAGCACGGTTCCCGGAAGATCAGCGCCGCCGGCCAGACCGCAAGCAGCAACGGCGCCCCCATAGACCGTCTGCGACAGAACGTTCGCCAGCGTGATGGAGCCGACGGAGTCAACCGCTCCGGCCCAGCGTTCCTTCTGCAGCGGGCCGCCCTTTTCCGTCAGGCTGGCACGGTCGATGAAGGCGCTGGCGCCGAGGTCGCGCAGGTAGTCGTGCGTTTCGGGCCGCCCCGTCGAAGCCGTCACACTATAGCCCTTGGCGGCGAGAAGGCTGACCGCAACAGACCCAACGCCCCCGGCCGCACCCGTGACCAGCACCTCGCCAGCCCCCGGCTTCATGGCGCCCCAGGCTTCCAGCACGTTGACGCACAGCGCCGCCGTATAGCCGGCCGTGCCGACCGCCATCGCCTCTTCAAAGGAAAAGCCGTCCGGGATCGCCATCAGCCATTCGGGCTTGAGACGCTGAAAACGGCTGTAGCCGCCCCATTCCGTTTCCGACAGGCCGAAGCCGTTGACCAGCACGCGGTCGCCGGCCTTCCAGAGAGGCGAACGAGACTCGACGACTGTACCCGCCAGATCGATGCCGGCCACCATCGGCGTGCGGCGGGCAATGCGCCCCTTGCCGCTGATGGCGAGGCCATCCTTGTAGTTGAGGCCCGAGCAGGCGATCTCCACGAGCACATCGTGATCCGGCAGATCGGCGAGGCCGAGGTTTCTGAATTCCGCCTTCGGTTTGCCATCCACGAGATCGATGACGAGGGCCGTAAAGGTTTCGCTCATGGGCAGAGACGCTCCTGATGGATGAAAGAACAAGGGTCAGGCTTCGGACGAGCCGGCGAGCTTGCGATTTTCCCGGGCCTGCAGGGCCGCGGCATAGGACTGGCTGACATAGTCGAGCAACTGCCCGAGCGCGGTGACCGCACGGGCGGCATCCTCGGCACGGATGCCCTCGAGGATATCCCGGTGCAGGGAGGCCACCCGGCGGCGCTCGCGCACGCGAAAGACGATCATGTTGGTGATCGGAATGAAGGCCTCGATGACGGTATACATCATCAGCTTCAGCGGCCCGTTGCCGGTGGAATCGACCAGCGCGCGATGAAAGCGAACGTCGGACGCGCAGAAATCCTCGTCACTCAGCGACTTGTCCTCCTGCACCCGGATCTCGTCTTCCATCAGCGCCAGAAAGAGCGGATCCGGCCGTTCGGCGGCAAGCCGGCAGCAGATCGTCTCGGTTTCCCGGCGGGCGGTGATGATTTCCTCGATGTCGAAGGCGCCCACGCCGACCAGCAGCGTCGCCGCGCCGGTAATGGCTTTCGACAGGCCTTCGGGATCGGGGCGCTTGACGAAATTGCCGCCCGTCGGTCCGCGCTTGGAGTGGATCAGATTCTGCGCGGCAAGCCGCTTCAGCGCCTCGCGCACGGTGGGGCGCGAAATGCCGAAACTGCGGGCGAGATCCTCTTCGCTGGGAAGGCGCTCATCCACCTTCAGCCGGCCGTCCATGATGGCGGAACGGATGTTTTCGGCAACCTGCTTGGCAATGCCGGATCGCACCACTTCATCATATTTGAGGATCATGCCCCTCTCCACTCGCGTCATCGGAATCATGGCACGGGCCGGGCCAAATTGCTACACCTTTTTAAATATAGGTTTGACAAATATCGGATCGTGGATCACGATAACCCCATAAAACAAGGGGAACAATCTGAATGGTCTGCCGGTCCGGTCTCGATCCGGTCGATGGCGCATTGCGTCGTGCGACACCCTCTGCCACGGACGAACGTGTTCGCTCCGTGCTCGGCATTGTGTCGAGCCGGCTGCCGCCTGCGGCCTTTCTGGTTGGCTCCGACGTGGGGGATGGCTACCGGGGTGACGCGACGGATGAGAAGGGTGCGCTGCCGCCCGTGGTACTCAGGCCCGCCACGACAGACGAATTGTCCCTGATCCTTTCCGCCTGCAACGACCTTCGCCAGCCTCTCGTCCTGCAGGGTGGCCGGACCGGACTTGCCGGCGGTGCCCGGCCGATGGAGGGTGAGCTATCCCTGTCGCTGGAGCGGATGAAGCGGCTTTCCCCCGTGAATGTCGATGCGGCGACGATCGTTGCCGAGGCCGGCGTCACGTTGCAGGAAGTGCAGGCGGCGGCCAACGAGGCGGGCTTCTTCTTCGGCGTCGATATCGGTGCGCGCGGCTCCTGCACGATCGGCGGCAATGTCGCGACCAATGCCGGCGGCATCCGCGTGCTGCGCTATGGAATGTTCCGGGCGCAGGTGGCCGGCGTCGAGGCGGTTCTTGCCGATGGTTCGGTTCTCTCCAGCCTCAAGGGCCTGCCCAAGGACAATTCCGGGCTCGACCTCAATCACCTCTTCATCGGGTCGGAAGGGGTGCTCGGCATAGTGAGCAAGGCCTGCCTGAAGCTCTGGCCGAAGCCGGTGACGGAAGCCAATGCGCTTTGCGTCGTTCCGAGCATCGATGCGGCACAGGATCTGCTGGTGCGTCTCCGGCAGTCGCTGGGTTCTCTCCTGTCGGCGTTCGAGATCCTGTTTCCGGAGGTCTATGCCGGTATTGCCAGAGGCGGCTTTGCCGCGCCGCCGCTGCCGCTGCCGGTGACGGGCGGTTATTACATTCTCACGGAAATCCAGGGACAGACGGGCGACAGTGATCGCGAGCGCTTTTCCGAAGCCCTGATGGACGCGCTTGATGACGGGCTGGCAAGCGACGTGGTCGTGTCGCAGTCCTCGCGCGATTTCGAGGGGTTGTGGCGGCTGCGGGAGGCCAGCAACAGCTTCATTTTCAGCCTGTCCAATGTCGTGGGTTTCGATGTCAGCGTTCCCGCCGCCAGCATGGCGCGTTTCCTCGATCGGGCGGCGGCGTCGGTCAGGGCGATAGACCGGCACGCCGAAACCTACATCTTCGGCCATCTCGGCGACGGCAACCTGCATTACATGGTGCGCAGCCCGGAACACGATGCGCTGGCCGATGCGGTTCTGACCGCAGCAGCCGAAGCCGGCGGCTCGATTTCCGCAGAGCACGGCATCGGCCTCGACAAGAAGCCCTGGCTTTCTCTGGTGCGCAGCCCCGCCGAATTGGCGGCCATGCGCCGGCTGAAGCGCGCTTTCGACCCCCATTCCATCCTCAATCCCGGTCGCGTCTTCGACCTGGAGCCATCGCATGCTGGCGAGAAGGTGTGCCCATGACCATCAACCCTCCCTCGGCGGCGATTGCCGCGCGCCGCGCGGTCAACGAGAGCATCGATCTCGAGGACCGCTATCGCCTCGAAGACGGGCGCATCCTCGTCTCCGGCACGCAGGCGCTGGTGCGCCTGCCGATGATCCAGCGACAGCGGGATCTTGCCGCCGGCCTGAACACGGCGGGCTATATTTCCGGTTATCGCGGCTCGCCGCTCGCCGGCTTCGACCGGGAAGTCATCAGGGCACGCCGCTATCTGGATGAGGCCCATGTCAGGTTCCAGCCTGGCCTCAACGAGGACATGGCCGCAACGGCAGTGTGGGGCACCCAGCAGACGGAACTTTTCGAGGGCGCGCGTTACGACGGCGTGTTTGCCATGTGGTATGGCAAGGGGCCGGGCGTCGATCGCAGCATGGACGTGATCCGCCATGCCAATGCGGCGGGAACCAGCCGGCACGGCGGCGTGCTGCTTCTCGCCGGCGACGATCACGGCGCCTCTTCCTCGACGCTGCCGCATCAGAGCGAACACAATCTGATCTCGGCCATGGTGCCGCTGCTGTCGCCGGCCGGCGTTGGCGAGTATATCGATTACGGCCTCATCGGCTGGGCCATAAGCCGTTATTCCGGCGCCTGGATCGGCTTCAAGTGCCAGACGGAAATCGTCGAATGCACGGCAACCGTCGAGATCGGTCCGCATCGTCCGATGATCGTACTGCCGGAAAATGCGCTTACGCCCGGCGAACTTTCGCTTCGCTGGCCGGATGGACCGCATGCGATGGAGCTTCGTCTGGAGCGCAAGATGGATGCGGTGCGCGCCTTTGCGCGGGCCAACCGCATCGACCGCCGCTCGGGCATGACCGGCAGAGGCCGGCTCGGCATCGTGTCCACCGGCAAGAGCTGGCTCGACCTCCTGGGCGCGCTGTCGCTGCTCGGAATTGCCGAAGGCGACCTCCAGGACCTCGGCATCGGCCTTTACAAGGTCGGCCTCGTCTGGCCGCTCGAACCGGACGGCATTTCTGCCTTCGCGGCAAGCTTCGACGAAATCCTGGTGGTCGAGGAAAAGCGGTCGATCATCGAGGAACAGGTGAAGGGACTGCTCTTCAACCTGTCCGCCGATCGTCGCCCGCGCATCGTCGGCAAGAGCGGCGAGGAGGGGCAGGCGCTTCTGCTGGCCACCGGCGAAATCTCGCCGCTCTCGATTGCCCACGCAATCCTTGCGCGCCTGGGAGATGCGGATGGGCGGCTGGCCGGCGCCGCGCACATGATCCGGGCGCTGAGCGCCGCTTCCGGTGAGGAAATCGTCGCACTTCGGCGTGATCCCTATTTCTGCTCGGGCTGTCCGCACAGCATCTCGACGCGCCTTCCCGAAGGAAGCCGGGCGAGCACCGGCATCGGCTGCCACATGATGATCATCGGCAACGAGGACCGCAACACCTCCACCTTCACCCAGATGGGCGGCGAGGGCGGGGCCTGGATCGGCCTTTCCCCCTTCACCGACGAGAAGCACATCTTCGTCAACATGGGGGACGGCACCTATTTCCATTCGGGTCTGCTGGCGATCCGCGCCGCGATCGCCGCCAAGGTGAATGCCACCTACAAGATCCTGTTCAACGATGCCGTCGCCATGACCGGCGGTCAGCGGCATGATGGCGAACTGAGCGTTCCAGCCGTCGTAGAGCAGGTGTTGGCGGAAGGGGCGCAGCGCGTCGTGGTCGTTGCGGAATTTCCAGAGCACTGGCACGGCAGTCTGCCGCGCGCCGTTTCGATCCATCACCGCGACGAACTGGATGCCGTGCAGCGATCGCTGAGGGAGATCGAGGGGGTCACGGTTCTCATCTTCGATCAGGTCTGCGCGGCGGAAAAGCGGCGCCGGCGCAAGCGCGGCGCTTTCCCCACCTCGGACAAGCGGGCCTTCATCAACGAACTGGTCTGCGAGGGCTGCGGCGATTGCTCGGCCGTCTCCAACTGCATTTCGATCGAACCGAAGGAAACCGAGTTCGGCCGCAAGCGAACGATCAACCAGTCAAGCTGCAACACCGATCTTTCCTGCATCAAGGGCTTCTGCCCGAGCTTCGTGACCGTCGAGGGCGGTACGCTGCGCAAGCCGAAGGGACGGGGCGTCGCCGCCGGTGCGGAGGACCTGCCGATGCCGCAGATCGCGGCAAACCTGTCCCAGCCCTACAATCTCCTGCTGGCCGGCATCGGCGGAACCGGCGTCATCACCGTCTCGGCCATCCTGTCGATGGCGGCTCATCTCGACGGACTGGCGGTGGTGACGCTCGACCAGACCGGACTTGCGCAGAAAAACGGCGCGGTCGTCTCCCATCTCCGGCTCGCGGCCGAGCCCTCGACCCTGAACCGCGTGCGCATCGGCGCCGGCGAAAGCGATGTGGTGCTGGGCTTCGACGTGGTGGTTGCCGCAGGGCGCACCGTACTGCCGACCTTTGCCAAAGGTCGCACGCGTGGCGTGGTGGACGATCACTTCGCACCGACTGCCGCCTTCGTGCAGAACACCGCGATCGACCTCAGGCAGGAAGCGACCTTGCGGGCGCTGAAGAAGGCGGCCGGCGAGGAGGCGCTGTCGCTCGTCGAGGCAACCCGCGCCGGCACCGCACTGCTCGGCGATGCGATTGCCGCCAACATGCTGCTGCTCGGCACCGCCTGGCAGCGCGGCCTGATCCCGATCAGCCTCGACGCCATCGAGCGGGCCATCACCCTCAACGGCACCGGCATTGCCATGAACCGCGCGGCCTTCGACTGGGGCCGGCGTCTCGCGCTTGATCCGCTGGCCGTGGCAAAGGCTGCGGGGTTCGTGAAGGAAGAGGCGAAGCCGGAAAGTCTGGACGAGATCGTCCGGCGTCGGTCGGATTTCCTCACCGCCTATCAGGATGCCGCCTATGCGGCGCGGTACCGGGGGCTGGTGGAACGCGCGCGGCAGGCCGAGGCGAGGGCGGGAGGCTCAACACGCTTTGCAGAGGCCGTAGCCCGCAACGCCTTCAAGCTGATGGCTTACAAGGACGAGTACGAGGTGGCGCGGCTGCATCGCGATCCCGCCTTTGCCAAGGCCATCGCTGCCCAGTTCGAGGGCGATTACAGGCTGCGTCACCATCTGGCGCCGCCGCTCTTTTCCGGCCGGATCGATGGCCGCACCGGCCGGCCGGCAAAGATTGCGCTCGGGGGCTGGATCAATCCGGTGTTCGGCCTGCTTGCCCGCATGAAAAGGCTGCGCGGAACACCTTTCGACATTTTTGGATACACCGCGGAGCGTCGCATGGAGCGGCAGATGATCGCCGACTACGCCGCGCTGGTGGACGAACTCTGTCGGGACCTCTCGGCCGAACGACTGGCTGCCGCCGTGGAGCTTGCCGGTCTTGCCGACATGGTCCGCGGTTTCGGCCCCGTGAAGCTGGAGGCCGCCACGCGCTACGAGGCGCGCAAGACCGAACTGATGTCGATCTGGCGCGATAGCCCCGCAAATCAGACGGTGACGCGGCCGGCGGAAGGGAAAGCCCATGCCTGAGAAGATCATCATCGACACCGATCCGGGCCAGGACGATGCCTTTGCCATTCTGCTGGCGCTGGCAAGCCCTGAGCTTGAGGTGCTCGGCATCACCACGGTGGCCGGCAATGTGCCGCTGCCGCTGACATCGCGAAATGCCCGGCAGATTGTCGAACTCGCGGGGCATGCACATGTGCCAGTCTTTGCCGGCTGCGCCAGGCCGATGGCGGGGCCCCTCGTGACGGCCGAGCATGTGCATGGCGCAACCGGTCTTGACGGGGCTTCCCTTCCGGAACCGGTGATTCCGCTCTCGTCCACCCATGCGGTCGATTTCATCATCGAAACGCTGATGCGGGAGCCGGAAGGAACTGTCACCCTCTGCCCGCTCGGCCCCTTGACCAATATCGGCACGGCCCTCGTTCGCCAGCCCGAAATTGCCGGCAGGATCCGCCGCATCGTGCTGATGGGCGGCGGATGTTTCGAAGGCGGCAACATCACACCCGCAGCAGAGTTCAATATCTTCGTCGATCCGCAGGCTGCCGTGATGGTCTTCGCCTCCGGCATCCCGATCGTCATGATGCCGCTCGATGTAACCCACAAGGTCAGGACGACCACCGCCCGCGTCGACCGGATTCGCCGCATCGGCGGGCATCTCGGGGCAGTGGCGGCCGGCTGGCTCGACTATTTCGAGCGGTTCGATGAGGAGAAATACGGCACCGATGGCGCACCGCTGCATGACCCCAACGTAATCGCCTATCTGTTGAGGCCCGACCTCTATGGCGGGCGGATATGTAATGTCGAAATCGAGGCGGAGTCGGAACTGACGCGCGGGATGACCGTGGTTGACTGGTGGGGCGTCAGCCAGCGTCCGGCCAATGCGCTGTTCATCCGCGAGGTCGATGACGAGGCCTTCTTCGACCTGCTGACGGAGCGTTTGCAGCGGCTTGCGCTCCGTACGCCGTCACTGGCGGCGATTGCCTGAAGGGAAGGGAGAGCATCGCATGAACGCCACGGCTGCTCTTCCCTCGGCCCCTCCGGCGCCGGCCTCAGTCGAGGCCCTTGAAAGGCGCGTCGCGCACCTCGAGATATTCCTTCAGCGTCATCCTGCCGAGGTTGGCCATCCATTCGCGGCCCCTGCGGCTGACATGCAGCGCGGCGATCGCCTGAACATTGTAGTCCATCGAGGTCATCAGGCCGGCTGCGATCTGCTGGTTGTTGATCGACGCCTTAGCATACTTGATCGCCGGCACCGGCATGCGGGCCAGCTTGCGGGCCAGCTTTTCCGTCGCGTCCTTCAGTTCCGCCGCCGGAACGACCTTGTTGACCAGCCGCATGGCAAGTGCCTCCTGGGCGTCCACCGTGTCGCCCGTATACATCAGCCAGCGGACGTCGCGGGTGGCGAGCAGCCAGGGCATGAAGAGCGACGGCGGCCCGGAATTGTGGCGCACCTCCGGCTCACCGAACTTGGCGGTATCGGCGGCAATCGCCAGATCACAGGCCATCATCAGTTCCAGTGCGCCGGCAAGGGCATAGCCGTTGATGGAGGCAATCACCGGGATCGGCGCCTTCCAGATGTTAAGAAGCGCCTGGGTGTTTTCACCCATGTCGGCATGCCAGTCTTCGATATCGACGTCGTAATCGGCTCCCTGCAGGTCGTAACCTGCGGAAAAGGCGCGGCCGGCGCCGGTGATCACGAGCGCGTTCACATCGGGATCGGCAACCGCCAGCGCCACGGCGGCATCGATCTCGCGGATGGCCGTCTTGTTCATCGCATTCAGCTTCTCCGGCCGGTTCAGCGTGATCGTGGCGAATTTGTCCGTGGCGTCCTTCTCGTAAAGGATCGTTTCAAAGACGGGCTGGTCAGTCATGGGAATGGTCCTCTGGTGGCTTTCGCGGCTGATCATCTTCGCGTCCGGTCTGTCGCGGTTGGCGCAGAGGCCGCGCGCATCGCCACCCCTTCAGGGCGTGCTCCGTCCGGAAAATTTCAGCAGGACCATATGGACAACAAGTGTTTATATTGTCAACATAAGTTTGCAGATTGTCATGACAGCGTCAGAACAAGGAATACCCTCCATGCCGCATGATGCCGCTCCTGCCGCCCCTTCCATTCCTGTCATCGACGTGGCGCCCTTCATCGCCGGTGGGCCGGCAGCGGGGGATGTCGTTCGCCAGCTGGAGGCCGCCGCACGCGATACCGGCTTTTTCCTCGTGACCGGCCACGGCGTTTCCCCAGAGGTGACCGACCACCTCTACACGCTGGCACGTGCCTTTTTCGACGAGCCGCAGGACTGGAAGGTGGGGCAGGGCAGGGAGGCGACACTCGAAGGCGGCGTCAGCTTTTCGCCCCTCGCCGACGAGGCGCTCGCCGCAACGCTCGGCCTCAAGACACCCGGCGACTACAAGGAGAGCCTGAATTTCGGGCCGCGGCTGAAGGGCGGCCGGTGGCCGGCAAAGCCTGACGGGCTGGAACAGGCCTTCGTCGATTACTTCGCCGAGATGGAGCGGCTTGCCCGGCATCTGCGCCGCGCCTTCTGCGCTGCAATCGGCCTGAGGGAGGATCACTTCGAACCCTGCTTCGACCGTCATCTCTCGGCGCTTCGGGTCATCAACTATCCCGAACAGGACGAGGCACCGCTTCCGGGGCAGCTGCGGGCCGGCGTGCATACCGATTACGGCTTCATGACCATTCTGCGCTCCGAAGCCTCGCCGGGCGGGCTGCAGGTCAGGACGCGCAAGGGCGAGTGGCTGGATGCGCCGAACATCGAGGGCGCCTATGTGGTCAATATCGGTGACGCCTTCATGCGCTGGACCAATGACGAATGGGTCTCGACGCCGCATCGCGTCGCCAATCCGCCCGGAGATCGCAAGGGCAGCGCGCGGCGCCAGTCCATTCCGTTCTTTCTCAATCCAAGCGCCGAAACCGTCATCGCCTGCCTGGAGCCGTTCATGCGCGATGGCAAGGCGGCCAAATACGAACCCATCACCTATGGCGACTATATCGCGCTGAAGACCAGCCAGGCCTTCTCGAAGGCCTGACCGATGCCGGCGCGGCCGGGTACACGACTGCACACTCAAAAAAGGGGAACGACAATGACAGCAATGACAAGACGACAGATGCTGGCCGCCATGGCGGCATCGTCTGCGGCCGCAACCTTCGGGCTTCCGGCCCGTGCCGCGGGCAAGAGCCTCGTGGTGCCGACACTCGGCGGCGCCTGGGAACAGTTCTGGCGCACGGAACTCGCCCCCGCCTTCACCGCAAAGAGCGGCGCTGCTGTGACGCTCGATACCGGCAATGGCCGCGTGTGGAGCGCCAACCTGCGCGCCGCCGGCGTTGCCAAGCCGCCCTATTCCTTCCTGATGACGAACGAGGCTTTTGCCAACAGCCTGCGCAAGGAAGGCTTCTTCGAAAAGCTCGATCTCAGCAAGCTGCCGAACTATGCCGATCTCTATCCGCTGGCGAAGAAGACCGATGGCTGGGGTGCAATTGCCATGGTCTCGCCGATCGGCCTTGCCTATCGCACCGACATGGTGAAGACGCCGCCGAAGGGCTGGAAGGATCTGTGGACCAACCCCGAATTCAAGGGCCGCATCGGGCTTTACAACTTCGCTAATACCGCCGGCAAGATGGAGCTGATGCTGTTCTCCAAGTTGTTCGGCAAGGACCAGTACGACGTGGATGCGGGCTTCAAGGCGCTGGAAAAGCTCGGCCCCATCATCCAGGCTGACTTCAACCTCTCGACCGGCATCGCCTCCGGTGAATTCGTCGTTGCGCCGTTCGACTTCGGCGAAGTGGCCCGCCTGCGCAAGCAGGGCCTGCCGATCGATGTGATCATTCCGGAGGAAGGCATGCTGATGTTCGACCAGACGCTGAACATCCTGGCCAATGCCCCGGAAAAGGAACTGGCCTACGAATATGCCAACTTCATGCTGTCGCCGGAAGCACAGGCACTGCTGATGAAGCAGTTCTATGTCTCGCCGACCAATTCCAAGGTCGTCGTGCCCGCCGATCTCAAGGCGGACGTCCCGATCTCCGGCGCGCAGATGGACAACATCCTCACCTGGGACTGGGACTTCATGAACAGCAAGCAGGGCGAACTGGCCGAAGTCTGGGCCAAGACCGTCAAGTAAGCGGCGCCCCCTCGCACGGACCTCGATCCGGTCGGCCTCCGGCCGGATCATACCGCCACGAGATACCTGGCGTGCAGGCGACAGGCTAGAGGAAGAAAGTTGACGTCATGACAGAGGTTAGCATCGAGCAGCTGACCAAGGATTACGGCACGCATCGCGCGGTGGCCGGCATTTCCGTCCGCATCCGCGATGGGGAGTTCATCTCGCTGCTCGGTCCGTCCGGCTGCGGCAAGACAACGACGCTGAAGATGATTGCCGGTTTCGAGGACGTGTCGAGCGGGGCCATCCGCTTCGACGGTCGCGATGTGGTGAATGTCCCGGCAGAGCGGCGCGACATCGGCATGGTGTTCCAGAACTACGCGCTCTTCCCGCACATGACAGTGGCCGGAAATCTCGCCTTCGGGCTGGAAATGCGCAAGGTGCCGAAGGTGCAGATGCAGGAGCGCATCGCCCGCGTGCTGGACATGGTCCAGCTGACCAGCCATGCGGATCGCTATCCGCGGCAACTCTCCGGCGGACAGCAGCAACGCGTGGCGCTGGCCCGCGCGCTCGTCATCGAGCCGAAGATCCTGCTGCTTGACGAGCCGCTCGCCAATCTCGATGCCAAGCTGCGCGAGGAAATGCGGGTCTTCATCCGCGACATCCAGCGCCGCGTCGGCATCACCACCGTCTATGTCACGCACGACCAGGCAGAAGCCATGACCATGTCGGACCGCGTGGTGGTGATGTTCGGCGGCCGTATCGCCCAGTGCGGCAGCCCCTCCGACATCTACGAGAAACCCTCCAGTATCGAGGTCGCGCAGTTCGTCGGACAGGTGAACCTGATGACGATGGTGGTCGAGGAGCGGCTGGCCGACGATCGCGTGCGGCTGAGCGGTCCGCTTGGCGAGGCGGTGGTGCCGAACCCGCATGCGCTGCGCAAGGGAGAGCGGGTCACAGTGGCCCTTCGTCCGGAAGCCATCGACATCTCCGTCACCGGTCCCGGCCAGTCTGCCACGGTTCTTTCCAGCCATTATTCCGGCAGCCTGATGGATTACCGATTGCAGCTTGCCGATGGCAGCCGGATCGACGTGCAGACCTTCCCGCGCCAGCGCTTTGCCGAAGGCGACAGCGTCCATGTTCATGCGCCGGCTGATCGCTACTGGCTGCTGGAGGATGCGGAATGACGACCGGCTCCTCCCATCGCCATGCACCGCTGCTGCTGATTGCGCCGGCCGCAATCCTGCTGTTCGTCTTCCTGGTCCTGCCCTACCTCTCCATCGTGGTGATGAGCTTTCGCACACCGGGGCAGGGGAGCCCCTATGGCGAAGGCTATACGCTGGCGAATTACGCGCGTTTCTTCGGCGACAGCTTCTATCTGGGGCAGATCGCCAATACGCTGATGATCGGCTTTATCTGCACGCTGGCCTGCCTGCTTCTGGGGTTTCCCGTCGCGTGGCAACTGGCCCGCGGCACCTCCCGCCTCAGGGGGCTCGCCTATGGCGTCGTGTTGTCGCCGCTTCTGGTCGGCATCGTCATCCGCAGCTATGGCTGGACGATCCTGCTCGGCAATAACGGCGTGATCAACCGCAGCCTGATGGGGCTCGGCCTCATCGATCGGCCGCTGGGCCTCATGTACAATACGCTCGGCATCGTCATTGCGCTGACCCACGTCTTCCTGCCCTTCATGATCCTGCCGATCATGAGTGCCATCCAGGGCATCGATCCTTCGCTGGAATCGGCGGCCCGCTCGCTTGGCGCCTCGCGTGCCACGATCATCCGCCGCATCATCCTGCCTCTGTCGATGCCGGGCATCCAGGCCGGCTGCATCCTGACCTTCGTCCTGTCGCTTTCCGCCTATGTGACGCCGTCGCTGATCGGGGGCTCCAAGGTCAAGACCATGGCCGTCTCGGTCGTCGATGCGCTGGTCGATACCTTCCAGTGGCCGTTCGGCTCGGCGCTGGCGCTCGGGCTTGCCGTCACCGGCGGCGTGATCGTCGTCCTCTTCTCCCGCTTCACCCGGATGACATGGAAGGCCAATTGACATGTCCCGCATCGTCTTCACCGTCTATTGCCTGATCATCTACGCCTTCCTGCTGGCCCCGATCCTCGTGGTCGTCGGCGCCTCGTTCAATGCCGGCGCCTTCCTGACCTTCCCGCCACAAGGCCTGTCCTTCCGCTGGTATGGGGTCTTCTTCAACAACGAGGTGTTCCTGCGCGCCATCAAGACCTCGCTGTGGGTCGCTGCCGTCTCCACGGTGATCTCCGGCATCATCGGCACCATGGCGGCCATCTACTTCGTGCAGTTTGCCGGCCGCCTGAAGGATGGGGTTCGGATCGCGATGATGGCGCCGCTGCTGCTGCCGGAGGTGCTAACCGCGATCGCGCTCCTGTTTTTCGTCTATGCCATCGGCATCGGCACGCAGACCATGTTCGCGATGATCGTCGGCCACGTGCTGATCACATTGCCCTTCGTCTTCATCAATGTCTCGACCTCGCTGGAAAGCTACGATCCCGCCTGGAGCATGGCGGCCCGCAGCCTGGGGGCCGGGGCCTTCACCCGCTTCCGCCGCATCATGCTGCCCCTCATCAAGCCGGGCGTGATCGGCGGCTGCCTGTTCGCCTTCATCATCTCCTTCGACATCTTCACCATCTCGTTCATGCTGAAGAGTGTCGGGACGGCGACGCTGCCGATCCAGCTCTACGATTATCTGAGGACCAATTTCACGCCCGAAGCCGCCGCCGTCTCCACGCTGTCGGTGGTCCTGACACTCGTCGTGGTCGTGGTGACGGAGAAGTTCCTGGGTCTTAGGATTCACCGCTTCTGAGCGGGGCGCTTCGTCCCCGGCACCGGTCGGGGACGAAACTTGCGTCGGCCGCTGGCGACACGACGGCAAGCGTGACGCCTGTCATCACGCAAAAGCGCGTGGCACTGCCCTAGCGGGCTGCCCAGTTCGCGCCGCGGCGAAAGATCTCGCGCATCTGCGGCACCTCGAATTCCTGCGCCACATGGCCGAGCGAGGAGTAGAAGACGCGGCCCTTGCCATAGCGGCGCTTCCAGACGACGGGCATGACGACACCCTCGATCCACCAGGCGTGGTCGCCGGTAAAGGTTGTCGTCGCCAGCACCTCGTTGGAGGGGTCGACATGCATGTAATACTGTTCGGAGTGATAGGGGAAATCAGCGATTCCCTCCATCAGCGGATCGTCAGGACGCGTGATGTTGACGGTGTAGTCGATGATGTTGCCGGGATGGGCCACCCATTGCCCGCCGACGATGAACTGGTATTCCACGCATTCGCGGAAGGCGTCGCCAGCGCCGCCGTGGTAGCCGGCAAAACCGACGCCCCCCTCGATGGCGGCGGCGAGGTTCTTGGCCTCCTCCTTCTCGATCTTCGACATGGTCATGATCGGCACGATCAGCGAGAGATCGTGAATCGAAGGATCGGCAAAGGCCTCGGTGCTGCGTTCCACATAGACCTTGAAGCCATCCGCCTGCAGCATGTCGCGGATGATCTCGGCGCATTGTTCCGGTTCGTGGCCACTCCAGCCACCCCAGACGATCAGGGCTTCGCGCATATTCTTCTCCTCCCGTGTGTCAGCGGGCCAGCCGGCCGTCGCGCAAGGATTGCGACAACGGCGCGGGCCGCTCGGTTTTGGTGGTGATGTCGATGGTGGTGCCGCGCTCGGCGGCGCGCAGGAAGGCTTCCATGACCTCCAGAACATGCAGCGCCAGATCGCCATTGGCGCGGTGTGGACGCCCGCTTCGCAATGCATGCGCCATGTCAGCCACGCCGATCGAGCGATAATTGCCGTCGGCGTAGGGGCGCGTGGTTTCCTGCGGCTCGAAGCTGCCGCCCTTCTTCAGATATTCGATCTGCCCGCCGAAATGATTGGGATCGGGCACGATCAGCGTGCCATCGGTGCCGTAGATCTCCAGCGGCACGTGCTTGTGGCCGGCCACATCGAAGCTCATGCCGATCTGTACCACGGCACCGCACTGGAAGGCCATCACGCCCGCCACATGGGTCGCCACATCGACCGGAATGATCTCGCCGTGACGGGGCTGGCTGGTGATCACGCGCTCCTTGCGCGGCGCGATCGCAAAGCCCGCGACCTTGTCCACCGGCCCGAGCAGATTGACGAGATCGGTGATGTAATAGGGGCCCATGTCCAGCATCGGCCCGCCGCCCACTTCGTAATAGAAGGCGGGGTTCGGATGCCAGCGTTCATGGCCCGGGCACATGAAGGTGGCCGTGCCGCCGACCGGCTGGCCGAGCACGCCGGCGTCGATCATCTCGCGCGCCGTCTGGTGCGATCCGCCGAGAAACGTATCGGGCGCCGCCCCGATCCGCAGACCCTTTTCGCGCGCGGCGAGCGCCAGGGCGTGTCCCTCGGCAAAGCTGATACCGAGCGGCTTTTCGGAATAGGTGTGCTTGCCGGCCTCCAGCGCCCGCATCGCAACGCTCACATGTGCCTTCGGCACCGTAAGGTTGACGATGATCTCGATCCCCCGGTCGGCGAGAAGCGCCTCCACCGTCTTCGCCTCGAGCCCGAATTCGGCGGCACGCTGGCGCGCCAGTTCTTCGTTGAGGTCCGCCACGCCCTTGATGTCGAGAATGGGAAAGGAGGCCATTGCCTTCAGATAGGCCGAGGAAATGTTCCCGCAGCCGATGATACCGATACCAACCTTGTCCATGGATCCTCCCAGAGTCCGAGAAACTGTCTTATGGGTCCAGAGCATTTCCGGCGAAAACCGGCTCACTGGAAATGCTCTATCTCTTTGTTTTCACGCAGTCCGGACGCAAAACCGCTGACGCACTTTTGGCTCGGACGTGTTCTAATGTTGCGGCGCCGGCGCCGGGCCGGTGGTTCCCCAGGGGGATTCGTAGAGCTCGCAAAGCGCCACGACGGCAGCCCCTTGCGCCCACATCTCGTCCGGCGAATTGTCGAAGACCAGTTCGGCGATCTCGCGGATCGACGGGGGAATGGCGCGGCGATAGGCTTCCGAAAGCGTCGTCAGGAAGACGTGCCCGAGAAGCAGGCTGGAACCGACAATGACGACGCGGGGTGGCCCGAACAGCGTGACGATGTTGGCGACCGCAATGCCGATCGCTTCCCCCGCGCGGGTGGCAGCAGCCGTCAGACCGTTGTCCTCCGCGGCAATAAGCGTCTGCGCATGTGCCATGCCGCGCCCCAGCCGCACCGCTTCCGCAAAGCGCCCCTGCTGCGACTGCTCTCCCAGAATGGCCTGCTCGCCGGCCAGAGCGGACAAACGGATCGTTTCCGCCAGTCCGCAACCCATCATCAGATCGCCGAGATTGTGGCTGAGGCCGCCCGCACCGCGAAACAACTGGCCACCATTCAGCACGCCAAGCCCCAGCGTCTGCTCGAGCGAAACCAGCACCATGTCGTCCAGATCACGCCCCTTTCCGAACCAGTGATGCCCGAGCGTGATGGCATGGGAGTCGCTCTCCACGATGGTCGCGACATTCAGCCGCTGTGACATCTCGCGGGCAAAATCCACGTCCGGCTCACTGAGAATGGGGCTGGAGCGCACGAGGCCTGTGCGATGCTCGATCACGCCGGGAAAGCCGATGCAAACGGTATCGATGTCATCAAGGCTCAGTCCCGCATCGACCACGCACCGTCGAACGCCATCCTCGATCAGGTCGCTGATCACGCCGACCGGCTGCCGGTTGACGCGGATCGGCAGCGAGAGATGCGAAATCACCTCGCCGCAGAAATCGGTGACAACGAAGTTCATCTGATGCGCGGCGATCTTGGCGCCGACCACCCGGGCGGCATCCGGGTTCAGCACCAGCATCACGCGCGGCCGCCCTCTTGCCGCAGCATTGCGGATATCTCCTTCATGGCGTGTCAGGATCAGCCCGTCGTCCAGCAGCGAGGCGGTGATGGCCGAAACGGTGGTGGTGGACAGTTGCGAGCGTTCGCTGATTTCGACGCGTGATATGGGGCCGTGGCGGCGGATCGTGTCCAGCACGGTGAAACGATTGATGGCGCGCATCAGTTCCGGGTCGGCAGTCTTCATGAATCGCTATGCGCTCGCATCATTATGTTCGGCTTCCGGATAAAAATAATCCGAAGGCATGGCCAAAAGTCAATCCATCCGCGAGGATTTATGAGAGCGGGCGGTTTTTCTGTTGACAGGCCGGGCAGCTTGGTCCGATTTTATACGCGTTAAGGAAAAAATGCGCACCTTGGGAGGAGAACAGGATGACGCATCACCAGGAGAAGGCGCGCCCGCGCGCCGAGCTATTCGCGTGCCTGACAATTGCCACCTCGCTCGCGTTCGGAGCCTTTGCCACCGCCGCTCGCGCCGAAACCGTCGTGAAATGGATGCATGTCGAGACGGTGCCGTCCAATCTCAAGGTCTGGGAGGAGATTGCCGCCGCCTATCATGCCGCGCATCCGGACGTGCGGGTCGAATTGCAGTTCCTCGAGAACGAAGCCTTCAAGGCCAAGCTGCCAACCCTGCTTCAGTCGGATGCCGCCCCTGATTTCTTCTACAGCTGGGGTGGAGGCGTGCTGCGGCAGCAGTCGCAGACAGGCGCCCTGCAGGATCTCAGCAGCGCCATGAAGGCGGATGGCGGCACCTGGGCGAAATCCTACAAGCCCGCCGCGCTCGACGGCCTGACCTTCGATGGCAAGACCTATGCCGTACCCTACCGCATGGGCACCGTTGCCTTCTTCTACAATAAGCAGCTTTTCCAGAAGGCCGGCATCAAGGCGGAGGACATCAAGACCTGGAATGACTTCCTGAAAACGGTAAAGACTCTGAAGGACGCCGGCATCACACCGATTGCCGGCGGTGGTGGCGAAAAATGGCCGCTGCACTTCTACTGGAGCTATCTGGTGATGCGCAACGGCGGCCAGGCCGTTTTCGACAAGGCGAAGAAGAACGAGGGCGACGGCTTTCTCGATCCGGCCATCATCAAGGCCGGTGAACAACTCGCGGAACTCGGCAAGCTGCAACCGTTCCAGGGCGGCTATCTCGGCGCGACCTGGCCGCAGACACTGGGCGTGTTCGGCGATGGCAAGGCCGCCATACTGCTCGGATTCGAGAACACCGAAGCCAACCAGGCAAAGAATGCGGGCGACGGCAAGGGGCTTGCCGCGGA
This sequence comes from Affinirhizobium straminoryzae, assembly GCF_007004135.1. Taxonomy (GTDB): domain Bacteria; phylum Pseudomonadota; class Alphaproteobacteria; order Rhizobiales; family Rhizobiaceae; genus Neorhizobium; species Neorhizobium straminoryzae. The sequence goes on from NZ_VJMG01000076.1 coordinate 21,515, forward strand.
CAATATCGGACGCTTTCCCTTCCCCGTCGTCGAGGGTGGTCCCGGCAAGGTGACCGATACGCTGGGTGGCCTGAACGGCTGGGCAGTGACGAAGAAGGCGTCGCCCGCCGCGATCGACTTCCTGAAATATCTCACGAGCCCCGAGCAGGAACGCAAGATGGCGGCTGCGGGCATGATCATCCCGGCAGCCCTCGGGGCCGAGGATGGCCTGAAGAACCCGCTGATGCGGCAGGCAGCCGACCAGCTGGCCGGTTCGACCTGGCATCAGAACTTCTTCGACCAGGATCTCGGTCCCTCCGTCGGACGCGTCGTCAATGATGTCTCGGTGGAAATCCTCTCGGGTCAGATGTCTGCGAAGGATGGCGCCCAGATGATCCAGGATGCACGCGCCCTGGAATAGCGCCTCCGCTGCGGCCCGGAATGCGCGGTCGGCCAGACCGGCGAGCGCTTTCCGGGCCGCAAGCAGCCTGTGGTTCGAGAAGGAGATGACGGAATGACGGAGATGACGGCGTCGGTCGCAGCACCGGCCGTGGCCTTGCGCACGGTCAAATACAAGAGCCCCACGGCGCGCGGGCGCCTGCCGGTGCTGATCCTGTTCCTGCCGCCTGCGCTTCTGCTTTTCACCCTCTTCGTCATCCTGCCGATGGGGGAAGCGGCCTGGTACAGTCTTTATCGCTGGAACGGCTATGGCACGCCGACGGATTTTGTCGGGATCCGGAATTTTTCCGTGCTGTTCAACAATGCCGCTTTCACGCAGGCGCTGGTGAACAACGGCCTGATCATCGTCGTCTCGCTGCTGCTCCAGATCCCGCTGGCGATCTGGCTTGCAATGATGCTCGCCCACAAGATCACCGGGGTCGTCACATTCCGCCTGATCTTCTTTCTTCCCTACGTGCTGGCAGATGTCGCGGCAGGTCTGATCTGGCGCTTCGTCTATGACGGCGATTACGGCCTGTTCGCCGCCATTGCCGGCTTCTTCGGGGTTGCCACCCCTTATGTGCTCGCAGACCGGGATCTTGCGATCTATGCGGTACTGGCCGTGATCGTGTGGAAATATTTCGGCTTCCACATGATGCTCTACATAGCCGGCCTTCAGGCCGTCGACAGAAGCGTTCTGGAAGCGGCAGAGATCGACGGCGCGACCGGCTGGCAGAAGTTCCGCTATGTCACGCTGCCGCTTCTGTCGTCCACGCTGCGACTCTCCGTCTTTTTCGCCATCATCGGCTCGTTGCAGCTTTTCGACCTTGTGATGCCGCTGACGGGAGGAGGACCGTCCAACTCCACCCAGACCATGGTGACCTTTCTCTACACCTATGGCGTGACACGCATGCAGGTTGGCCTCGGCAGCGCCGTCGGCGTGGTCCTCTTCGTCATCTGCGTCACGCTCGCCTTCGGTTACAAACGGATCTTCATGCGCCATGACTGAGATGACATCAGGCCTCAAAATGAAGCCCGCGACGCGGCTCTATCTGTATCTTTCGCTGTCACTCGTGGCCTGCCTCGTCCTGGTGCCGCTGGTCACCACCGCGCTTGGCGGCTTCAAGTCGCTGGGCGACCTGCGTGTCAATCCGTTTGGCCTGCCAGAGCAATGGGTGTGGTCGAACTATACCGACATTCTCTTCGGCGAACGCTACTGGCGGCAGATGGGCAACTCCCTGCTGATTGCCAGCGTCACCGTCTTCCTCACCGTCGTCGTCTCGGCCATGGCCGCCTTCACCTTCGCCCATGTGAAATTCTTCGGCGCCGCGCAGCTGATGAACTACTTCCTGATCGGGCTGATGTTTCCGGTGGCAACCGCCATTCTCCCGCTGTTCATCCGCATCCGGGATCTCGGCCTGCTCGACTCCTACTGGGGCGTGATCCTGCCGCAGGTGGCCTTTGGGCTTGGCATGAGCATCCTGCTGTTCCGCAACTACTTCAGAAACCTTCCGGACGAACTCTTCCAGGCGGCTTTCGTCGATGGTTGCGGCTACATCCGCTTCTTCTGGCACGTGTCGCTGCCGCTGTCGCGGCCGATCGTGGCCACGGTCAGCATCGTCAGCTTCGTCAACAGCTGGAACAGCTACATCCTGCCGCTAATCATGCTCAACACCGAAACGAAATATCCCTGGCCGCTCGGCATCATGGTCTATCGCGGTGAATTCGGAACGGAATGGCAGCTCGTCCTCGCCTTCATCACATTGACGATCCTGCCGACCGTCATCGTCTTCTTCCTGGCGCAGAAACACATCATCGCAGGCCTGACGGCCGGCGCAGTCAAGTCGTAATCCGGAGAGTGAAATGGCGTCTGTCGAACTCAGAGATGTCCGCAAGGCCTATGGCGCGCTGGAGGTGATCCACGGTGTGTCGTTGTCGATTGCCGATGGCGAATTCATTGCGCTGGTCGGCCCGTCCGGCTGCGGCAAATCCACCCTGCTGCGCATGATCGCCGGGCTGGAGGACATCAGCCATGGCGAGGTCGCGATCGGTGGTACGGTCGTCAATGCTCTCACCCCCCGCGAGCGCAACATCGCCATGGTGTTCCAGTCCTACGCACTTTATCCGCACATGACCGTTGCGGAGAACATGGGCTTCAACCTGAAACTCTCCGGCGTTCCGAAACCCGAGATCCGGACACGCGTGGCAGAAGCAGCACGCATGCTGGCGCTGGAGGAGCTTCTGGAGCGCAAGCCGAGCCAGCTCTCCGGCGGCCAGCGTCAGCGGGTGGCCATGGGCCGCGCGATCGTTCGCGATCCCGCCGTCTTCCTGTTCGACGAACCGCTCTCCAATCTCGATGCGAAACTGCGCGTCGCCATGCGCACCGAGATCAAGACGCTGCATCAGAAGGTTGCCACCACGTCGGTTTATGTGACGCACGACCAGATCGAGGCCATGACGCTTGCCGACCGCATCGTGGTGCTGAATGGCGGCCGTATCGAACAGGTGGGAACGCCGCTCGATCTTTACCGGATGCCCGCCAACCTGTTCGTCGCAGGTTTCATCGGCTCACCGGCAATGAACTTTCTGGAAGCCGAGGTGGATGGTGCGGATGGCCAGCCCGCAGCGCGCCTGTCGGACGGCACCCTCGTTCACCTCGATGGTTCCCGCAAGGTCCGCCGCGGCCAGCAGGTACAGCTTGGCATCAGGCCGGAACATCTCCTCGCCGGCCAAACCGGCGATACGGTTCTGGAGGGCGATACGGTGGTGGTGGAACCGACCGGCGCCCAGACCCACATCGTCTTCACCCTGGCCGGAAAGCCGGTGACCGCCGTGGTGGACGGCGCATTCCCCGCCCGCCACGGCACGCCCTTCCGCGCATCCATCGCCGCACCGCAGGTGCATGTCTTCGACCGGGCAAGCGGGCTTTCCCTGTAGCGCGACTCCGGGACCTGTATGATCCCATTGCATACCGGCGGTCCCTTGTGAAAGGCCGGTCAGAAGCCGCTCCACGATGACATGCATCGCCCCCGTTGGGCTTCATACCCCAAGCAGCGGTCAGCAAAACCACTCCTGATTTGTATCCGACCGTCGGGGGTCTCATTCAGAGTGACGCTCAGGATGTGGCTGGTATGCGACAATTGGAAAGTGCGCCTGTCCGACACGTCCCGAAAACAAGGCGGTTCCGCCTTATGAATCTGCCTAGCGAACACGGAGGGTCCACATTCGCAGAAAAGAATGAAGCAAACCTTCCATGCCAACAGATCCGCTCGCAACGTCGCCAGCAGAAACCGGGACACGTGTGCGCCACGATGGAGTTCGAGATGGTTACGCCGCATTCTGCGTCCTGGAGACCCCGACGATCAATAAATACAAAATTCAAACGACATCACATTCGACCCGAGGCATGAATATTGCCGACAGAACAACCAAGGGCATCATGTTGGAATTGTTGAATATGGATGGCTTCGGTTATAGAATTCACGCTCATACGCGCTTATCGGATTCGCGTGACGCGTTTTTGCGCTCAGCGGATATTGAGCGAAATCCTGCTTCTCAAGCTCTGCATTGTCGGAGTATGTCCAGCGGACGCAAGCTCGATACGGGGGGATGATTGAGCAGTTTCCGCGATCTGGGTGCCTCGGCGACCCCCTTGTCTACGCCGGTGGCGGCCAACATCAATATCATTCTCGACATGATACGCTCCTATCTGGGCATGGATGTCGCGTTCCTGGCCGAATTTTCAGGAGCAGCCCGCCTGTTCCGCGGCGTTTCGACGGCAACAGATAACCCGCCGATCCGCGCGGGCGACATACATCCACTGGGTGCAGGTTACTGTCAGAAGGTTGTTCACCGCGCCCTGCCAGAACTGATACCGGATACGGCAGAGGTGCCTCTGGCTGCCACGATCCCTGAAACCGCGTCGATCCCGATCGGCGCGCATCTGAGCGTGCCGGTGCGCCTGAACGATGGCCACGTCTATGGAACACTCTGTTGCTTCAGCCACCGGCCACGTCCGACGCTCGGCCTTGCCGATCTGGAACTGCTGCATAAGTTGGCTGGCCTGACGGCCAACATGCTGGCGGCTGATGTCACCGCACATCAGCAGCGTCGGCGATTACGCAAGCTCGTGGAGGGGGCGCTGAGCGTCGGCGATCCGGGGATCGCCTTCCAGCCTATCATCGACCTCTGCTCCCGCAGCATTGTCGGCTTCGAGGCGCTGTCTCGCTTCGCTTCGGAACCTGTCCGCAGCCCGGACAAGTGGTTCGCGGATGCGGCAAGTGCCGGCATCGGCAACCGCCTCGAACTCCTCGCCGCCCGCCGCGCCATCGACGAAAGTCGCCGGCTTCCGGCCGGTCTGTCCATCAATATCAACCTGTCCCCGCAGACCATCCTGACCGGCGACCTCATGCCGCTTGCCGCCATGATCGATCCGGCCCGCCTCGTGATCGAGATTACGGAACACACGCCGATTGATGACTATGCTCCCATCGAAGCCGCGCTGAAGACATTGCGTCAGGCGGGCGTGCGCATTGCAATCGATGACGCCGGCGCAGGCTATTCCAGCCTGCTCCATGTCCTGCGGCTACAGCCGGATATCATCAAATTCGACACCAGCCTGACGCGAGGGATCGACAAGGACCAGCGCCGTATCGCTTTGGTCGGTGCGCTGGTGGAGTATAGCCGGCGGACAGGCACGGCGGTCGTTGCGGAAGGTGTCGAAACCGCGGAGGAGGAATTGGTCCTCCAGGGGCTCGGCGTCGACAGAGGTCAAGGTTATCTCTATGGGCGACCGAAACCGGCTTCCGCGATTGCTGAAGCCGGATTGGACGGATCAGCGATGTAAGCCTTTGGAACTGTCCCGGCGTGTGTCTTCTGGATCGCCCGGTCCGTTTCGGCCCTCGCGAGGTGAGCGAACCTGAAGGCTGTCCAGCGTCAAGGCACGGCCGCCGGCACGCGTTCTGTCAGCTGAACCGTTCCAGGCGGTAAGGTGCGGGATCGAGGATCGGCGGCGCGTTGGTGACGAGATCCGCCGCAAGCTGACCAGCCGCAGGTCCTGTTCCGAAGCCGTGGCCGGAAAAACCGGTGGCAATCGTGAAGCCGGGAATGCGGTCGATGCGGCCGATAGCGGGCAACGAATCCGGCGTGATGTCCATCATTCCGGCCCAGACGTCCTGAACCACCATATCCTTGAAAATCGGCCAGGCGGCCACGAGATTGCGGATCGCTTCCGCATTGATCTCCTCGTCGGCCTTCGGGTCCATGGTTCGGATGCGTTCGAAGGGAGACACGCTCCTCGGGCCCCAGCGTCGCGGCATCTTGATGTCTTCGAGGAAATCCTTACCCAGATGAATGCGCAACAGGCTGCGCTGGTGGCGCAGCATGTGCAGATAGCGCATGCCGATCAGAAGATGGTCCAGCAGCAACGGTGCGCCGAGCGCTCCGCGCTGGGTGACGGTATACCCGCCGTCGCTGCGCTTGCGGAAGGAGAAGTCCGGGCCGCCGACCGCGATCTCCGTCGGCCCGTCCATCGGCGCGGTCCGCATGACGGAGGAAACGAGCGGCAGCGTCGGTAGCGAGATGCCGAGATTGGCGAGAAACTTGCGCGACCAGAGACCGGCGGCAAGCAGAACCTCGCTGCACCGGATTTCTCCGCGTTCGGTGACGACACCCGTCACCCGCCCAGCGGAACGCGACAGCGTGCGCACGGCGCAATTCTCGACGATCTTTACCCCGAGGCGGGCGGCGGCATTGGCAATGGCGCTCGGCGCCAGCGTCGGTTCGGCACGGCCATCGGAGGCAGTGAAGATGCCGCCGGCCCATTGGCCACGCCCACCCGGCACGAGACCATCGATTTCGCTGGCGCTGAGGAGTTTCGAGTCGAGCGAAAGATCGCTTACCGATTTCATCCAGCCACGATGCATTTCCATCTCGGCTTCGGTACGGGCGAGATACATGATGCCGGCCTGCCGATAGCCGACATCGACACCGACACGCTGTGGCATCTCGGCCCAGAGCTGGTCGGCAGCGACCGCCATCGGCACATCCGGCGCGGAACGCCCCATCTTGCGGCACCAGCCGAGATTGCGCGACGACTGTTCCCCCGCCACGCGGCCCTTTTCAAGGACGACAACCGGAATGCCGCGCTCCGCCAGCGTCAGCGCCGCCGTGAGGCCAACAATCCCCGCGCCAATGACGACGACGGTCGTTTCCCTGGGGAAATCGGGAGAAGTCTGAACCGGTGCAATCGCGGGAGCCATGGCAATCATCCTTGAAAATAGAGCAGGCGGGAGCGGCCGGCCGTCAGAGGGAAATGGTGCGCTTTTCGATCTCGGCAGTGGAGGCGCCGCGATAGGCCGTCACTTCGATCTCGACCTTGTAGACGGTCGAGCCAAGCGGCGGGCAGGTCACCGTCGAGGCAGGATCGGTACCGCGGAACTTTTCACCCACGATGGTCATCACGGTTTCGGTGTCCTTCGGCTCCTGGATGAAGACGCGGGACATCACGACATCGGTAAGGCTTGCACCAACGGCCTGAAGCGCCCGCTCGATATTGGCGAAGACCTGATGCGTCTGCGCTCCCACATCCTCGGGGATTTCCTTGGTGTCGGGATTGCGGCCTGCGGTGTTGGACACGAAAATCCAGTTGTCGACGGCCACGATGCGGGAATAGCTGCCATGGTCCTCGAATTTCGAACCAGTCTTGATCTTCACGACCTTGGTCATGATCGCTCCTTGCTGCTGAGATGGAAAAGAGAGGGGCCGGGCGCGACAGGGTTCGCGGCCCGACCAAGTTGGCGCCCCCAGGGGGAGTGGGTCAGCGCAGAACGGGAACGTCCCAGAGGTTGAGCTTGACGCCGATGCCGCGCTCGATGGCGTTGCGGTAGACGATCGTGCCCCACGCGACGTCCTCCACCGGCATGCCGCCGACCGACATGATGATGATCTCGTCGTCGTTCTTGCGGCCGGGTGCATCGCCGGCAACGATCTTGCCGATATCTTCCAGCGCGTCGCGGCTCATCTTGCCTTCGGCGATCATGTCCAGGAACTTCACGCCGATGATCGGCACATGCACATGCGCCGGCTTCGGCAGTTCATGGAACCAGGCGTCGTAGAGGCCGGTATTGTCGACGACCTTGCGGATATCCGGCTGCTGCATGCCTTCATCGATGTTGCACAGTGCCGGCATGGCGAGGAACGTGCCGGGGCTGACCCATTCGCGCTTGACCATCGGGTAGGTGGACGGATCGCCGACCGCGCCGGAATTGCAATAGGTGACGAGGTCGGAATTGCGCACCACGTCTTCGATCGTGTCGACGAGCTCGACCTTCGTCACCTGCGGATAGGTTTCCTTCAGCCAGGAGAGGAAGCTGTCGAGGCTCTTCTGGCCGCGGCCCTTGACCTTGACCGTATCGATGTTCGGGCAGGCGGCGATGAAGGCGGCAAGCGTGGTCTTGGCCATGACGCCCGGACCGAGAATGCCGACAACGCGGGAGTCCTTGCGCGCCAGATGGCGGGCACCCACGCCCGGGATTGCGCCAGTGCGATAGGCAGACAGGAGGTTCGCCGACATGAAGGCGAGCGGCGCGCCGGTATCGGCATCGTTGAGGCAGAACATCAGGATCGAGCGCGGCAGGCCCTTCTCGCGGTTCTCGATGTTGGAGCCATACCATTTCATGCCGGCGGTGCGGAAGCGGCCGCCGAGATAGGCGGGCATGGCCATGAAGCGGCGGTCAGCCGTCGGCTTCGGCATGTCCGGAAAGGGCGAGTTTTCCGGAAAGCTGATGGCCGCGCCATGGCTGTCGCTGTTCGGGCCCGCCATGCGGTAGTCGCCGTGATAGAGCAGGCCGAACATTTCTTCCATGGCATCGACGCAGGCCGGCATTTCGGTCACGCCGGCGCGGATCATGTCCTGTTCGGAAAGGTAGATGAAGTCGATCTTGGTGTTTTCGGTCATGGTATTGGCTCTCGTTCGGGTAAGGCTTCGCTGTCCGCCCTCCAGGCGCATCGGCCGCGGGCGGGTTTGCATTTGACAATATGGTTCCAGCTGCGGGGGCATGGCCTTGCGCCATGCCCGATCTGTTCTCAGTCGGCGAAGACGCGACCGAGGGCGGCATAGCGCTCAGGGCTCGCCCTCTTGATCGACAAGGCGAAGAAGGCTCCGGCAATTCCGATCAGAGCCACGATGACGGGGAAGGAGTCGACGATGATGTTCGACGCGCCCGCCAGAAGGCCGAGATTGGAGATGACGAGGACGATCGCGCCGGCAAGACCGATGAGCGACAGGACCGGTGCTACCGTGGTCCGCCACGGACCATAGCCTTTGTTGTCCCTGCGGAAGAACATGACAATGGCGATGGACACCATGGCCTGAACGGAAAGGATGCCGAGAACCGCAAGCGCCGACATGTAGGAGAAGACAACGGCCAGCGGGTCCTGGCCCGTGATGACGAAGGCGGTGAGGACCGTTGCGGCGATGCCAGACTGCAGCATGCCGGCAATATGCGGCGAGCCATGGATTTTGTGCACCTTGCCCAGCACTTCGAAGGCAAGGCCTTCCCGCCCGAGCGCGAAGAAATAGCGGTTCAGCGTGTTGTGAAAGGAGAGGATGCAGGCAAACAGGCTCGTGATCAGCAACACGTTCATCGCATGTGCCGCCCAGGCACCGAGCACCTGGGTCGCCGCGTCGAAGTAAAACGTATTCAGCGATGCATTGGCCGTTTCCTGGATTTTCGACGGACCGTAGAACTGAACGATCGCCCAGGTCGAGAAGGCATAGAAGATCGCGATCAACAGCACGGAGATGTAGGTGGCGCGCGGTATGGTGATTTCCGGTCGATGCGCCTCTTCCCCGAAGATGGCGGTTGCCTCGAAGCCGATGAAGGAGCCGACGACGAAGACGAGCGAGACACCAAGGCCCGGCGTGAAGACGGTCGAGGGCATGAAGGTCGAGGCGCTCATGCCTTCCGGGCCGCCGCCATGCAGGACGATGCCAATATCGAGCAGCAGCAGGATGACGATTTCGGCCAGCATGCAGACACCGAGGATGGCGCCCGAAAAGGTGATGTTGCGCTGACCGGCCAGATGCGTGACGATGAGGAAGCCGAAGGACCAGACCCACCAGGGCAGATCAATGCCAAGCGAGGCCATGGCGCCACTCGTGAAGACGCCGATGAGGCCGTAGACGGCGATCTGCACGGAGCTGTAGGTCAAAAGCGCAATGAACGCGCCCGCAACGCCTGCCGGCTTGCCGATGCCGTTGGCAATATAGGTATAGAAAGCCCCGGCACCGCTGATATGTCGGCTCATGGCCGTGTAGCCGACGGAAAAGATCAGATAGAGGAGACCGGCCAGCACAAAGGCGCCCGGAACGCCGGCACCGTTGCCGAAGGCGAAGGCCGGCGGCGTTGCACCGACAACGGCCGTCAATGGGGCTGCAGCAGCCACCACGAAGAAGACGATATGCGCAATGCCGACGGAATTCCGCGCCAGCTTGCCGCTGGGCGCAGTAAGACTCTCACCAGTTTGCATGTTGAACCCCTTTTATGTGTTTAATTGTTATTTGAGAAATCTAGGGAAGATTTTTGCGCTGCAATATTGCAATCCATGCCACCGTTTTGATAATTTACGTCACAATTCACGCATCAGACGCAGACGCCCATGGAGCTTGGCATGAGGGAAGCATACAGGGGGACGGGTAATGTCGCGTTCATCCGCGTGGCTGCCATCACACCGCTGATCCATCAGTTCGACAAACGCCAGGAAAAGGCACGGGTGCTTCTGGCACGCCACCGGCTATCGCAATCGCAGCTTGAAGACCCTTATGCGGTCATCCCGCTGCAACGGTTCATTGCCTTTTTCGAGGATGCGGCGCAGGCGCTTGAGGACCCATATTTCGGGGCCAAGCTGGGCTCGGCCTTCAAGCCGGCTGACATCGGCCCCCTTGGAATGCTGTTTTCTCTCTCGCCGACGATCAAGGATGCGTTCGAGCGGATCGCGAGATTCGTCAACTCCTTGCAGAATTCCACAAGCTCAAGCTTCGTCGAGGATGGCGACGCATGCGTGTGGACCTATCGCATCGCCGATCAGTCGATCTGGCCGCGGAGGCAGGATGCGGAATATTCACTGGCTGCAAGCTGCCAACTGGTGCGTTCCAATTTCTCGTCCGCCTGGAAACCGGAAGAGGTGCACTTCGAGCATGACGCGCCCGCTGACCCGGAGGTGCTACGCAGGATCTTCCGTGCACCGGTTCTCTTCCGCCAGTCGAGCAACCGCATGATCATGCGCACGGACGACATCACCCGCGTCTATCGCAGCGATAACAAAGAACTGGCGGCAATCCTTGAGCGGCATATCCTCGATCTGATTGGAGAAACGGATGTCGGCTCGAGCCTGACGTCAAAGGTGACGACACTCATCGAGCATTATCTCGGCCGCCGGCCGATCACGATCGGCTTTTTGTCGGAGGAGCTTGGCATGAATGCCAGGACCTTGCAGCGCCAGCTCGAGCGGGAGGGGACAAGCGTACGCACCATCACACAGGCTTATCGGCGGCAGCTGGCTGCCAATCTGCTTGCAGCCGGCAAGAAGACCTCCGTCGCGGAGATTGCCCAGACGCTTGGCTATGCCGACAGCGCTGTCTTCGGCCGGGCCTTCAAGGGCTGGACCGGCCATGCTCCGTCTCGGACAGGCAAGTGACAATCACAGGCGCGGATCGAGGCCGCGAATGATATCGACCGCATCGTTTTTCTCGGGCAGGAACTCCAGCAAAAGGCCGTCTTCCAGAAGCAGCCAGTGATCGCCCCTGGTCGTCGATACCGCGCCCCGCGCCCGCGCCGCGTCGATCGCGGCGGACACATTCTTGCAGACAATTCCAAGGTGTCCGAAACGTCCGTCTGGCCCTCCAAAATCGGGATCGGCGATCAGCTGCACACCACCTTGCAGCCACACCTGCCTGGGCGATTGTGCATCGCCATCCATCTGGGTCACTCCCATGTCGAGGACCTCGGCGAAGAAGGCGACAAGCGGAAGAATTTCACGGACACGGAAGGCCGTGTGTTCGACATAGGCGGTCGTTGCGGGCATGAAGTTTCCTTTTCGGGTGTGGCTCAAGCGGAATTATCTTCGGCTGAACAGGCCCAGATCCGCTCCAGATCCTTCTCGCGGAAGTAGCGGACAAGGGCATCGATGAAGAGCCGGGTGCGGGCAGGCAGATGAGTTCGTGTCGGAAAGGCAACGTTCATCGTCAGGGGATGGAGCTTCCATTCCGACAGGACCGACACAAGCCGACCGGCCGCAAGGTCGTCCTGCACGATGTAGGCCGGCTGCACCAGAATGCCCATGTCGTTCAAGGCGGCGCGGCGAAGTGCCTGGCCATCGTTGCAACTGAATTCGGCGCTGACCGGAAGACGTTTCATGACGCCCCTGCGATGGAAGGTCAGGTGCTCCCAGTCCTCCGACAGCGTGTAGAGGAGCAGCGCATGCTGCGACAGTTCCTCCGGGTCAGCAGGTAGGCCGTGTCGCTGAAGATAGGCAGGCGTTGCCGTCAACAGGCGCGGCACTTCCGCCAGGCGACGTATCGTCACGGAACTATCGCTCTCGACCCTGCGCGTTCGGATCGCCAGATCGAGACCGTTCTCGATCAGGTCATAATAGCGGTTGGACACCTGCAGGTCGATGCGCACAGCCGGATGATCCGTCTTGAACTGGCGGATCACCGGAATGAGGTGGAGAAGCGAGAACGACAGAGATGTGCCGATCCTCAGAGTACCCAAAGGCTCCGCAGCCACCGCACTGACACTTGCTTCCGCATTGCTGAGCGTCGCCAGGATTTCCCGGGCATAGCGGGCAAAACGCTCTCCCTCAAGCGTCAATGACAGTTGTCGGGTCGTTCGTTGGACAAGCCGGACTCCCAGCCGGTTTTCCAGGCTCGTCAGGCAACGACTGACCCCGGAGACAGAGAGCCCCATCAGGTCGGCAGCCCGGGTCAGGCTCTCCTCATCGGCAATTCGGATGAAAACTTCCAGCTCCGTAAAGCGGTCCATGACGTCAGACTTGTCGCCTCTCCCAAATACGGTAATATTCACACATATCATGGCGGGAAATGCAATAGCGGCGGAGGAGCCGGCGCGATTGTTGCGCAAGCAGCAAGATAGTTTTTCATGTTGCATGATTTATCACCCAAATGGACGGTGAGAGGGTGTGGCAGCGCGGAATGTCGCCGCAAGAAGACGAACGGAGGACGTCCATGTCTGTACCCACGACCAATCCCGCCATGTGCCACATCGTGATGTGGGACGTCGCGGGGACGACGCCAGAGCAGAGGGCAAGGGCGATTGCCACCGTCCAGCGGGAGTTCGAGGGATTGAGAGGTCGCATCCCCGGAATGACGAGTCTGGAGATCGGCGTGGATACGAGCCGAATTTCCTATGCATGCGATGTCGTTCTTGTGACGCAATTCGAAAGCGTCGATGCACTGGAGGCCTATGCAACGCATCCCGCGCATCTTGAAGTGCGTGACAGGCTGGAGGGCCTGCGCATCGGACGGCATCAGGTGGATTACCCCGTTGCGCAGCGAAAGGCAGATTGAGATGGAACATCGCGGCTTCGTATACACGGGACATCCCGCGCGCGTTCTCTTCGGATTCGGAACGACGGACAGGCTGCCGGAAGAGGTTGCACGTCTCGGTGCCTCGCGAGCGCTCATTCTGTCGACCCCGCACCAGGAGGGGCAGGCCGCGCATCTGGCAAGCCTGCTTGGCAGCGCTTCGGCCGGGATTTTTGCCGAAGCCGTCATGCACACGCCGGTCGATGTCAGCGAGCGAGCCACCGAATGTGCATCGAAGCTTTCAGCGGATGTCATTGTATCCGTTGGCGGCGGATCCACGACCGGACTGGGAAAGGCCATCGCGCTGCGAACCGATTTGCCGCAAATCGTCTTGCCGACCACCTATGCGGGTTCTGAAATGACCCCGATCCTGGGCGAGACACAAAACGGCATCAAGACAACCCAGACCACGGCGAGGGTTTTGCCCGAAGTCGTCATTTATGATGTCGATCAGACGATGGAACTGCCGGTGGGCCTGTCGGGGACGAGCGGCATCAACGCGATCGCCCATGCGGTCGAAGCTCTCTATGCGCGAGACGGCAATCCTGTGATTTCCGCATTAGCACTTGAGGCCGTGAAGGCGCTTGCCACTTCCCTGCCGAAAATCGCGCAGGACCCGCGGGATCGCGATGCCCGCTTTGATGCGCTGTACGGTGCCTGGCTGTGTGGCATGTGCCTTGGCGCCGTCGGTATGTCCCTTCATCACAAGCTCTGCCACACGCTGGGTGGCAGTTTCGATCTGCCGCATTCCGAGACGCACACGGTCATTCTGCCACATGCTCTTGCCTACAATGCAGCCGCGATTCCGGAGGTCATGGCGTCTTTGACGACCGTTCTGGGACAAGATCCGGCCCGTGCCCTGCAGGATCTTGCCCGCACGATCCATGCGCCAACCGGTCTGTCGGAGATTGGCATGCCCGAAGATGGACTCGATCGCGCCACGGAACTGGCACTGAAAAACAGCTACTGGAACCCGCGCCCGCTTCAGCCGGAAGCGATCCGCGGGCTGCTGCAACGTGCCTTCGAAGGTGCGCTGCCTTTGGCGGATGGGAGGGAGACCGCATGAGTTATTTCACGGAGGACACGTCAACCGAGGTCGTCAACGGCCGGATAGGAGCTGACGCTTCACCGCGTCTGCGCAAGGTGATGACTTCTTTGGTCAATCACCTTCACGCCTTCATCCGCGATGTTGAACTGACGGAAGCGGAATGGGAGACGGCCATCGATTTCCTGACCAAGACCGGGCAAATCTGTTGCGGCAACCGGCAGGAATTCATTCTGTTGTCCGACACGCTCGGTGTTTCGATGCTGGTTGACGCCATCAACCACCGCGCGCCCGATGGCGCGACGGAGACGACCGTTTTTGGACCGTTCCACGTCGATGGTGCGCCCGAGCGCGACATGGGAGCGAATATCAGCCTAGATGGGAAGGGCGAGGTCTGCCTTTACAGCGGCCGCGTGCTTGATCTCGACGGCAAGCCGATCGAGAACGCCATCGTCGATGTCTGGTCCGACAATGAAGACGGTTTCTACGATGTCCAGCAGCCGGACAGCCAGCCCGCTTTCAACAATCGTGGACGGTTCCGCACGGGCCCTGACGGTGTCTACGCGTTTCGCGGTATCAAGCCGGTATCCTACCCGATCCCCGACGACGGGCCGGTCGGCAAGATGCTGGCAGCACTCGGGCGCCATCCATGGCGACCGGCGCATATGCACTTCATGGTTACGGCCCCCGGCCACCGACGCCTCATCACGCATATCTTCGTTGCCGGCGACCGCTATCTGGCATCCGACGCCGTCTTCGGGGTCAAGGAAACGCTGATTGTTGAGTATCTGAAGACCGACACGCCAAGCGAGGTATGGCGCGCGGATTACGATTTCGTTCTGTGCCGCCAGACGGCGTGACCGGCCATCGGACGGCACGCCAAGTCTTCAAAAACAAGAACCGACAGAGGGACGACCATGAGAATTGCCCAGCCCGACAGCTCCGTCGAAACGATTTCTGCCAGCATTGCCGATTTCCTCCGCTCTCCGAAGGTCATCATTGATGGGCAGTCTTCTGCTGCCGCATCCGGTGCGACCTACGCCGTCACCGACCCCGCCACCGGCGAGGTGCTGGCGCGTGTCCCGGCCTGTGACGCAACCGATGTCGACCGTGCCGTCAAGGCGGCCGCCGCAGCCTTCGAGGGGCCGTGGTCGAAAATGCTGCCGGTGCAGCGCCAGGCGCTGATGCTGAAGCTTGCCGACCTCATTGAGGAAAACGGCGAGGAGCTCGCCCAGCTCGAAACGTTGAACCAGGGCAAGTCGATCCTGCTGTCGCGCCTCATCGAGGTGCAGTCTTCGGCCGACTATTTCCGCTATATGGCGGGCGCTGCAACCAGGATCGAAGGCTCGACGCTCGATGTCTCGATCGCCATTCCACCGGGCATGCGCTATCAGGCGCATACCCGCAAGGAACCGGTGGGCGTCGTTGCAGCGATCACGCCGTGGAATTTCCCGCTCAACATGGCGACATGGAAGATTGCCCCCGCGCTCGCCGCCGGTTGCACCGTGGTCCTTAAGCCGGCCGAGGAAACGCCGCTGACCTCCATTCGCCTCGTCGAACTCTGCCGCGAGGCCGGCTTCCCGGAAGGCGTGGTCAATGTCGTCACCGGCATGGGCGAAACCGCAGGCGCTGCCCTCGTCGCACATCCGGGCGTTGCCAAGATCACCTTCACTGGCTCCACAGAGACCGGCAAACTGATCGGCATTCAGGCCATGAAAGACATGAAGCGGGTGACGCTCGAACTCGGTGGCAAGGCCCCGATGATCATGTTTGACGATATGGATCTCGACCTTCTGGGCGCTGCCGCCGGCATCGGCGTCTTCTTCAACACCGGACAGACCTGTTGTGCCGGTACGCGCATCTATGCGCAGAAGGGCATTTACGAGAAGGCGCTTGAGGTGATTGCCAACGTGTCGCGCAGCCTCGCGATCGGCTCAGGCCTCAATCCGATGAATCAGATCAACCCGCTGGTTTCCGCCAAACATCAGAAGCACGTGAAGGCCTGCATCGCACGCGGCATCGAGCAAGGCGCGACACCGGTCATCAACGGTAGCGCACCGGACAAGGGATTCTTCGTCGCCCCGGAACTGTTCACCGATGTCCGCCAGGACATGTCGCTGATGCAGGACGAAGTCTTCGGTCCGGTCGTCATGATCACACCTTTCGAGCACGCGGACGAGGCGATCGCCAAGGCCAACGACACCCGCTACGGCCTCGGGGCATCGATCTGGACCAACGATCTCAACAAGGTCATGCGCTATGTGCCGAGAATCCAGGCCGGCACGGTCTGGGTCAACAGCCACAACATCCCCGACCAGAACATGCCGTTCGGCGGCCGTAAGCAGTCCGGCATCGGCCGCGAGCATGGCAGCCGCGCGCTCGAAAACTATCTGGAAACGAAGGCCGTCTGCATCGCCTACCGCGAATAGACGACGAGTGTTCATGAAACGCAAAGGGCCGGCGAAAACCGGCCCTGTCTGTGTGGACAGTTTGCGGAGGCCGTGGCCGACCCTCCGCCAGGCTTGTCAAGGCTTCATCAGCACCGATTTCGACGGATAATCCGAGGCCCAGGTGGCCGGCAGCGGCGCGACGAAGACGTTTTCCGTGCGGGTGCGGGTGATCTTCCAAACGCCGTCCGGCTCCTTGCGGAACGCGTTGTTCAGACGCGAAGAGCGAAGCAGTGCCTTGCCGTCGGAGAAGAGCCAGGGCTGCATATGCACCCACTGGCCGTCCGCCGTCGTGCCGTTCTCATGAACGTGGATCTGCTCGGAGGTCAGATAATGGCAATTGAGGATCAGGGCCGGATCGGTCTTGCCGCCCCAGAAACTCTGGAAATGCTTGCGGATGGCGGCAGCCCCGACGGCGCGACCGAACTGGTTGTCGTAATATTCGCCGACCCCCTCCCAGACGGCATCTTCCGTGTAGAGCTGCATGATCAGCTCGATGCGAGCGGCATCGTCGGCGACGCCGAATTCCGGGTTGGGCGTATCGCAGAGAAACATGTAGCGCGCCTGGATGCGGCGGATATCGGCTTCGGCTTCAAGCGTTTCGATGCGGCGCACAAGCGCCGCGATATCAGTCTGGCTGGTCATGATGATTATCCCGTTCCCGGCGCTTGGGCCCTTGAGCGGGCGCGCTTCAACAAAATCCTAGCTCCGGAAGAACGAGGGTCAAGCGGTAATATTCACGTAATTTTGCGATATCGGCTCCATGAGCATCGCCAAACCTCTGTTCTCATTGGAGCTGCAGCAAGGACGCATTGTTGCGGAAAACAGTTTTCCGGATTCCGCAAAAATGATGACGGACGTCGCGTGCTATAGCGATGTTCTGAGGTCCTCGACGTGGAGCGAGGGCGCAAGACGATTGAACATGGCTGCACGCGGATCACCGTTCCGCCGAGGGCGAAGCCGTGGCACTTTATTGCAAGCATCTGATTTTCAATAATAAAAATATTGCTTTCCCCATCAGCCGATTGACAGGCCCCACAATTACAGTAATATTCACGTAATAAATGGGGAACGGGCGAAAAGCCCGACTGTTCAATGCGACATCTATCCAGTCATCCGGACGCCTATGGCGTCTTTGCATCGCAATGTGCGGCCGGCTCCCAAGGGAGCGCAAAAGGCTGCGCGACCGTTGCCATCAAGGACTGTCTCGACATCGAGGGGTTGGTAACGCGCTGCGGTTCCCGCGCGCTGGCCGATGCTGCACCGGCCAAGGCTCATTCTGATGTCGTGGCGAACCTCATTGCCGCCGGTTGTCGAATCCTCGGCAAGACGAAAATGCATGAGCTCGCCTATGGCATGACCGGCATCAACGCGTTCGAGGGAACGCCGCTCAACCCGCATTTTCCCGACCGTATTCCCGGTGGATCCTCCTCCGGCTCCGCAGCGGCTGTTGCAGCCAGTCTCGTCGATTTCGCCATCGGTACGGACACGGGCGGTTCGATCCGCCAGCCGGCGATCTGCTGCGGCGTCATTGGCTTCAAGCCGACCTTCGGTCGTGTCAGCCGCAAGGGAGCATTGCCGGTGCAATCGTCGCTGGACTGCATTGGTCCCTTCGCCCGCACGGTGGGAATGATCGAGCAAGCCATGGGGGCCATTGATCCCACGTTTCAGGCCGAAATTTTCGAAGGCCCGCTCCGTCTCGCTCGGCTGGGCATGGACGTGGAGATCGAGCCGCGAATGGCTGAGGCGATGCTGGCGGTCCGGACTGACGGCGACGGCGCAATCAAGGACATTGAGCTGCCGCTCCTCGACGCCGCGTTCAAGGCCGGCATGACGATCATCGCCCGCGAAACGCTTCTCGCCAATATCGCGCTGCTCGAGCGCCCGGAACTGCTGGGCGAGGACGTGCGAAAACGTCTGGAGGGCGCACGGAATGCCACCGATGCCGATATGGCGGAAGCCGAAAATGTCCGCGTGCGCTTTACCGCAGATATCGATGCGCTCCTCGAGCGGTTCGACGTGCTCATGACCCCGGCCTTGCCGTTGCCGCCACCGCGACTGTCGGAGGCAAGCGATCCGGCCAAGGTGCTGACCCTGACACGCTACCTGCGTCCGTTCAATCTCTCAGGCCATCCGGCCCTCGTTTTGCCGGCGAGAACGGTGGACGGCCTGCCCTCCGGCATCCAGCTCGTGGCAGCCAAGGGTGCAGATGCCCGGCTGATCGCGATTGCCCGCCGTCTCGTCGAAGACAACCCGATTTTCCAGACGAAGGAATGAAACGATGAATTATCATGCCCCTCCGGCCTCGGCAGGCGCACTGGACGCGTTGAAGTCGGAAATTCGTGCGCGCGCTGAGGAATTCCAGGCGCTGCGCCATATTCCGAAGGATATCGTCCGCCAGTTTCAGGCGGTCGGGGTCTACCGCGCCTTCGTGCCGAAGCGCTTCGGCGGTGACGAACTGGCTCCGCAGGATTTCTGTCGCTTGATCGAAGAGATTGCAACCGCCGACGCCTCTGCCGGCTGGGTGGCAAGTTTCGGCGTTTCCGCCACTTATCTCGCATCGCTGCCGCCGGAAACCTATGCCGCGATCTATGGTACAGACCCGAATACGGTCTTTGCCGGTGCGATGTTCCCCCCGCAACCCGCCAGGCGCGTGGCAGGCGGACTGGAAGTCTCCGGCCGCTGGCCCTGGGGCTCGGGCGTCATGGGGGCCGATATTGTCGGCGCCGGCATCAAGATCGAGGGGGAGAACAGCCCGCTTCCGCGCACGGCCGTGCTGCCGCGCGCCAAGGCGTCCGTCGACGAGAACTGGGACACGGTCGGCCTTCGCGCCACCGGCAGCCACGACATTGTCATCGACAAGGCCATTGTACCGGAGGAATGGACCTTCATTCGCGGCGGCAAGCCGCAGCAGGACGACCTGATCTTCCGCTATCCGGCCATGGCGCTTGCAGCGCAGGTTCTGGCCGTCGTGGCGCTCGGCGCGGCGCGCTCGGCGCTCGACTGGGTGCATGCCAATGCCCTCGCGCGCGCCTCCGTCACCGGCGCTCCGAGCCCGGCGGCGCGCGCCTACATCCAGATCGACTTTGCCAAGGCGGAAGGCATTCTGATGGGCGCACGCTCGGCCTTTTACGACGCCATAGAGGACGGCTGGCGGCAGATGCAGACGAACGGGGAAGTCGACCGCCCGACACTCATCCGCCTGCGTCATGCCGCCTCCAAGGCCGCGCAGGACGGCGCTGAGGCTGCCCGTCTCGCCTTCGTCATGGGGGGGTCGGAAGCCATGGCGACCGGCCATCCGCTCGGCCGCAAGATGATCGACGCGGCCTGCGTCGCCCAACACGCCTTCATCAATTCCGGAAGCTGGCAGGCAGCAGGCGCCGCCCTGTTCGACCAGCAGACACCGCCCGGTTATCCGTGATCACGGCACGAAAGGATTAGTCTCATGTCTGAACCGACACCCATCCGTACCCTTCTTTGTCTTGCCGTGCAGCCGGCCTTTTTCGATCTGCCTTTCGGCGAAATCGGCGCCGTCTGGAAGGCGACGCAGGCCTTCATGTCGGGCGTTTCCAGACTCGAAGGCGTCACCGTCCTCGGCACGCTTGATGACGACCAGACCCAGGTCGGCACATCGCCGTCCTTCCCCTTCACCTGGTACATGCTGTGCGATTTCCCCGACCGGCAATCGGTGATTGCGGCCTGCAACCTGCTGCGCACGATCGTCGTCGATGACGCGGATCACCGCCTCTGGAAATACATGCGCGTCGAAGCCCGCATGGGCCGGGCGCTCACCATTCCCGAACTTTGAATATGAGAGGAGCAGCCATGTTGCAGGCTCATGAAAAATTCAACGATCTCGACGCGCTCTATACGCCCGACGCAAGGGTGGCGACTTCGATGTACGAGGATGCTGACCTCTTCAACGAAGAGATGGAACGCATCTTCAAGCGTACCTGGGTCTGGGTCGCCCATGACAGCGAACTCGCCGACAAGGGCTCGTTCAAGCTGTCGAATGTCGGGCTGGAACCCGTCATCGTCGTGCGTGATCGCAAGGGCGAGGTGAACGTCCTCGTCAACCGGTGTCGCCACCGCGCCGCCACCGTCTGCGAGGTGAAGAAGGGCAAAACTTCCTCCTTCCAGTGCCCCTATCACGGCTGGGGCTACGGTCTTGATGGCTCGCTGCGCGGCCTGCCCTATCCGGAGCAGTATGGCGAGGATTTCGACAAGGGTGCACATGGCCTGAAGAAGCTGCGCACAGAAACCTACAACGGCATGATCTTCGCGACCTTCAACGATGATGTCGAGCCGCTGGTCGACTTCCTCGGCCCGGAAGTGCGCCGATACATCGACCTCTTCATGAAGCAGGGCGGCGGTTTCCCGGTCAAGGTTCTCGGCGAACATCAGTTCACCGTGCCGATGAACTGGAAGGTGCAACTCGAAAACACCACGGATGCCTATCACTTCCCCGTCGTGCACAAGAGCTTCATGCAGTCGCTCGACGGCGACGCGGAAGAGGCCTTCAAGTTCCTCGAAACCGGCAAGGGTTTTGTCGAGGATCTCGGCAACGGACATTCCGTCATGGTCATGATCCCGGAGCGCATCGATCTCGATGAACACCTCGATGATCCGGTCGAGGAGCGTTTCCTGCCGCTCGTGCAGGAACTGCGTAACGGGGGCTATCCGGAAGACCAGGTCAAGAAGATCGTGCGCGCCGTCGGCGGGGCGGGCTTCAATCTCAACCTCTTCCCGAATGTCTCCTTCTCGCTCGCCTTCTTCCGCGTGCTGACGCCGGTCAATGTGGAGCGGACCGACATCCGCCACATCGCGCTCGGCATGGACGGCGGGCCGGCCGCAGCCAACCGCATGCGCATGCGCCTGCACGAGCATTTCCAGGGCCCGATGGGCTTTGGCTCTCCCGATGATGCGGAAGTGTGGGAGCGCGTCCAGCGCGGCACCAAGGGCGGCGAGGATCTGCCGATCCTCGTCAATCGCGGCCTGATCGACGAACAGCCCGGCGCGCTCGGCCCGCGCGGCCATATCAGCGCCGAAACCGGCATGCGCGCCGCCTACAAGATGTGGAAGAGGATGATGTCGCTATGAACATGATGACCAGGATCGACGATCTGGCGCTCCTGCAAAAGGTCAGCGCCTTCCTCTGGGCCGAGGCCGACCTGCTTGATGCCAAGGATTACGATGGCTGGCTGGCGCTCTGGCTGGCGGAAGGTTTCTACACGCTGCCGATCGGCGAAGGCGAGGATTTCGACAACCAGCTCAACCTCTGCCACGACAATGACCGTATGCGGCGCGATCGCATCCAGCGCTTCCAGCAGGGCTTTTCGATCTCCTCGGCCCCGCCGGCACAGACCGTTCGTACCGTATCCCGCTTCGTCATTGACAGCGTCGAGGGCGATACGGTCACGGTTTCGAGTGCCGAGCATGTGGTCGAGGACAAGTTCGGCCGCCAGCGTGTCTGGGCGGCGAACATGAAGCACACGCTCGTCGCCTCCGCAGACGGCTTCAGGATCCGCACCAAGGTGGTGCGGCTGCTCAACTCTGATGGGATGCTGAATTCGTTCAGCTATCTGTTCTGATGGCGGCCCCGCTTCCCGAAAATATCCAGACCGCCGTGGTGACGGGCGGCGCACGCGGCCTTGGGGCCGAGATCGTACGCGCCCTCCACCGCGAAGGTTTCCGGGTCGTGATCACCGACATCGAGGCGGATGCGGGGGCATCGCTTACCTCCGAACTCGATCTCGCCGGCGAAACCGCCCTGACGGCAACGCTCGACGTCACAAGACCTGCCGATTTCCAGGAGGTTCTCGACAAATGCGTCGAGCGCTGGGGCTCGGTGGAAGTGCTGGTCAACAATGCCGCGCGCACGGCGGTCAAGCCGGTGCTCGACATCGACCCGGCCGATTTCAACGCCATCCTTGCCACCAATGCCGGCGGTACCTTTGCCGGCAGCCAGATCTTCGGCCGGCATTTCAAGGAACGCGGCTATGGCCGCATCGTCAATCTGGCCTCGCTCGCTGGCCAGAACGGCGGCACGGCGACAGGCGCGCATTATGCCGCCTCCAAAGGCGCGATCCTGACGCTGACAAAAGTGTTCGCCCGCGATCTCGCCCCCTTCGGCGTGACCTGCAATGCAATCGCCCCCGGTCCGATGGACACGCCCATGGTCCGCTCGGTGATCACGCCAGACAAGATGGCGGCGGCACTTGCCAATATCCCGGTCGGCCAATTGGGCGATCCGGTCTTCGTCGCCGAACTGGTGGCGCTCTTGGCCGGGCCGAAAGCATCCTTCGTCAATGGCGCCTGCTGGGACGTCAATGGCGGCATCTACATGCGGTGAGGGGAGAGCCATGGGCACGAACACGCTGAAACTGAAAGTCGCCGAGCGCATCGAGGAGCCCGGCAACATCCTGCGCCTGCGGCTCGTCGAAGCCTCGGGCGCTGCGCTTCCGGCCTTCGAAGCCGGCGCGCATCTCGATCTGCACCTTCAGGATGGGTCGACGGATCTGTGGCGGCAGTATTCGCTCTGCTCCGATCCGGCAAAGTCAGAGGCTTACGAGATCGGCGTGTTGCGCGACCCGAAATCACGCGGCGGTTCCGTGGCCGTCCACAAGCTGGCACAAGTCGGCACCAGCTTCGACGTCGAGGGTCCGCGCAACCACTTCCCACTGGAAGAGACGGCGGAAACCTCCGTCCTTCTCGGCGGCGGCATCGGGATTACGCCGATGCTCGCCATGGCGCAGCGCCTCCACGCACTGAACCGGGACTTCGTTCTGCATTACTGCACACGATCGCACGGCGTGACGGCCTTCAAGAACCTCATTGCCGCCGCCCCCTGGGCCGACAAGGTGGTCTTCCATTTCGATGACCAGCCGGCAGAACAGCGGCTCGATCTCGCCCGCGACCTGCCGAAACCTGCTCCCGGCACGCATCTCTACGTTTGCGGCCCGCAGGGCTTCATGGACTGGGTGATCAACACGGCGGAAAGCGCCGGCCATGCGAGGGCGAACGTTCACCGCGAATATTTCTCGGCCGATGTCGACCAGTCCGGCGGCGGCTTCGAGGTCGTGGCGAAACGCTCCGGTGTCACAGTGCGCGTCGAGGCCGGCAACACGATCGCCAAGGCGCTCGCGGCCGCCGGCGTGAAGATCGAAGTGAAGTGCGAGGAGGGTGTCTGCGGCACCTGCGTCACCGACGTGCTCGAAGGCATACCCGACCATCGCGACAAGTTCCTCACCGACGAGGAACGCGAGGAATGCTCGATGATCTGCGCCTGCTGCTCGCGGGCTGCCACCCCCACCCTGGTACTGGATGTCTGACCATGACCCAAGAAGCCATGCCCCCTGTCCCTTCTCCGGAAGCGCTCGCCTTTCGCAACGGCATGAGCCGGCTCGGCGCGGCCGTCAACATCGTCACCACCGACGGCCCGGCGGGCCGCCATGGGCTGACCGTCTCGGCCGTCTGCTCAGTGACAGACCAGCCGCCGACGCTGCTCGTCTGCATCAACCGCAAGGCCTTTTCGCATGATGCCTTCGTGGAAAATGGCGCAATCTGCGTCAATGTCTTGAGCCCGGCGCATCAGGACCTGTCGCGTGCCTTCGCCCGATGGACCGGCGAGGACCGTTTCGCAACCACCGAGTGGTACACCAGGGCCACCGGTGCACCGGTTCTTGCAGATGCTGCAGTCGCCTTCGACTGCCGCATCGTCGATCGGCAGGCGCGCGGAACGCACAGCGTGTTCTTTTGCGAAGTGGACACGACCGAAGTGGCAGAAGGACATGCGCACGGACTAGTCTGGTTCGACCGTGCCTTCCATCCGTTGGAAACACACTGACGATGAATGACGCCTCACGCCCCTTCGAGCTGCAGGAAGACCTTTTCGAGAAGGCCATTCAACTGCGCCAGTTCGTCGGGCGTGATGTTGACGAAGGACGCGGCGAACACCTGGTCCGCCTCCTTGCGGGCAAGGCGCCGCAACCGGTCTCCCTCCGGGGTCAGGCAGACTTCCGTCACTCGCCCGTCACTCGGCCGCACACGGGTGACGACCAGGCCGTCGGCAATCATGCGCTGCACGATCTTGGTGACTGTGTTCAGCTTGATGACGGCATAATCGGCGATTTCCGAGACGCTGAGATGCTCGTCCTCGTAGAGCGACATCAGCACCCGCCAGCGCGCCACATCGAGATCGAGCGGCTTCAGGCGGCGTTCCAGAACTTGGGAATAGCGCGCACTCACACGGGAAACCCAGTAGAACGGCCAGTCTTTCTTCATTCGCTTTTCTGCTGCTACGCCGATGTGGCCAGCGGCATCGGATGCTGGTTTCTCAAACATGGTGTCTCGCGACTGTTGGGTCTTTTGGGTCTTGCGAACAAGCGTGGCGCAGATGCGGGAGGACTGCTTTGCGCCGTGTCGACCCAGAAGCCGATAGTGGAAAATTCCACTATTCGCAACTGCCGCACGCTCGCGGGCAATCGACGTTCCCGAAAGGGAAGGGACATTGCGCGATATGACGCGAGGGACGGATAAGTTTGAAATTGAACAAGAAACCGACGAGAAACACAGAAAATACTTGAAAAAGCGCAGGTCAAAAAGTAGCTTTTTCACGTGAATTTTCTCCCATAGGGCCGAAAGGCCAGACCATGCCATGGCGCTTTTCTGCACGAAAGCTGCCAACGGCGAAGCTTTGCCGGATGACTGACAGGGTGAACAAGGCTCGCGGCATCCGGAGATCCACGATCGATATCTCGATCATATCTTTGGGGAACGGAACATGAAAAATCTCAAATCTCTCCAGTCGTTGCTTGCCCGAGACGCGAAGCCGGTGGACCGCAGGCAGTTTCTCCGGCAAGGAGGCGGCGCCGTTGCTGCGGTTGCTGCACTGTCTGCATTTCCAGGCGGGTTCGTATCAAGGGCCCGCGCTGCAGATGGCGCAATCGTTGTCGGCTTTATTACCTCCATGTCTGGAGCGGTGTCTTCGCTCGG
Source organism: Affinirhizobium straminoryzae (assembly GCF_007004135.1). Lineage (GTDB taxonomy): Bacteria > Pseudomonadota > Alphaproteobacteria > Rhizobiales > Rhizobiaceae > Neorhizobium > Neorhizobium straminoryzae. Next base: position 47,025 of record NZ_VJMG01000076.1, read on the forward strand.
GATCCCCTATGATCAGGGGATGAAGGCCGCGCTTGCCTTCAAGAGCCAGGTGGGCGGCAAATCCGTCAAGCTGATCGCACTCGACGATGCCTCCGATCCTACCAATGCGGCCGTTAACGCCCGCAAGCTGATCCAGGAGAACAATGTTGACGTGATCATTGGAACTGCGGGCTCTCCGGGATCCCTCGCCATTGCAACGGTCTGTGCCGAAACCAAGACGCCACTGATCTGCATTGCAAACGCTGACCCGCAGGGTGAACCCGGAGCCTGGACCGTTACCGTTCCGCAACCGGCACCGCTGATGATCGCCGGTGCGGTTGCACATATGAAGCAAACGGGGGTGAAGTCCGTGGGCTATATGGGCTTTGCCGATCCATGGGGCGATCTGGTTTACAATGCGTTGATGCAATCCGGCCCCGAAGCGGGCATCAAGGTCACCTCCAACGAGCGTTACGCGCGCGCCGACACTTCGGTAACGGGGCAGGCGTTGAAGGTTTTCGCGACGCGACCGGACGTCTTCATGGCAGGCGGATCGGGAACGCCCGGTGCACTGCCGTACCTTGCCCTGCGCGAGCGCGGTTACAAGGGACAGTTTTACGGCACGCCCGCCATCATCAATCCCGCCTTCGTCAAGGTTGGCGGTGCCGCCGTTGAAGGCCTGATCGCATCGACCGGCCCTGTTGTCGTTTTCGAACAGCTTCCGGACTCCAATCCAACCAAGGCCGTCTCTCGGGAATTTGCCAAGGCCTTGAAGGCAACCGTCCCCGATGCCGTGCCGAACGCCTTTTCCGGTTATTCCTTCGATGCCTGGGTGCTCTTCGTGGCGGCCGCCGAAATCGCCATCAAGACGGCTGAACCCGGAACAGCGCAGTTCAAGCTGGCGTTACGGGATGCGCTGACCAACGCGCACGACGTCGTCGGCTCGCACGGCGTCTACAATTTCAAGCCCGGCTCCCGTTACGGCAATGACGAACGATCGCGGGTTCTCGTCAAACTGGAAAAGGGGGACTGGCAACTGATGTCCTGAAGCATGGATGCAGAGGCGGTGGGCGGAAAATGCCCACCGCATTTCACCGATCCCTGGCCGGGATCGTCTGCCATCATGTTCAGGAGTATCAGGATGTCTCTGGACATTATTCTCATTTTGCTGGTCGACGGGCTGTCGACCGGGGCGATCTATCTGCTCGCGGGATTGGGCTTCGTGCTCGTCTTTTCCGTCACACGCGTCATCTTCATTCCCTCCGGCGACATCGCAGCCTTTGCGGCGCTGACGCTTGCTGCCTTCCAGGGCCGCACGGTTCCCGGCTCGATCTGGCTGGTTGCCGCCATGGCCGGTCTTGCCTGTCTGGCCGAATGCAGCACGCTGCTGCGCAACGGTGCGACCAGACGCATACCGAGAGCCCTTTTGCTCTATGGTGTCCTGCCGCTCATTCCCTGCGGCATCGGACTGGCAATCGCCAGACAGGACGTGCCTGAAGTGCTCCGGATTTTAACCACCATGGCCCTGATCCTGCCCATGGGCGTGCTGATCGACCGGCTGATGCTCCGGCCCCTGGCGGCGTCCTCCACTCTGATCCTCTTCATCGTTGCCATCGCGGCGCATTACCTGATCGCCGGTATCGGCCTGATCGCGTTCGGACCGGAGGGGGTTCGTACGACGCCAATCCTGGACGGTATCATTTCACTGTCCGATAGCGTCGTGATCCCTGCCCAGCAGTTGCTGATGATGATCGTGGCACTGCTGCTGAGCCTCGTCTTCTATCTGTTCTTCGGGCGTTCCATGACCGGCAAGGCGCTGCGGGCAACGGCCTCGAACCGGGTCGGCGCGCGTCTCGTGGGCATCCGCCCGGAGAGGGCAGCCACCATGGCATACCTGATCGCTTCGGGACTTGCCGCAATTGTCGGGATCCTGATCGCACCCGTGACGACCATGTATTACGATTCCGGCTTCATGATCGGGCTCAAAGCCTCTGTCGGGGCGATTATCGGCGGGATGGCGAGCTACCCCATCACTGCCATCGGTTCGGTCTTCGTCGGCGTGCTGGAGAGCTGGGCCTCGTTCCTTGCCAGCGATTACAAGGAAATCATCATCTTCAGCGCGGTCATTCCCGTACTGATCTGGCGGTCGTTCAGTGTCCACCGCGACGGTGACGAAGAAATAGAGGAGTTTGCCTGACATGATCAGTGCACGTCTGCTCTCCCTCATCGTGGTGGTTGTTCTGCTGGCTCTGCCTGTTGTCGGCTCGCCTTTCCTCGTCACGCTCATGAGCCATGTGGGCGTCAGTTCGCTCGTGGTGCTGGGCCTCGTCCTCCTGACCGGCATAGGTGGCATGATGTCATTTGGCCAGGCAGCCTTTGTGGGTATTGCCGCCTATACCACGGGCTGGCTGACAACAGCGCTCGGCTGGTCGCCCTGGCTCGGCCTTGTTTTTGCCCTCGCGCTCACCGCTGTCAGTGCATTGGCCATCGGAGCGATCACTCTCAGGCTCGGCGGGCATTTCCTGCCACTCTCGACGATTGCTTGGGGGCTCTCGATCTACTACCTGTTCGGCAACCTCGAGCCGCTCGGTCGCCACAGCGGCCTCTTGAACATTCCGCCGATCACGCTCGGACCGGTGTCATTCATGTCCCAGATCGCGATGTATTATCTCATCTGGGTCGTCGTGCTTCTGGCAACGCTCTTTAGTCTGAACCTGCTGGATTCCCGCGAGGGCCGGGCCCTGCGTCTCCTGCGCGGCGGGGCTCATCTGATGGGCAGCGTCGGCATGGACACCTTCGGCACACGTCTGCGCGTCTTTCTCATCGCCGGCATCTTTTCAGGTCTGGCGGGCTGGCTCTACGCGCATATGACGCGTTTCATCAGTCCGGCACCCTTTGATGTGAAGATTTCCATCGAATATCTGCTGATGGCGATGACCGGCGGTGCATCGCAGGTTGCCGGTGCGACCGTGGGCTCCGGCTTGATCGTACTGATCAAAAACTGGCTTCAGGATTTCCTGCCGCATCTGACGGATAATCCGGCGCAGCTTGAACAGGTCGCCTTCGCCCTGATGCTGCTTCTGATCTTGCGCTTTGCCGCAGGTGGCTTCATGCCGATGGTTCTCAAGCGTGTCAGAAGCACGCCCCGCACCGTCAAGGCAAATGTCGGCGGCCTGCCCACACGGCAATTGCCGCCCCGCGGAGAGCCGGTGCTGGAGGTCGAAGCCGTCGAGCGCCGCTTTGGTGGGCTTATTGCCGTCAATAAGGTGAGTTTCGATGTCAGGGCCGGCGAAATCGTCGGACTGATCGGCCCCAATGGCGCCGGTAAAAGCACGATGTTCAACCTGATCACGGGAACGCTCGCCGTCAGCAGCGGCACCGTACGGTTTCTTGGCAAGGACGCCAGCCGTCTTTCACAGCGCGAAATCGCCAGACTCGGCTGCGCGCGCACCTTCCAGCATGTGAAGTTGCGGCCAGGCATGACACTGCTCGACAATGTGGTCAGCGGCACCTATCTGCGAACCGGCGCGGGCTACATCAAGGGCGGTCTCAGGCTCGACCGACTGGAAGAGGAACGCGCCCGTCACGAAGCCTTGTTGCGGCTCGGGCAGGTTGGCCTTGCCGACCGTGCCCATGATCTGGCTGGCGACCTCCCGCTCGGCCAGCAGCGCGTGCTCGAAATTGCACGCGCGCTGGCCCTTGATCCGGTGCTGTTGATCCTCGATGAGCCGGCAGCCGGCCTCCGCAAGAAAGAGAAGGACGCGCTCGCCACCCTCCTTCGCAAGCTGCGGCAGGATGGCCTGACCATTCTCATCGTCGAACACGACATGGACTTCGTGATGAATCTCGTCGACCGGATCGTCGTCATGGTGTTCGGACAGAAGTTGCGGGAAGGTGATCCAGCCACCATTCGCAAGGATCCCGCCGTCCAGGAAGCCTATCTCGGAGGTCTCGCATGAGCAGCGTCTTGCTGGAACTGAACGACCTCCGCGTATCCTACGGAAAGGTGGAGGCGGTTCGCGGGATCCACCTTCGGCTGGAGGAGGGGCAGATCATCACCGTCATCGGGGCGAACGGCGCTGGCAAGACGACGCTTCTCTCCGCTGCAGCCGGTCTGCTGCCATCCGGCGGGCGGGCTAGTTACCGCGGGCAGGACCTCTTGCGGATGACCGTCGAAGACCGGGTGGAGCAGGGCTTCTGCCTTGTGCCCGAACAGCGTGCGCTGTTCGGCGACATGCCGGTCATCGACAATCTTCTGCTTGGCGCCTTTGTCCGACGCAGAGACAAGGCTTTCGTCAGGAAAAGTCTCGACAGCGTCTTCGAGCAATTTCCACGTCTGGCGGAGCGACAGACACAGCTGGCGCAAACCCTGTCCGGCGGCGAGCGACAGATGCTCGCCATCGGTCGGGCACTGATGGCACAACCGCGCCTGCTGCTGCTTGACGAGCCCAGTCTCGGCCTGGCACCGACCATCGTGCGCGATGTCCTGATGCGCGTCCGTGCATTGCGTGACCAGGGCGTGTCGATCCTGCTTGTGGAACAGAACGCGCGCGCGGCACTGGATGTCGCCGATTATGCCTATGTCATGGATACCGGCGAGTTTGTGCTGGAAGGTCCGGCATCAGGCATGGCGGCTGACCCTCGGGTCGTGGCAACCTATCTGGGCGGCGGTGTCGAATAGGCTGCAATCGCGTATCATGAGTCCGGCAGCGCTTAAAGGCGGCTGCCGGAAATGCGAAAGCGCCCGGCAAGGTGTCCTGTCGGTCGCACATATCGAGCGCCAGAAGAAAATACTGTGGAACATGGGAAAAGAAGGCGCTCGCATGGCTGCAACAACTGGGAGGCATGAAAGGTGGCATCTGCTTTTGATATCCGTGCCGACTCCCAACGGCAGCAGTTTTCCGCACACAAGGTGAATTCAATCGATGACGCCATGCTCGTCATGCCGGGCTGGAACATGGACCTTCTGCAGATGTCGCCAGGCAGGATCACCTACTCGCTGTCCATGACGCAACTGGACACCATCCAGATCTTTCATGAGCGGACGGACAAGACGCTTCTGAAACGGGGCCTGAGCTGGCCGGGCTCCCTTGTCCTGAGCTTTGTTCTCAACGCAGAGGGCAATGGCTGGCTTTCCGGGCATGAGGTCGATCCCGAAATCAGTCTCATGGTCGATGGCCAATTTCTGCCCGAAATTCTCACCCCCCACACCCTTGACCTGGTCTATATCGCAATTGACCGCCAATGGCTTGCAGATCAGCTCGGACAGCGCGGACATGAAAGGCTGGCGGGCTATATCCGTGCCTACGCGTCGATCGCCATGTGGCATAGCCAGGCACCGGCCTTTGCCAGCCTGTTTTCGCAGTTGCTGTCCACTCCGAACGGTACACGACCGCCGCATAAAGGCTCTGTAGAATCATCAGCACGGGATTTCGTGACCGACATTCTCCTCACGGTGATCACATCTGCACGCAAGATCGAAGCGGTCAGCGATACCAACAACAAGCTCACGATCGACAAGGCACGCCGATTGATGTTTCGCGACATCAGCGAATTGCCGACCGTATCGGAGGTTGCCGCTCATCTCGGGATCAGTCGTCGCCACCTGCAAACCTGCTTCAACAATTCGGTTGGGCTGCCGGCCACGGAGTTCATCCGGGCGGAACGGCTGAATATGGTTCGCAAGGCCCTGATCCGGTCCCGACGCGAGAACCGGCACGTCGTGATCGGCGACATCGCCGCACAATGGGGCTTTTGGCATCTGAGCCGGTTTGCTGCCGATTACCGGGAGATGTTCGCAGAACTGCCGTCCGAAACGCTGCGCCCTGGCGAGAGCCTGGTCGGGCGCAGCAAAACGCAAGACGCTTCCCAAAACGGATAACGCGACGCCATTTGCGTTTTTACAATTCCCCAATTGGTTCGATTAGAAACCTGGGGAACATTGATGTTTGACACTCAGACTGCGCGCAGGCGCACGACCGCCTTTGCATTTTCAGCTCTTTCCGTCGCAATGCTGCTTTCGACACCTGCCGGTGCGGTTGAGCAGGGCGGAACGATCACCCCGATGGGCGTGACCGATTTTGGTGCCGGCATGCTGCCACCCAGCTCGCCATACGGGACTTTCGGGATCAGAAGCACCTATTACTCGGCGTCGTCCCTCCGGGACGGATCTGGGCGTGAGATCCCGAATGACTTCCATCTCGATGTGGAAACCGTCGCTCTCGCCTATTTCTACATGACAGACCTGCAGCTGTTCGGCGCACGGCTCGGCTTCGGTGGCGTTCTGCCTTTGATGAACATCAGTGGTCGGCTGAACGTACCGACACCCGGCGGTCCGCTCGAACTTTCCGGGGATGATTTTGGGCTGGGCGACGCCCAGATCATGCCACTCCTCCTCGCATGGGATACCCCGCCGAACCTTTTCATAACGGCAGGCCTGCAGATCCAGATGCCAACCGGCTCCTACAGCACCTCCAATGCGTTCAACACCGGCGTCAACCACTGGACCTTCACGCCTGTCATCGGGGCCACCTACATTTCGGACACCGGCTTCGAGATCTCGACGCAGGCCAACCTGAACTTCAACACGACCAACACCGACACCAACTATCGCAGCGGCATCGAGTACAAGCAGGAATTTGCCGTCGGCCAGCACATCGATGCCTGGACCCTCGGCGTCGGTGGTTACGCTTACCAGCAGATCAGCGATGACAAGGGGCCGGGTGCGGGCGACGGGAACCGGGCGCGCGTCTTTGCAGCCGGGCCTGCCATCAGCTACTTCAAACCCGGCCTGCCGCTTGTCACGCTGCATGCCTACAAGGAGTTTGGAGCCGAAAACCGCGCCGAAGGCTACAACGTGGCCCTTCGTCTGGCCATGAGCTTCTGAGGGGGTCACCATGAGCCACGTGACGTCCATCACGCGATCCGCCGGTTCGAAGCAGGGACTGATCATCCAGTTCGCAAGCAGTTTGACGATCATGGGCTCGGTCATGATCGCGCCCATGCTTCCGAAGATCACAGCCGAGTTTGCAGCGACGGATCCGGGTTCCGTCGATCTCATCCCATTGATCGTCGCAGCTCCGGCCCTTGCAATCGCCCTCTTCGCGCCGATCGCCGGCGTGCTGGCCGATGTTCTCGGTCGAAAAAGGATGCTGTTGATCGGTTGTCTTCTCTACGCGCTGTTTGGCGCGCTGCCGGCCGTGATCGGAGATATCAAGCTCATCGTGCTGTCGCGCCTGCTGTTCGGCTGTGCCGAAGCGATCATCATGACTTGCTGCACAACGCTGATCGCCGATTACTGGGCGCCGGCTGACCGCATGCGGTACATCAACCGCCAGGTGATCACGATCGGTGTTGTCGGAGCCTTGTTCTTCGTCATCGGCGGCATTGCCGGAGAGGGATCGTGGCGTACGCCGTTCTTCCTCTATCTGGCGCCGCTGCTGATCATACCCGCTGTTATCGCCTGGCTTTGGGAGCCTGATCGGCGCGGTGAGGAAGCTTCTGCGCCAAAACGTCCACAGCAGAAGATCGCATCAACCATTGCCGGCTCCTATTTCCTGATCTTTGCAGGCATGGTCACCTGCTTCGTCGTGACCGTCCAGACGCCCACGGTGCTGGTTGGCCTTGGCGTGACATCCACGTCATTGATCGGCGCTGCGGCGGGCCTTGCCATTCTCAGCACGCTGCTTGGCTCCATTGCGTGGCCATTCTTCCGGGATCGGATCGGCGTTGCTCGTGTCAACGCATGTCTGCTGTGGTTCATGGCTTGCGGCCTGTTCGTCCTGTCGCTTGCGCCGTCCTACCCGGTTGTTCTGGTTGCCATGGTCCTGCAGGGATTTGGCGCAGGCTTCCTTGTTTCGAATGCATCGCTCCCGCTTCTCATGAAACTGCCCGCAGGCTTGCGTGCCCGCGGCATCGGCGGCTTTACCTCGTGCCTTTACCTCGGCCAGTTCGCCAGCCCCCTGATTGTCGCGGCCATTGCCGCACCGTTTGGCGGCATTCCGGCAGGTCTTGCAGCCGCCATTGTGATCTGGGGAGTGGTCACGGCGCTGATGGCTTTGGCCTGGCTGTTCGTCGGCGCCTCGAAAAGCCGCGAGCCTGCGCAGACAGGGAATGGCTGAACCGCATTTTTCAGGCGGCGTCCGACATGGCGCCACTCTTGCACAGACACTGAAAGGCACTCCTCGATGAATGTTTCAGCCACCAAGACGACTGTTGACGGTCTTGAGCTTGCGGCTCAGATCCGCAAGGGCACACTCACCCCGGGCGAAGCGCTCTCGGATGCGATTGCGAAGGTCGAAAGGGTTAACCCCCAGCTGAACGCAATCGCCGAAAGGCTTTATGAAACGGCGGAGAACCACGCCCAATCCGATAAGGCTTCCGGTCCCTTTGCGGGCGTACCATTGCTGACCAAAGATCTGTTCACGCCTGTGAAGGGCGCGCGGATGACCAACGGATCGCTTCTGCTGAAGGACAATGTCATGCCCTTCGACTCGGAACTGGTCACGCGTTTCCGCCGCGCGGGCTTCACGATCTTCGGCACCACGACCTCCCCGGAATTCGGCAGCTCGTACTCTACCGAATCACGTCTGTTCGGCGCCAGTCGCAATCCCTGGTCGATAGAGCACATCTGTGGCGGATCGAGCGGGGCGGCAGCCGCGATGGTGGCCGCCCGGGTACTTCCTGTTGCCCATGGCAATGATGGCGGCGGCTCCTTGCGGGTGCCGGCCTCCGCCTGCGGCGTGTTCGGCCTGAAGCCGTCCAGGGGCCTGACGCCGATGGGGCCGGCCGTTGGAGAGGGATGGGCCGGCATGAGCACAAGTCATGTTATCAGCATCTCCGTGCGCGACAGCGCCGCTGCGCTCGATCAACTGGCCGGCGCCGATCTCGGCGCCCCCTATGCCGCGCCGCATCATGCCCAGACGCTTCTGTCTGCGGCCACCGGCGCACCACCGAAAGCCCTTCGCATCGGCCTTGTTTCCCACATGGCGCCCTGGCAGAGCCATGATGATTGCATCGAAGCCGTTCACAAAACCGCGAAACTGTGTGAAGCGCTTGGCCACCAGGTCGAGGAGACGGCATTGCCGGTCGAGGGGCTCGACTTCTACGATCACGTCTTCACCATCATCGGCTCTCAAACCCGAAGCCTGATGAACTTCCTCGGCCGCATTGCGGGCCATCCTATGGACGAGCAGGCGCTGGAAGCCCGCCATCGCGTCATCTTGCGCGACAAGGGACATCTCAGCGGTGCGGAGTATGCGGCAGCCGTCGACTATATCCATGCATTCGGTCGACGCATGGCGCATCTCTTCCAGCGTTACGATGTTCTCCTGACGCCGACCATGGCGCGTCCACCGGCAAAGATCGGCGACTTCGCCATCAAGGATGAGGATACGATCGCTACCGTCATTGATAGGTTCCACTCTTTCTCACCGTTTACCGCGCTGTTCAACGCCACCGGGCAGCCTGCCATGTCGGTGCCCTTGCACTGGAACAGGGAAGGCCTGCCGATCGGATCGCAATTTGCAGCGACCTTCGGCGCAGAACCGCTTTTGTTTGCGCTGGCTGCCCAACTCGAACAGGCGTCGCCGTGGGAGCACCGGATTCCGCCATTGAACGCCCTTTGACATAATGTCCGAATGGTGTGATGCGCTGATCCTCCTGACAGGAGGATCAGCGTGCCGGCCGATATCGATCCATCTCTTCCGGGCAGCCCCTTCGGCGGCTGCGAGGTGCATCGGGCGATCACGACATGTCGGAAGGCCGGCGTTTTGCAACAGGGGCATTGCAAGGTCAGAATGCCTTTTCATGTTGCGGGCAATCCGGATGGTGGAACGGATTGACGCTCGATCGAACCTTGCCCATAACCCGGAAAGCAGGCCGCAGGCTGGTTTGGGCACGGGTGTAGGTAGCATTCTTGAAAATCGACCAGAGAACGACCCGGGCGATGAACCGCCGGCTCATCCTCAACCTGATCCGCAAGGAGGGTGCCCTGAGCCGGGCCGATCTGGCCGCGGCAACAGGCTTGAGCCCGGCCGCCGTGACATTCGTGGTCACCGATCTTCTGGCCGAAGGCTACCTCATCGAAGGTGAGACCGCGCCGGGCGGGGGAGGGCGCAGACCCGTACCGCTGTCGATCAATTATCGCGGGAGTCTGGCAATCGGGGTCAAAATGAACCTGGGTTCGCTCGACTGCGTGCTGACGGATCTTTCGACGGCCGTCATTTCCTCTCTGTCCGTCTCCTTTGACAGTCCGTCGCCGCAGACGGTGCTCTCGGCGGCAGAAGCGGCGATCGGGAGGCTCTTGCGCACCGTGCCGGAGCAGGCCGGAAAACTGACAGGCGTTGGCTTTTCAATGCCTGGCACGATCGACATGGCAGCAGGCGTCTGCGTCTCCAGCAATCGTTTCGGCTGGAGGAATGTTCCATTCGCGGGCTTGCTGAGAGAGAGGATCAGTGCGCCGGTCTGGATGGAAGATGACACGCTGGCCTTTGCACTGGCACAGCATCTGTTCGGTCTCGGAAGCCAGCACTCGGTTTTTCTCGCACTCGCCGTGGGCGTCGGGATCGGGTGCGCGACGGTTGCCAATGGCGTCGTCCTGCGCGGGGCGCATGGCCATGCCGGCAAGCTTGGCCACGTCACGCACCGGCTGGAGGGACCAATGTGTGAATGTGGTCGGATCGGCTGTCTGCAGACCTTTCATTCTGTGCCAGCGATCGTCGACTCCTGGCGACGTGGAAAGGGGCTCGGTTCCGAGCTTGATCGCTACAGCATGAAGGAGGCCGCCCTGCAGGGGGACGACCTTGCCCGCACGCTGCTGCAACGCGCGGGCGAGGATATCGGCGTCCATCTGGCAAATGTCATCAATTCCACCGATCCCGAGGTGGTGGTGGTCGGCGGCGAGGCGGTGACGTTCGGGGATCTTCTGTTCGATCCCATGCGCAAATCGCTTGAACGCTACTGCTATAGCCGCCCGCCGGCGGTGATCCCCGATGAACGCGAGCACTTCTGGGCTGCGGGTGCTGCGGCGCTGGCCATTCAGGGTCTCTTCAATTTCGAAATGGCCACCGGCGGTTGATCCATCTTCTGTCACTGAAAAACGCGGCGGAGCCGAAGCCCCGCCGCGGGAACACAGTCGGAATGATTGCGCTTGCGCACCGTTCCGGTGGCGTAACCGAACTCAAGCGTAGGACAGGACCGCCGCTCCATATTCCGCAAGCTCCAGAGATCCATCGACCCGTTGGCCGGTCAGGAGATCAATGGACGCAGGCAGGTTCACGATCTGGCGTGGCGTGTCCGTCACGTTCAGCACGAACAGCAGCTTGCGGTCTTCGGCCTGCCTGAGCGTCACTTCCACGCCCTCCGGCAGATCCCGGATCAGGGGCTCGACACCGGCATCGGCGAGCACCGTTTGCGTCAGGGCCTCGACCAGTTCCTCGCCAAGATACGTTGCGAGATAGACGACGCGGCCCTTGCCGACACGGCGGCTGGTAATGGCGGGGCGGCCTTTCGCGAACCAGGCCTTCCAGGTGGCAAGCGCTTCAACGTCACTGCCGGTTTCCAGCAATTCGTAGAGATGTTCGGCTTCGATCTCGCGGCCGCCGATCTCCAGGCTGTATTTCCGCCCGGCAGAAGACGAAGGCAGGAGGTTCGGCGGAATGAAAAGGCCCTGATCGATGGGGAAGCGCTGGAAGAGACCGGCTCCATCCTTTGCCGTCAGCCGTCCGAATTCCTCGACGCGCACGCCGCAGAGATCGGCAAGCGCGCTGCCGGGCGCCAGTTCGCGGAGGATGTGGTTGTTGGCGTCCCGCGTTCCAGTCATGGCGCCGACGATCAGCGTGCCGCCATTCTCGACGAAAGCGCGCACCTTCGGTGTCCAGGCCTGATCCCACATCACCCAATGGGGAATGTAAAACACCTTCAGGCGGCTCAGATCGTCTTCAGGATGGATGAAGCCGCAGGCAATGCCCGCCTTGTAACAATGGCGGTGCAGAAGTGCCGCGTCGTCCATCGGGGAGGGCAGGCCGATCGGATAGGTCTTGTGCGCCTCCTGATTGTCGAAATCGCCACCGGCGATGCCGACATCCATGGCAACCGACGTGCCGAGCAACTGGTCCTTGATCCGGGAGATGTCTCCGGCGAACTGCTTGGCTTCAGCGTAGCGGCGGCGCGGCACGTCGTCGTGGTCGATGAGGCCCATCCAGTAGATTTCCGCGCCGAAATGGGCCGGCCGCCAGCGGAAGAACATCAGGCCATCCGCACCGCGCGCCACCGATGACAGCGCCATGCGGCGCATCTCGCCGGGTTCCGGTGTCATGGTGGTGAAGGACGGTTGGCTGCCGAGGCCGGAGGCCTGTTCCGGCACGATGAAGTTGCCGGCATAGCTGCGGCAGATGTCGAGTTGAAGCGCCTGCGTCGCCGCATGGCCGCCGGTGCGGCGGAACTCGTCATAGAGCATCGGATAGATGTCAAAGCCGATGAAATCGAGATCCTGGCCAAATTCGCCACGGAAATCGATATCGGCGAGATTGCCGAGATTGTGGAAGATGAACCACGCCTCGTTCGTTTCGCGCAGGATCCGCACCTGATCGTGCTGGAAGGCCGCCGTGGCCTGCGCCAGGAAGCGATGATAATCCTGCACATGGCCCGGGCTCAGATAGGATGGTGCCATCGGCAGCGGCAGCACCACCTGATCGAAATTGTCGTAGGCCGTTGCCCAGAAATCGCCGCCCCAGGCAAAGTTGAGCTTGTCGATCGTCTGGTACCGGTGGCGCAGATAGTTGCGGAAGGCGAGCGCACAGGACTCGGAATAGGATTCTGAAACCGTGGTGTTCAGCTCGTTGTCGGTCTGCCAGCCCACCACATGCGGATTGTCCCGATAATGCTCGGCCAGCGCGCGGGTGATACGCCGGCTGTGTTCGCGCAGCACGGGGCTGGTCGTGTCGGCATGCTGGCGGGAGCCATGCGAGGCGCGGCGTCCGTTACGATCGACGCGCAGCACTTCGGGATAGTTCATCGTCAGCCAGCGCGGCGGCGTTGCCGTCGGCGTGCACAGAATGGTCTTGATGCCGCAGTCGGCCAGGATATCGATGGCGCGATCGAACAGGTCGAAATCGAACTTGCCCTCGTAGGGCTCCCAGAGGTGCCAGGCGAATTCGCCCATGCGCACCACGTTGAAGCCTGCATCGCGCATGCGCTCGGCGTCGCGGCGCCAGTAGCTTTCGTCCACATGTTCCGGATAATGCGGAACGCCGAGAAGAAAATCGTCAAGGTTGAGGGTGCGCCAGACGGAGAGGGGCGCGGGCGGTCTGCGTTTCATGATCTGCTCCGGATTATCGGGATTGAATTTCGGGCTTGGCCGGGGTGAGCGTGGCTCCGTCGGAGCCGAACAGATAGGCGTCCGCTGGATCGAAGCCGATGGTGATCTCGCTGTTGGGCGCAACGGCCACGGCGCTGCCGAGCTGGATCGTCACATTGCGCGTGCCGGTGTCCGAGCCGCTGGTGACAAGCGGCGAGGCGTCGGCATAGACCACCGTTTCCCGACCGAGATTTTCGACCAGGCGCACCCTTGCCGGACAGGAAGCCGGCTTGCTGCCGCCAACGGCAAAAGCCTCGGGTCGAATGCCGACGGTTACCGGATCGCCGGTCTTCACTGTCGCGCCCTGACGAAGCGCGATCCGCAGCGGGGCAAGGCCCGCGAGCTGAACCAGTGCGTCGTCGGTGCCGACCTCGGTGGTGGTCCCTTCGATGAAGTTCATGCGGGGCGCGCCGAGAAAGCCCGCGACGAACCGGTTGACGGGGTTGGCATAAAGCGCGAGCGGGCTGCCGACCTGTTCGATGGCGCCCTTGTTGAGCACGACGATGCGGCTGGCCATGGTCATGGCCTCGACCTGGTCATGCGTCACGTAGATCATGGTCGAGCCAAGCTCGGCATGCAGCGTGGACAGTTCGACGCGCATCTGCGTGCGCAGCGCGGCATCGAGATTGGACAGCGGCTCGTCGAACAGGAAGACATCCGGAGAGCGGGTGATGGCGCGGCCGATTGCGACGCGCTGTCTCTGTCCGCCCGACAGCTGTTTCGGCAGTTTGTCGAGTTGCTCGGTGATCCGCAGGATGTCGGCGGCGCGGCGGACGGCGACATCGATCTCCGCCTTCGGCCGCCTGGCCATGCGCAGGCCGAAGCCCATGTTTTCGGCAACCGTCATGTGCGGATAGAGCGCGTAAGACTGGAACACCATGGCGATGCCGCGATCCCCGGGCTCGGCCCTGGTAACGTCCTTGCCGCCGATGGTGATCTTGCCGGTGTCCACCGTTTCAAGGCCGGCAATGGTCTTCAGCAACGTGGACTTGCCGCAGCCCGAAGGGCCGACCATGACGATGAATTCCCCCTTTTCGATGGTGAGGTCGAGGGATTTCAGGGCATGGTATTGCCCGTAATGCTTGTCCAGCCCGATGAGTTCGACGCTGTTCATGGGGTATCGCTCCCTGTGATGCTGTTGATGGGGCGCGCGGTCATCCTTTGACCGCTCCCATGGTGAGGCCGGAGATGAAGTGTTTCTGCATCAGGAAGAACATCAGCACCGGCGGCACGGCGACGAGGATGGTTGCGGCAGACACGATGTTCCACTGCGACACCCACTCGCCGCGCAGATTGGACAAGCCCGCCGTGACCGGCTTCACCGCGTCCGATTGGGTCAGGACGACGGCCCAGAAATAATCGTTCCAGATGAAGGTGAAGACGAGGATGGCGAGCGCCGCGAGTGCCGGCCTTACCAGGGGTGCCACGATGTGGATCAGCGTCTGCCAGGGAGAGGCACCTTCCGCGCGCGCCGCCTGGAACAGTTCGGATGGCAGCGCCGCGATGAAGTTGCGCATGAAGAGCGTGGCAAAGCCCGTCTGGAAGGCGACATGGAAGAGGATCAGCGCCCAGAACGTGTCATAGAGACCGGTCGCCACCATCAGGTCGCGGATCGGTATCATCATGATCTGTTGCGGCAGGAAGTTTCCGCCGACGAACAGCGCAAAGATCACCATGGCGCCGGGGAAGGGATAGCGCGACAGCACGAAGCCCGTCATCGTCGACAGGACGAGCACCGCAATCGTCGAGGGAATGGTGATGATCAGGCTGTTGAGGAAATAGTCCAGCATCTTCGATTGCTGGAACACGGCGGCATAGTTCTCGAAAACCTGGATCTTCGAGGGCCAGCC
Source organism: Affinirhizobium straminoryzae (assembly GCF_007004135.1). Classification (GTDB taxonomy): domain Bacteria; phylum Pseudomonadota; class Alphaproteobacteria; order Rhizobiales; family Rhizobiaceae; genus Neorhizobium; species Neorhizobium straminoryzae. Next base: position 62,211 of record NZ_VJMG01000076.1, read on the forward strand.
CCAGTAGTTTCCGGCCATCACGTCGTCGAACGACCGGAAGGAGGTCATGATCACCGCAAACAGCGGCAGCAACCAGAGGGCCAGAACAAGGGCCACCAGCAGCCCATAGGCGAAGCGCGACAGCGGGCGATTTTCGGGGATGGCGCGGGGATACATGGTCACGCTCCTTTTTCGGCCCGGATGAGGCCGCGGAGATACCAGGCGATGAACACCGCCATGATGAGGAAGAGGATGGTGGCGATGGCCGCGCCATAGCCGAAGCGATAGGAGAACAGCGACTGCTCGTACATCTGGTAGGCAAGCGTCGTGGATGAACCGAAGGGACCGCCGGCCGTCATTACGGAAATGGCATCAAACGAGCGAAGCGCGCCGACAATGGTGATAGCCACCGCGATGAAGGCCACCTGTGTCAGTTGCGGCAGCACCACATGCCAGAGCATCGCCAGACCCCGGGCGCCATCGACGCGGCCCGCACCGATCAGTTCCTCGTCCAGATTGTTGAGCCCAGCGAGAAACAGCACCATGCAGAAGGCGATCTGCGGCCACAGCGCGGAGGCAACGACGGCGAAGGTGACCAGGTGTTCGTTGGACAACAGCGCCGGCGCCTCTGCGCCAAAGGCCCGGAAAAGAAGGGCGAGCAGCCCGAAGGTCGGGTCGTAGAACCAGGTGAAGATGACGCCGACGGTGACGGTTGCCAGCACCAGCGGCATGAAGAACAGCGACTTCATCACGCGCATGCCGGCAATCTTCTGGTTGACCAGAAAGGCGATGGCGAGCCCGGCCGGCGGCGCCAGCAGGAACATCAAAAGCCAGATGAGATTGTTCTTCAGCGACACATAGAACTGGGGATCATCCAGAAGCTCGCGATAGTTGGCGAGCCCGACCCAGGTCTTTACTCCCATGCCGTCCCAGTCGAAGAACGAAATCCAGAAGGTTTCGAGCGACGACCAGATGATCACCACGAGAAACAGAAAAAGGCCGGGCGCCAGAAGAAGCGCCGGCGTGAGCCAGTTGCGATGGCGCCGCCACCAGATGGTCATGGAAAACTCTCCTCGAAGACGGGAGGCGTGTCGCCTCCCGTAAACCGCATCGGCCTCAGCCGTAGATGCGGGCGCGTGTGCGTTCGATCTGGCCGAGGATCTGCTCGCGCCGTTCGGGCCGGACCATGAATTCCTGAAAACCCTTCATGCCGGCCTGAGCGAGGTCGGGATCGGTATCGCGGTCGAAATACTGCGCGGTTCCCTTGATCGTCTTCATGCTCTCGGCGGCCATCTTCAGGATGGGATCATTGCCGACAGGGCAATCGCTGCGGGCCGGCATATTGCCCTCCGGCGCGAGATAGGCCCCCAGATTTTCCGGCTTGTAGAAATAGGCGAGGAATTCCTTTGCAGCCTCCTTGTTCCTGGCGCCCGAGGGAATGTGGATGGAATCCACCGAGAAATCCTCATACTGGGCCACACCCGGCCTGATGCTCGGAAAGGGCTTGAAACGCACCTGCGCCAGATCGTCGGCCGGGAAGGCGTATTTGATAAAGTTGCCGAGATCGATCATCGCGGCCTTCTTCTGCACCACGGCAGCGGCGGCCGGATCCCAGGCATAGGATGTGTGGTTGGCGGAGAAGAAGTCGGCCTTGACCAGACGCTCCCAGAGATCGAAGACCTCCTTCAGCGATGCGTCGGTATATTTGATCTTGCCGGCCATCAGGTCCATGTGATGGTCGAGACCATTGATGCGCAGGTTCATGTGATCGAACCAGCCGCCGGCCGTCCACATGTCCTTGGTGCCGATGGACATCGGCGTGAGCCCTGCCTTCTTGGACTGCGCGGCCAGCGTGAAGAAGTCTTCGAATGTTTCCGGTGCCTTCAGGCCGAACTGATCGAACGTATCCTGACGGTAGAACAGGCCCCAGAGAATGCCGCCAGTGGGCAGGCCATACTGTTTGCCGTTGACCGTGACCGCGCCGATCGAAGTGCCCATAGGGCCGGCCCAGTTTTCCTTGGCGATCAGGTCGGAAATATCCTCGAACAGGTTCTTTTCGACGAAGGAGCGCATGCGCTGTCCCGAAAACCAGAAGCAGATGTCCGGCGGGCTTGCGACGAGATAGTTGCGGATGGCGGTCTTGTGCGCCTCGTGGTCCATATTGTTGACGGTGACGCTGACGCCGGCGGCTTTGCCGAAGTCTGCCGCGATGTTTTCCACCGCCTTGCGCTGGTCGGCATTGCCACGGTTGGAGATGATGGTGAGCTGGCGCGATTGCGCAATGGCCGGCGCAAACAGGGCGGTCGATGCCGCAGCACCCATGCCGCCCATGAAGGCGCGGCGGGTGGGGCGCAGGGAAATTCTGTCGATGGTCATGGGTCTCTCCTCCGCCAGGAACCTCATCCTGGCGCCGGAAAAACATCAGAAACGGTCAGCGCTGTCAAATATTAATTTAATAAATAAAAAAACTTCTTCCTCATAATGCGGTGGCGGTGCGACTGCCAGAACTCGCAGATTGTCGTGCGTTGGCGACGCGGGGCAGCGCGCCGTCTGTGAGTCCATTGCCCTAATCCTTGATGTGCGACACCGTCAGGCCGAGGCAAGCGCCGATGGCCGCCGGGTTTGGCTGACGCGTCCGCGCGGCTGGATGGGCAAGACGATCACTCGTTCATCTTGATATGCCTTCTGGCGAAGGCGATCAGGCTTTCGATATGGGCGGCAACGGCCTTGCGGCCAGCTTCGGCGTCCTTGCGCTGCAGGGCGTCGATGATCAGCAGGTGCTCGGTCGAATCCGGGGTCAGCCGGTCCTTCAGCCGGCCGATTTCGAACAGGCGCGTGGTGGCGCGCAGGTTGCGCAGCACCTTGGCCATCACCTCATTGCCGCAGTAATCGATGATCAGGTTGTGCAGGTGGTCGTCCGAGAACCAGTGGGCATCGGTGTGATAGATCGTGGCGCCCATCAACTCGTCGATTTCGCGGCGCACCTCGATCAGCTTGCGGCCGGGAATGCTGTCCATGGCCTCCACCGCCGCCTGCGGCTCGATCAGCAGCCGGAGCTTCAGGCTCTGGATGTATTCGCCGATATCCACATGGCGCACCACGTAATTGCGCCCGTCTCCCTTGTGCACCAGGCCTTCGCCCTCCAGCCGCTGCAGCGCCTCGCGCAGCGGCGTGCGGGAAATGCCGAGCGTTTCGGCCAACCGCGCCTCCACGATGACATGGCCGCCGCCGAGCCGGCGATGACGGATCATTTCCGACACGGCATTATAGGCCTGGGCGGCAAGCTTGTGGCTGGCCCGCGCGGGTCTGTCGGTCTCGATGTCTGTGTCTGGCTGTGTCATGTCTGTGCTCCCGCCATGGATTATTCAATGTTTCGCGTCTGGGCGCGATGACCTTTTCTTGCCCTTTGCCTCCGTCCATGGCAGGCACCATGACGATGGACGGGGAGCCGCGACCTATGGATGAGAGCCGGGGCACAGACAAGAGTCTGGCCGACGAAACCTACCGCACGCTTCTGGACGAGATCCTCTCGACCAAACTCGCTGGCGGCTCCGTCGTGCAGGAGCGGCGGCTGGCGGACCGGCTCGGCGTGTCCCGCTCGCCAATGCGCGATGCGCTGGGCCGCCTGGAAGGGCAGGGGCTTCTGGTGCGCAATGCCAAGGGCGTGCTGACGGTGCGGATCATCACCCTTGCCGACTATCTGAGCAGCATGGCGATGCGCCTGCTGATCGAGCCGAGTGCGGCCGCCCAGGCCTGCGAACACATCGACGACGCCCGCATCGCCGATCTTCAGGCCATGCTCGATGCGATTGCCGCCGATCCCGATCCGGACCCCGCCTTCGTCTGGTCCTTCGACCATGCGCTTCATCAGGGCGTCGGCGAGGCGAGCGGCAATCCTTTTCTGGCCGATACCATCGTACAGATGCGGCGCTACACGACGATCTTCGAACGCCAGCGCAAGCTTGCCCAGCGGAAGCCGGGCCTGTCCGACCACCAGTCTATCCTTGAGGCGCTGAAGGCGCGAAACGCCGAGGCGGCGCGCGCGGCGATGACGCTGCATCTGGAACAGGCGCGGCAGAACGTGCTCGCCTCCTACTAGGGCCCGCAAGGGTCTGCATTCCGGCTCGTCTGGGTTCATGCGTCAGGCTCGAAGGAGGGGCTTGCGGAGGCTCGGCTATTTGTGTATGTAATTGGTATACCAATTGAAT
>NZ_VJMG01000077.1 GCF_007004135.1 Affinirhizobium straminoryzae
GAAAAACTGCCCGGCGCGGACGCGCCCGGCAGCTTTTCCGTGTTTGGATCTCACCGGCGCATGTCGAACAGCAGCGCCTGGCCGTCGGTAATCCATTCGAGATCCGGCAGCGCATCGGCGCCGAGCTGGATACCGTCGCCGCCGGTCAACCTTTCGCCATCGACCATCGCGAGGCCTTCGATGATGTGCAGGAAGGTCAGACGACCCGGATGCTGTGGAATGGTGAGCCGGTCACCGGCTGCAGGCCTTGCCAGAGAAAGCCGCGTCTCGGAGTACAGCTCCAGCGGTGCGCCCGCGCCGACGGGAGCGGCGATCGTCGTCCAGTCGCGGCTCGTGGCGGCATCGGGCAAGCTCGCCTGCTGGTAGCGCGGCGCCAGGCCGCGTGCCTCCGGAATGAGCCAGATCTGCAGGAAATGCGCCGGTTCCTTCGCGGAGGCGTTCATTTCCGAATGCCTGACACCGGAGCCGGCGTGCATCAGCTGGGCTTCGCCGGGCGCAATCGTCACCGTATTGCCGAGCGTATCCGCGTGGCGCAGCCTGCCCGACAGCACCAGCGTCAGGATATCCATATCCGCATGGCCATGCTCGGAGAAGCCGGAGCCCGGGGCGATGCGATCCTCGTTGATCACCCGCAGCGCGCCGAACCCCATGCGGGTCGGGTCCTTGAAGCCCCCGAAGGAAAAGGTGTGGTAGCTGTTCAGCCAGCCGGTATCGGTGTGGCCGCGCGACATGTTTTCGTGGATGAGGGTCATTTGGCTGCTCCCTGTATCGGGGGCGATGCCGTTGCGGCATCGCCATGACGCGAAGATAGCCCCTCTTTTGTTTATTGAAATAGAAACGATGATCGCCGCACTGTTCTCAAATAATGAACGTTGCGGCGATCCAGGTGCATGTCGGTGGGCGAGCGCATGGCGGCGAGGGAGCGCATGGCTGCATCCTGCCGTTCAGGATCGCAGCGCGCGGCCCTCCGCATCGAAGCGGTGCATGTGACCGTCTGCCGGCTTCAGCCACACCGTATCGCCCGGCCGTGGAGCAAAGGCGCCCTCGGTGCGCACCTGCAGGCGACCGGCCGTTTCGGTGTCCACGTCGAGATAGGTATCGCTGCCGAGATATTCGGCCGACAGGATGCGACCCTTCCAGCCCTCTCCCTCGCCGGAGACGACGAGATGCTCCGGGCGGATGCCGAGCGTCGTTGCGCCAAGATGCGTGGCGGCCTCGCCGGTGATCAGGTTCATCTGCGGCGATCCGATGAAGGTGGCGACGAAGAGATTGGCCGGGCGATGATAGAGATCGAGCGGCGCGCCGATCTGCTCCACCCGCCCCTGCTGCAGCACGACGATCTTGTCGGCCATGGTCATGGCCTCCACCTGATCGTGGGTGACGTAGATGGTGGTGGTTCCAAGCCGCTTCTGGAGCTCGCGGATTTCCGCGCGCATCTGCACGCGAAGCTTGGCGTCGAGGTTGGACAGCGGCTCGTCGAACAGAAACACCTTCGGCGCCCGCACGATGGCGCGGCCCATGGCGACACGCTGGCGCTGGCCGCCGGAGAGCGCTGCCGGCTTGCGGCCAAGATAGGCGTCGAGATCGAGAATGCCGGCGGCAGCTTTCACCCGCCGGTCGATCTCGCCCGTCGAAAGCCCCTGCAGCTTCAGGGCAAAGCCCATGTTCTTCGCCACCGTCATGTGCGGATACAGCGCGTAGTTCTGGAACACCATGGCGATGTCGCGGTCGCGCGGGGCAAGATCGTTGATCAGCTTGCCGTCGACGCTGATATCCCCGCCCGTAATCTCCTCCAGCCCCGCCACCATTCTCAGAAGCGTGGATTTGCCGCAGCCGGAGGGGCCGACAAGCGCCACGAATTCCCCGTCGGCGATCGACACATTCACTCCGTGGATCACCTCCAGCGCGCCGTAGCTCTTGCGCAGAGCGGCGATTTCGACCTGTGCCATGTTTTCCTCCCAGGCTGGTGCTTGACACAAAACAAAAGTGATTTAATCTATTTTCCGTGACCTGCAAAGACCGTTGTTGAGGAGACGGGCGGGTCGCTGGTGCCGGGAGGAGCGGATCGGGTGGCCCAAGGTCGCCTGCGCGTTTTCCTGCGCCACAAGGCCGGTGAACCGGCCGTTTTCGAGGGAGGAGAACCCGTATGATGAGAACCGCATCCTTGACGAGCCTCGCCGCCGTGCTGGCGCTGGGCGTTGCCCTGCCGGCGATTGCCGCAGGCAATACGATTACCGGCAATACGGTCGGCCCGGACAATGCGCCGAAGACGCTGACCTTCCGCATGACGACGGACGGCCCGCGCAACAACGATCCGGCCGTTGCCGATGGTTACGGCAAGCTGTTCCGCGAGTATGTGGCGCGCCATCCTGGCTGGAAGGTCGAACTGCAGATGATGTCGGGCGATATCGGCCAGGAACAGGCCCGCCTCCTGGAGCAGGCGAAGTCCGGCAATGCCCCCGATTGCGCCGCCGTCGATTCCTTCGTGCTGCCGCTGTTCAAGAAGTCCGGTGTGTTGCAGTCCTTCGCGCCCTATTTCAACAAGGACGAAATCGACCAGCTCTTCCCCTTCATCCGCGAGGGCATTACCGGCACGGACGGCAAGATCTATGCCTGGTGGTGGGCGACCGACCTGCGCGTTCTCTACCGCAACAAGGCCGTGATTGCCGAGGCGCCGCAGACCTGGGACGACACGAAGACGGCAGCCCTTGCCTCCGTCAAGCAGGGCATGGAAGGCATCCTGTTCAATGGCGGCCGCTTCGAAGGCACGACCTTCGACTGGCTGGCCAATTTCTGGGCGGAAGGCGGCAAGCTGGTGGACGATGCCGGCAAGCCGATCTTCGGCGAGGGCGAGAACCGTGCCAAGTTCGTCAAGGCGGTCGATTACTACCGCGGTCTGGTGGAAAGCGGCGCGGCACCGAAGCGCGTGGCGACCATCGGCAACTACGACGATTTCAATGCCGCTGCCGCGGCCGGCACCACCGCGCTGTTCGTCGGCGGCAACTGGCAGCTCGCCCAGCTGAAGAGCACGCTCGACGCCGGCGATTTCGCCAACTGGACCTTCTCGATGCTGCCCGGCCCGACGAAGGAACAGCGCTCCACCGGCACCGGCGGCTGGACGGTCGCGTCCTTCTCCAAGGATCCGGCCAAGGTGGAAATGTGCGCCAATCTGGCCCGCGAGATCTATATGGGCCCGGCCAATGCGCTGCAGGAGCAGCTGCCGACCCGCGCCGATCTCTATGACAAGTATCCGGTTTTCGCGACGGAGGCGAACAAGGCCTTCGCTGCCGCACTGAAGGTGGGTCAGGCCCGCCCCGGCGCGCCGGTCTATCCGGAAATCTCCAACCAGATCCAGATCATGATGGGCAAGGTCCTGACCGGCTCGCAGCCGACCGAAGCTGCCGTGGACGATGCCTTCAAGGCCGCCACGGATGCCTTCAAGCGCCTCTGACGGCGACATGACGACGGGAGGACGGGCTTGGACATGGCCCGCCCTTCCCCTTCCATGCATTGCCCGACTGGATGACCGCCATGACCACAGCAATCGCCACCGTTGCGCATGCGGGCGCCCTTGCCCGCCGCCGGCAGACGCGGCCACGGGTCGCGCCCTGGCTGCTGCCGCTGATCCTCGTGCTCGGCCTGTTCTATCTCTACCCCGTCTTCGACGTGTTCCGGCTGGCGCTGACCCGCGCGACGCTGCTCGGCGAAGAGGGCGGTTACACCTTCGCGACGCTCACGCAGACGCTGGCGCGGCCGGAAATTCCGGGCATCCTCGGCGTGACGGCGATCTTCACCCTGGCCAGCGTGTTTTCCCAGCAGCTGTTCGGGCTGGCGATTGCGCTCGTCGTGGTGCGCGGCGAAAAGCGGCGTCTGTTCGGCACGACGATCGTGCGCACCACTGCGCTGATTGCCTGGGTCGTGCCCGGCATTGCCGGCGGCATCATCTGGAAGATGCTGTTCAACGAAGCGCCTTTTGGCGGTCTCAACAGCGTGCTGCGCATGCTGGGCGCCACGCCGGTGCAATGGCTGTCCGATCCGGACCTCGTGATGTGGTCCGTGGTGATGTCCAATGTCTGGCGCGGCACTGCCTTTTCCATGGTGGTGATGTATGCCGCGCTGAAGGCGATCGATCCTGTGCTGTATGAGGCCGCCGCCGTCGATGGCGCCAGCGCGCCGCAGCGGCTTTTCCATGTGACGCTGCCGCAGCTGCGCTCGGCGATCCTCGTCAACATGATCCTGATCACCATCCAGACGCTGAACACCTTCGATGCGATCATCTCGCTCACCGGCGGCGGCCCCGGCCGCTCCACCGAGGTGCTGTCGCTCTATACGTTCAATGTCGTCTTCCGCAATTACGACCTTGCCGGCGGTGCGGTGCTCTCCATCCTGATGCTGGTCATCAGCCTTGGTCTGGCGCTCGTCTACGCGGCCTTCCTGCCGAAGGGAGAGGACCGATGAGCGCCAAGACCAGAGAGCGCATCGGCGACCTGTTCAGCTATCTGTTCATGCTGGTGATCTTCGTCTTCTTCGCCTGGCCGCTGCTGTGGCTGCTGTCGCTGGCGCTGCGCACCCGTAAGGAAGTGTTCCTCGGCGTCAGCCGCTTCATTCCGAAGGCACCGACGCTCGACAATTTCGCGATGATCCTGTCCTCGGACAAGTTCCTCGCCTATCTCTGGAACGCGCTGAAGCTGTCCTGCCTGTCGGCGGTGGGCTGCCTGATCGTTGCGCTGCCGGCAGCCTACGCGTTTTCGCGCTTCCGCTTCCGCGGCAAGGGCGCCTGGATGATGGCGCTTCTGTCGGTGCAGATGATCTCGCCGCTCGTCATCATGGTGCCGCTCTACCGCTACATGGCCTCGATCGGCCTCACCGACAGCCATTTCGGCGCCACCATGGTCTATATCGCGCTCTCGGTGCCGATGGTGACCTGGATCCTGAAGGGGACGATCGACGGCATTCCGGCTGCCCTCGACGAGGCGGCGATGATCGACGGCTGCAACCGCTTCGGCGTGTTCCTGCGCGTGGTGCTGCCGCTCTCCACGCCCGGCATCGCATCCGCCTTCATCATTGCGGTGATCGGCGGCTGGTCGCAGTTCCTCGTGCCCTTCCTGCTGATCACCAAGGAATCGCTCACCCCCATCGGCGTCGGCATCTTCCAGTATGCCGGCACGCAGAACGACTCTTCCATCCAGCTTCTGGCGGCCGCCTGCCTTGTTTCCGTGGTGCCGGCCATCGTCGCCTTCCTGGCGCTCCAGCGGCTGATCCTTGGTGCCCTGACGGCCGGTGCCGTCAAGGGCTGACCCTTCCAACGACGAATATGAGTTTTGCCATGATACTGACTTCTGCCCAGCGCCTCGAACGGCTCCAGGTGCGCACCGCCGAACTGCAATTCTGGCGCGCCCGCGCCACGCGCCCTCTGGAGGGCTGGCAGTTCGACGGCAGCCCCATCGCGCTTCGCGAGGCCTGGCCGCATCGCAACGGCACCGTACACTTCACCGTCTCCGGCGAGGTTCCCGCCGATTGGCCTCTGGAAGATGTGCGGCTCTATCTCGATCTCGGCGGCGAAAGCCTGATCAGCATCACCGGCGCCGATGGCCAGGCGAAGAGCTACGGGCTCGATCCCTATCACCGCGAGTTCCACCTGCCCTCGCACGGGTTCTCGATTGCGACGGAAACGGTCGCCCGCCTGCCCTTCGGCCAGCCGGTCCGCAAGCCCTGCCTGGAACGGGCGGAACTGTTCTGGATCGACGAGGAGGTCGACCGGCTCTGGCTGCTGCTGCGCCAGATCGCGGAGGCCGTCAGCGTGCTCGATGGCCATGACGCCGTTCCCTACCTGCTGGAGGCTGCAGAAACCTGCTTCTACAGCCTTGACTGGCCCTCGGCCACGGCGGACTACGTGACCCGCATCGCGCCGGAGACGATGCAGCAGCGGATCTGGCAGCTGCCGCCGCACAAGGAGAACCCGGAGGGCCTGAACGAGGCGCAGCGCGCCTCCGTCGCCACCGCCTATGCGGCGCTGATGGCAAAGCTTGCCGAACTTCAGAAGCGCTTTCCGCCGCAGGGCCAGATCGCGCTCACCGGCCATGCGCATATCGACCTTGCCTGGCTCTGGCCCTATGGCGAGACCCGCCGCAAGATGCGCCGCACCTTCCACACCGCGCTGTCGCTGATGGAAGGCTCGAGCGATTTCCGCTTCAACCAGTCGACGGCGCATTACTATGCGCAGCTTGAGGAAGACGATCCGGCCCTCCTCGCGCGAATCGTCGAGCGGGTGAAGGCCGGCCAGTGGGAGGTGCTCGGCGGCTGCTGGGTGGAGCCCGATACCAACATGCCGACCGGCGAAAGCCTCGCCCGCCAGATTCTCTACGGCCAGCGGTATTTCGAAAAGACCTTCGGCGCCCGCCACAGCATCTGCTGGCTGCCGGATTGCTTCGGCTTCTCTGGCGCGCTGCCGCAGCTTCTGGTGCAGGGCGGCATGAAGAGCTTCTTCACGATCAAGGTCAACTGGTCGGAATCGAACCGCATTCCGGCCGATCTCTTCTGGTGGGAGGGTCTCGACGGCAGCCGCGTGCTGGCGCACACCTTCAACAATCCGATGGAAGGCTATAACGGCTTCGTGCGGCCCGACTGCTTCGTGCCGACCTGGAAGAATTTCCGCCAGAAGGATCGCCACGACACCACGTTGCTGTGCGTCGGTTATGGCGATGGCGGCGGCGGCGTCACACCGGAAATGATCCTGCGCGAGGAACAGCTGCGGGTCTTCCCGGCCATTCCGCAGGCGCGCTGGAGCCGCGTCGAGGATTTCTTCGAGGCCGCCCATGCCACCGCCGCCTCGCGCAAGATGCATGTCTGGCAGGGTGAGATCTATCTGGAGCTGCACCGCGCCACGCTCACCAGCCAGAGCGATGTGAAGCGCCTGCACCGCCAGGCGGAGCGCGGCCTGATCACCGCCGAAACGATCGCAAGCCTTGCCCATCTGCTGGGTGGCGCGCGTCCGCAATCGCTCGAACCTGCCTGGCGCGTGGTGATGAAGAACGAGTTCCACGACATTCTGCCGGGCTCCTCCATCGCCGAAGTCTATGTCGATGCGAGCACGGAACTTGGCAGCGTCATCGAGGAAGCGAAGGCGGCGCAGAAAGCCGGGCTCGAGGCGATCCGCGCCCAGCTGCCGGCCGGTGACGATGGCCATGTGCTGGTCGTCAACCCGTCGCTGTCGCCGCGCCCGCTGCGTCTCGATCTGGCAGACGGCCCCGTGCGGGCGCAGACGGTGGTTGCGCCGCTCTCCGTCGCCGTGCTGCCGGTCTCTGCCCTTCGGCCGCAGCCCGGTCTGGTCGCCACCGCCCGCAGCCTCGAAAACGAGGTGCTGAAGGTGACGCTGGCCGAGGACGGTTCGATTGCCAGCATGCTGCACAAGCCGAGCGGCCGCGAGGCGCTGGACGATGGCGGCAACCGCCTGTTTGCCTATCCCGCCGACAAGCCGCGCAACTGGGATGCCTGGGACGTGGAAGGCGATTATGCCGAAAAGGCCGAGGAGATCACCGGTTTCGAGAGCATCGAACTGGTGGAGAATGGTCCGCACCGCGCCGCCATCCGCATCCGCCGGCGCTGGCGCGATTCCACCATCACCCAGACGCTGTCGCTCGGTGCCAATGCCCGTCGCCTCGATATCCACACCGAGCTTGACTGGCATGATCGCCGCGTGCTCCTGCGCACGCTGACGGGTGTGGCCGTGCGCAGCCCCCGCGCCGTTTGCGAATGCGCCTATGGCGTGGTGGAGCGCCCGACGCATACCAACACCTCCTGGGACGACGCGATGTTCGAGGCACCCGCCCACCGCTTCGTCGATCTGGCCGAGCCTGGCTTCGGCCTGGCGCTGATCAACGACGCCAAGTATGGGCATTCGATGCGCGGCAACCAGCTCGGCCTGTCGCTGCTGCGCGCGCCGGTCTATCCGGATCCGCTGGCGGACGAGGGCTATCAGGCCTTCACCTATGCGCTGATGCCGCATGAAGGCAGCTGGCATGAGGCAGGCGTGCGCGAAGAAGCCGAGGATCTGAACCAGCCGCTGCTTGCCATCGAGGCGACAGGCCTTGCCTGCGGAGAATGGCAGCCTGTATCGGTCGAGGGCATTCCGGCTGCCTTGTCCGCGCTGAAGGTGAGCGAGGAGGGCGATGGTCTTGTCCTGCGCCTTTACGAGCCGGCCGGCCGGCGCGGCTCCCTGCAGGTCAAGCCACAGGAGGGCTGGCAGACCGAAGGCCCGCTCACCATTCTGGAGGAGCCGATGGCGGATGTGCCCGCCGATGCCCTGCGCTCCTTCGAGGTGAAGAGCTGGCGTCTGCGCAAGCGCTGAAACACCTCTTCCGTCGGGCGCGAATTTACAGCATCATCCCGGGGCGGTTGCAGACCGTCCCGGGTGGACAAACAAGGACAGAGAATTGAACTATCTGGGTTCGAATGGCGAACAGGCGGCGGCGCAGAACCGTGCGACCATCCTGAATGCCATTCATCGCGGTGCGCCGATCTCGCGCACCGAACTGGCGCGCCAGTCGCGGCTGACCAAGCAGGCGGTGACGCGAATCGTGGATCGTCTGCTCGACGAAGGGCTGGTGATGGAGGCGCGTCGCCGGCAAGGCTTGCGCGGCCAGCCCGCCATCGAACTGGAAATCGACCCGGAAGGCGTCTTTGCCATCGGTGCCAATATCGACCGCGATCATCTCACCATCGTTGCCGTCGATGCGGTGGGCAATATCCGCGGCCGCATGCATCACGAGCAGCGCTTCTTCCTGCCGAAGGATTTCACCCGGCTGATGGAGGAGGCCATCTCCTCCTTCCTGCGCCGCAAGATCATTCCGGAACCACGGCTGGCCGGCATCGGCCTCGCCATTCCCGACTGGCTGGGCGAGGTCGACTTTCTTGAACGCCCCGCGCACTACCGTGAATGGAGCGGCTTTGATGTGCGCGCCGCTTTGGCCCGTTTCACCCACCATCCCGTCTTCATTGACAATGATGCGAATGCGGCGGCACTCGGCGAGATCGAATACGGTCTCGGCACGCAGATCGACAGCTTCTTCTACATTCTCGTCAACGCCTGTCTGGGCGGCAGCCTCGTCATCAACGGCATGTGCCACAAGGGGGCCGGCGGCCTTGGCGGCGAAGTCAGCTGGCTGCCGGTGGTCGCCACCGAGGAAGGGCTTGCCGGTGAAACGCGGCCGATCGGTGACATGTATTCGCTGTTTCACCTGCTGCACCACCTGAAGGAAAACGGCATCCCCGTCACCCGTCCCTCGGACCTGCTGACCCTCGATCCGGCCGGGCGGGCGCGGGTCAGCGCCTGGCTGAAGGGCTTTGCGGTGACGCTGGCGGAGGCCATCATCGATATCGGCATGGTTGTCGATCCGGAAGCGGTTCTGATCGGCGGACGCCTGCCGGTGCTGCTGGTCGATGAACTCCTGAACCATGTCCGCGACGAGATCGGGCGGCGCGGCATGGAGGCGCCCTCGCTGCATCGCACGGCGATCTCCGAGGATGCCGCAGCGCTCGGGGCGGCCACCATGCCGCTGTCCCATCGCCTGTGCCTGCCCTCTGCGGATTCAAGCCAGCAGACCCGTGTGCCGATGTCGACCGTCATGCTGCCGGCCGGCCTTGCGGTCAGCGGGTCTTCGGCAGTGCAAGCTCCATAAAGGGCAGCAGGGCGGCGCCGCGGGCAACGCCACATTGCGCAAAGGTCAGTTTGCGGATGGGCGGGATCCACGAAGCCGGCACGAAATAGGTGCCCTTGCGCTCCCGCTCGGCGATCATCATCGCAATGACCGTGTCCAGCACGGCGTCCGGCAGGCTTCCGCCAATCAGGACAGCCCCGGGGGAGACGAAGCCGCCAAGCGCAAGCACCGCATCGAGCAGGCGGGATGCGGCGCGCCGCATCCAGTCCTCGGCGAAGGCCTCGCCGAAAGTCTCAACATGGCGGTGATAGGCCGCGGCACTCGCCACCTCGTCCAGCGTCAGTTCCTCGCGGCCTGGTCGCATGCTGCCGATGCCGCCCGCGCGGCCATGCACGCCGCGAAAGAATCGCCCGCCCGTCATCAGGCCGGCGCGCACGATTTCATCGACCAGGATTACCGCGAAGCCCCCCTCCGGCTCGCCGATACCGAGAATACGCTCCGCGGTGACGACCGCTTCCACATCCTTGACCACGAAGGATGCCAGATTGGAAAGCGTGGGCATCCGCTCAATCTCTGTGGCATCGACGCCTGGATGGCAGGCAATGCCGATGCCGCTGAGGCTTTCGGCACACCGGTCGCGGATCGTGGCGACTGTGTCCGCCAGCCTGTCGGACGGTACTGTCTGTTGCAGGACGAGATGGCCCTTGAGATCGACGAGGGCGAGATCCACCACGTCCGGGCGCAGCCAGAGCCCCAGCCCGTGAACGCTTCCGGCCACCAGTGAAAACTCGGCCGCCTTGTAGCGGTCACCCACGTCGCGCTGACCCTGCTCCACCACGCCCGCTGCAATCAGGCGCTTCAGAATGCCGGTGATGGCGGGTTCGGTGAGGCTCAGATGGCCGGCAAGTTCCTGGCGCGTCAGCGCACCGTGCCGGCGCAGCAGCGCCAGCACGACACGCGAATTGTGGTCGGCAATGTCCTCCGGGCTGATGCCCGCGCCGCCCCGTTCGCCGTCACCGTCGCGCTTTTGCCCCCGTGCCAATCGCCGGCCTGCCTTCAATCCCTGCCTCGCTTGCGTGATCATGCCGTGGCGAACCGTTCCTTCTCCGGCAACTGTTTCTTCTTTATACATTATTTTTCAGCGCCGTCGTCTATCCGCGTTGTGCCGCAAGGCTGATTTTGCCGTGCATTGCCGAAGGTTCGCAGGCCCTTCCGGGAAAGGGCCGACGGGTGATTCCTGCGATCTCCCGACTTTGCCTCTTGAACCCAGCCGCCTGCCGGACCACCTATCCGGCGCGCGTCGGAGCGCATGCGGCGGCTCTTTGACCGACCGGATATCCGGATGGCGCTTCTCACGGGGGATAGCATGGGCGAGGCACACGACACCACCGAAGGCAAGGAGGTTGCCGATCCCCGTAACATCATCCCCTGGCTTCTGACCCGGACGCATGACGAACGTTTCATCGACAACGTGTTTGTCGCGCTGTGCGACCGGCTGCGCCTGGCCGGCGTGCCGGTGGCGCGCGCCACCCTGCATTTCCGTATCAATCATCCGCAATGGATGGGGGCACGCATCCTGTGGCGTACCGGTTTTGCGGAGGCCGAGATCGATACCGTCGACTATGGCGTCGAGAACTCGCCGGAATTCCTGATGAGCCCGATCCGCGACCTGCATGATGGCGTGGCGGAGGTGCATCAGATCCTGACGGTCGATGATCCGGCCCGCCCCTACCCGATCTTTGCGGAACTGCGGCAGGAGGGGCTGACCGATTACCTCGCCATGCCGCTGCAGCACACGCTGGGAAAGCGTCATGCCGTAACCTTTGCCAGCGATGCGCCCGGAGGATTTGCGCCGGAGCATCTCACCCTTCTGCGGGCGCTGGTGCCGGTGCTGGCGCTGGTCAGCGAGGTGCGCATCAAGAACGCGCTGGCCCGTACCCTGCTTCGCACCTATGTCGGCCCGCATGCGGGGGAAAAGATCCTGGCCGGCGCCACGCGCCGCGGCAGCGGCGTTACCCTCTCGGCGGTCGTGATGATCTTCGACGTGCGCAATTTCACGGAGATTTCGGACCTCTGGCCACGCGACGATGTGATCGGCATGCTGAACCAGTGCTTCGACGCACTGTCCGAGCCGATCGAACGGCATGGCGGCGAGATTCTCAAGTTCATGGGCGACGGGCTGTTGGCCGTCTTCCCGCTGGAGGGGGAGGATGTCTGCCAGCACGCCTTCGATGCTCTGGCGGAAGTCCAGGTCGCGATGGATCGGCTCAATCAATCGCGCGAAGCCGCGAACCAGCCGGCGCTCCGCTATGGCATCGGTGTCCACTGCGGCGATGTCATGTATGGCAATATCGGTTCGTCCTCGCGTCTTGATTTCACGGTGATCGGCCCGACCGTCAATATCGCCTCCCGGCTGGAAACCCTGACCAAGACCGTTCATCGCCCCGTCCTGATGTCGGAAGCCTTCATCCGCGCTGGTCAACTGGAGACGCAGGTCGAGCATGTCGGCAGTTTTCCGCTGCGGGGGCTTTCCCAATCGGTGGATGTGTTTGCGCCGCGCTGAGCGGTGGCCAAGGCTTCCTCCGTCTCGAACCGCTTGTGGTTCCGTGTCATAGAGATTGTGAAGCGGCCACCGGTGGCGGCCTGCGATGCATGAGGGGCAGATGGCGTTCACGCTGCGGCAGTTGCAGTATTTCGTGGCGGTGGCCGAGCAGGGCACAGTGTCGGGCGCGGCGCATGTGCTGTCCATCTCGCAATCCTCGATCACCGAAGCCGTGAAGGAGCTGGAACGGGATCTGGGCGTGTCGCTGTTCGAGCGGCATCCGCGCGGCCTCGCCATTACCCAGCAGGGCCACCAGTTTCTTCGCCACGCGACGAAGATCCTCGTCAATGTCGCCGAGGCGCGGCAGGTCTTCGATTCGGATCCCGGAAAGACGACCGGCACCCTGCAACTTGGTGTCACCTCGCTGGTCGCCGGCTATGTGCTCTCGGATCTGCTCGCCCGCTATCGCCGCGCCTTCCCCGGCGTCGAGGTCAGTACCGTCGAGGACGAGAGCAATTATCTGGAGCACCTTCTGGTCGGCGGCGAACTCGATGTGGCGGTCATCCTGCTCAACAATCTGCGCGACCGGCAGGCGCTGCAGTTCGAGACCCTGGACATGTCGCCCTTCAACCTGTGGCTCCCGGCCGGCCATGCGCTCGCGGCACTTCCTTCGATCACCGTCGAGCAGATTGCCGAACAGCCGCTGATCATGCTCACCACCGACGAGATCGAGGAGGCGACGCGCAAGCTGCTCGCCGTCTTCGGCGCGCGGCCGCGGGTCGCCTTCCGCACGCGCTCGGTCGAGGCCGTCCGCAGCCTTGTGGCGACCGGCGCCGGTGTTGCCATCCTGCCGGACATGATCTACCGGCCCTGGTCGCTGGAAGGCGATCGCATCGAGACGCGGGACGTTTCCGCCTCGCTGCCGGCAATCCACGTCGGTCTCGTCTGGCGTCGTGGCCTCACCCTGTCGCAGCCGCTGAAGAACTTTATTTCTCTGGCCCAGACCCAGCGCGCGCCGCGGCTCCGATAACGAGGGACGAGAGCATTCGGTTTTTCCGATACCGGGCTTTTGATAAAAGAAATTGTGAAGCCGAAGGCGCTGGTTATCATCCCCTCCAACAAGATCGGCAAATCCGAACACAGGGGAACATCATGAAGACCTTCTTGCGCATCAGCAGCGCCGTCGTTCTGCTATCCAACACCCTGCAGCCCGCATTTTCGGCGGAGATGAAGACCGCAATCGGCCCCGGCGAGGGGCAGGTGGATATCGTGGCCTGGGCCGGCTACATGGAGCGCGGTGACACCGACAAGACCTATGACTGGGTGACCGGCTTCGAAAAGGAGACCGGCTGCAAGGTCAATGTGAAGACCGCCGCCACCTCCGACGAGATGGTCACCCTGATGAACCAGGGCGGCTTCGACCTCGTCACCGCCTCCGGCGATGCGTCGTTGCGCCTGATTGCCGGCGGCAAGGTGCAGCCGGTCAATGTCGGCCTGATCAAGACCTGGTCCGGCGTCGACGAGCGTCTGCAGAATGCGCCGTGGCACACGGTGGGCGGCGTCCATTACGGCACGCCCTACCAGTGGGGGCCGAACGTCCTGATGTACAACACCAAGACCTTCGGCGGCAAGGCGCCGGAGAGCTGGGAGGTGGTGTTCAAGGAGATGACGCTGCCGGACGGCAAGTCCAACAAGGGCCGCGTGCAGGCTTATGACGGGCCGATCTACATTGCCGATGCCGCGCTCTACCTGAAGTCCGCCAGGCCGGACCTCGGTATCAAGGATCCCTATGCGCTGACCGAAGACCAGTACAAGGCGGCGATCGAGCTTCTGAAGGGGCAGCGCAGTCTGGTTGGCCGCTACTGGCATGATGCGACGGTGCAGACCGACGACTTCAAGAACGAGGGTGTGGTCGCGTCCGGTTCCTGGCCCTATCAGGTGAACCTTCTGGAAGCGGACAAGCAGCCGATTGCCTCCACCATTCCAAAGGAAGGTGCCACCGGCTGGGCCGATACCACGATGATGCATGTGAATGCCGCGCACCCCAACTGCGCCTATATGTGGATGCAGCATTCGCTGACGCCGAAAGTACAGGGCGATGTTGCCGCCTGGTTCGGCTCCGTTCCCGCCGTTCCCGCCGCCTGCAAGGGCAACGCGCTGCTGGGCGACAGCGGCTGCGCCACCAACGGCTTCGACAATTTCCAGAAGATCTCGTTCTGGCGGACTCCGGTGGCCAAGTGCGAAACGGGAACCTGCGTGCCCTATAGCCGCTGGGTGAGCGACTACATCGCTGTGATGGGCGGCCAGTAAGGCTTTCTGCGGGGCGGCGCGCCGATCGGCAGACGGTTCGCCGCCTCCTTCTGCACTTTCCAGCCATCCGGCAGTTGCTCGCATAAAGCCCCCTGCCTGCCTGACCCGAACCTGTGGCCTCATCGGCCATTGCGGAGGACCTATGACTTCAGCCGTCAGTTTTCGCGCTGTCTCGCGCCACTTCGGCAGCGTGCGTGCCGTCGATGCCGTCGATCTCGATATTCCGGCCGGCGAATTTTTCGCCATGCTCGGCCCCTCCGGCTCCGGCAAGACCACCTGCCTGCGGCTGATGGCCGGCTTCGAACAGCCGACCGGCGGCGCGATTGCCATTCACGGCCGGGATGCGACGGGACTGCCGCCCTGGCGGCGCGCCGTCAACACCGTGTTTCAGGACTATGCCCTGTTTCCGCACATGACCATTCTCGACAATGTCGCCTATGGTCTGATGGTGAAGGGCGTGGATCGGGCAACCCGGCGTCGCGCGGCGGAAGAGGCGCTCGATCTGGTAAAACTCTCCGGCTATGGCGCGCGCCGCACCGGGCAGCTTTCGGGCGGCCAGCGCCAGCGCGTGGCGCTGGCCCGTGCGCTGGTCAACAAGCCGAGTGTGCTGTTGCTCGACGAGCCGCTCGGCGCGCTCGACCTGAAGCTGCGCGAGGCGATGCAGGAGGAGTTGAAGGGGCTGCAGAAGGCGCTCGGCATCACCTTCATCTTCGTCACCCATGATCAGGTCGAGGCGCTGTCGATGGCCGATCGCGTCGCCGTCTTCCATCAGGGACGGATTGTCCAGGCCGGTACGCCGGAAGAGATCTACCACAATCCGCGCAGCCGCTTCGTTGCGGATTTCGTCGGCTCCTCCAACATTATGCCGCCGGCGCTCACCGCCCGGCTGACGGGGGAGCGGCGCTGGGCGAGCCTGCGGCCCGAACTGCTTCGCCTCGGACGATGGGAGGACGGGCTGGTGCTGGAGGGAACGCTGGTCCAATCGAGTTTCCTCGGCGCCTTCCGCCGGCTGGCTGTCCGGGTGGAGAGCGAGATGCTGCACGCCAATCTGCCTGCCGGCGTCGGCGTGCCGGGCGAGGGCAGCGCGATCACGCTCTCCTTTGATCGCAGCGCGCTCAATCTGCTGGATGATGCGCCATGAGCCTTGTCGTCGGCGCAGAACCCCTTTCCTCCCGCCTGTCCGGCCTTCTGTGGCGCCGGCCGAACCTGCTCATCCTGCTGCTGCTTCTGCCGCCACTCCTCTGGCTCGGCCTGATCTATGTCGGCTCGCTGTTCTCCCTGCTGCTGCAGAGCTTTTTCTCGATCGACGATTTCACCGGACAGGTGACGCATGAGGTCACGCTTCTGACCTATGCCGAATTGCTGCGGCCGTCGAACCTCGACATCATCACCCGCACCGTCACCATGGCGGCGCTTGTCACGGTTGCGTCGGCCATCATCGCCTTTCCCGTCGCCTATTACGCGGCCCGCTATGCAAAGGGGCGCTGGAAGGCCTTCTTCTATCTCGGTGTCATGCTGCCGCTCTGGTCGAGCTATCTCGTCAAGATCTATGCCTGGAAAATGATCCTCTCCAAGGAAGGCATCGTCAGCTGGCTTGCGGCGAAACTCGGCCTCGGTGTCTTGCTGGACGGCTGGCTGTCGCTGCCGGTGGTGGGGGGCAATTCGCTGTCCGTCAGCGCCACCGGCACCTTCCTCGTCTTCGTCTATATCTGGCTGCCCTACATGATCCTGCCGATCCAGGCAGCACTGGAGCGGGTGCCGGCAAGTCTGATCGAGGCCTCGCACGATCTGGGGGCGGCACCCGGCGCGACCTTCCGGCATGTGCTGCTGCCGCTTGCGCTGCCGGGCATTGCCGCCGGCTCCATCTTCACCTTCTCGCTGACGCTTGGCGATTACATCGTGCCGGGCATCATCGGCACCTCGCGCCTGTTCATCGGCCAGGCCGTCTACATGCAGCAGGGCACGGCCGGCAACATTCCGCTTGCCGCCGCCTTCTCCGTGGTGCCCATGCTGATCATGGCGCTCTATCTCTGGCTTGCGAGGAAGATGGGAGCTTTCGATGCGCTATGACCGGTCGACCGCCCCCCTCCTGCTGAAAATCGCGGCCGCCGCCGGGCTGCTCTTCCTGCATCTGCCGATCCTGCTGATCTTCGTCTATGCCTTCACCACCGAAACCCGCAGCTTCCAGTGGCCGCCGCCGGGTTTTACCACCCGCTGGCTGGCGGTGGCCTGGGAGCGCCCGGATGTGTGGCAGGCGCTGATGCTGTCGCTGAAGGTCGCCGCGATCGCTACCCTGCTTGCCCTGGTGCTTGGAACGCTGTGTGCCGCTGCGCTGTCGCGGGCGCGCTTCTTCGGCCGGGAGGCGGTGTCGCTGCTGGTCATCCTGCCGATTGCGCTGCCCGGCATCGTCACCGGCATCGCGCTGCGCTCCGCCTTCGGTCTTGCGGAATTGCCCTTCTCCTTCTGGACCATCGTGCTCGGCCACGCCACCTTCTGCATCGTGGTGGTCTACAACAATGCGGTGGCGCGCTTCCGCCGTCTCTCCGTCTCGCTGATCGAGGCTTCCTACGATCTCGGCGCCGATGGCTTCCAGACCTTCCGCCACGTGGTGCTGCCCAATATCGCGACCGCGCTTCTCGCCGGCGGCATGCTGGCCTTCGCGCTGTCCTTCGACGAGGTGATCGTCACCACCTTCACCGCCGGTCAGCAGCAGACGCTGCCGATCTGGATGCTTCAGGAACTCATCCGCCCGCGCGAGCGGCCGGTGACCAATGTCGTCGCCATGGCCGTCGTGCTCGTCACCTTTCTGCCGATCCTTCTCGCCTACGCGCTGACGCGTGAAGGCGAGGACACCGCCGGCAGCGGCAAATGAACAGACTGAAAGGACCCCTGGACATGGACACGCAAATGCTGATCGGCTCCTCCTTCGTGGCCGGCGAGGAGCGCGAAGAGAAGATCCTGAACCCCCGCACGGCAGGCGTGATCGCCGAACTGCCGGAGGCCGGCCCCGGACAGATCGACGCGGCGGTGGCCGCCGCCCGCACCGCGTTTGCCGGCTGGTCGCGCACCACACCCGCCGAGCGTTCCGCCTATCTCCTGAAGATCGCCGATGCGATCGAGGCCGATGCGGATGCCTTTGCCGCGCTGGAGGCGCTGAACTGCGGCAAGCCGATCAACGCCGTGCGCAATGACGAGATTCCGGCCATTGTCGATTGCTACCGTTTCTTTGCCGGTGCGATCCGCAACCAGCAGGGCACGCTTGCCGGCGAATATCTGCCGGGCTTCACCTCGATGATCCGCCGCGACGCGATCGGCGTGGTAGGCTCGATCGCCCCCTGGAACTATCCGCTGATGATGATGGCCTGGAAGCTGGCGCCCGCCATTGCCGGCGGCAACACGGTTGTGTTCAAGCCCTCGGAACAGACGCCGCTGACGGCACTCAAAATGGCGAGACTGCTTGCCGGCATCCTGCCGGAGGGCGTGGTCAACATCATCCTCGGGCGCGGCGAAAGCGTCGGCAACCAGATGATCAACCATCCCGGTATCGACATGATCTCGATCACCGGCGATATCGCCACCGGCAAGAAGGTGCTGCAGGCGGCGGCGAAATCGGTCAAGCGCACGCATCTTGAACTCGGCGGCAAGGCCCCCGTCATCGTCCATGGCGATGCGGATCTTGAGGCGGCGATTGCCGGTATCCGCACCTTCGGCTTCTACAATGCCGGCCAGGATTGCACGGCCGCCTGCCGCATCTACGCCCACCGCTCCGTCTACGACACGTTCGTTGCCGATCTCAGCAGCGCGGTCGCCTCGCTGCATTATGCCGATGCCGATGACAGCCTGAACGAGATCGGCCCGCTGATCTCGCAGCGCCAGCGCGACCGCGTGGCAAGCTTCGTTCAGCGTGCCGCTGAAGCCGATCACATCGAGATTGCCACCGGCGGCCAGCTGTTCGACGGGCCGGGCTTCTATTACCAGCCGACGGTGGTGGCCGGCGCGCGGCAGGATGACGAGATCGTGCGCCGCGAGGTATTCGGCCCGGTCGTTTCCGTGACGCCGTTTGGCGACGATGACGATGTGATTTCCTGGGCAAACGAGTCCGATTACGGTCTCGCCTCGTCGGTCTGGACGAAGGATGTGTCGAAGGCGATGAAGGCGGCCGCCGGCCTGCGCTATGGCTGCACCTGGGTGAACACGCATTTCATGCTGGTCAACGAGATGCCGCATGGCGGCCTGAAACAATCGGGCTACGGCAAGGATCTGTCGCAATATGCGCTGGAAGATTACACGGTGGTCCGGCACGTGATGATCAATCACGGCTGACGAACCCGTTTCCTGCGCGGGCGGCCGCCATCGGCGCGCCGCCCGTCGTCATCCCGTTTACGGCTTGTACGGCTCTCCGAGCGAGGCGACGCCGTTCAGCTTCAGCAGGCGCCGGTTGGACGAAATGATGCCGAGCACCAGGATCGTCACCAGATAGGGCAGGCTCGCCAGCAGTTGCGAGGGCAGTTCCACGCCGCCCGCCTGCGCGGCAAGCCCGGCCAGCGACACCGCCCCGAACAGGCAGGCGCCGAGGAAGATGCGGCCCGTCAGCCAGGTGCCGAACACGACAAGCGCGATCGCGATCCAGCCGCGGCCGGCAATCATGCCATCGGCCCAGAGCGGCGTGTAGACCGTCGAGGCATAGGCGCCGGCAAACCCGGCCATCACGCCGCCGAACAGCACGGCTGCCAGCCGGATCAGCATGACCGGATAGCCGATGGAATGCGCCGCCTTCGGATTTTCGCCGACGGCCCGCAGCACCAGGCCGGCCTTCGAGAAAGCAAAGCCAGCCCAGATCAGAAGCGTAGCGAGAAGCGACAGCCACACGACGATATCCTGCACGAACAGTCCGCCGACGACGGGAAGATCCGCAAGACCCGGCAGGGCGAGTTTCGGCAGGCCCTTCACCGTCAGGCTCTCATAGGTCTTGCCGAACAGGGCGGAGAGGCCCTGCCCGAAGATGCCGATGGCAAGCCCCGCCGCCACCTGATTGGCCTGAAGGCCGAGCGTGACGAAGGCAAAGATCAGCGCCAGCAGCGCGGCGCCCAGCCCGCCCACGACGAAGGCCAGCAGATGGCCGCCGCCGTGATAGACCACGATGAAGGCGAGCGCGGCGCCCAGCGCCATCAGCCCCTCCACGCCGAGATTAAGCACACCCGCCCGCTCGGCCACCAGTTCGCCGAGGGCCGCCAGCAGGAAGGGCGTCGCAGCCGCCAGCATGCCGGCCAGGATGAATTCGATGGCGTTCATGCCCTGCTCCGTGTGCTGGCCGACGGCCATTCGAGGCGATAGCGAACGAAGGCCATCGCGATCAGATAGGCAATCAGCAGGCTGCCCTGGAATACCCGCACGGCGGCAATCGGCAGATCGGCGGAAACCATGGCATTGTCGCCGCCGATGGAAAGCGCCGCCATCACCAGCGCGGACAGGACGATGCCGAGCGGATGGAGGCCGCCGAGATAGGCGACGATGATGGCCGAATAACCGTAGCCGGTGGAGATGGAGCGCTGTAGCTGGCCGAGCGGCCCTGCGACTTCGGCCGCACCCGCCAGACCGGCGGCAAAGCCGCCGATCAGCAGCGACAGCCAGATGGCGCGTGCCTCCGAAAAGCCGGCATAGGCGGCGGCCCGTGGCGCAAGTCCGCCCACCTCCAGCCGGTAGCCGGGAAAGCTTCGCTGCATGAAGACAAAGGCAAGGCCCGACAGCAGGAAGGCGATCAGCAGCGAGACGTTGACGCGGGTTCCCTCGAACAGGAGCGGCAGCATGGCATCGTACTGGAACATCACCGATTGCGGAAAATTGAAGCCGTTCGGATCCTTCCACGGGCCGAGCAGCAGATAGTTCAGCACCTGCGCGGCCACGAGGCTCAGCATCAGCGAGACGAGGATCTCGTTGGCGTTCAGCCGCACGCGCCAGAAGGCGGTGATGGCGGCCCAGAGCGCCCCGCCCATGGCGCCGGCGAGCAGCATGGAGGGCCATATCCAGCCGCCGGTTGCCTGCGGATACCAGACCGGGATGGCGGAGGCGAAGATGGCCCCCAGAATGAACTGGCCCTCGGCGCCGATATTGAACACTTTTGCGCGAAAGCCGATCGCGAGCCCCTGCGCGATCAGAAGCAGCGGCCCGAGTTTCAGCAGCACTTCGGAAAAGGAGGCCCAGGACAGGAAGGGCTCCAGCAGCATGGCATGGAACACGGCGCCCGGCTGCTTGCCGATCGCCACATAGAGCAGAAGGTTGACGAGGGTCGCGCCAGACAGTGCAACGAGCGGCGCCAGCAGCGTGACGGCAAGCGAGGCGCGTTCGCGGCGCACCAGATGCGGCAGGGCAAGGCGCATGCTCATGCGGAAAGCGCCTCCCGTGCCGCTTCGGCGCCCATCATGTAGCGACCGATCTCCTCCGGCTTCGTATCGCGGGCATTGAGCGGCGCGCTCAGCGTTCCCTTTCGTAGCACCTGGATCTGGTCGCACAGGTCGAATAGCTCCTCCAGCTCCTCGGAAATCACGAGAATCGCCATCCCCTCGTTGCGTAGCGCCATCAGCTTGCGGCGGATGTCTGTGGCGGCGCCGATATCGACGCCCCAGGTGGGCTGCGCCACGAAGAGCAACTTCGGTTTCAGCATGATCTCGCGTCCGACGATGAATTTCTGCAGGTTGCCGCCGGAAAGCGCCCCGGCCTCGGCCTCGGCGGAGGGCGTGCGCACGTCGAAATCGCGGATACAGTCTGCGGTGAAGGCGGCGGCGCGGGCGCGGTCGATCAGCCCGTGCCGCTGAAGCCCGAGAGGATGCGCCGTCAACAGACTGTTGCGGGTGAGCGAGAGTTCCGGGACGGCGCCCCGGCCGAGTCGGTCTTCCGGCACGAAGGCAAAGCCGAGTCGTCTGCGCTCCGCCGGGCCGAGATGGCCGACGGGCTGGCCCATCATCTGCACCTGTTCCCGCCGCGCGGCCGGTAGCCTGCTCTCGCCCGAGATGAAGGCGGCCAGTTCCGCCTGTCCGTTGCCGGAGACGCCGGCAATGCCGAGGATCTCGCCGGCCCGCAGGGTGAGGTTGACGCTGGAGAGCGCCACGGCGAACGGATCGTCCGGTGTGTCTTCGAGACCGATCAGTTCCAGCCGCTTTTCGCCGGCCGGTGCCGCGGTGACGGGCAGCGGTTCCGGCATGTCGCGGCCGATCATCATGCGTGCCAGATCATGCGCGTCATGGTCGCGCGGGTCCACATGGCCGGTCACTTCGCCGCTGCGCAGAATGGTTGCCCGGTCGCAGATCGCGCGGATTTCCTCCAGCTTGTGCGAGATGAACAGGATGGAGACCCCGCCATCGCGCAGGCGTCGCAGCGTGTCGAACAGTTTTTCCACGGCCTGCGGCGGCAGCACCGAGGTCGGCTCGTCGAGGATCAGCAGTTTCGGATCGGTCATCAGGCAGCGGATGATTTCCACTCGCTGCCGCTCGCCGACCGACAGCGCATGCACATGGGCGAGAGGATCGACCTCGAGCCCGAATTCCTCGCCGAGCGCGCGGATGCGCGACAGCAGCGCCCGCCTTTGCCCCGGCACCACCAGCGCGATGTTCTCGATCACCGTCAGCGTCTCGAACAGCGAGAAATGCTGGAACACCATGCCGATGCCGCGTTTGCGGGCCGAAGCGGGGGAGGAAAGGCGCAGGGGCGCGCCCTTCCAGAGCATCTCGCCCTCGTCCGGCGTCTCGACGCCGTAGATGAGCTTCATCAATGTGGACTTGCCGGCGCCGTTCTCGCCCAGGATGGCGTGAATGGAGCGCTCGCCGACCTCCAGCGAAATGCCGCGATTGGCCCGCACGGGACCATAGCTTTTAGTGAGGTTGCGGAGGGAAAGAAGCGGCGCCGTCATGGATCACTTCGGCAGCGGCGTCACGACACCCTTGACATGCCAGTCCATCGCGACGATCTCGCCATCGGCCATGGTCTTGCCGGCGGCCACGCCGACACTGCCATCCACCTTGGTGATCGGACCGGTGAAGGGCGAGAAGCTGCCGGCGGCAATCTTGCCTTCCACGTCCTTGATCTTCGCCACGGTGTCGGCGGGGATGGCCGGGTTCCAGTCGACGACCTGGACCACCTTGTCGGCCACGCCGAGGAAGGCATTGGCGCCCTTGAATGTGCCCGCCAGATGCGCATCGACGGAGGCCTTGAAATAGGGCGACCAGTCCGTGGCGACGCAGCCGAGATAGGTCTTCGGCGCGTATTTCTTCATCGAGGAGTTGAGGTTGAAGGCATAGACGCCCTGCTCTTCGCAGAGCGAGATGACGGAAGGCGTATCCTGCGCGTTGGAGAAGATCACGTCGCATTTCTGCGCGATCAGCGCCTTGGCCGCTTCCTGTTCCTTGGCCGGATCGAACCACGAATTGACCCAGACCACGGAGATCTCGATATTCGGATTGACCGCCTGCGCGCCGAGCGCAAACGCATTGATGGAGGTGATCAGTTCCGGAATGGCGAAGGCCGAGACGGAGCCGAGCTTGCCGGTCTTGGACAGGGCTGCGGCCGCCATGCCCATCAGGTAGGTGCCCTGGAAATATTTGGCGGCAAAGGGCGAGAAGTTCGGCGCGACCTGGAAGCCGGAGGCGTGCAGCACGGAAACCTTCGGGTTGCGGCGGGCGATCTGCAGGGCGCCGTTCTGGTAGCCGAAGGAGCCGGCGACGAGGAAATGGTTCCCGTCCGCCACCGTCTTGTTCATGATGCGGTCGGCATCCGGGCCTTCCGCGATGTTTTCCAGCACGGTGATCTTCACCTTGTCGCCATAGGCGGCCTTGACCGGCTCAAGGCCGGCCTTCAGCGCATGGCCCCAGCCCACGTCACCGATCGGCGAGGGCACGACGAGGGCGATGCCGAGCGGTTCGGCAGCGGTGGCGAGACGGCTGCCAAGCGTTGCCGCAACGCCGGTCGCTGCGGCGCTCTTCATCAGGTGTCTGCGTGTGATCGAATAGGACATTCCTGTTCCCCTGTTTTGTGAACGTCTCAGAATTGAACCGTGGCGAGGGCGGCTTCCGCCTCCGCCGCAAGCTTTGCCTCGTCGAGGCCCGGAAACTCGCCCTTCCTCCAGACGATACGGCCGTTGATCATCGTCATGTCGGTCGTCATCCCGACACCGACCTTGGCGAGCAGGCTCAAGGGGTTGTGACGGGTGCCGACATAATCCATGCGGCGGGTGTCGATCGCGAAGAGATCGGCGGCCAAGCCGGGCGCAAGCCGGCCGATATCGGCGCGGCCGAGCAGCGAGGCACCGCCCGTTGTCGCATAGGCGAGGAAGGCGGCAGGCTCCGGCACCGGATGGCTGCGGGTGGCGGCCACGAGGCATTGCAGCATGTAGCCGGAATGGATGCAGTGCATCAGGTTGGAATTGTCGTTGGAGGCGGCGCCATCGCAGCCAAGGCCGATGCGCAGGTTGAGTGCTGCCATGGCCGGAATGTCCGTCACCTCCGCGCCGACCAGATAGACCGGCTCCGGACAATGGGAGAGGCCGGTGCCATCCGCCGCCATGCGGGCAAGCTCGGCATGCGAGAGTTCCCAGCCATGCGCATAGAAGGCATCCGGCCCGGCAAAGCCAAGCTCGGCGCAGTAATCCACCGTGCGCATGCCGTGCCGTGCGGCAATCACCGGGCTTTCCCCTTCCCCGACATGGGTGTGCATCATCACGCCGCGGTCACGGGCAAGGGCAACGCTTTCCACGAAGGTTTCGCGGTAGCAGTTCACCGGCTGGCAGGGGGCGACCACCACCTGTCGCATGCTGAAGGGCGCGGCATCGTGGTAGGTATCGATCACGCGGGCGCAATCGGCGATGAACTCGTCGGTGGTTTCCAGCATCTCGTCCGGAATGGTCGAGCCTTCGGATTTCGGCAGAGTATTGCCGCCCCGGCCGGCGTGAAAGCGCATGCCGAGCAGGTCTGCCGCCTCGAACTGCCGGTCGATCAGCCGCTTTCCGGCATGGTGCGGAAAGCAGTACTGGTGATCGAAGGCGGTGGTGCAGCCGTGCTTGATCAGTTCCGCCATCGCCGTCAGCGAGGAATGGTAGAAGCAGTCCTCGTTCAGCCGTGAAAACACCGGATAGATGCGGTCCAGCCACTCGATGACGGACAGCTTCGTCCAGTCGAGATCGGCCCGGTTGCGCACGAAGGTCTGGAAGAAATGGTGGTGGGTGTTGACGAGGCCGGGATAGACGAACCATCCGGAAGCATCGATCACCTCGGCGCCGGTGGCTTCCTCCGTTGCCGAAAGGTTCGGCCCGATGGCAAGGATTGCCGGGCCCTCGGTCAGAAGGTCGACATGACGCAGAACCGTCTGCCCGGTGCCGTCATCGACGATCACCGCATCGGCGCCGCGCAGCAGATATCTTGTCGGTTGGGTAACCATGTCAGGCAGGCTCCCCTTCCGCGCCATGAACGGGCTCCGGCTTCAACTCGTGCAGGCGGTGGATGCCCGGCATCTCGATGAAGCCCGGCAGGGCGCGGACGGCCCGCAGCCACAGGCGGATCGACGGATAGGGATCAAGCGACACGCTGCCATCCGGTGCCAGTGCCACATAGGGAAAGCAGGCAATGTCGGCGATCGTCGGCCTGTCGGCGACCAGGAAGCGCTCGCCGCGCAGGCGCTGTTCGACGAGCGCCGCTTCCAGCTCCCTCAGCGCCGCGATACCGGCGGCCTGCAGGGCGGCCAGATCGCCGGGGCGCAGCAGCATTTCGCAGAGACGCGCGCCGCCGAGGCTTGCGGTCAGCCGCTGGGCGAAGGAAAGCCACTGCTCGGTGCGGGCAGCCTCGGCGGCCGTGTCGCGGCCGAGCCAGTCCGAGGATTTGAGGCTCGCCAGATAGACGAGCATGGCAGCACTCTCCGTCAGGCGCAGGTCGTCATCTTCCAGGATCGGGATCGAGCCGGCGGGATTCAGCGCCAGAAGCGCGGGGGTACGATGCTCGCCGCCCGGATGAAAATCCACCGCGCGCAGTTCCAGCGGAATGCCGAGAAGGGCCGCCAGCAGGCGCACCTTGTAGCAGCTCGGCGAGAGGATGTAGTCGTAAAGCTTCATTGCGCCACCAGTTGCGCGCCATAGGTATAATTGTGCCGCTTCAGCCAGCGCCGATAGGCGACGGAGGTGAGATCGGCGCGGGTGGGAATTTCCATGCCCGGATCGAGTGGCAGGCGGCGCGGGATCTGGTTTTCCAGGATCGAGCGGTCCTGCAGGAAGATCATCTGCTGGAAATGGATGAGGTCGGTCATGGGGGTGACGTCGTCATAGAGCGCCATCCAGGGCCAGACGTCGCAGAGCTCCTCGGTCAGCGGCTGCACGAAGAGGGTGATCACGTCCCATTCGCCGGGGCGTGCAGGGCAGGTCTTGTAGAGCACGGAGCAGGTCGGCGCCGGCACGCGGTACATGTAATCGGTGGTGATGCCGCCGGCGGCGGACTTGGCGGCCTGCGGCTGGTAGAATTTCACCTTGGTCGCCCAGACCTCGTCTTCATGCTCGCGGATTTCCACCTCGTAGCGCTCCACCTCCGTATGCGGTTCGGCGCCGAGGATGTCGGTATGGACGAAGGGGAAATGGGCGATGTCGAGAAAGTTCTCGACAGCGCGCAACGGCGAGCAGCGCACCCGCACGACACCCACCTCCACCAGACGCCGGCCGGGCTGGTCGGCCTCCGGAATGGCAAACAGCGGCTTGTCCGGCTGTCCGAGCGAGGTCCAGACATGGCCGTGACCGATGACCACCGGAAGTCTCCGGCCATCGGCGGTTTCGACGACAATCTCGCCGCCCTCGCTCTCATGGAGGCGGATCGGCTCACCCATCAGCAGGGTCTGCTGGCCGTTCGCATCCACCTTGCTGCGCAGTCCGACCGGATACCATTCGTCACGCATTGCGCCGATTGTCATGCCGCAGCCTCCGTGGTTCCGGTTTCCGCCGCACGGCGCAGCGTTTCGGCGGCACGCGACACGGCAATGCGCTGGTCGAGCGTCGCATCGGCCGGCGCCAGCAGGTGGATGAGACTGGTGCCCTCGGCCTGCTCGGCGCACAGCAGAATGACGGCGCTGCCGGCAAGCGTGCCCTTCAGGATCCCTGGCCCAGCGCTTTCGCCGCCAAGCGTCCGAGAGATCACATCGCGGGAGACGGCAAAGGACAGGGAGCGAAGCGGCACAAAGCCCGGAAAATCGGGCGGCAGCGATGGATCGTCCGCGCGTGCGCGCCAGATCACGCCGCCTGCTTCCAGCACCGAGCCCGTCGCCACGCGGATCGAGGCCGGCGGCTCGAGATCCGGATGGGCGGGGATGCGCAGACAGCGGCCGCCCTGATCGTAGCTCCAGCCGTGATAGATACACGACAGCGCCTCGCCGCGCACGAAGCCGTGCGACAGGCGCATGCCGCGATGCGGACACCGGTCGGCGGCCAGCGAAAGCGTGCCGCCGACGCTGCGCCAGAGGGCCATCGGCCCCTCCGGCGTCCAGATCGGCATCACCGTCGCCGGTGGCAGATCCTCGGAGAGCGCAAGCGGGGTCAAGGGCGCGGCGTCTGTCGATGGCATTGCAGTCACTTCTCACGTACTGACGACGGGCAATCCGGAAGGGGCCGCTCTGCGCGTCACGGGGTGATCGGCAGTTATGCATATCGTTTTGGCA
Organism: Affinirhizobium straminoryzae; assembly: GCF_007004135.1. Lineage (GTDB taxonomy): Bacteria > Pseudomonadota > Alphaproteobacteria > Rhizobiales > Rhizobiaceae > Neorhizobium > Neorhizobium straminoryzae. The sequence continues at coordinate 27,181 of NZ_VJMG01000077.1, forward strand.
AATTCAACAATGGCTACAAACTAGGCAACAGAAACATTTTGATCGCATGAGATTTGCGGGTGTCGGCTTGCCTGACGATCAGGCCCCCCGTTTGTCAGGGGTCTTACGCCGCCGACCGGAGCGCGATTATACCTCCGTATAACGGGCCTGCACCAAGGCCTCATTGACCGGGCTACGCCCGCGTGCCATGACCGGCCTGTCTTCGCAGTGCACCATGCCTGCGACGACGATGCCAACAACTGATCAAGAAGCAGATGGACAGCTACCCTAGTCGCTGTCCGGTTGCGGCATCAGGCCGCCACCGGATGGTCATCATCAGACCCTGGACCGCCCACGGCTCGAACCGTCGGGTGCAGACCGGTCGGGCCTAGCCTGTCCGGCTCGCCCCTCGGACCCGCCCTGGCGGACTGAAGAGGTGAGCCATGAACACCACGATTATTGACGGCGGCCGAACCGCCCTTGCCTTCCTTTTTCCGTATCGACAGCTTCGCGCGTGCCTTTGTCCCGCTCGATCGTGCAGCGTCGTCTGAGCCGCCGCGCGCCGGCGTCACTCGGCATCCCGTCCGCTGCAGGATCGCAGACGGCATGTTTCTCCCTTTCTTTACGGTCATGCCGCATCATCCTGATCAGCCTCTTCCTGAGGCCAGGGGCGGATCACGACCTTTCTTTCGTCCATGAGGATTCACATGGTCTTTCTTTCCCATGATCGCCGCGGACACAGCGCCGTTGCCGCCCTGGCGCGCGCCCGCATTCTGCCGAACCTCTATGATCTGGTGGCGCTCGCCGCCCTGGCCGCCATTGCGGTGCTTGCCCTGCATGGCGCGGCCGAAATGCGTGCACCCCTCGAGGGGCTCGATTCGGCCCCGCTCGTGCTCGATCCGGCGCGGTTGCCGGAATATGCGCTGCGCACAACGCTGCGCATGTTTGCGGCCATTGGCGCCTCGCTGGTCTTTACCTTCGTGGTAGCAACTCTGGCCGCCAAAAGCCGGCGGGCCGAGATGATCATCATTCCGGCGCTCGACATCCTGCAATCGGTGCCGGTGCTCGGTTTCCTCACCTTCACGGTGACCTTCTTCATCGGCATCTTTCCCGGCAGCCAGCTCGGGGCCGAATGCGCGTCGATCTTCGCGATCTTCACCAGCCAGGCCTGGAACATGGCCTTCTCCTTTTACCAGTCGCTGCGCACGGTGCCGCGTGACCTGCAGGAGGTCGCCCGCGGTTTCGGCCTGACGGCCTGGCAGCGCTTCTGGCGGCTGGAAGCTCCCTTTGCTGCGCCCGGTCTCGTGTGGAACACCATGATGTCGATGTCCGGCGGCTGGTTCTTTGTCGTCGCCTCGGAAGCGATCACCGTCGGCAACACCACGATCCAGTTGCCGGGCCTCGGCTCCTGGCTGGCGGTGGCGATCGACAAGCGCGATTTCGCCGCCGTCGGCTGGGCTGTCTTCGCCATGGGCGTCGTCATCCTGCTTTACGACCAGTTCCTGTTCCGCCCCATCGTGGCCTGGGCCGACAAGTTCCGTGTCGAGCAGACCGCCGGTCAGGACAAGCCCGAATCCTGGGTCTACAGCCTCATCAAGCGCACGCGCCTGCTGAAGCGTCTGTTCTGGCCGCTTGGCCGGCTCTGGCAGAGCCTGATGCTGATGCGGCTTCCCTCGGTGATGCCGTCCGCGCCGTCTGCCGGCCGCAGCGAAGCGCGCACCAGCCGTGTTCTGGACTGGGCGTGGCTCTGCCTGATCGTGGCCGGCGGTGCCTGGGGGCTGTGGACCGCCTTTGCCTATGTCAGCCAGACCCTGACCCTTGCCGATGCCCGCGAAGCCTTTGCCGGCGGGGTGGTCACCCTTCTGCGGGTGATTGCGCTGATTGCGGTCGCGAGCGTCATCTGGGTTCCGATCGGTGTGTGGATCGGCCTGCGGCCAGCCGTTGCCGAACGGGTGCAGCCGGTGGCGCAGTTCCTGGCGGCCTTTCCGGCCAATGTGCTCTTTCCCTTTGCGGTGGTCGCCATCGTGCGCACCGGGGTGGACCCGAACATCTGGCTGGCGCCGCTGATGGTGCTCGGCACCCAGTGGTACATCCTGTTCAACGTCATTGCCGGAGCGAGCGCCTTCCCGACCGATCTCAAGGAAGCCTCGTCGGTCTATCAGGTCCGCTCCTGGCTCTGGTGGCGGCGGGCGATCCTGCCGGGGATCTTCCCCTATTATGTCACCGGCGCGCTGACGGCGTCCGGCGGCTCCTGGAACGCCAGCATCGTTGCCGAGGTGGTCAGCTGGGGCAATACCAAGCTCGAGGCTTTCGGCCTCGGTTCCTACATCGCCCGGGCGACCGAGGCGGGAGATTATCCGCGGGTGGTGCTCGGCATCGCCGTGATGTCCCTCTTCGTCACCCTGCTCAACCGCGGTCTCTGGCGTCCGCTCTATGTCTTTGCCGAACGCCGCCTGCGTCTCAACTGATCCTTCCGGGGAGTGATCACCATGGAAACCACCGTTCTCCTCAACAACACCGAAATCACCGCCGCTGCACCGCTGGTCCAGGCCCGAAAGGTTTGCCAGGTTTATGACAAGGGCGCTGCCGGCTCGCTGGTCGTCCTCGACAATGTCGATCTCGACCTTCGCCCCGCCGAGGTCGTCGGCCTGCTCGGCCGCTCCGGTTCGGGCAAGTCGACACTGCTGCGCGCCATTGCCGGCCTGATCCGTCCGAGCACCGGTGACATCACCTTCGAGGGGCGCCCCGTCACCGGTCCGAATGCCGGCATCTCCGTCGTCTTCCAGAGCTTTGCCCTGTTTCCCTGGCTGACCGTTCTGCAGAATGTAGAGCTTGGCCTCGAAGCACAGGGTGTCGGCCCGGAGGAACGGCGCAAGCGGGCGCTGGCCGCAATCGACCTGATCGGTCTCGATGGCTTCGAAAGCGCCTATCCGAAAGAACTTTCCGGCGGCATGCGCCAGCGCGTCGGGCTGGCCCGGGCGCTCGTCGTGCGTCCGCGCGTGCTTCTGATGGACGAGCCCTTCTCGGCGCTCGACGTGCTGACGGCCGAAACGCTGCGCACCGACCTGCTCGATCTGTGGTGCGAAGGCCGCATGCCGATCGAATCGATCCTGATGGTGACGCACAACATCGAGGAAGCGGTGCTGATGTGCGACCGCATCCTGATCTTCGGCTCCAATCCCGGCCGGGTCGTCGCCGAAATCCGTGTCGACCTTCCGCAGCCGCGCAACCGCCTCGACCCGGCCTTCCGCATGCTGGTGGAGGACATCTATGCCCGCATGACCGCCAGAAGCACGGCGCCGACCCGTGAAGGCCTGTTCCGTGGCACGGGCATCGCGCTCGAACTGCCGCGCGTCTCGACCAACCTGATGTCGGGCCTGATCGAGAAGGTGGCTGCCGAACCCTGTCACGGGAAGGCGGTGCTTTCGCCGCTGGCCGCGCATCTGCACATGGAAATCGATGACCTGTTTCCCGTTGCCGAAACCCTGCAACTGCTGCGTTTCGCCGATCTGGAAAGCGGCGAGATCCGGCTGACGCCTGCCGGCATGCATTTTTCCGACAGTGATGTCGACGACCGCAAGCGTCTGTTTGCCCAGCAGCTGGCAACCTTCGTGCCGCTGGCCGCCCATATCCGACGCATTCTGGACGAGCGCCCGACGCACCGGGCGCCTGCCCGCCGCTTCCGCGACGAGCTGGAGGATTACATGTCGGAAGAGCAGGCCGACATCACGCTGCGCGCCGTGACCAACTGGGCGCGTTACGGTGAATATTTCGCCTATGACGAGGATGCGGATCTGTTCACGCTCGAAAATCCGAGCTGATCCGCCACGTGCAGCCGGCGGGCCGTCACGGCCCGCCGGAGCGGTCTTCCCCTGCCGGACAGGTCGGGAGATACCGTTGCAGGAAGACCATTGCCTGTGACACTGTCTTGCGGATGCGAACCGAGAAAACAGCCGGCACGGGAGGGCGATCATGGTGCGGTATCTGATCGAGGCGCCGCTTCTGTGGCTCTCAGTCACTCTTCTTGCCAGTGGCGTGTTCGTTGCCGATACGCTGACGGACCGCGAGATTGCCTTTGCCGTTCTCTATGCTGCCGTCATTCTGGTTTCGGTGCGGGCCGGCAGGCCGCGCGCCATCCTGACCGTCGGCAGCCTCTGCGCCATTCTCACCATCGTCAGCTATGTGCTGACCAAACGGGGCGCGCAGGAATCCGGCCTGATGAACTGCGTGCTGAGCCTGCTTGCCATCGGAGCCACCACATTCCTCACCATGCGCATCGAGGTGGTGGAGGCGCGCACACGGCTGGCGCAGGCAGCACTGGCACGCATGTCGCGGCTGACCACCATCGGCGAGCTTGGCACCTCCATCGCGCATGAGGTGAGCCAGCCGGTCACCGCGATTGCAGCCAACGGCAATGCGGCCCTGCGCTGGCTCTCCGCCGCGCCGCCGAACCTTGAAGAGGCCGAAAGCGCCATCCGGCGGATCGTGCAGGATGCGGAGCGGGCCGGCGAGGTGATTGGCCGCGTGCGACGGCTGATTGCCCGCGTGCCTCCCTCGCGCGATCCCATCGATATCGTCGAGGTGATTTCCGAGGCGCTGGCGCTGGTGCGTGCCGAGCTGCGCAACCACGATATTCTGCTCAGGACCGAATTTGCGACCGACCTGCCGCCGGTCACCGGTGACCGCATCCAGATGCAGCAGGTGGTGCTGAATTTCCTGATGAATGCCATCGAGGCCATGGCGGGCGTCGATCCGGCGCGGCGTGATCTGCTCGTCTGCGCGGCACGCGACGACCGCACGATCACCGTCAGCGTGCGCGATACCGGCACCGGCCTGCCCGGCTCCGGTGCGGACGGCCTGTTCGAAGCCTTCCAGACGACCAAGCCGATGGGCATGGGCATGGGGCTGACCATCAGCCGCTCGATCATCGAAGCCCATCGCGGCCGGATCTATGCCGCTGCCAATTTTCCCCACGGCGCGGTGTTCGGCTTTACCCTGCCAATCATCCCCGTTTCGAAAGGAGAGACAGCCGATGGGTGAGCGCCCCACGGTCTATGTGATCGACGACGACGAATCCGTTCGCGCCGGGCTCGACAGCCTGCTGCGCTCCGTCGGCTATGACAGCCACGGCTTTGCCTCGCCGCGGGCGTTTCTCGCGCATCCGCCCGTAACCGGGCCGAGCTGCCTCGTTCTCGATATCCGCATGCCCGATGCCAGCGGCCTCGATTTCCAGGACGAGCTGGCGGCGATGGGCCGATGCATTCCGATCGTTTTCCTCACCGGCCATGGTGACGTGCCGATGTCGGTCAAGGCGATGAAGGCCGGTGCCGTCAGCTTCCTGCTGAAGCCGTTTCGCGAACAGGACCTGCTCGATGCGATCCGCGAGGCCCTGGACCGAGACCGTGCGCGGCTGCGGCAGGACGATCAGGCCTCCGAACTGCGCGAACGCTTCGCCACGCTGACGGCGCGCGAGCGCGAGGTGATGGCGCGGGTGGTTGTTGGCCGCCTCAACAAGCAGATCGCCGCCGAGATCGGCCTCAGTGAGGTGACCGTGAAGGTGCATCGCGGCCATGTCATGCGCAAGATGCAGGCCGACACGGTGGCCGATCTGATCCGCATGGCCGACCGCCTCGGGATCGGCGCGGCGTGCGGATCAGAACCCGGCGCGCGATAGGCGCACGCCGGCTTCGGGTTTGCGGGATGCGTCAGCTGGCCTTTTTCTGAAGCGTGGGGTTTTGCGTCCATTCCGGCAGCCAGTCGCGATGGGCAATGAGCAGGTCATCGACCAGCGACCAGATCTGGTCGAGGTCGAGTTCGGCGGACGTATGCGGGTCCATCATCGCGGCATGATAGATGTGCTCGCGGTTTTCGCTGATCAGCGCCCGCACCGTCAGTTCCTGCACGTTGATGTTGGTGCGGATCAGCGCCGTCAGCTGCGGCGGCAAATCCCCGATGAAGGTCGGCTGGATGCCGTTATGGTCCACCAGGCAGGGCACTTCCGCCGCGCAATCGGTCGGCAGCGAGGTGATGCAGCCATTGTTGCGCTGGTTGCCGTAGATGACAGAGGGTTCGCCGGTCCACACCGAGTTGATGATCGATGAGGCATATTCCTTCGACTGCTTGACCTCGATGCGATCGGCGGAGCGGTATTCGGCGGCCTGCGCCTTCCAGCGGTCGATCTGCTCGATGCAGCGCTTGGGATATTCATCGAGCGGAATGCCGAACTTCTCGATCAGATCCTCGCGGCCCTCCTTGATGAAATAGGGCGTGTATTCGGCAAAATGCTCCGAGCTTTCGGTGACGAAATAGCCGAGACGGGTCAGCATCTCGTAGCGCACCTTGTTCGGGCAGCGCGGGTTCCAGCCGGGTTTGGGTGCACGGCCCTCGCGATAGGCGCGCACGAGATCCGGATAGAGGCTGCGATAGCTGCCGTCCTTCTGTCGATGTTCGAATTCCAGGAAGAAGGCCATGTGGTTGATGCCGGCGGACCGATAGCGGATCTCCTCGTAGGGGATGTCGAGATCGTGGGCGAGTTCCATCGCCGTGCCCTGCACCGAGTGGCAGAGCCCGACCTGGCGGATCTCCGGGTATTTTTCAGCGATCGCCCAGGTGTTGATCGCCATCGGGTTCACATATTGCAGCATGATGGCCCTGGGGCAGACGGCCATCATGTCCTCGCAGATCTTCCAGAGGTGCGGTACGGTGCGAAGCCCCCGCATGATGCCCCCGACGCCGAGCGTATCGGCAATCGTCTGGCGCAGGCCAAATTTCTTCGGAATCTCGAAATCGGTGACGGTGCAGGGCTCGTAACCGCCGATCTGGAAGGCGACGACGACGAAATCGGCCCCCTGAAGGGCGCGGCGCTGATCGGTATAGGTTTCCGCCTTGGCCTTGACGCCGAGCGTCGCGATCAGCTTGTTGACGACGATGGCGCTTTCTTCCAGTCGCTGCGGATTGATGTCCATCAGCGCAATGGTGGCCTCCGAAAGGGCGGGCCTCTGCAGCACGTCGCCGACGATGTTCTTCATGAACACCGTGGAGCCGGCGCCTATGAACGTGATCCTGGGTTGTCTTGCCATGTCATTCCTCCTGCAATCAGGCAATGTCGAAGGCGGCCTTGACCAGCCGCCGGGTGTAGTCGGTCTTCGGGTTGGACAGCACGTCGGCCACGGCGCCTTCCTCGACGATCCGGCCGTGCTGCATGACGATGACGCGGTGGCAGAGCGCCCGCACCACCTTGAGATCGTGGGAAATGAAGAGGTAGCTGAGGCCCCGCTCGTCCTGCAGCTTGCGCAGGAGATCGATGATCTGCGCCTGCACGGAGAGGTCCAGCGCCGAGGTCGGCTCGTCGAGCAGGATGAATTCCGGTTCCAGCGCAATGGCGCGGGCAATCGCGATACGCTGGCGCTGGCCGCCGGAAAACTCGTGCGGGAAGCGGGAAAGGATGTCGACCGGCATGCCGGCGGCGTTCAGTGCGTCCTGCACCCGTTCCATCCGTTCGGCCCGGCCTTTTCCGATCCCGTTGACGATCAGGCCCTCCTCGATGATCTGGCCGATCGTCATGCGCGGATTGAGCGAGGCGAACGGGTCCTGGAAGACGATCTGCATGCGGGCGCGCAAGGGGCGCATCTCCTTGCGCGTGCGGCCATCGACGCGCTCGCCATCGAAGGTGATCTCGGCCGCTACAGGCTCGTTCAGACGCAGCAGCGACTGGCCGAAGGTGGTCTTGCCCGAGCCGGACTCGCCGACGATCCCCAGCGTCTCGTGGCGCCGGAGCGTCAGGCCGAGGCTGTCGACCGCCACCAGTTCGCGCAGATCAGGCTTGAAGAAGCCGCCATGCCGCATCATGAAGGACACCTTGACCCCGCGCGCCGTCAGAAGCGGTGGGGCATTGTCCGGCAGCGGCGAGGCGCTGCCATGCGGCTCGGAGGCGAGCAGCTTCTTCGTGTAGGCATGGCGCGGGCGGACAAAGATTTCTGCCGTCGTGTTGTGCTCGCGCATCTCGCCATGCTGCATCACATAGACGTAGTCGGAGAATTTTCTGACGATGGTGAGGTCATGAGTGATCAGTACCACGGCCATGCCGCGCGCCTGCTGCAGATCGCGGATCAGCTGCAGGATCTGCGCCTGCACCGTCACGTCGAGTGCCGTCGTCGGTTCGTCGGCGATCAGCACGTCCGGATCGTTGGACAGCGCCATGGCGATCATCACGCGCTGCCGCTGGCCGCCGGAAAGCTGGTGCGGATATTGTTTCAGCCGCGCCTCCGGCTCCGGGATCTGCACCTGGCGCAGGAGATCGAGCGCACGCGCCTCGGCCTCCGCCTTGCCGATCCGCGAATGGACGCGGATCGCTTCAACGATCTGGCTGCCGATCGTATAGAGCGGATTGAGCGAACTCATCGGCTCCTGGAAGATCATCGAGATGCGGTTGCCGCGCAATGCCCGGCGTGCGCGCGGCGAGAAGTTCAGGATGTTCTCGCCATTGAAGGCGATCCGCGCCGTTGGCGCGATCGTCGCGCGCTTGGTTAAAAGGCCCATCACCGTGCGGGCGGTGACCGACTTGCCGGAGCCGGATTCGCCGACGATGGCGATGGTTTCACCGCGGTAGAGCTGGAAGGAAATGTCCTTCACCGCCTCCACATGACCATGCTCCACCTTGAAGGTGACGGCGACATGGCGTGCATCGAGAATGGGCTCGCCCTTGCGGGCCTCATGGTCGAGGCGGGTTTCGGGGGCGTGAGGGTTCAACCGGACGACAGCCATGGACAGGCTCCTCAATAGGGATCGACGGCATCGCGCAGACCGTCGCCCAGCGCATTGAAGGCGAAGACGGCGACGAGCACGAAGGCGACGGGCGAGAGAATCCAGGGATAGGAACCGATCACCGAATAGGTGGCGGTGTCCTGCAGCATCAGGCCCCAGGAGATCAGCGGCGGCTTGACCGCGAATCCCAGGAAGCCGAGGAAGGATTCGAGCAGGATGACGGTCGGGATATGCAGCGTCACCGCCACGATCACATGGCTCATCACGTTCGGCAGGATGTGCTGGAAGATGATGCGCCGGTCGGTGGCGCCGACCGCGATCGCGGCCCTCACGTATTCGATGCGAGCAAGCGCCAGCGTCTTGCCGCGCACCTCGCGCGACATCTGCGCCCAGCCGAGCGCCGACATGACGACCACCACGAAGGTGAGGAAGACCTGCGTCGGTGCCGTCACGGGGATCAGCGAGGTCAGCGCCAGGTAAAGCGGCAGCTGCGGGAAGGCCAGCACGATCTCCACGAAGCGCTGGATCCAGGCATCGGCCGCGCCGCCGAAATAGCCGGAAATCAGACCGACGCTCGTGCCGACGAGTGTGACTATGGCGACCACGCTGAGCGCGATCGCCAGTGAAATGCGCGACCCGTGGATGGCGCGTGACAGCACGTCACGCCCGAACTTGTCGGTGCCGAGGACATGGACGGGCTCGCCGTCGAGGGTGCCGAAGAGGTGACGGTCGGTGGCAACGAGGCCGAACAGTCGGTATTCCGCCCCCTTCACGAAGAAGCCCAGGAGGCGCGGATGGTCGAGATCCGGTCCGACCACCGGCTGGAAGGTCACGGGGTCCAGGTCGCCGGTCTCGGCGGTCGCATAGACGCGGGGACGCCAGGTGAAGCCGCCCTCCTTGTCACGAAAGCTGATGACCTGTGGCGGCGAGAAGCTTTCGTGTGTCTCGACCGGGTTCATCGGTGCGACGAAATCGGCAAACACGGCAATCAGCACCAGCAGCGCGACGAGGACGAGCCCCATCATGCCGGTAAAGGAGCGGCGGAAGCGCCGCCAGACCAGAGCGGCATAGCTTTCACTGCGGCGGGAGGCATGGCCGCGGTCCGCAGCAAGGGTGTCGGTCTTGATCTCGTTCATGGCCAGCATCTCACGCTCTCCCGAATTGGCGCACGCGCGGGTCAAGCAGCGCAAGCAGCAGGTCTGCGATGATGTTGCCGACCACGAGCGTTGCCGCGAGCACCATCATGAAGGTGGCGGTCACATAGACATCGCCGACCGCCATGGAGCCGACGATGGCGGGGCCAACGGTCGGCAGCGCAAAGATGATGGCGGTTTCGATTTCGCCGCTCAGCATGTAGGGCAGAACGACACCCTGATACATGACGAGCGGATGCAGCGCGTTCGGCACCGCATGGCGCAGGATCACCGCGCTCTCCGGCAGGCCCTTGGCGCGGGCGGTTTCGATATACTGCGCGTTCAGCGTGTCGAGCAGATTGCCGCGCATCACGCGCATGTTGTAGGCGAGGCCGCCGAACACGGCGATGGCGACCACCGGCCAGACATGGTGCACGAGGTCCGCGAATTTTGCCCATGACCAGGGCGCGCCGCCATATTGCGGCGAGAAGAAACTGCCGATCTCCGACACGTCGAAATGGAAGACCATCAGGTAGACCAGCACCAGCGCCATCAGGAAGCGCGGAATGGTCATGCCGAGGAAGGAGACGGCCGAGAGAAGGTTGTCGACCCAGGAATATTGCCGCGTTGCCGCCCAGATGCCGAAGGTGATCCCGAACAGGGAGGCCAGGATATGGCAGACGAGCGCCAGCGCCAGCGTGCGTGGCAGGCGTTCGCCGACAACCTCCGCCACCGGCTTGTTGTAATAGAAGCTGTAGCCGAAATCGCCGCGCGTGACGATGCCGGTGATCCAGTTGAGATATTGCACCGCCATCGGCTGGTCGAGGCCATGTTCCACGCGATAGGCCTGCGCCTGGGCCTCGGCCTGTTCGTACGAGGCGCCACCCTGGTTCATCAGCTGCGAGCGGATGTAATCGGCATAGTCGCCGGGCGGCGCCTGGATGATCGCGAAGGTGACAATGCTCAGGATCAGCAGCACCGGCACGGCCGAGGCGATCCGCGTCAGGAGAAATCTCGGCATGGCTTCCTCTCTGCCTTGCAAGGGCCGCGGGACGCGACCTTTCCGATGTCCCGTCCGGCCGCGCACCACGCGCGGCCGGCAGTCCTTTTCTCAGGGAGGAGCCTTAGTTGGTCGGGCCACCGTCGCCCGGCTTGCCGGGCAGCTGCTGCGGGAAGAGTTCGTACTTGCCCTGCTTGTCGGCCGCGACCCAGACCCTCTCGCGCATGATCGAATCTTCCGCCCAGTTGAACATGTAGATCGGCGTGCCGGGCGGAATGTTGGAGAAGCGCTTGTTGATGATCAGCGCCCCCGGATATTCCGTCAGGCCGATGGTGTAGAGGTTCTGGGTCGAGATCTTCTGGTACTGCTTCATCAGGTCCGCCCGCTCGGCATTGTCCTGCGAGGCGATGAAGCGGTTCACCAGATCGGCCATCTGCTTTTCGAAGGGCAGGATGTCGAGGTCCTTGCCTTCCGGCGCGCGGTGGTTCCAGCTGGTGCGCGGGCCGACCGGCGCCAGCTGTTCGGTGTTCTGGACGACGGAGGCCAGTTCCGAGCTGTTGCGCCGGACCGCCCAGTCGAAGCGCCCTGCATAATGGGCGGCGTCGCGCTGGTTGGAATCGAGCGCATTGATGACGACGCGGATGCCGATCTTCGCCATCTGGCCGACAAGCCCTTCCGCCAGGCTCTTGTCGGTGGTGTAGCCATTGTTGACGAGCAGCACGATCTCGACATTCTTGCCGCCGGCGGTGCCCTTCGGGAAGTTGACGAAGCCGTCATTGTCGGTATCGACCAGCCCCAGCTTTTTCAGTGCCGCCTTCGCCTCTTCCAGATTGTAGGGATAATAGACGGTCGAGGCGCGGTCGTAGAAACTGGTGCCGGAGGACAGCCCGCCCGGATAGATCGCGGTGAACGGCCCCTTGACCAGGCTGTCGCCGACGGCCTTGCGGTCGATGGCGGATGTCACGGCCTGGCGGAATTCCAGGTTGCGGTTCAGCTCGCGCACCGCCTGTTCGCGCTCGTCCGGCGAACCCCAGCCATTGGCGGAAAAGTTCATCAGCAGGCTGTAGCCGATCAGCCGCGGGCCGAAGGCAAGCCGTGCCGGGGCGCTCGGTTCGGCCGCACGCTTCAGCGAAGCCACGAAATTTTCCGGCTGCTCCAGGTTGGAAATGTCGCCGGAGCCCGCGACCGCCTGCACGTCGCGATCGGCCCAGGTGGACAGCTTGAAGTGGACTTCATCGAGGTAGGGCAGCTGCTGCCCCTTCTCGTCCACCTTCCAGTAATAGGGGTTGCGGCGCATCACGATGATGTCGTCCGGCCGGTAGGCCACCGGCACCCAGGCGCCCATCACCGGCATGTTCATATATTCCGGAGGAAACGCGTTCTTGAACTGGTCGTAGGTGTTCTTCGAATATTTCGGATGCTTGGCCTTCAGCAGATGGGCCGGTCCGGGGCAGAAATTCGGATAGGCCATGGTATAAAGATACTGCTTGGGGAAGGCGGCCTTGAAGGTCCATTCGACGGTGTAGTCATCGACCTTGCGCAGCGTTGTGCCTTCGCCAAAAGCTTCCGGCGAGGCGCCGCCGCCCAGCGGCGAGACATTCGGGTCGATGACGCCGTCCTCCCAGTAGAACATCACGTCATCGGCGGTGAAGGGCACCCCGTCCGACCATTTGGCGCCCTTCACCAGATGCATGGTGAGCTTGTGGCCATCTGCCGACCATTCCCAGCCCTTGGCGAGGTTCGGCAGCGGCTCGGTATCCTTGGCGTCCACCTGGAACAGCGGCGCGGTGCGGGTCAGGCATTCCGAGAGAGCGATGTCAATGCCGCCCCAACCCTGGCTCTGGCCGGCCATATAGTTCCAGCCTTCGGGGCGCCCGCCAATGACATGGCGCATCGTATCGCCATAAACGCCTGCCCCATCCGGCATGTTGCCGATCTTGTAGACGAGCGGTTCTGCGGGCAGGCGCTCCTTGAGCGGCGGCAGCTTGCCTGTCTTCTCGAACTTGTCGGCCACCCAGGCCGGCTCGCTGTAGGATGGCAGCGCCTTGAACTCCAGAATGGAATCGCGCGGCACATAGGTGATCTTGCCCTGCGCGGGAAACGGCGGCGGCTCCGGCGGCGGGCTGGTCTCGAAGGCTTGCGCCTGAAGTGCGAAGACCGAAACGCCAAGACCGAGCGCGGCGATCCTGCTGATCTTTCCGTGGTATTGCATCCTGTCCTTCCTCCCTTTCGGCGTCGCCCCCGGCGCGCCGCTCCTCGTCATGACAGGATCTGCGGAACTCCTCCTTCCGCAGATCCCGATCGTCTTGGTCAGATCCCGACGGCGTCCGTTTGCTGCTCGCACGGCGCGCCGGGGGCGCCTCTCAAACGGCAGCCTTCATCGTGGCCTTTTCAACCCGCAACTCCTCGATGGACCGGACCTGCCGGCGGGCAGCTCCCGCCCAGTCGCGCGTCTTGACCTTCGCCTGTGCCAGCCGCTCGCGTGCGGCCGGAACCGCATCAGCATATTGCGGCAGCCAGCGGGCCTCGGCGACCACCATCTCGTCCACCATCTGCCAGACCTCCTCGGGCGTCGCGACGGCGCCGACCAGCGGATCGTGCAGCACGGCAAGCTTCAGCAGGTCGATGTCACCCGTGACGGCCGCGTGTACCGACATGCGCTGTACGTTGATCGAGGCCATGCAGGTGGCGGCGCAGGCTTCCGGCAGCGTGATGCCCGACACCATGTTGATGCCGAAGCGATCGACGAAGCCGGGCGATTCGATGATCGCATCCGCCGGCAGGTTGGTGATCACGCCTGTATTCCTGACGTTGAAATGCCCGCGATAGACACGGCCGGTCTCCAGCGCTTCCAGGATATGGCTGGCATGCTCGTTGGAGCGGCGGGCGGGATCGATCGGCTTCTTCGCCTGCTCCAGGAATTGCGGGAACTCCGTCTCGAACCAGTTGCGGGTTTCGGTGGAGTGCCGGAGGTAACCGCCGGTTTCGCCATGAATCCAGTCGGACATGTCGATCCAGCGGGTGATTTCTTCCGGGCGCTTGCGATACCACGGCAGATATTCCGAGAGGTGCCCGTTGCTTTCGGTCGAGTAGACGCCGAAACGCTTCAGCACGTCGATGCGCAGCTTTTCCTGCTGCGAATAGACCGGATGCGCCTCGAAGGCGGCAATCAGCTCGTCCTTGCCGATCCTGCGGCCGTTCAGCCTGAGATCGACGAACCAGGTCTGGTGGTTGATGCCGGAGCAGACATAGTCCAGTTCCCGGATCGAGGCTGCACCCAGCACCTCGGCAATCTGTTCCGCACCGTGCTGCACGCCGTGGCAAAGGCCGATCGTATCCACCTTGCCGTATTCTATGGCGGCCCAGGTGTTCATCGCCATCGGGTTGGCATAGTTCAGGAATTTTGCGTCCGGTGCCGCAACCTCCCGGATATCCTTGCAGAAATCGAGGATGACCGGGATGTTGCGCTGGCCGTAGAGAATGCCGCCCGCACAGATCGTATCACCGACGCATTGGTCGATCCCGTATTTGAGCGGAATGCGGATATCCTCCGCATAGGCCTCAAGCCCGCCGACACGCACGCAGCTTATGATGTAACGCGCACCTTCCAGCGCCCGGCGGCGGTCCGTGGTGGCGGTCACCCGGGTCGGCAGGCCGTTCGCCTCCACGATGCGTTCCAGGATTTCGCGGATCATGCCGAGATTGTGCTCGCTGATGTCTGTCAGCGCGAATTCGACATCGCGGAATTCCGGCACGCACAGAATGTCAGTGAACAGCTTCTTGGTGAACCCGACGCTGCCGGCGCCGATGATAGCGATTTTGAAACTCATCCCTCGCATCCTCCTTGCGAAATCCAAGCCGTCACGATGGCGGGTCACGCTCCGTGCGGACATGCACAGGCTTTCACACAAAACCGCCGGAAAACCGGGATTCTGCGTCAAAGTTCCGATCCGTGCTGTCCTCTGGCTTCTCCTCGGAAACTGATTATGCGTATATTTTCCGGAGGGGACAGAGAAGGATTATGCTTTCATGGGTAATTTTGTGCTCCAGGATCTGATGGCGGCAGGCCCGATCATGCGCACCGTTTCGCTGCCGCGCGGACGCCAGACGCTGCACACCATGCCGACCAGCGCCGGCTATGAAATCCGCGCGGACGTCAGCTATGACTGGGACGGACGCCGGCGTGGCCTTGCCCCCTTCACCGTGCTGCAGCACACGATCGGGGGGCGTGGCAATCTGCGCTACGAGACCCGGACGATGCAGTTGAAACCTGGCGAGACGCTGCTGCTGCTGATCCCGCACAACCATCGCTACTGGCTGGAAAAGGGCGATCGCTGGGAATTCTTCTGGATGTCGATGAACGGTGAGGAGGCACTGCGCATTCACCGTTCGATCCTGGCGATCACCGGCCCCGTGCTGCACCTGCAGCCCGTGACGATCGACCGGCTGGCCTCCTGCTGCCACCGGCTCGTCACCGGCGGCGAGACGCCGGGCGCGGCTTCGGCCATCGCCTATGAGGCGGCCATGGTGCTCTATGACGACGTCTTCGGCTCCCATCCCACCTATGCGCAGGAATATCGTGCACTCCAGCACGTGCTCGAACATATCGAGGGCCATCTCGACCAGCGGCTGACGGTGGCTGATCTTGCCGATGTTGCGGGCCTCAGCCGTGCGCATTTTTCCCGCATCTTTGCGGCGAGCGAAGGCCTGCCGCCGGCAGAATTCGTGCTGCAGAAGCGTCTGCGTCGTGCGGCGAAACTGCTGACGAAGACGGCCGACATGCCTGTGAAGGAGGTCGCGGCACTGTGCGGCTTCGATGACCCCAACTACTTCTCGAAAGTCTTCCGCCGTCTCTACGGTACCAATCCCAGCGATTTCCGCACGAGCGGCATGTATGCGAGCCTGACGGCTGCGCCGCGGCACGAGGTGAACTGACCGGCCGGCCGTCGGCATCGCGGAAGCCGGGCCTTGCCCCCCGTCACCCGGCACATCCCTGTCACACCGGACGTGTAGTCCTTGTCGCGAAGGCTTGGCATACCCGCCGCGCCTTTCATGACGCAGACCCCTCACCTTGCCACAGAAAACGGGTTGTCGCGCTTCATGTCTTCAACGCTGGGAACACATTTCGTGCCGACATCCGAAAGCAGCATCATGGCCCCCTCGCGCCCCGACCCCATCGCCTATCTCACCGGACGGCTGACCAGCGCCCCTCGCCCCGGCGGCATCTCCCTTCCGGGCGGCGGCGGAAAATTCCATTCCGATGGCAGCGTGCAGCAATGGCCGGGCAATACCTTCATCTGCCACATCGACCGCACCTCGGCGGCCTTCGAGGCGATCCGCGCCCTGCAGGAGGAGATCAAGCGCAGCGCGTTCAACCGCTTCTTCACCTTCCTCCCGCCATCGAGTTTCCACATGACGGTCTTCCAGGGCACCTCGCCTCTCACATGCCCGGGCGCCGGCTGGCCGGACGGGCTGGACTGGCCGCTGGACCGCGATGCGGTGACGGCGGCGTTGGGCGAACGCGTGCGGGATCTAGACCTGCCGCTCCGCCGGACCATCCGCGTCATCGATCTGTTTGCCGCGCACAGCCTGACGGTGGCCGGCGCGACGCCTGCTGCGGAAGAGGCGCTGCGGACGACCCGTCGCACGCTCTCAGACGCAACCCGCATGCCGCAGGCGGATTTCGAGCAGTATGTCTTCCATATTTCGCTTGCCTATCTCATCGACTGGGTGTCCGAGCCGCTGGCGCTCGAAATCGTCGACTTCAGCCGGGCGCAGACGGAACTGTACGCGCCGCTGATCGGCGAGCTCGAGCTTGGCCCGGTGGAATTGTCCGATTTCGACAGCATGCACCACTTCGAGCCGCGGCTGTTGCTGGGCAAGCGCTGAGGCGGAGGCTGGCTCGGGTGCGCGTTCAGCCGCCCGGCTGGAAGCGCGCCACCAGGGCATGACGATCGCCAGGATAGGTGAAACGCACGAAGGTGACGGGGCCACCCGCGCCCCAGGTGCGACGTTCGATGACGAGGCAGGCACTGTGGCGGGCGATCTCCAGCTTCGTCGCCACGTCTGCAGCGGCGGTGACGGCCTGGATCCGGTGTTCGGCGGCATTCCAGGGCACGCGGCTGATCAGGAAGGCCCCGGGCGCAATCAGGCTGAAATCCTCGCTCTCCGCCTCCGGAACCGTGGCAAGATTGATCAGCCGGTATTCGAGGCAGAAGGGGCGGCCGCCGGCCAGATGCACGGCCACGCATTCCAGCACGGCACTGCCATCCGCAAGCTCCATCAGCGTGCAATCCTGCCGGGTCGCCATGCGGCGATTGCGCGTCTCCAGTCGGTAGCCATAGGACAGATTGAGGGACCGTACCTCCGTCTCGATATCATGGATTTCCAGCACGGCGGACTGTGCCACGGGCTGGGCGACGAAGCTGCCGGATTTCTTGCGCCGCTCGATCAGGCCCGCCCGCGCGAGCTGTGTCAGTACCTTGTTCGCGGTCATGCGGGAACAGCCATACTGGATGGCAAGATCCACCTCGAACGGCAGACGATAGCCCGGCGGCCATTCGCCCGAGAGAATGCGCCGCTCCAGATCACCAAGAATGCGGCCGTGCAGCGTCTTCTCTTTGTCCGTGTTCATTGGGCCAGCAGTTCCCGCATCACCGTCTCGAAGCGGCGGCTTATCGCGTCGCGTCTGAAATGGCGACCCTTTTCCACCAGCTTCCTGCCGGAAATCCAGGTGCTGTCGACCCCGACGCCACCGGCGAAGATCCAGTGGTCGAGAATCTGGTCTTCGCCGAGATAGGGAATTCCGGCGACATCGAGCGAAACGAGATCGGCACTGGCGCCCGGGGCGAGACCGGCCGGCGCATCGAGCGCCTGCGCACCGCCCGCCAGCGTCCGTTCGAACAGCTTGCGCCCGGTCGAGCCATCGGTATCGGCCACCACGTTGCGCGCTTTCAGGCCGAGACGCTGCGAGTATTCCAGCTGGCGCAATTCCTCGGCCACGGAAATTCGGATGTTCGAATCCGAGCCGATGCCCAGCGCGCCGCCGGCGGAGAGATAGGTTTCACCATTGAAGATGCCGTCGCCGAGATTGGCTTCGGTGATCGGGCAAAGCCCTGCCACCGCGCCGGAGGCGGCCATGCGTGCTGTTTCCCTTGTCGTCATGTGGGTGGCATGGATCAGGCACCAGCGGCGATCGACCGGTGCCTCGTCCAGTAGCCATTCAACGGGGCGGCGGCCGGTGGCGGCGAGGCAATCCTCGACCTCCTTCACCTGTTCGGCGACATGAATGTGCACGGGTCCATCGCCCGCCAGAGGCAGAATCATCGAAAGCTCCGCGGCCGTGACGGCGCGCAGGCTGTGGGGGGCGATCCCGAGCCGGGCGCCGGAGAGGCGCCCGGTCAGGCCGCGGCAGGCTTCCATCTGGCGTGAAAATTCGTCCAGCGAGTGAATGAAGCGACGTTGTCCCTCATTGGGGGCCGCACCGCCGAAGCCGGAATGCGCGTAGAAGACCGGCAGCAGCGTCAGACCGATACCGGTCTCCTGGCTTGCCGCTGCGATGCGTTCGGCCATTTCCGCGATATTGGCGTAGAGCCCGCCATCCTTGTCGTGATGCAGGTAGTGGAATTCGCCGACCCGGCCGAAGCCAGCCTCCAGCATCTCCATATAGAGCTGGGCGGCCACCGCCTCCACCTGGTCCGGCGTCATGGAGAGCGCGAAACGATACATCAGCGTGCGCCAGCTCCAGAAACTGTCGGCCCCCGGCCCCCGCACCTCGGCGAGGCCTGCCATGGCGCGCTGGAAGGCGTGGCTGTGCAGGTTGGGCATTGCCGGCACCAGCACGGCCTGGCGCTCGTCGCCGGCCTCGGCCGGCACGCCGGCTGCCAGGGAGGCAATCTGCCCGTCTTCGATTGTCAGCCGTACATCGCTTTTCCAACCCTCTGGCAACAAAGCGCTTTTCGCGTGGATCGCCTGCATGCCTGTCTTTCCTTCCGCGTTTCGCTCCAAAATTTCCCTTGCGAGATGGCGATAATGTATATACATGTTTTTGCCACAAGAGAAGGCGAAAGACCGATGGCCGGGGACGATTTTTCACCGAAATCACAGGATGCGCTGCAGGTTACGCTGTGGCGCAATGCCCGTCTTGCAACGCTGAAGGCGGGCGATGGGCTGGGGCTCGTCGAGGATGGCGCGGTTCTGGTGCGCGATGGGCGCATTGCCTATGCCGGCCCGCTCGCCGGGCTTCCCGCCCCTCTGGCGGAGGGTACGACACCGATGGATTGCAAGGGGCGCTGGCTGCTGCCCTCTTTCATCGATTGCCACACGCATCTCGTCTATGGCGGCAACCGCGCCATGGAGTTCGAGATGCGGCTCGCGGGCTCCACCTATGAAGAGATCGCCCGCGCCGGTGGCGGCATCGTCTCCTCCGTCAAGGCCACCAATGCGCTGACGGTCGATCAGCTCGTGGCCGCTGCCCTGCCCCGTCTCGATACGTTGATCGCGGAGGGTGCCTCCACCGTCGAGATCAAGTCCGGCTATGCGCTCAGCATCGAGGGTGAGCTGAACATGCTGCGCGCGGCCCGCAGGCTGGGGGAGATCCGCCCCGTGCGCATTCTCACCACATGGCTTGCCGCTCACGCGACGCCGCCCGAATACAAGGGCCGCAATGGCGATTACATCAGCGAGATCGTGATCCCCGGCCTGCGGGCCGCCCATGCCGAAGGCCTTGTCGATGCGGTCGATGGTTTCTGCGAAGGCATTGCCTTTTCGCCGGCCGAAATCGCCCGTGTGTTCGAAGAGGCAAAGGCGCTTGGCCTGCCGGTCAAGCTGCATGCCGAACAGCTGTCGGACCTGAAGGGCGCGAGGCTTGCCGCCGCCTATGGGGCGCTCTCGGCCGATCATCTGGAATATCTGGCGGATGAGGACGCTGCAGCACTGGCTGAGGCCGGAACCGTCGCCGTGCTGCTGCCCGGCGCTTTCTACACGTTGCGCGAAAAGCAGCACCCGCCCGTGAAGGCGCTGCGGGCGGCGGGAGCGTCGATTGCGCTTGCGACCGACAGCAATCCCGGCACCTCGCCGCTGACCTCGCTTCTGATGACCATGAACATGGGCGCCACGCTGTTTGGCCTCACCGTCGAGGAATGCCTGGCGGGTGTCACGCGCGAGGCGGCGAAGGCCTTGGGGCTGCAAGACGAAACCGGCACGCTGGAGGCCGGCAAGGCCGCCGACTTCACGCTCTGGGATATCGAGCGCCCCGCCGAACTCGTCTACCGCATCGGCTTCAACCCGCTCGTCCAGCGTGTGTGGAACGGCCGTACGACCTTTTCCTCTGCCGGAGTTCTTGCATGACCATCACCCTTCATCCCGGCCGTGTGACGCTGGCCGAGCTTGCGCAGATCTACTGGACCGGCGAAGCCGCCGTGTTGGACCGCAGCTTCGATGCCGGCATCGAGAAGGCTGCCGCCCGCATTGCCCAGATCGCGGCTGGCAATGCGCCCGTCTATGGCATCAACACCGGCTTCGGAAAGCTCGCCTCGATCAAGATCGATGCCGCCGATACCGCGACCCTCCAGCGCAATCTCATCCTGTCGCATTGCTGCGGCGTCGGGCAGCCGCTGCCGGACTCCATCGTGCGTCTCATCATGGCGTTGAAGCTCGTGTCGCTCGGCCGCGGCGCCTCCGGCGTGCGGCTGGATCTGGTGCGGCTGATCGAGGGCATGCTGGACAAGGGGGTGACGCCGCTCATCCCGGAAAAGGGCTCGGTCGGCGCTTCCGGTGACCTCGCTCCGCTCGCCCATATGGCCGCCGTGATGATGGGTGAGGCAGAAGCCTTTTATCAGGGCGAACGTCTGTCCGGTGCCGAGGCCTTGCGCCGGGCCGGCCTTACGCCCGTCGTGCTGGCGGCCAAGGAAGGGCTGGCGCTGATCAACGGCACGCAGGCTTCCACCGCGCTTGCGCTCGCCGGTCTGTTCCGCGCTCACCGGGCCGCGAAGGCGGCGCTGATCACCGGCGCGCTCTCGACCGATGCGGCGATGGGCTCGTCTGCGCCGTTCACCGAAGACATCCATACGCTGCGTGGCCACAAGGGCCAGATCGATACGGCGGCGGCGCTGCGCGGCCTGCTGGAGGGTTCCGTCATCCGCCAGAGCCATCTGGAAGGGGACGAGCGCGTGCAGGACCCCTATTGCATCCGCTGCCAGCCGCAGGTGGATGGCGCGTGTCTCGATCTGTTGCGCATGGCCGGCCGCACGCTCGAAATCGAAGCCAATGCGGTGACCGACAATCCGCTGGTGCTCTCCGACATGAGCGTCGTTTCCGGCGGCAATTTCCATGCGGAACCCGTCGCCTTCGCGGCTGACCAGATCGCCATTGCCGTCTGCGAAATCGGCGCGATTGCCCAGCGCCGCATCGCGCTTCTTGTCGATCCCGCCCTCTCCTATGGCCTGCCGGCCTTCCTTGCGAAGAAGCCCGGGTTGAATTCCGGCCTGATGATCGCGGAAGTCACCTCGGCAGCCCTGATGAGCGAAAACAAGCAGATGGCGCATCCGGCCTCGGTCGATTCGACGCCCACCTCCGCCAATCAGGAAGACCACGTATCCATGGCCTGCCACGGTGCGCGGCGTCTGCTGCAGATGACCGATAACCTGTTTTCCATCATCGGCATCGAGGCGCTGACGGCGGCGCAGGGTGTGGAATTTCGTAGCCCGCTGACAACCAGCCCGGAACTGCAGAAGGCCATGGCCGCCCTGCGCGCCAGCGTCCCGACGCTGGAAGAGGATCGCTACATGGCCCCGGATCTGGAGGCCGCCGGCCGGATGGTGGCAGAGGGCGTGCTGGTGTCCAGCGTCTCCGCCGGTATTTTGCCGGGGCTGGAGGGGTGAGGTCATGATGTGCACCGCTCGTGGCCTACCCCCCTCTGCCCTGCCGGGCATCTCCCCCTCACGGGGGGAGATCGGCAAGAAGCGCCCTCTTTGCCCGTCAGACGCATTCGGGGCGAGCCGACGGGGCAGCGGCAATACTGTGCGCACGCCGCGTTTCCTGCCCGTGGACCGTCATTTGCAGTCCCATGCGTTTGTGCGTGGCCCTCACCGTCTGCGGATCTCCCCCCTTGAGGGGGAGATGTCCGGCAGGACAGAGGGGGGTATCCCCGGTAACAAGACTGGAGAGCGTTGATGAGCAGCACCTTCGAAATCACCCGCGGCACCTCGCCCGTCATCCTCGCCTTCCCGCATACGGGAACCGAGGTTCCGCCGGCCATCTGGGATCGGCTGAACGACAACGGCAAGCTGCTTGCCGATACCGACTGGCACATCCATCACCTCTATGCCGGCCTGTTGCCGAATGCCACGACGGTGCGCGCCACTTTCCATCGTTACGTGATCGATGCCAATCGCGATCCGTCGGGAACGAGCCTCTATCCGGGCCAGAACACCACCGGCCTCATTCCGGAGACGGATTTTGATGGTCAGCCGATCTGGAAGGATGGACAGCAGCCGACGGAGGCGGATATCGCCGAACGGCTGGCGGGTTTCCACGCCCCCTATCATGCCGCGCTTGCCGCCGAAATCGAGCGGGTGAAGGCGCTGCATGGCGTCGCGGTGCTCTATGACTGCCACTCGATCCGTTCGCTGATCCCCTTCCTGTTCGAAGGTCGGCTGCCGGATTTCAACATCGGCACCAATTCCGGCGAAAGTTGCGATGCGGCGATCGAGCAGGCGACGGCCGACATTGCCGCCCGGGCCGAAGGCTATAGCAGCATTCTCAACGGCCGCTTCAAGGGCGGCTGGACGACGCGCCATTACGGCACGCCGCAGGCGGGCGTTCACGCGATCCAGATGGAACTCGCGCAGATCAGCCATCTAGCCACCGAAGCACCGCCCTTTGCCTATGATGAAGGGAAGGCCGGTGAACTTCGGGCCCATCTCAAGACCATTCTGGAGCGCATCGAAGCGATCGCGCTTAATCTGACACGCTGAGGGGAGACGACCCATGACCAATCCACGCCACAATATTCGCGAGGTCCGCGCGCCGCAGGGCACCGAACTGACGGCCAAGAGCTGGATGACGGAAGCGCCTCTGCGCATGCTGATGAACAATCTCGATCCTGACGTTGCGGAGCGCCCGCACGAGCTGGTGGTCTATGGCGGCATCGGCCGCGCTGCCCGCACCTGGAACGATTTCGACACGATCGTCGAGACGCTGAAGACGCTGACGGAGGAAGAAACCCTCATCGTCCAGTCCGGCAAGCCGGTCGGCGTGTTCCGCACCCACAAGGATGCGCCGCGCGTGCTGATCGCCAATTCCAACCTCGTGCCGCACTGGGCCACCTGGGACCATTTCAACGAGCTGGATAAGAAGGGGCTGGCCATGTACGGCCAGATGACCGCCGGTTCGTGGATCTATATCGGCACGCAGGGCATCGTGCAGGGCACCTACGAAACCTTCGTGGAAGCCGGGCGCCAGCACTATAACGGCAATCTGAAGGGTAAGTGGATCCTGACCGGCGGCCTCGGCGGCATGGGCGGCGCGCAGCCGCTTGCCGCCGTCATGGCCGGCGCCTGCTGCCTTGCCGTCGAATGCGACGAGACCCGCATCGATTTCCGCCTGCGCACCCGTTATGTCGATGCCAAGGCCCATACGCTGGACGAGGCGCTCGCCCTGATCGACCAGTGGACGAAGGCGGGCGAAGCAAAATCCGTCGGGCTGGTCGGCAATGCCGCGGACATCTTCCCGGAACTCGTCCGTCGCGGCGTGAAGCCCGATATCGTCACCGACCAGACCTCGGCGCATGATCCGATCCATGGCTATCTGCCCTCCGACTGGACGGTGGCCGAATGGCGCGCCAGGCAGGAAAGCGACCCGAAGGCGGTGGAAGCCGCCGCCCGCGCCTCGATGAAGGTGCATGTGCAGGCCATGGTCGACTTCTGGAACATGGGCATTCCGACGCTGGATTACGGCAACAACATCCGTCAGGTCGCCAAGGAAGAAGGGTTCGAGAACGCCTTTGCCTTCCCGGGCTTCGTGCCGGCCTATATCCGCCCGCTGTTCTGCCGTGGCGTCGGCCCCTTCCGCTGGGCAGCTCTCTCCGGCGATCCGGAAGACATCTACAAAACCGATGCCAAGGTGAAGGAACTGCTGCCTGATAACAAGCACCTGCACAACTGGCTGGACATGGCGCGCGAGCGCATTGCCTTCCAGGGGCTTCCCGCCCGCATCTGCTGGGTGGGCCTTGGTGATCGTCACAAGCTCGGCCTCGCCTTCAACGAGATGGTCAGGAACGGCGAACTGAAGGCGCCAGTGGTGATTGGTCGCGACCACCTCGATTCAGGCTCCGTTGCCTCGCCCAACCGCGAGACGGAAGCGATGAAGGACGGCTCGGACGCTGTGTCCGACTGGCCGCTCCTCAACGCGCTTCTGAACTGCGCCTCGGGTGCCACCTGGGTGTCGCTGCATCACGGCGGTGGCGTCGGCATGGGCTTTTCCCAGCATTCCGGCATGGTGATCTGCGCTGACGGCACCGACGATGCCGCCCGCCGGCTGGAGCGCGTGCTGTGGAACGATCCGGCCACCGGCGTCATGCGCCATGCCGATGCGGGCTACGACATCGCGCTCGACTGCGCGAAGGACAAGGGCCTGCGCCTGCCCGGCATTCTCGGCAACTGACGATGCAGATCCTGAGGGCGCAAGATTACAGGCGCATGCCCTGGAAGAACGGCGGGGGCGAGACGGCGGAAATCGCCGTCTTTCCGCCCGCTGCCGGGCTCGACAGTTTCGACTGGCGCATCAGCATGGCAACGGTCGCCACGGACGGTCCCTTTTCGGCCTTTCCGGGTATCGACCGCACGCTGACCATTCTCTCCGGTCGGGGTATCGTTCTGGATACCGAGGGCAAGGCATCCGTGTCGCTCACGCGCAGCTCGCCGCCGCACGCCTTCGCGGCAGACCTGCCAAGCTTCGCGGTGCTGCTGGACGGCACGGTGATCGATCTCAATGTGATGACACGCCGCGTCTCGGCAAGCCACCGCGTCGAGCGTATGGCGCTGCCACTTGATCTCGCGCCGTCATGCTCACGGCGCGTGCTGTTCTGCGTAACGGGACAGGTATGGCTGGCAGACGGAACGACCCGCATGGAACTGGAAACCTGGGACTGCGTGCTGCTGGACGGGGACGACGATGCCGTTTCGTTCGATGGCAGCGGCAGCGTGTTGCTGGTCACGATCGACGAGCTTGCTGCTCGGCCGTGACCTGCTGTTCGGCCAATCGCCGGCCAAATGTTCGTTTCAGCTGCTGCGGCGATGCAGCAGCGTGAAGCGGGTGTCGATCGTTGCATGCTCGGGCATGTCGTGCCCGGCCAGATGCTCGATGATCAGCCGCGCCGCCTCCTTGCCGATCAGGTCGCCGGAAGGGCGGATCGTCGTCAACGGCGGATTGCAGGCGGCGCTGAAACTCAGATCGCCGAAGCCGACCACGGCGAGCCTGTCCGGCACGGCAAGGCCGAGCCGCTCGCATTCGAACAGCACGCCGAGCGCCACATGGTCGTTCGAGCAGGCCACGCCGTCGGTGGACGCATGCTGCTGCAGCGTTTCAGAAATCAGCATGGCGCCGACCTCGGCCGAGGCGGGGGCCGGGTGCTGTATCACCTCGACCGATACGCCGGCCTCCTGTGCGGCGGCCACGAAGCCATCGCAGCGCAGCCGCGCGCGCCGGTCCTCGTGCATGCGCGCGCCGAGATAGGCAAGATGCCGCCGGCCCTGCTGGATCAGGTGGCGGGCGGACGCTGCTCCGACCTGCTGGTGATGGAAGCCGATGGCCGTATCGATCTGCGGCCCGCCGAGTTCCCAGATCTCGATGACAGGCACGGTGGTCTTGCTCAGCATGCGCCGCGTGGCGTCGCTGTGCGAGAGGCCCGTCAGCACGATCGCCGCCGGCGCCCAGGAGAGCGCCGTGCGCACCAGATCCTCCTCCTCGCGCTCGTCATACTCCGTATGGCCGAGAATCACCTGCAGCCGCTCCTTGCGCAGCGCCGCCTGCATGGCGGAGACCGTTTCGGCAAAGAAGGCATTGCGCACGGAAGGCACGATGATGGAGACCGCGCGCGAAGAGGCTGCGGCAAGCCCGCCTGCCACAAGGTTCGGCACGTAATTCAGTTTGTCGATGGCGCGCGCAATCGCGCTGCCGGCGCTGGCAGACACCGCTTCAGGCCGCCGGAGGTAGAGCGAAACGGTTGAAGGCGAGACCTTGGCGAGTTCCGCCACGTCGGCCATGGTGATGCTCTGCATCTTGCGCCGGCGGCGCACCGGTCGCTCCCGCTCCGGCCTGATCTGGTCTGCCATGTCTCCTCCACGCAGCGCTGCGATGGCAAAATCTACTCACTTCGTCAGGCGGCAGCAATCGAATTTTCCCCACTATGTCACGTATTTGATGAAAAATAACGGTAATTTTGACCGCGACTATGCCATTCTGTCAGCTGTTTGTCGAAAAGCAGATTGGGCATTGCATTTATCAATCGTAGCGCTATGATCCGCGCCATCGGAATGCGGCAGGGGGAAGTTTGCCCTTTGCGTAGGGGAGGAACGAATGGCGTCTGTCAGCCTTCGCAAACTTGAAAAGAGCTACGGCTCGCTGAAAATCGTCAAGGGCATCGACCTGGAGATCCAGGATGGCGAATTCGTCGTGTTCGTCGGCCCGTCCGGCTGCGGCAAGTCCACCACGCTGCGCATGGTCGCAGGTCTCGAATCGATCAGCGGCGGCGAAATCCGCATCGGCGAGCGCGTCGTCAACAAGCTTGCCCCGCGCGAGCGCGACATTGCCATGGTGTTCCAGGATTATGCGCTCTATCCGCACAAGACCGTGCGCGAGAACATGGGGTTCAGCCTGAAGGTGCGCGGCGTCTCGATGAAGGATGCGGAAGGCCGCATCAACGAGGCGGCCGACATGCTCGGCATCGGCCACCTGCTCGACCGTCGTCCCGGCCAGCTCTCCGGCGGCCAGCGCCAGCGCGTGGCCATGGGGCGCGCCATCGTGCGTCGCCCGCAGGTCTTCCTGTTCGATGAGCCGCTGTCCAACCTCGATGCCAAGCTGCGCGGCCAGGTGCGCACCGAAATCAAGCGCCTGCATCAGCAGATCGGTACCACCATCATCTATGTCACGCATGACCAGGTCGAGGCCATGACGCTGGCGGACCGCATCGTCATCCTGCGCGGCGGCGATATCGAACAGGTCGGCACGCCGGATGAGGTCTACAACCAGCCGCAGAGCGTGTTTGTCGGCGGTTTCGTCGGTTCGCCGGCGATGAATTTCGCCAGGGCCAGGGTCGAGGGCGATGCGCTCTCCTTCGCCAATGGCGATCGCCTGCCGCTGGCGAAGCTTGCGCGCGGCCGGCAGGGCGCCATGGACGGTCGCGACCTGATCGTCGGCATCCGCCCGGAGCATTTCGTCACCGTGGCGGATCCGGCCATGACGCTGACCGCCAAGGTTCAGGTCGTCGAGCCACTGGGCTCCGATACGCTCGTGCATTTCCTGATCGGTTCGGACATGCTGACGGCGCGCCTGCCGCCGGACATGCGCCCCGAGCCGGGCGCGGTTCTGCATCTCGGTCTTGATCCGTCGAAGGTTCACCTGTTCGATGCCGCGACCGAACGCGCCATCCACTGAAATCACGTCAGGCCGGGCGTCAAGTGCCCGGCCTGCGCCTGATCTCGTCAATGCTCCGCACGCGGGGGAGTTGGAGCCCGCGCCAAGGCTGCCAAATCTGGGAGGTACCATGAAAAAGACAATGATCACCGGCCTGCTGCTGTCCGCCAGCATGCTTGCCCTGTCGGCTCCGGCCTTTGCCGAAGAACTGAAGGTCTATATTTCCAGCCAGCATCAGCCGCAGGTCTGGCGCCAGGTGCTCGACAAGTACGAAGCGGCAAATCCCGGCACCAAGGTGACCATCGAAACCGGCGGCAATACCTCTGAAGCGCAGGCCCAGTATCTGAACACCATCATGTCGGCGAAGGATTCCTCGCTCGACGTGCTGATCCTCGACGTCATCCGCCCGGCCCAGTTCGCGGCGGCCGGCTGGACGAGCCCGTTCGAGGGCAAGGACATGTCGGTCTACCTGCCTGCCTATGCCGAAGCCAATACGGTGGATGGCAAGGTCGTGGCGCTGCCGGCCTTCGCCGACTCCATGTTCCTGTACTACCGCAAGGATCTCCTGGAAAAATACGGCATCCAGCCGCCCAAAACCTGGGACGAGCTGAAGGCTGCCGTCAAGAAGATCAATGGCGGCGAGAACAATGCCGACCTGCAGGGTCTCTCCTTCCAGGGCAAGGCGATCGAAGGCGCGGTCTGCACCTTCCTGCTGCCCTACTGGAGCCAGGGCAAGTCACTCGTCCAGAACGGCAAGCTGACCTTCGACAAGGATGCCGCCGTCAAGTCGCTGAAGCTGTGGAAGAGCTTCGTCGATGAAGGCGTTTCCAAGAAGAACATTGCGGAAGTGGCGACCGACGATACCCGCAAGGAATTCCAGGCCGGCAACGTCGTCTTCGCCGTCAACTGGTCCTATGCCTGGGCACAGTCGCAGGGCAAGGATTCCGCCGTGGTCGGCAAGGTCGGCGTGACGCGTCTGCCCGCGATGACCGGCGGTGATCAGGCGACCTGCCTCGGCGGCTGGGAGTGGGGCGTGTCGGCCTATTCCAAGAACCAGGATGCCGCCAAGAAGCTGGTGCAGTTCCTCTCCAGCCCGGAAAGCTCCAAGTTCATGGCGATCAACGGTTCGCTGCTGCCGACCTATGCCTCGCTCTATCAGGATGCCGATGTGGTGAAGGCCGCGCCGTGGTTCGCCGATGCCAAGCAGGTCGTCGAAACCGCCAAGCCGCGCCCGGTCACGCCGCGCTACAACGAGGTCAGCGAAACGATCCGCACCACGGTCAATGCCGTTCTCGCCGGCGTCATGACCCCGGAAGATGGCGCGACGCAGATCGAAAGCCGCCTGAAGCGCATCCTGCGCTGACCGCTGCTGCCTGAACCATAACCGGAAGGGGCGCGGAAAACTCCCTGCCCTTTCCCTCCTGGACATCGGACGACGCGGCGTTTTCGGCCGCGGCGGCGGATGTCTGTTGACTGATGACCCTAGCGCCGGAGTTGCGACGGTGACCACCTCCACCCTCACCACCACCCAACGGATCGAAAAAGAGCCGCCCGCCTGGACCAGGATGCTGGACCTGA
Source organism: Affinirhizobium straminoryzae (assembly GCF_007004135.1). Classification (GTDB taxonomy): domain Bacteria; phylum Pseudomonadota; class Alphaproteobacteria; order Rhizobiales; family Rhizobiaceae; genus Neorhizobium; species Neorhizobium straminoryzae. The sequence continues at coordinate 56,266 of NZ_VJMG01000077.1, forward strand.
GCGACCGGGCGCTGGCCGTGCTGCTTCTCGCGCCTGCCGCGATCCTGCTGTCGCTGATCATCGTCTATCCCGTGGCGCGGCTGGCCTATACCAGCTTCTTCTCGCTGTCCCTGACGTCTGGCCTGCCGGCCGAATTCGTCGGTCTCGAGAACTACAAGCTGATGATCGACGATCCGATTTTCTGGGAAACCACCTGGAATACGGTGTTGATCACCTTGATCACGGTTCCCGGCGCGCTGGTGGTCGGCATGGCTCTGGCGCTGCTTGCCAACCTGCCCTTCCGCACGCAATGGCCGGTGCGACTGTCGCTGCTGATCCCCTGGGCGCTGCCGCTCTCATTCGCGGGCCTGATCTTCGCCTGGTTCTTCCACTCCGAATATGGCGTGGTGAACGATGTTCTGAACCGCTTCGGCATTCCGGGCGTCATCTGGTTCAACTCGCCCAATCTCGCCTTTGCCGCGATCTGTCTCACCATCATCTGGAAGACCTCGTCCTTCATGGCGCTGATCATTCTGGCCGGTCTGCAGACCATTCCCCGCTCGCTTTACGAGGCGGCCGACGTGGATGGTGCGGGGCGCCTGCGACAGTTCTTCGAGATCACGCTGCCGCTTTTGAAGCCGGCCATCGTCGTGGCGCTCATCTTCCGCACCATCACCGCGCTGCAGACCTTCGACATTCCCTACATGATGACCGGTGGTGGCCCCGGCACCTCGACGTCGACGCTTGCCATGTACATCCACCAGAACACGGTGTCCTTCCTCGACCTCGGCTACGGTTCGGCACTCGCCGTGGTGATGTTCCTGCTCTCCATGTGCGTCACCGTCGTCTATCTGCGCATCATCCGGACCAAGGGGTAAGCCATGAGCCACGTTACTGCGGAAGGTCCCGCCTCCTTCTTTGCCGGCAAGCCGCTGCGCTTCATCGCCGCCACCATTCTTCTGGTCAACGGCATGTTCCCGGCGCTGTGGATCCTGTTCACCTCGCTGAAGACCGAAGCCGAACTGACGGTGAAGCCGATCACCTGGTTCCCGCATGCGCCGACGGTTGCCAACTACATGCAGGCCTTTTCCGATCAGCCGCTGCATGTCTTCCTGTTCAACAGCTTCATGGTGGCGCTTCTCTCCACCTGCCTGACCCTGCTGGTTTCGGTGCTTGCGGCTTACGCTCTCGCGCGCCTCAACCTGAAATATCGCGGCCTGATCCTGTCCGCCATCATCGCGGTGTCCACCTTCCCGCTGGTCACGCTGCTGGTGCCGCTGTTCGAGATCATGCGCGCGCTGAACCTGCTCAACACCTGGATTGCGCTGATCCTGCCCTATACGGTGCTGTCGCTGCCGGTCTGCACGCTGATGCTCGTCTCCTTCTTCGAGGGCATTCCGCGCGATCTCGAAAATGCCGCCATGATCGATGGCTGCACGCGGCTTGGTGCGCTGTTCAAGGTGGTCGTGCCGCTCTGCGCACCGGGCGTCTTCACCGCCGGCATTCTCGCCTTCGTCAATGCCTGGGACGAGTTCCTGCTGGCATTGTCCTTCAATTCCAATCCGGCGCTGCGCACGCTTCCCGTTGGCATCCAGCTCTATCAGGGCGAGTTCGCCTTCCCGTGGCCGGTGATTTCCGCAGCGCTCGTCGTCGGCATCGTGCCCGTCGCGATACTGATCGTGATCTTCCAGGAGCGCGTGGTTTCCGGCCTCACCGCAGGCGGCATCAAGGGATAATCCAGATGACCAAGCGAAAAGAACTGTCCGAACTGCGCAGCCAGCGCTGGTTCGCCTCCGATGACATGCGCGGTTTCGCGCACCGCCAGCGCACCCAGCAGATGGGCATGCGGCGCGAGGAGTTCATGGGCCGGCCGGTGATCGGCATCATCAACACCTGGAGCGAGATGAGCCCCTGCCACGCGCATCTGCGCGACCGCGCCGAAGCGGTGAAGCGCGGCGTCTGGCAGGCGGGCGGCTATCCGGTGGAAATGCCCGCACTGTCCGTCGGCGAAGTCATGGTGAAGCCCACCACCATGCTCTACCGCAACTTCCTCGCCATGGAATGCGAGGAACTGTTGCGCTCGCATCCGATTGACGGTGCCGTGCTGCTCGGCGGCTGCGACAAGTCGACTCCCGGCCTGCTGATGGGCGCGTTTTCGATGGATATTCCGGTCATCTATTGCCCGGCAGGCCCGATGGCGAACGGCCAGTGGCGTGGCATCAAGACCGGTGCCGGCACGCACACCAAGAAATACTGGGACGAACTGCGCGCCGGCAACATCACCAAGGATGACTGGGTGGATCTCGAAAGCCGGATGACCCGTTCGGCCGGCACCTGCAACACCATCGGCACCGCCTCGACGATGACCTCGATTGCGGACGCCATGGGCATGACGCTACCCGGCGCCTCCTCCATTCCGGCGGTCGATTCCGGCCATCCGCGCATGGCGTCCGCCTGCGGCGTGCGGATTGTCGAGATGGTCTGGGAAGATCTGAAGCCGTCGGACATTCTCAACAAGGCAAGCTTCGAAAACGGCCTCGTCGCCTATATGGCGATGGGCGGTTCCACCAATGCGGCCGTGCATCTGATCGCCATGGCCCGCCGCGCGGGCGTCGAGCTTTCGCTGGACGACATGTCGGCCATGGCAGCAAAAATCCCGGTGGCGGCCAATGTCTTCCCCTCCGGCGAATACCTGATGGAGGATTTTTACTTCGCCGGCGGCCTCAACGCGCTTCTGCGGAAGTTCTCCCACCATCTGGACCTCACGCGGCCCACGGTCAACGGCAAGACGATCGGAGAGAATATCGCCGGTGCCGAATGCTGGAACGACGAGATCATTCGCGACGAGAGCAATCCGGTCGTGCCGCTGTCGAAGGGCAAGACGCTGGAAGTGCTGCGTGGCAATCTCGCCCCCAATGGCGCGGTGATGAAATCCTCTGCCGCCAACCCGAAATTCCTGAAGCATGTCGGCCCGGCCATCGTCTTCGACGACCCGGCGACGATGAACAAGACGCTCGACAACCCGGATCTCGATATTACCGAGGATACGGTGATCATCCTGCGCAATGCAGGTCCCGTCGGCGCACCCGGCATGCCGGAATGGGGCAACCTGCCGATCCCGAAGAAGCTTCTGAAACAGGGCGTGCGCGACATGGTGCGCATTTCCGACGCGCGCATGAGCGGCACGCATTACGGCACCTGCATTCTGCATGTCTCGCCGGAAGCGGCCGTTGGCGGACCTCTTGCGCTCGTGAAGACCGGCGACCTCATCGAACTCGATGTGGCAGCCGGCACCATCAACATGAAGGTCAGCGACGAGGATCTGGCGGCGCGTCGCGCCGAATGGAAACCGACGGCGCGCATTTATGAACGCTCGTTCGCCGCTCTTTACCAGAGCCATGTCAGCCAGGCCCACGAAGGCTGCGATTTCGATTTCCTGAGCGGCCCGGCCAAGGTGCCGGATCCGGTCATTTTCTGAAGGATTTTTGTCCATGAGCACGCTGAACCCCTTCAAGTCCTGGCTGTCGGACAAGAGCCGCGCAACCCCGCTTGGCACCTGGCTGATGGCGGCTGCCCCGGCAAGCGCGGAAGCGCTCGGTTACGCCGGTTTCGACTTCCTCGTCGTGGACATGGAACATGTGCCGATCGAGGTGTCCGATCTCGCCCATATCCTGCGCGCCATCGGCTGCACGCCGGCGGACGCCGTGGTGCGCCTCGCCTGGAACGATCAGGTTCTCGTCAAGCGCTGCATGGATGCCGGCGCCCGCACCGTGATGCTGCCCTTCGTGCAGACGGCGGAAGAGGCAAAGGCCGCCGCCTCCTACACCCGCTATCCGCCGCATGGCATTCGTGGCGTGGCGGCCGTTCATCGCGGCTCCAGGTTCGGCACGATCCCGAACTACCTGAAGAACGCCAATGACGATGTCTGCACCATCGTGCAGCTGGAAACGCCCGAAGCCATCGAGCGCTTGCCCGAGATCGCGGCGGTCGAGGGCATCGACGCGCTGTTCGTCGGTCCCGGCGACCTGTCGGCGGCCATGGGCCATATCGGAAATATCGCCCACCCGGAGGTGCAGGCGCTGATCGAAAAGGCCGCCAGGGATGCACATGCCGCCGGCAAACCCATCGGCATCGTCGGTCCCAACCCGGACATGGTGAAGCGCTTCATCGGTTATGGCTATGACTATGCCGCGATTGCCTCCGACATCGCCATGATGACCGGCCGCGCCAATGACTGGCTGGGTCAGATGAAGGGCGAGGCCAAGCCGGTCGCTGCTCCGACGGCAGCCTATTGAGGTGCGGGACGTGACAGCCGGTTTCGACCTCGTTCTCGATGCAAGGACCGCGCTGGGCGAATGCCCGCTCTGGTCCGTCGCCGAACAGGTGCTCTATTTCGTCGACATCAAGCAGAGCCGCATCCATCGCTTCGATCCGACGAACGGTTCGCTTCGCACGCTGGAGCTGCCGGAAGAGGTCGGCTGCATCGGGCTTGCCAAGGGTGGCGGTTTCGTCGCCGGCCTGCGCTCCGGCCTCTGGCTGATCGCATCGACGGGTGAACTGTTGCGCAAGCTGGCGGACAATCCGGAAGACCAGTCGATCAGCCGTTTCAACGACGGCATGGTCGATCCGGCCGGCCGGTTCGTTGCCGGGACCGTGGACGAGACGCGCGAACGCGGCATTGCCAGTCTTTACCGCTACGATGGCCGGGGTTTGGAAAAGCTCGCTGGCGGTCTGCTGACCTCGAACGGCGTCGCCTTCTCGCCCGATGGCAAGCGGCTCTATCATTCGGATACGCTGCGCTTTTCGCTCTACACCTACGACTATGACGTCGCGACGGGCACGGCGGACAATCGCCAGCTGTTTGCCAAGTTCGGCTCCGAAACCGACAAGGGCCGCCCGGATGGCGGCGCTGTTGATGCGGAAGGCTGCTACTGGACGGCGCTGTTCGAGGGAGGGCGCGTCCAGCGCTATGCGCCGGATGGAACGCTGATGGCCGAATATCCGGTTCCTGCAAAATGCCCGACCATGGTCACCTTCGGCGGGCCGGACCTGAAGACCCTTTACTGCACCAGCGCCAGCATCGGCCGCCCGGCCGAAGAGCTCGCCGAATACCCGCTCTCCGGTGCGCTGTTTGCCCTGCGCACCGATGTGCCGGGCCTTCCCAAACCGCTTTTCAATCCTGACCTCTGAGTAAAACCATGTCCGCCTCCTATGAAACCGTCCGTTACCAGTCCCTGACCGACCGCCATGTGCTCGTCACCGGCGGCGCGTCCGGCATCGGCGAGGAAATGGTCAAAGCCTATCGCGCCCAGGGCGCCCGCGTGTCCTTCATCGACATCAATGAGGCGGCGGGGGCTGCCCATGCCGCGGCGACGGGCGCTGCCTTCTACGCCTGCGATCTGACCGATATTCCGGCGACCCGCGCCGTCGTGGGCCAGATCGAGGCGGAGCATGGCCCGGTTTCGGTTCTCGTCAACAATGCCGGCAAGGATGATCGCCACGCCATGGACGAGGTGGAGCCTGATTACTGGCGCCGCGCCTTGGCACTGAACCTCGACCACCAGTTCTTCGTCACGCAGGCGGTGACCAAGGCCATGGCGCAAAATGGCGGCGGCTCGGTCATTATGTTCAGCTCGATTTCCTGGATGCGCGGCCGCCCCGGCATGGTTGGCTACACCACTTCGAAGGCCGCCATCAACGGCCTGACCAAGACACTCGCCCGCGAACTCGGCCCCTCCGGCATTCGCGTCAACTGCATCGTGCCCGGCGCCATCGTCACCGAACGGCAACTGGCGCTCTGGACCACGCCGGAGCAGAACCAGCAGTTCATCGATCTGCAGGCCCTGAAATTCCGCCTCGACGCCAGCCATGTGGCACGCCTTGCCCTCTTCCTCGGCTCTGACGAAAGCAATGGCTGCACGGGCGCCAATTTCGTCGTCGATGCCGGCCTGACCCAGAACTGAAAGTCTTCTCCATGCAACTCGATCTCATTCCCGGCGGCTTTACCCTCTCCCTCGAAGGTCGCGAAATCCTGCGTCATACGGAGGCCGCACCCGCTTTGTTCGTCGGTCACGGCGAAGAGCGGATGGACATGTATCGCGGCAACTTCGAGATCGAGGATTACGTGGTGGAGCGCACGGCCCTCCCCCATGTTGAGATTGAGGGCAATCGCGTCGAGTTTTCCGTGGCGCGCGGGCTTGCGCCCCGCTTCGCGCTGACGGTGGACGGTCATCACATGCTGACGCAGGCGCTTGATGCCTCGATCAATCGCCTGTGGATCCGCATCGTCGCTTTCGGCGACGATGCGGATCCACAG
>NZ_VJMG01000078.1 GCF_007004135.1 Affinirhizobium straminoryzae
TCCGAGATCGAGGAAGACAGTGACGCGACGGTGCAACTCGGCGACAATGTGACGCTCGATGCCGCCGGGGTGTTGAATCTCCAGGCCGAAAACCTCGGCTGGTCGGTCTCCAACGTCGTCGGTATCGCGCTGGGCGCGGTCGCAGCCGGCTATGTCCATTCCTATGCCGAAAGCTATGGTGACGCGACGGTCAAGGCTGGCAACAATCATGTGCTGAAGGGCAGTGCGGTGGAAATCTCCGCGCTGATCGGTGAGCTGCAGTCCGTGGGTCGCCTGTCCGGCGCGGCAACGCTTGCGACTATTGCCGGCGACCGCGGTGCTGTTCGCACGGCGCTGGAATTCCTGGGGCTTGCGCGCACCACCTATCGCCGTGCCGAAAGCTTCGCCCTTGCCGCAGCGGGCGGTCTGGGCGCTGCCCAAGGCAGCAATATTGCCGCCAAAACCGGCAATGATGCCCTGATCGACTTCGGTTACGGTCAGATTGCGGCCCGCAACGGAGATGTGGACATCACCACCGAAAACCAGGTGGCGCTGCAGTCCAAGATTATCGGCATCACCGTCGGCGCCCTGTCGCTCGGCGCCCATGTGGCACAGTCGACAAACCGGAACAGCAGCCGAATCGCGCTTGGCTCCTCGATCAGCGCGCAGGACATCTCCATTCTCGCCAATAGCGACACCCGTGCGACCTCGCAGAGCTTCGCCGTTGCCGGTGGTGTCTACACGGCCGGCATTTCGATGGCCAAGGTCACTGATGTCGGTGCAACGACGATCGAACTGCGCGATCTCGGCGCGACGCCGACCGGCGACGACATCCGGGCGACCGGAACCATCGTCATCAAGGCCGATCACGAGCGCCACTTCGACGGCAAGATGAACTCCTTCGGCGTCGGCCTTATCGGTGGCGGCTCCGGCAGCAATGACTATGATGTCCGCGGCATTGCCACGGTCGATATCGGCGACAACAGAAAGATCGTCTCCAAGACCTATGACGACCAGAGCAACGGGGAAAAAATCCAGATCCTGGCGCGGAATGCGATTGCCAAGGACCTGTTCGGCGGCAGCAATGTCAATCTGAAGGCCTATGGCGCAATCGCGATTGCCGACGTGGATTCCGACGTGACGGTGAAGACGGACACCGGCGTTTCCATCGGCCGCAACACACAGATCTACTCGGCAGGCGATCTGACGATCAAGTCGATGGCCAATGTGAGCGGCGATGACGTGATCACCGTGGATGCAGCGGGCGCTGCGGCCGCTGCCACCGGCAAGACAAACTTCACCCATTCTGGCATCTCGGGAGATCGCGCGCAGTCTTATGTGAACGTCGGCAATGCGGCATCGCTGTTTGCCGGCGAGCGTCTGGAAGCCTCTGCCGTCACCGATACCAAGATGTCCACGTCTGGCGACGGTTCGGCCTATGGTGCCGGGGCGACATTGCGGGTGGATTCCGTTACCGCATCGACCTCCGACAACGTCGTGACGATTGGCGAAAATGCCCTCGTGAAAAGCTACGGGGACGTGTTCCTCGGGGCCGGCGAGGACTATGTGGACGCCAACGATACCTCTGCCCTGGCAGGGGACCGCCTGGTCGGCTACCGCATCAACAGCAATGATGTGGCCTCCTCGGTCATTTCCATCATCGGGGCTGCCATCGGCATTCCGCGTGACAATATCTCGCGCGCGACGAGCGACCAGAACAATATCCTGGCCATCGCCAGCGGTGGCAAGGTCCAGTCCGGCGAGGACATTCATGCCGCAGCGTCTGATGACAAGCGTGGCGGTGCCACCGCCTATATCGATGTCCGCAACTACTCGGCCACCAGCTTCCTGACAGCCTTCATGGACATCAAGGGTGTTGGCAAGACGAACAAGGCGGGTGTCGTCAATCTTGGCGGCACGCTGGAAACCGGCGTTGACCGGGTGCGGTGGGTTTCCATCGATGGCACGGACATGAATTCCGTGACCGGCAAGGGCTATAACTGGCGCAAGGCCGTCAGCAGGTCCGGCAATACGTGGAACGTCAATTACGAGGCACCGCTCGGCGATGTCGTCCTGCGCACCGGTGTGAACCGCGGCGGTCTCATCGGCGGCGGCAGCATCGTCACGCCGCGCGATGCGGATCTGCGGGTGGTCAATACCTCGTCCGATGCGCTGGCCATCACCGGCCTGTCCATCCCCTATCTGGTGGGCGGCAAGGTGTATGTGAACGGCACGCAGGTGAAGCAGAATGGTTCTGCGCTTCTCGGCGCGGTCCGCTACACCCTTCCGACTGCGGATGCAGTGCTGTCTGTGGTCAACACCAATGCAAGCGGACCTGATCTCACCGTCAAGGGCCAGATCAGCAACCTTGGCGGTTCTGTGACGCTCGCCAATGTCTATGGCTCGGTTGCACTGCAGTCGCGTGTCCAGGCGGCAGATCTGACCATTCTGGCCGGGCGCGATTTCCGGATCGACACCGACAAGGACATCAACCTCGGCAATGACCCGATCAGCGAATTCAGCGACCTCGCCAATTCCTACAACAACACCCAGACGGCTGATAATGCCAATGTGGCGCTGTCATCGGCAGGTACGCCGCAGGGTGCTGCCGGTTCGATCGAGGCGCTCGGCAACATCTATGTCAAGGCCGACGGGGTCAACATCAACGGGACAATCCGTTCCGGTGTGAGCGGCCGGGATACGACCGTGACGCAGGCGCAGGTGGACGCGGCCCTGGCGAGTGCCCAGAAGACCCGCTATGCCCAGACCAAGAGCGAATCCGACCGGTATTACCAGCTGACAGGTGGCTTGGGCTTTGATCCGCTGACGGCAACGCGCGACCAACTGGCCGGCATTTCGATCGATGACCTGTCCACCATCCCGCTGTTCTACGACTATGCGACCAACCGCATCGTTGCGAAGAACCTGCAGGCGGAAGGCGGCAGCATCATCATCGAGGGGCGCATTGCCAGCACCGGCCGCGGCAAGGTGGAGGCGCTGGACGGCTTCGCCCGCTTCGACATCACCAACCAGTCGACGAGCGCGCTGGAACTGCGTGACATCGATACCGGTAACGGCGTGGAAGGTACGATCGTCTTCAACGATCATAACTACCAGACCGCCAACAGCAGCTATCTGCAGACCCGCTGGGCACGCATCGGCAGCGACATCGTCAAGTACGAGAACACTTCGAACGAACTGACCAATGGCGTTGCCATGACCGTGGCAGATACCGGCGCTGCCGCGGCCACCTATGATCCGCTGGCCAACCAACGGTACAAGTGGACCGTGAAGGCCGACTACTACGATCTGCAGCAGTTCTACTCGCACCACGAGGACAAGAGCGACGGCGAAAGCGATGTGAACGGCATCATCAGCAACCAGAACGGAGCCCCCTGGACCTCTGCCGATTACGCTGCGATCCGAAAGACACTGACCACCCGGACGAGCGGCGATGGATGGGAGCGCTATGGCGATGATCACATTAGCTGGTCCACCCCGAACTTCGGGACAGCGCCGGTCGGTTCACTGACGATCGACAGTTCCGACACCTCTGATTTCCACTACACGCGCGAAGTAACTGAGACGGGGCGCGAGGTGCAGAACTTCAAGAGCGAGACGGTCTGTGAGACGCGGATTCTCGGCATCTGCGCCGACTGGGAAGTTCGTCCGAAGATGGACTATCGCATCTATTACCACAGCGATCAGACCTACTCGGTGAAGGCGGACAAGACGATCAATATCGGCTTCTTCGGCGAGAACACCGGTCGCATCGCAGTACAGAGCCAGGGTGATGTGCTGGTCGGAGGCAAAGTTCGCAACATCTCGGGCGAAACGTTGCTGACCAGTGAGCAGGGTGGCATCTACACGGCCAACAATGATGGCCAGAAGGGTGTTCTGCTTGCCAACAACATCACGCTCAATGCCAAGATCAGCATTGGCAGCTCAGCAACCGACACGTTCCAGATCGAACAGACGGGTGACAATGCCCTCGTGAATGCGAAGGCTCCGAACCTCTATCTCGAAGAGGTTGCTGGTAACCTGCGCCTCGGCCAGATCACTGTCGATGCGGCAAAGACCGCCAATGGTGGCGACCTGACGCTGGTATCCCGTGGCAATCTCGATTTCCGTGCCTCGAACATGGGCTCGGTGGTCAAGGGCGGCCGTATCGAACTCGAAAGCAAGACGGGCAAGATCCTCACCAATGTTGCCGATAATGGCCTTGACGTGGATACCGACGCGGCCGGCGGCGGCACCCTGTCCGTCAAGACGAAAGATGCTGATGCCGTCACTATCCGGGAAGTCTCGGGTGATCTGCGGGTCGATACGATCGACGTGGCCGGCGATCTCACGCTGCTGGTCAATGGCGATCTTCTGAACGGCCAGACAACGACCACTGACCTTGCCACGCGCGATGCTGCCTTTGCCGACTATCTCGACAGTCGCGGCATCGGCTCGGCCAGCTATACCCAGGCACAGACCGAACTGGTCAACGATGCCAAGGCCAAGCAGATGACCGATATGTATCAGGCCTACTGGAAGATGCGGGGTGCAGGCCGCACGACCAGTGCTACCAATGGCGCAAGCCTGATGCGGGTGGCCACCACAGAAGCAGTGAGCGCTGTTGCGCCCTATGATCCGGACTTCGTCTATCATGTCTCGGCGGAAGATCGCACGGCCTTGAAGTCCAACGGTCTTTCGGATGCCGATATCGCGTCCTATGAGGCAAAGCAGACAGCCTTCTATCACGACGCCCACGACAAGCTCGGGGCTGCGGCCGAAGGAACGTATGACCCCAACTTCGTCTACACGCTGACCGACGCCGAGCGCACCGCCAATACGGCTGGCCTCACCATCAACCGTGAGGCCGTTCTTTCTGCGGTCAATGCGGAAGTGGTCGGCGGTAATGCCAGTGGGTCGAACCAGAGCAGCAACATCCAGGCCGGCAGCCTCGATATCGATGTTTCCGGAACCATTGGTGAAGCGAGCAACGGTTTCAGTGTCAACGGCAGCGGCGACAAGACGGTTTCCGTGGCGGACATGCAGCGCATGCGTACGGCCGCGGTTGGGGACGTGCATTACAATGCTGATGGCTCGATCACCGTTACCAACCATGACGGCGTGTCGATCAACACTGACGGCACTGTCAACGTGAATGCCGGTCAGGACGCCTTCCTGCAGAGCCAGACTGATCTGAAGGTGAAGACAATCTCCGTCGGCAACACGTTGCAGCTCAACACCTCCGGCAGCCTGCTGAACGCCAACGACGACGGCACGGCCAACGTCACGGGTCGCAACCTGGTGCTGTCGAGTGCCGGCGAGAATCTCGGTACGTCCGACAAGCGCTTTGTGACCGACGCAACCGATGACGGCTATGTACAATTGCGGACCGATGGCTCGGCCTATCTTTCGGAAAAGACCGGCGACCTGCGCCTGCAGGATGCGGCCGGCCCGACGCTGGACCTTCAGGCCAATGACGGCCGCATCGTCGATGCCTTCAATGATAATGGGGTCGAAATCAACGGCGACAACGTCAAGCTTTACGCTCGCGATGGCATCGGCACGCAAGGGGCTGACCTCGACGTGACGACCCGCGCAAAGGGTTCGATCGAGGTGCAGACGCCCGGCGATTCCTACATGTACGCTCCGGATCTTCCGGTGCAGGTGAAGGAGGCGGTTGTTGGCGGTCTCTCCAAGATCGTATCGGCAAGCCAGATCCTGGTCGAGGCGGGCAAGACCTTCTCGGCGAGCGTCATCGACTGGTACGCGCCCGACGACGTGATCTTCGGCCAGAACAGCAAGATCGTTTCCCGCGATGGCACGGCGAAGATCCGCACCGATGCCGATCTGGTGATGGGCAAAGGCTCCACCATCGATGCTGCTGGCAATGCCATCGACATCGGCGCCGCAGGCAATGTGGTGCTGGGCAACCTTGTCAGCCAGAAGGGTGGCAACGACGTCATCGTCGTCAATGCCGGCGGCTCGATCAACGGCAATGGCGACGGCCTGAAGGATATCGATGTCTCCGACGATACGGCAGGCGTCACGCTTTCGGCCCATGGCGGCATTGGTGGCGACACGGCAGTATCGACCAATCTGGCCCGCCTGACCTTTACCAACACCGATGGCGGCGACGTCGCAATCGAAAACAGCCGCAGCATGACGCTGGAAGGCGGTACGGTCGGGGCTGGATCGTCGATGAGCGTCTCCACGGCCGGCAATCTGCTGACGCAATCCGCCACTGCGGTCGACGGTGACATCGCGCTCTCTGCCGATGCGACGCTGACGCAGGCTCAGAATGCCGTCATCGACGCTGGCGTCGGTTCGATCGCGATCACCGCCGGTACGGATGCCGTTCTCAATCGCATCCGTACCGCCGGGAACGGCAACATTGCCATCGCTGCCTTGACCGGCCAGATCAGCCTGAACAAGGAAGTCAGCACCGCCGAAGGCAATATCAGCGTCACTGCTGATACGGACCTGACGCTGGCAGATGCAGGCCATGTGACGGCCGCCGGTGCAGGCAACATCTCCCTGTCGGCAACGAATGGGGCGCTTACCCAGGGTGTGCTTGCCATTGTCAATGGCGGTACGGGATCAGTCTCGCTGGCAGCGGGTACGGATGCCGTCCTGAACCGGATTCTGACAGCCGGCAACGGCAATATCGACATTACCGCCCGGACGGGCCGCGTTGACCTGAACAAGGAGGTCAGCACCGCGGAGGGCGATATCGGCGTCACCGCCGATACGAATCTGACGCTGGCAGATGCTGCCCATGTGACTGCTAGCGGAGCCGGCGATATCGCGCTGTCGGCAACGAATGGCACGCTCACCCAGGGTGCCCTTGCCATCATCAACGGCGGCACGGGATCGGTCACACTTTCGGCCGGTACGGATGCCGTGCTGAACCGGATCCTGACAGCCGGCAACGGCAATATCGACATTGCCGCCCGGACGGGCCGCGTTGACCTGAACAAAGAGGTCAGCACCGCTGAAGGCGACATCGGCGTGACCGCCGATACGAACCTGACGCTGGCAGACGCTGCCAATGTAACGGCCGCCGGTGCAGGCAGCATCCGCCTGGACGCAACCACGGGGCAGTTCACCCAGGCGATCGGTGCGCTGATCGACGGCGGAACGGGCGATGTCGATATCCTCGCGGGCATTGATGCCCTCGTTCAGCGGGTCCGTACCGCCGGAAACGGTGATCTCGGCATCCGCAGCCGTCAGGGCAACGCCTATCTGCAGAACGATCTTGATACCGCCGAGGGATCGATCGGTGTGCTTGCCCAGCACAACGTGTTCATCGCGGCAACCTCGGATATCACGGCAGTTGGGGAAGGTGACATCAGGATCCGTGCGGTTGAAGACAACGTCATCCAGACGCAAGGGGCATGGATCGATGGCGGGCGTGGCCAGGTTCGTGTGGATGCAGGCTTCAACGTGGTGCTGCGTGATGTCCGCTCCACCTATCCGTCGCGCTATCGGATCATGGCGACGGCCGGCAACTACCTTGATGATGGCGGCAATGCTCATCGCAACGTGCTCGATACCGAGATGCGCAATGCCCGCATCGATGTCGCGGCGCTGCTGCCGGTGGTGCCGGACGCGGGCCTCTACCTGCGTGCGCTTCGCGCCCTGCAGGAGAGCCGGACCGGCATCGTCAATCTTGCCGAGAGCGTGATCGCCGATGCGGTTGAGCGCGACGAGAACGGAGCCATCATCCTGGCACCCGGGAACTAAACAACAGCGGGAGGCAGCAATCTGTGGAACCACAGCACTTGCCCTCCCGCAGCAATGACCTTCGTGCCACAAGCGAACCGAAGACTATTTCCAGAAGTGAGGATGTCGTGTCCAAGAATGCAATTCGTTTGAACTCTCTGATCTCCACCTTTGCCGCCTGCCTGGCGCTTGGCTTTGCTATGCCTCTGGTGGCAGAGGCCGCCGGCACCGGCGACAAGCCGAAGGCTCCGGAAGCCGCAGCACCGGCAACGCCTGCGGCAACTGCCGCTGCACAGCCTGCCGATGCCTCCCAGAAAGCGAAGGATGGCACCGCTGCTTCGGCGCAAAAGGGCAAGGATGGCGCCGCGGCTGCGCCGGGAGAGGTTCAGAGCGGACCAAAGGTGACCGTTCAGCAGCATGGCGACTGGCTGCTGGAATGCTATGACCCGGCGATCAACAATGTGAACTGCCAGATCAAGCAGCGGATCGCTCAGAAGGACACCGATCGCAACATTCTGGTGATGAGCATTGCCTTCGATCCGAAAGCCAAGAGCAATGTCATCCAGTACGTGCTGCCGCTGGACTTCCTGCTGACGCCGGGCGTCTCGGTCGAGGTCGGCAGCTATCAGACCACCGCCGGCGTCAACCGCTGCTCGGTACAGGGCTGCTTCGTTGAAGGCACCACCGACGACGGCTTCATCAAGGCCATGCAGGGCGCCAAGGACGGCGGTCGCGTCGTGATCGTGTCGCGCACCGGCCAAAAGGTCGGGATCGGTTTCTCGGTCATCGGCTTCTCCATGGCCTATGACGAGATGGTCAAGGAAAATACGCGCATGGCAGCGCAGCAGCCGAAGGGCTGAGGCCGTCGCGGGCGGCGTATGCCGCCTGTCGCCGGCAAGACAGACTGGGGAGGCCCGCGGTGGGTCTCCCCTGCGGAATTTCGGGGGTTCAGGTGCGGTCGGTTCGGGACATACAACGCGGCGGATATCGCGAGCGCAACAGGGGACAACAGATCGGGATAGCCACGGATGCCGGACAGGGCAGGGCCGTGCCCGCGCGTCTGATGCGGGCGGGCGCCATGCTTTTCGGCCTGTCCTGCGGTCTGGTGGCGGTTCCGGCCGGCGCGGCGCCGGCGCTTCCGACGGTGCCTGCCACCACCGATGCCGACATCAACAATCCGCGTGCCGTCAGCGATTTCGAGCAGCGTGAGCGCCAGCGCGCCCTGGAGCGCGCCACCGACCAGCAGCCGGTCGCCCCGAGCGCGCCAGGCCAGGAGGAGGTGGCCGTGCCGAAAGGCGCCGAGCGCGCCAGCTTCGTGCTGAAGGATGTCGCGTTCAACGACAGCCGCGTCTTCACCAAGACCGATCTCGACGCAATCGTCGCGCCCTATCTGAACCGCAAGATCTCCGTCGCGGACCTGTTCCGCCTGACGGCGAAGATCAACGCCACCTATCGCGAGCGGGGCTACATTACCGCCCAGGCTGTCTTGGTGCCGCAGCAGATCGCCGGCGGCCATGTCCGTATCCAGCTGGTGGAAGGCACGATCGGCGCCGTCGAGGTGTCGGGCAACAAGAAGGTTCGCTCCGACGTGGTGATCGACCATGTCGAGGTGCTGCCGGGCAGCATTCCCACCATCCAGCTGATCGAGCGGCGGCTGGCCGCGGTGAACCAGAACCGCAAGTTCCAGGTCACGGCCGGGCTGAAGCCCGGCAAGGAGACCGGCACCACGGATTTGCAATTGCAGGTGACGGGCGAGCCAAAACCGTTCAGCGGCACCGTCTATCTCAACAACCAGGGCACCCGCGACAGCGGTCGCTATACGCTCGGCGCCACCGCCAGCCTCTACTCGCCGTTCGGCTATGACGAGACGATTTCCGCCGGCCTGACCACGTCCGTCAGCGACATGAGCAACATGCTGCAGGATTTCGACGTCGGTTCCTATTTCTTCGACGCCGACCTGCCGATGCCGGTGGGCAATGGCGGGCTGCGCCTGCTCTATTCCCATTCGGATTCCAAGGTTCTGGAAGGCAGCTTCGCCTCGCTCGGCGTGCTGGGTCGCGGCGATCTCGTCAGCCTCACCTACACGCAGCCTTTCTACACCACGCCGACCTGGAACTTCTCGACCGTCAGCGGCGGCCAGTGGAGCAACACCCACAGCGAAGTCAGCACCGTCGATACCGACACGCTGTCGTTTCGCGTGTTCGGCGGTGTGAAGGGGCAGGCGACCTTCCCCACCACCGGCACCTATATCGAAACCGAACTCCGCCTCATCCAGTCCTGGGTCGATACGAAGGGGCTCAGCGGCCATGATCGCGATACGATCACCCGCATGGTCGGCAGCGCCACGCTGTTCCAGTCGATGGGCGACGGCCTCAGCCTGATGATGCGGGCCGGCGGCCAGTATACCCCGGAAAAGCGCCTGCCCTCCGGCGAACTCTGGTATCTTGGCGGCGTCAGCACGCTTCCCGCCTATGAGCTTTCGTCGCTATCGGGTGACAACGGCCTCTATCTTGCCAACCAGATCCGCTACAGTTCCGACTATTACAACAGCGGCATGCAGCAGGCGTTGGGCATTCCCTTCTCCTCCGGCATCCGTGCCTTCATCGACGTGGGTGCCGTGTTCGACGATTATCTGCGCGGCGAATCCAGCAGCTTCTATTCGGATGCGGGCTTTGGACTGGATTTCGACATTGGTGGACATCTGAGCGGCGACCTTTCGGTGGCCTGGGCAATCGATCCGAAGATGAACAGCAATATCAAGGTCGACAGCCCGCGCTTCCTCTTCACGCTCACCACCAGTTTCTGACGGACTGCCTGCCGTCCACAGGTGGTGGCACGATGCTCGATGTATCGATGTTGAGGGAGATGTTCGAAAAAGCGTCTGAACCCCGGATCAAGAAGGACTGCCGTGACGTTGGCCATGAAGGAAAACGGCTACTCGCGGCGCCGGCCTTGCGGGCTATATCGATCTGTGCGCTTTCCGCTATCGATCGACACGATGAGATTATGTCGCGCTCGGCTCTCGTGAAGTCGTAGGCGCTCTCGACAGTTTTTTCAGGGATTGCGCCTGCTTACTTCAATCCGGTTATGTTTCGGCGAAGCACTCCTGAAAAGTTCGTCAGTCCGCCTTGATGAAGCGCGTCGACGAACGCCTCAACCGATGGGATTGTCTTACGCAGATTATGCCTCGCACTTCTGACACTTGGTATTAGAGCGCGACTGGCGGATTAGCGGCCATAAGTCTCGATCAGGTCCTCTGTGTCCTCGGCTAGCGCTTCCATCGCCGTCTGCCGTTTGTCGAGCTTCGACTTCAACGCGAGCACCTCCTTGAGGAGGGCGCGGCGGTGTTTGCCGACGTAGCGGAATGGCAGGTCGCCCCGGTCCATGCGCAAGACCACGAGCAGGCGCGAGATGCCGAGAATGGGTGAGGCTTCGCTCGGGCTCAGTTCCTCGTCCTCGGCCAGCACGGCAACCCCCTCTCCGCTCAGCATGTGCGCCAGAAGGGCTTCAACAGCCGCGGCGGCCGAGGGTGGGATCGGGAACGTCTGCTCCTTGCCATCTGCATCACGAACCTGGAGTTCCAGACTGTCGCCGGCTACCAGCTTTGGTAGGGGTGGCTATCTGTCGGTCGCGATCTGACAGTCTGGCGATATGAACAATCTTGCGGGCCATGACGATTTCCTTCGTCGCAATATGGCGAACAAGGCCTTTAACTGCAATAACTGAAAGTGCGGATTGATTGCGATGGTGGTGATGAGGGCGATTCTTCGGAACGCTGGTTCGATTCCCATCAAAGGCAATGAAAAGTAAGCTATTAGTTCCTGGCACAAGGAAGTGCCACCGCGCCTTTGAAAAGCGCGGTGGTGTCGTTATTGCTCAGACCGGAATGGGGTTCTCGACCAGCGACTGATTGAAGCCGTGAACAAACGCATGTTCGCCGCTACCCGGATTGTCGCGAAGGGCCTGGATCTCGTCGACAATGACTTCCGGTGCGTCGGTGGCAAGCTTGGCCATCGTCTTCTCGATGAAGATATCGAGCGGCATGGCACGGGGATCGCCGCTCTTCTTGATGAGATCCGTGTCGACCCATGGCGGCGCGATTTCCTGGACGCGGACCGAGGTGTCGCGCAACTGGAAGCGCTGCGAGAGCGCATAGGAATGCAGCGCCGCCTTGCTGGCCGAATAGACAGCCGTCGATGCGAGCGGCACATAGGCGAGCACGGACGTGTTGTGGATGATCGTTGCGGCCGGCTGGCTCTTCAGATGGTCGATCAGCGCCGATGTCAGACGGATCGGCCCCAGCAGGTTGGTCTCGATGATCCGGCGGGAGACCTCGTCGTCGATCTTCGCTCCAGCGTCGTCGAACGGCATGATGCCGGCATTGTTGATCAGCACGTTCAGCGTCGGATAGTCCTTGACCAGGCGTGCAGCCACGCGCTCGATATCGGCGGCATCGGCAATATCCAGTTCGACACCATCAATGCCGGGATTGGCGGCAGAGACTTCGTCCAGCAGGGCCTTGCGACGGCCTGCGACGATCACCTTGTTGCCGCGGGCATGCAGGGCTTCCGCCAGCGCCCGGCCGATGCCGGATGTGCCGCCGGTAATGAAAATGGTGTTTCCGGTGATGTTCATGGTCATGACTCCTTGGTCGGGCGGGCATACGGGCCGCGCCGCGTTTCGTGGTGATTTCAGCGATGTTTGAAGGATTTCGCTGGGAGGATGCCGGCGGGAGAGCAGCCCTCCCGGCCGGTTGACGGCGTCAGGCGACGCGTTCGACCTTGGGGAAGTCGAGTGTCGTTCCGACGATGTTGTTCACGCTATTGGTCAGGATGTTGACGGCGACATGTGCCACCGTTTCCAGGATCTCGGCGTCTGACAGTCCATAGGCACGCGCGGCTTCCAGCGCCGGGGCGGAGGCCTGTCCATGTGTCGCGTTGATCGCAAGCGCGAGGTCGAGAATGGCCTGGATCCTGGGATCGGAGGTGCGTCCCGTCTGGGCGGAGGCGCGATCTTCGGCCGAGACGCCGGCAGCGCGGGCGCCGCCCGTATGGGCTGCGAGGCAATAGTCACAGCCGTTGGCCGCCGCAATCGCAATCGCGATCTGCTCCTGAGCCTGTGGCGTCAGCACGCCGCCGCTCAGGAAGCGCTTGCTTCCGGTGTAAACCTCAAGTGCTGCCGGCGCATGGGCGAGAACGCGGAACAGGTTTGGCACCTTGCCCATTACGGCTTTCGCTCCCGCGAAGATTTCGGCGACATGCGGTGTGACTTCGTCATCCGTCAGGGTGGTGATGGCAGACATGGTCAATCTCCATTCTTGGGTGATATTCGTTGAAAGGGTGGACAGAGGGATTGGCGGATCCGGCCTTTTGCCCGGATCAACCCTCGAGAAAGCGATCGATCTCCTGGGAGAAATCCTCGATCTCCTGGAAGAGAAAGGCGTGACCCGCATTGGGGTACAGCACCAGCTTGGCGTCCGGCGCCTGCTGCGAGAGCACATAGGAGCGGTAGGCCGGGATCATCACGTCATGGGCGCCATTGGCGACCAGGATCGGCAGCCGCAGTTCGTTCACGCGATGCAGCACGCCCGGCCAGCTTGAAATCGCCTTGGCCTGACCCATGAAAGCGAGCGCGGACGTCTTCGGTCCGTAATCCGGCTGCGCGTGGATGCGGGCCAGCGATGCCCGCCCTTGGGCAACGGCGCTTTCCGTTTCAGGATAGAACAGGAAGAGGAAGTCATCGTCGCCGTTCTCGCCCTTGGTCATCACCTGCGGTACCCGCGGATGCTGCTGCGGGCCATCCGTGATGCCTCCGGGGCTGGATCCGGCGACAATCAGGCGGCGCACCAGATGCGGATAATCCAGAGCGAACTGCTGCGCGACAATCCCGCCGAGCGACCAGCCGAGAACATCGACCTTCGAAAGACCAAGTGCTGCCAGAACCTCGACGACGACAGCCGCCATGCCGGCGATTGTTTCAGGAACCTTTCCCTCCGATCTGCCGATACCGGCGCTGTCGAAGCGGATTACCCGTCGATCCCTGGAGATGGCCTGAATGAAGGCCGGATCCCAATCATCCAAGGTGCCGCGAAAACGCTGAAGCAGAAGGAGAGTGATACCGCTCTCGGGGCCATCCTTGCGAACCGCAAGGCGGCCATGGGTGGTATCAATCCACTCCAGATTGGTTGCAGAAGACATGGGCCTTTCCTTCATTTGCCCGCCGGGCTTGTTTCGATGAAAGGAACATAGGCCGATTTTTCTGCGTCTCAAATGACATAAAAACGTCAAATAAGGACAAGCGTTGTCAGCCTGTGGCGATCTTGTCGTCTTCGCCTTCAATGAGCTTCAGGCTGCGACGCAGGCTCTGCGGGGGCTGGCCAAAGAAGCGCAGGAAGGCGCGCCGCATGCGGTCGCGGTCCGCAAAGCCGGTGTCACGGGCGACAATATCGAGGGGATGACGTCCTTCCTCCAGCATGACCTTGGCCGCCTCCAGGCGGAGCCGCTCCACCGCCTTGGCGGGCGATTGCCCGGTTTCCTCGTGAAAGAGGCGGCTGAACTGGCGCGGGCTGAGGCTTGCCACTTCTGCCAGTTCCTCTACCGTCAGCGGATTGCGCAAATGCTCCTTGGCATAAACCAGCGTACGCCGAACGCGATCCGAGCGAGGCTCCAGTTCCAGCAGGGCCGAAAACTGTGACTGTCCCCCGGGCCGCCGGTGATAGACCACAAGCTTGCGCGCGATCTGACGCGAAAGCTCCGCGCCATGATCATCCTCGATCAGCGCGAGCGTCAGGTCTATGGCGGAACTCATGCCGGCAGATGTCCAGATCGACCCGTCCTGAATGAAGATGCGATCCTCATCGACATCGATCTTCGGAAACCGCTCCTGCAGCGTGCGGGCATGTGCCCAATGGGTTGTCGCCTGGCGGCCATCCAGAAGCCCTGCCTCGGCCAGAAGAAAGGCCCCGGTGCAGACCCCGGCGACACGACGTGATTCAGCGCCCGCCGATTTGATATAGTTTCGCAGGGCGGACGATACCGGCTGTGGCATCAGTTCCCCCACCACCATCAGCGTATCCGGAAAGTCACCGAGCGGCTGTGTTTCGATTTTGATGCCCAGCGAGGAGCGGATCGCGCCGCCTTTTTCCGACATCACGGTCAGGCGATAGGCTTCGATCCCAAGCGTCTCATTGGCAAATTCGAAAGCGGTGAGCGCGGCCATGCCCATGACCTGGAAACCGTTTTCCATGATGAAGCCGATGTGACGCATGTCGGATCTCCGAAAAGAGGACGTGTCTTTTTTTGACGGATATATGGCATTTGAGCCGTGCTCGTCCAGCGCTAAGGTTCAGTCATCGAAACAGCAGGGCCGAACGTCCTGCCAGAAGAGGATAGAACAATGACTGACACCAAGGGCACCGTTCTGATCACCGGCGCATCGTCCGGCATCGGCGCCATCTATGCGGACCGCTTCGCAGCCCGCGGCCATGACCTTATTCTCGTGGCGCGCAATCTTGGCCGATTGGCTGATGTTGCAGCTTCGTTGAAGGAAAAGCACGGCGTTCAGGTGAAGACGATCGCCGCCGATCTCGGGTCCGAGCAAGGTCTCAGCGCCGTCGAAGCCGCACTTGCAGAGGACCAGACAATCACGCATCTGGTCAACAATGCCGGCTTCGGCAGCGCCGCCCCGCTGACGGCAGCCGACGTGGGAGACATGCAGGCCATGGTGGCGATCAATGTCACAGCGCCCCTGCGACTGACCTATGCGGCAGTCCCTCGCTTCATCGCCCGTGGCAAGGGCACGATCATCAACATTGCCTCGATCGTTGCCATCGGCCCGGAAATCCTTAACGGTGTCTATGGCGGCACCAAGTCCTTCCTGCTCGCATTCAGCCATTCGCTGCGCAAGGAACTGGTGGGCACGGGCGTCAATGTTCAGGTCGTGCTGCCCGGCGCCACGGGCACAGAGTTCTGGGATGTGGCTGGCCTGCCGGCCAGCAATCTGCCGACGGAATGGGTCATGTCCGCCGCTGACCTCGTCGACGCCGCCCTTCTGGGGCTGGATCGCGGCGAATTCGCCAGCATTCCTTCGCTGGCCGATGCTGCCGAATGGGATGCCTGGGAAGCCGCACGCGCGGTGATGCTGCCGCATCTCTCCAGCCGCACACCAGCTGCCCGTTATCAGCGCTGAACCCGCCATGCTGCATGGTTTCGCGGGATGTGACGCCCCGCGAGACCGTCTCAATATCGGGTTGGTTGCGCCCAAATGGATTCGATGTGGGGCACCGCGCGTCTGAAAGACAAGGGAATGTGAACCTGCATCATCCCACGTTGCCTAGCGTCGCCCGACGGCGTGTCTGTCGCGCCTTTCTCTCCATTTCACGCTGCTACAACTGCCTTTCACGGTTGTTGCGCAGACAGGAAAGTTCGCCCCATGTCCTCTGAACATTCGCCTCCCGCCGCACCTGTGCCGTCGCCCAACGCCGCGCCGGCAAGCGCCTCCATCCTGCCTTCCTATTTCCTGGCGCTCGGTACGTTTGCCATCGGAACCGAAGGCTTCATGATTGCCCCGCTGTTGCCGACCATTGCGCAGGATCTCGGCATGAGCCTGTCTGCCACAGCAACCCTGGTGGTGGTCTTCACGCTGGTGATGTCGCTCAGCTCACCCATCACCACGGTCATGACTGCCAGCCTCAAGCGTCGCAGCACGCTTTTGGCGGCCATGACGCTGTTTGCGGCCGGTAACCTGGTTGCAGCCTTCTCTTCCTCGTTCGCCACCTTGATGGTCGCGCGCATCCTGATGGCCGTGGCATCAGGGCTCTACGTGCCGGGTGCCAATTCGCTGGCCGGCGCCATCGTGCCGGCGGAAAAGCGGGGCAGGGCGCTCGCCATCGTCAGCGGCGGCATGACGATTGCCATTGCGCTTGGCCTGCCATTGGGCGCGCTGGTCGGCCACACCTTTGGTTGGCGCTCCACCTTTCTGGCGGTTGCCGCCATGGGACTTGTCGCGATCCCTGGCATTCTGTCCGGCGTTCAGCGTGATGCGGGATCCCAGATCGCAGTTGCCAAGCTGGCCCAGCGCGTCGGCGTTATCCGCCAGAGGCCTGTCCTGCGCCTGCTCGGCGTTACCCTGTTCTGGTCCATCGGCGCCTACACGGCCTATCCCTATATTGCACCCTATCTGACGCGGGTTCTGGGCTTTGGCCCGGCGGACATCGGCGCGACCGTTTCCATGTGGGGCATTGCGGCTGCGATAGGCGTGACCATTGGCGGCCGGCTGAATGACCGTTTCGGCTCGAACCGGGTGGTGCTGTGGTCGCTCATTTTTCTCGGCGCTTCTTTTGCAACGATGGCCGTCGCCCCGCGGCTCTCTGCGGACTTGGCGCTGGTGCCGGTGCTGGTGGCGATTGCCGTCTGGGGCTTCAGCGTCTGGTCCTTCTTTCCGGCGCAAATGGCCCGACTGATCGCGGCAGGCCCCGTTTCGCAGGCGTCTGTTTCCCTGGCGCTCAATACCTCCACCATGTATCTAGGCTTTTCCATCGGCTCGGCCATGGGGGCCGGTGTGATCGGAACCGGAACGGTCTGGGGCATCGGCGCCATTGCCGCCGTTTCCGAGGCCATCTCGATCTTTCTCGATCGCAGACATATCCGGAAGGGATAGGCCGCGCGCACGCCCTGAAGGAACATGAAAAAATTGAGTGGGAGAGACGACGCAGATTCTATGGCTCTGTTGAAAGAAAATTGCAAAGCCCTGAAATCAGGGAAAACGATACCGTCTCCCCACCATAACCAGCCCTGAACAATCGCCCGGCGACGGCCGCATGCAACCTTGGGCAGCAATGGTGGGGCTTTTCTCGTCAGGAAACGCAGACCGTCTGGAATTCCATTCTATCGCAAGAATTCTTTGCAACAGAGCCGGCGCAATGGCCTGACATAATTCCCAAAGGCAGAACGTTGCCCGTCAATCCGTATTCAGTGAAGGTGATATCGCCGTCACACGTGTTGCTAAGCACGTGTGACGTTTTCTCTCTGCCCAAATCCGATGGCAAGCACCGAAAAGATCAGAAGTCCGGTGCCGACCTGCTGCCAGTAGAAGTTCAGTCCGGACAGAAGCAGGCCATTGGCGACGATGCCGAGCAGCAGGACCCCGAGGGCAGTGCCGGGGATGTTCGGTCGACCGTGTCGATCAAAGGTGGTGCCGATGAAGGTTGCTCCGATGGCGTTCAGCAAGAAGGCATTGCCGGATGACGGGATGTAGACCGTAACCGTCGAGGTCAGAATGAGGCCGACCACGGCCGCGATCAGGGATACCAAGATGTATGTGACCGCGTTTATGCGCGGCAGGCTGAGGCCTGAATATCTCACGACGCTCGCCTGCATCCCAGCGGCGATAACGGAGCGGCCGAAGGCGGTGCGCGCCAGCACGATCCAGCTGGCTGCGAGGATCACGAGTGTGACCAAGATTGGCAAGGGAATATCGGCGATCGTTCCATGCCCCAGAACGCGGAATGCGTCCGGCACACTGTTCGGCGGTAGGTAGACCGGATTGCCGCCATTGGTCAGCAATTGCTGGACGCTGCGCCCGACAAACAGCGTGCCGAGGGTTGCCAGAAAAGGTGAAATGCCGATGCCCGCGATCAGAATTGCGTTGAACAGGCCGACCATGGCCCCGCCTGCCAGGCCACCGACGATGGCAAGCAGAACGGGCTGCCCGGCCAGGACCAGCGAGACGAATGCGAAGCTGGCGAAATCGATGGCGGTACCAACCGAGAGATCGATACCCCCGGCCGAAACGGCGAAGGTCATCGCCACGGCGGCGATCGCCAGAAGCGCGACATTGTTGACGAGCACGCTCAGCAGATTTGCACCCGACAGGAAGCCGGGCGCGATGCTTGCAAACAGGGCGAAGACGAGGACGAGCGCCGCGACAAGAGCGTAGCGACCGATGGTACCGGAGAGTTTTCGGGATGGCCCGACTGCATGGGTGGATTGGGCGGAAGCAGCCATGTCATGCCGCCTCCTTGCGGCCAAGCAGCGTGGTGGCGGAGACGACCAGCAGGATGAGAAGTCCCTGAACGCCGCTGACCAGCGTGCTCGGAATATTGAGCAACTGGAAACCGTTGATCAGGACGCCGACGAAAAGCGCGGAGAGCAGGGTTCCGGTGACGGTCGGAATGAGACGGTTCGAAAAGACGCTGCCGAGCAGGGCGGTCACGACGACCGGCAGCAGCATGTCGCCAGCGCCGGTGGTACTGCCGGAGAGATAGGAAACAGACAGGATGCCGGCGATACCACCGCTGAGCCCGCTTGCGAGGAACGAACCACCGATGAAGGTTTTCACCGGCAGGCCGGCGGCACGCGCCGCCTCGGGAAAGGCACCGACGGCATAGAGCCTCAGACCGAGCGGGGTGGCCTGCACGATCACTGCCACGCTGAGCGTGAAGCCGACGAGGATATAGGCCAGCACCGGAAGGCCGAGCGGACCGCTCGCCGAGAGTGCGGCAAGGAAATCCGTGGCAGCCGGAATGACGGTATTCTGCGTCAGCACCAGTTCAAGTCCCGCCACGACATTCATCACGGCCAGGGTTACCAGCAGCGGCACGATGCCGGCAAGCGTGACGGCTGCGGCATTGACCGCACCGATGGCAAGCCCCGTTGCCAGCGCCCCGGCCACGGCAACAGCATCGCCGTAGCCTGCCTGGATGATCGCGGCATAGACGGCGGCACTCAGGCCCATGTTTGCCGCCAGCGACAGGTCAATGCCCCCGGTCACCACATTGGAGCCGCCGGCAATGATGACAAGGGTCAGGCCTATCGCCAAAACACCCGTAATGGCGGATTGGCCGAGCACGTTGCCGATGTTGCCGATCGTCAGAAAATAAGGTGCCGTCACTGCAAAGATGAGGAAGACGCCGAGAAAGATCGCGAAAGCACCGGCACGCACGGCAAGCATGGCAAGGCTACGGCGCGCCGGCCGTGTCGTCTGCGGATCGGCGTCTGTCGTCTGCCAACGCTCGTACCCGCTCTCAGCTCCAGCGGTCTGGGACGTGGAGGCAGGCGGCACGGGGAAGGAGGGAATTTCAACCGACATGGCGAAGGCTTTCATGGGCGCCGGTCACGTCGGCAAGGATCTGTTCGGAGGAGACTTCTGCCGTTGCGACGGTGCGGGCGATGCGTCCGCGGAAGAAGACAAGCAGGCGATCGGTGATGCCCCGCAGTTCCTCAATGTCCGAGGACAGCACGATGATGCCTGCGCCGCGCTCGGCAAGCTCGCCGATGAGGTGGTAGATTTCGACCTTGGCCCCGATATCAACGCCAACGGTCGGTTCATCGAGCAGGTAGATTTCCGATTGCCGGCTCAGCCATTTCGCAATCGCCACCTTCTGCTGGTTGCCACCCGACAGCGTGCCGACCAGCGCATCGATGCCGTCCGTCTTGATCTGAAGGCGGCGAACGAGATCGTCTGCGCCATGCCGTTCCGCGCGACGGTTGATCAGCCCGCGGGAGAAGCGCTTCAGGCTTGCAAGTGTCGTGTTTTCCAGGACGGAAAGCGACAGGGCAACGCCGTCGCGGCGGCGATCTTCGGGCACGAGGGCAAGACCCCGCGACGCTGCGCCGACAGGATTGGCTGGTACGACGACATCTCCCTTCACGGCAATCGATCCGCCAGTGGCTGTTTCCAGGCCGAAGAGGGTGCGAACGACCTCCTTCGCACCGGATCCGACAAGTCCGGTCATGCCGAGCACCTCGCCGCGGCGCAGTGTGAAGGAGATATCCCGGTAGCTGCCGGCGAGTGTCAGATTCCTGGCCTCCAGGAGAACCTCTCCCGCGGACACCGTCGGCTTGGGATAAAGCTCGGCAATCTCGCGGTTGACCATGAGCGCGCCGATCTCGGCAGCGGATGTTTCGCTGACGGTCAGGGTCGCGACGTCGCGCCCGTTTCTGAGCACTGTCACGGTGTCGCAGAGATCGACAATCTCCCCGAGATAGTGGGAGATATAGAGGATGGTGATGCCTTCGGCGCTCAGGCGCCGGATAAGGCGGAAGAGAAGTTCGGCCTCGCGGCGCACGAGCGCGGCGGTCGGCTCATCGAAGACGAGCACCTTGGGATTGGCGATCAGCGCCCGGGTGATCTGCACGATCTGCTTTTCGGCGGCGGACAGTTCGGCGATCAGGGCGTCGCTCGGAAGACTGAGATCGAAATAGCGTCGCAACGTCTCCTCAGCCTGCCGGCGCATGGCGCGGCGATCGAGAAACGGGGTTCCGGCAATCCGTGGTTCATGTCCCAGAAAGAGCGCCTCGCCGACTGTGAAGCTCGGCACGAGCAGTCTGTCCTGGTGAATGAAGTGGATGCCGAGCGCTTCGGCCAGATGCGGCGTCAGCCGATCCTGCGCGACACCATCGATTTCGATCCGGCCCTCGTCTGCCTGATGCAGGCCGGCAAGCAGCTTGATGAGCGTCGACTTGCCGGCGCCGTTCTGGCCGACGAGGCCATGGACGCTGCCGCGGCGAACTGTAAGGTTCGCCTTCGACAGGGCCTCCGCGCCACCGAAGCGTTTGACGATGTTTTCTAACCGGAGCACCGGCTCTTTCTCTTGTCGGGCCTCTGGCATCGCATCATATCCCTCGAAACAGCATATATTCAGGCCGCCGCCCCTTGCCGGTTCGGCAAGGGGCGGCACGGTCGCTCGGGAGGAGCGGTTCCAGGGCTCAGCCGATGCCAAGCTTTTTCGAGATTTCCTTGACATTCTGCTTGTTGGCGAGGAGCGCCGGCACGTAGGTTTCGCGCGGCAGTTTCTCGCCGGCGAGATAGCGCGCAACGTTGCGGATCGCCACCCGGCCGAGTTCGGCGGGCTGCTGGGCAACGTCGGCCGCGGCCGGCGAAGCAGCATCGGCGACGAGCTGCAGCACTTCCGGGCTGCCATCGACGCCATAGGTCTTGATCTCCGTCCGGCCGGCGGCGACCAGCGCCTGGGTCGCGCCAAGCTGGGGAATGTCCCAGGCCGACCAGATCGCCTTGATCGAACCCTTTTCCGGATACTTCGCGAGGATGGCGGTGATTTGGGTAAATGCATCCTGCACGGTGTTCGGGATCACGTCGCGCAGTTCGGGCTGCACGATCTTCACCTTGGGGAAGTACTTCGTGACGTTGACCAGCTGGTCGTAGCGGATGGCGCAGGGCGTGACGCCATAAAAGCCGTTGAAGACGACGATATTGCCTTCGCCCCCGATATCGGAGACCAGCTGGAGGGCGAGGTCCTTGCCGATGCCCCAGTTGTCGGAGGTGGCATTGTTGATCGAGTTGGCCGAACCGACATCGATGGTGAACACCGGAATACCGGCGTCACGCGCCTTCTTGAGCCAAGGGTCGATCACGGTCAGAGTGCCGAGCAACTGCACAATGGCATCCGGCTTCTGGGCAATCAGTGTCTGCAACTGCGAGACCAGCTTGCCATCATTGCGGCCGGCATCCACAGCAATCGGTTCGCCACCCAGACGCTTCACTTCCTCGATCTGGGCATTGTAGGCATTGAGGTCGAAGAAGTGGTCGGTACCGGCGGTGCTGATGCCAATGCGCTTGCCTTTCAGCGACAGCGCTTCTTCTGCAACCGCGCCGCGCGCCGCCAGCAGATCTGCCGCACCTGCGACGACGCCCGCTGCCGCGGTCAGCTTCAGGAGATTACGGCGATTGACGCCGGTAAACGTGTCAGTGGTCATGATGTCCTCTCGAATTAATATTTTCCATAGAATAAATGGATTTCTTGAGGGCAGGAGGCCGTGTTTTCCAAAT
Organism: Affinirhizobium straminoryzae; assembly: GCF_007004135.1. GTDB lineage: Bacteria > Pseudomonadota > Alphaproteobacteria > Rhizobiales > Rhizobiaceae > Neorhizobium > Neorhizobium straminoryzae. The sequence goes on from NZ_VJMG01000078.1 coordinate 22,489, forward strand.
TTCGGGTACGAGAGAGAAAAGGGTTGGTGCCGGATGCGACGGGCGTAGTACACGTCGGCCCCCCGTTGGTTCGGACCCGATGGGAGCCGGCGGAACCGCTGATCCGGATCGCCAGGACACCGGGATGCCGTCGGTATGGCCGGGCCTGTTGATCCGCGGCCCAGTCCATCGGGGCTGTATCAACCAGAACGAGATGTTGCAAAATCAGGCCTGCAGGTGGAATGCGCAGAGCGGATTGCGCTCGGCCGGGGATATCATCGATAGCTTGGAGAGGGACGAGATGCGTATATCGGGCTGATCGCATGGCGCCAATTTGTCACTCCCATCATTTGATCACCAGATCCGCAGAATGCATGGCGCCAGGACAGAGATCGGCGGGACCAGTTTATGGCGTCGGGATTGCCCCGGTGAAATGCGGCACCTCATACCCCCGTCGGACCTGCGGTCTTGCGGCGAGGGCGAGATACCAGCGCATCACTTGCGGGAAATCGTTGAGATCGATCTTGTGGCGCTCGTAGCGCGAGACCCAGGGCCAGATGGCGATGTCGGCAATCGAGTATTCATCGACGATATGCTCCCGGCCCGTCAGGCGGGCATCGAGCGTCTCATAGAGGCGCCGGGTTTCCTTGGCGAACACCGCTTCTGCCATGGGTGACTGGCCCGCGTTGTAGGTCAGGAAATAGTGTGCGTGGCCGAGCGTCGGCCCGAAGCCGCCCATCTGCCACATCAGCCATTCGATCACCTCAAGCCGCGCCGGACCCGTTGGGGGCATGAGACGGCCGGTTTTTTCCGCGAGATAGAGAAGGATTGCGCCGGATTCCGAGAGTGTGACGCCCGTGTCGCGGTCGTGGATTGCCGGGATCTTCGATCCGGGATTGATCCTGCGGAATTCCGGCGAGAACTGATCGCCCCTGGTAATGTCTATGGTATGAGCGTGGTAGTCCAGCCCCAATTCTTCCAGCGCAATGGAGATCTTCAGACCGTTCGGGGTGATCCAGGTGTAGAGATCGATCATCGCTCAGTCGAACATCATCTCGTCGACGGGCAGCTTCTGCATCGTGAGGCGGCCTGTCACATCATCCAGACCCGCAAACAGCTCACGAAGCGTTTCAACGAGTGCCTGCACCCTCGCGTCGGTGACGCGATAGACGATCGCCTTGCCTTCCCGGCGCCCTTCGACAATGCCGGCTTCCCGCAATTCGGCCAGTTGCTGCGAGAGCGTCGGCTGGCGAATGCCGAGCTCTTCCTCAAGTGCAGATACCGAGGCTTCTGTTTCCATCAGATAACAGACAAGGGCGAGGCGATTGGCGTTGCCGATCAGCTTCAGGAGCTCGCTGGCCTCGCTGACGCTCCGACAAACCCGATTGGAGACCGGCTTGGTCACTTCACTGCTCCGCATTGATTTACGAAAAAAGTAAAATGTCGGCCGGGAAAATTCAATCAGTCGGAACGAAGCGAGCCACCAAATGCAGGATTTTTTCAAATTCCAGTTTTCCGATAGATTTCTAGTTTCGATTCCGGATCCCGACGAGCACGCTCTTGCTCGCATTCATTTTATAAAAAAGTAGATTGTCCTGCGAAATCGACAGGCAGGATTGATGATGCGCATTGGGGTCCATCCGAACAATTTACATCTAAGGCTCGCCAGTCTTTGGCCGGGCAGCTTTGCGGACTTCGATCCGGAATTCGTCCCCTATGGTGAAGGACGCGATACGGCTTCACTGCTGGAGGGTGGCCATATCCATTTTGGCGGAACCGGCTCCACGCCACCGATCGAAGCCGACGCCAGAGGCCTTGGCGTCTGCTATATTGCGGCATCTGCGCCCCGCCCCGCCAATGGCGCGATTTTTGCCCGGTCTGACAGCGACATCGGATCGGTTGCGGATCTTGTCGGCAAGCGCATCTCCCTGGTGGATGGTTCCTTTCACACATATCTGCTGGCCAGGAGCCTCGAAGGGGAAGGGTTCGGCCTGCCCGATGTTACGAGGGTGGAAAGCGGCGATCTGGATTCTCTCAAGGAGTTGCTGGAGGGGCGGGTCGATGCCTGGGTCGCCATGTCGCCGCGTCTCGAAAAAGTCATCGAGCGCAAGGACCTGCGCCTGATCGTGCGTTGCGGATCCACCATCCCGAACCGCTCGCTGTTCTGGACGCTGCAACGTCATGCGCTCTCGGCGGAGACGATACGCGCCCTCGTCCTTGAACTTGATCGTATCGGCCGCGAAGTGATGGGAGACACCCGCAAGGCTGCCGAATTGCTGGCCGCCGAGGCCGGCAGCGAAGGCGATGCCGCTGCATGGGATCGTGTGCTGCGCTCACGGGATTTCTCGGTGGTGCCGGCCGATGATCCCATCATTGCCGAACAACAGGCAGAGGCCGATACGCTTTATCGGCACGGCCATTTTTCCAATCCGGTCGCCCTGCAGCGGCAGGCAAAGCTGGCATGAGGTGCCTTAGATGAACGTGTTCTGGTATATGTGCGCACCCGATGGTGCCTATCCCTGGCAGCCGGAAGGTTCCCGCAAGGTCGACCTCGGCTATTACAAGCAGCTTGCTCAGGCCTATGATCATCTGGGCTATACGGGTGCTTTGTTTGCGACCGGCGCCCACGACGTATGGGTCCTGGCAGGCGCGCTGCTTTCCCAGACGGAGCGGATGAAGTTTCTCGTCGCGATCCATCCGGGCCTCGTCGCGCCGACATTGCTCGCCAAGATGGCCGCAACTCTGCAGGAGTTTTCACGCGGGCGGCTGCTGATCAACGTCGTGTCCGGCGATGCCAAGATGCTCGGCGCTTATGGCATGACCATGCCGCATGACGAGCGCTACGACATGGCGGATGAATATCTGCAGATCTGGCATCGCCTGTTTGCCGGGGAGAGTGTCTCCCATCAGGGCAAATACTTTCAGACGGATGGTGCCAAGCTGGCGCTGCCGGTTGGCGAAAGCATTGCGCCGCCGCCGCTCTGGTTCGGCGGTTCCTCCGACAAGGCGCTCGAGGTCGCGGCCAGGCATGTCGACACCTACCTTTCCTGGGGCGAGACGCCCGAGCAGATCAAGGCAAAGATTGATGCCGTGAAGGCGAAGGCGGATCGATATGGCCGAAAGCTGGAATACGGCATCCGTCTCTACGTGATCGTGCGTGACACCGACGCGAAGGCATGGGAAGCGGCGGCCGACCTTTACGACCGCATGGACGAAGCGGCGATCGCCGCGAACCAGCGCTTTGTCGGCAGAAGCGATTCCGTCGGCCAGCGGCGCATGACGGCAATGCATGGCGGCTTGAAGCCGGCAAATCTCAGGGATCTCGAGGTCGCGCCGAACCTTTGGGCCGGCATCGGCCTCGTGCGCCCGGGGCCCGGTACGGCGATCGTGGGCTCGCCCGACACCGTGATCCGGACTCTGGAGGCCTATCGCAAGGCCGGCGTCGAGACGTTCATCCTGTCCGGCATGCCGCTTCTGGAAGAAGCCTATCGTTTCGGGGAAAAGGTTCTCCCCCGGCTGGATGTGTCCCGTGATGTGTCGCCGGCCCGCCATTTCACATGGTCGACGCTGTTCGATCGCGATCTCTCTACGGTCAAGAGCGCGTAAGGGAGAGCGATATGAGCCAGCAGGCATCTGCCGCAGCATCCGGCCAGTCTTCCATTGTCGATGGCGCAACGGCAATTTCGTCCGGTGTGGCAGGGCGGCTGCTGACATTGATCGAGACTGTGCTCGGGGCCGTTTCCGCAGTCATCCTCGCTGTCCTGTTGACGGTGGTGCTGGTCAGCGTGACGCTCCGCTATTTCTTCTCGACCGGCTTTATCGGCGCGGAAGACCTCGGCATCTGGATGCATGTGGCGCTCATTGCGCTTGGTGCACCTCTCAGCCTCAACAGCGCACTCGCCATGCGGCTCGATGTCTTCGTCCGCATGCTGCCAGAGCGTTTCGCCCCGGTCACCCAGGCGCTCGGCGATGTGTTCAGCGTCGTGGCCGGGTTGATCATGCTCTTCGGTGGCGGCGAGATCATGCGGATGCTGGGCGGCATCTCGCCGACGCTTGGCATTCCCGAATGGATCCGGTTCGGATTCCTGGGGGCGGCCGGCGGTTTCGTTCTTCTTGTGCTTTTCCTGCGGCGTCTGACCGAAGGCCGTGTCGCAGGCGTGATAATGTCGATCCTGGTCGGTGCAGCGCTCTATTTCGGCGTTCCTGAGATCGGCATCGACACACACTATCCGCCAAGCCTCTTCCTGGCTCTCGTCGCGGCTCTCGGACTTGTTCTGGCCGCGCCCCTGGCGCATGCCTTTCTGGCGGCGGCCTATGTGGCGATCGCCTTCGGCAGCAGCCTGCCCGAGCCGGCGATCGTCTCCACGACCGTCACCGGAATGTCCAAGTTCCTGCTGCTTGCCATTCCCTTCTTCCTTCTGGTCGGCGGATTGCTGACCGCCTCCGGCGTCGCCAACCAGCTTGTGCGGTTTGCCGCCTCCATGGTGGGGCATCGCCGGGCAGGGCTGGCGCAGACGACGCTGCTGACCAGTGTTCTCTTCTCCGGCGCCTCCGGATCTTCTGTCGCGAATGCCGCGTTCGGTGCGTCGACCTTCCAGCCGGAATTGGTCCGGCACGGTTATCCCCCGGCGCAGGCGGGTGCAATCATTGCGGCAACCTCTGTGCTGGACAATGTGATCCCGCCTTCGATCGCCTTCCTGATCCTCGCCGCCGCGACCAATCTTTCCGTCGGTTCGCTGCTGGTCGGTGGATTCTTTGCCGGGGGGCTGATGGCTGTCTGCCTTGCCGTCGCCATCCATCTGACCGTTCGCGAGCAGGTGACGCAGCCGCGCGCCTCCGGGAGGGATCGATGGAAGGCCGCAGTATCCGCCATCCCGGCCTTCGGCCTCGGCGTCATCGTGGTCGTCGGCATTCGCATCGGTATTGTCACGACCACGGAAGCAGCGGCGTTGGCGGCATTCTATACCGTCGGTCTCGCGGTCTGGTCCCGGCTCGGCTTCGCCTCAATCTTCGTCGCATTCCGCCAGGCGGCGACCGAAGCTGCGGCGATCGGGCTGCTGATCGGCACTGCCGGACCCTTCGCTTTCCTCCTGGCGGTTGACGATGTCTCCGGCCTCGTCACGAATTTCGTGACGCTGCTGGGCGGCAGTGCGCTGGCGGTCATCGTTCTTTCGAACACAATCCTGCTTCTCGTCGGGCTCGTCCTGGATATTGGCGCTGCGATCCTGCTTTTCGGCCCGATCCTGCTGCCGGCAGCCGTTGCCGCAGGGATCGACCCGATCCACTTCGGCGTGATCCTGGTCGTCAACCTGATGATCCATGGCCTGACACCGCCGCTCGGCATGCTGATCTTCGTCGTCAGCGGCGTTACACGCATTCCGGCCACGGCCCTTTTCCGGGCCGTCGTGCCCTACCTCATCGCTCTGCTTGTATCCCTCGCGATCCTTTGCGCCTGGGCGATCCTATTCTAACGCTTCTTTTCGGGGACATCAGACATGACCAATCTCAATCGTCGCAGCCTTTTGAAGACTGCCGCCACCACCGGCCTCGCACTTGCCACACCCGCCTTTATCCGCACCGCATCCGCCCGCACGACGACGATTACCGTCGCCTCGCTTCTCGGGGACGACAAACCGGAAACCAAGGTCTGGGTGAAGATCGCCGAGTTGGTGGATGCCAGACTGCCTGGGCAGTTCAAGTTCAACATCGTCAAGAACGGTGCGCTCGGCGGCGAAAAGGAGGTGGCCGAAGGCACACGGCTGGGCTCGGTTCACGCCAGCCTTTCGACCGTTTCGTCGCTCTCCGGCTGGGTGCCGGAACTGCAGATCCTCGACCTGCCTTTCCTGTTCCGGGATGCGGCTCATGTGCGCCGGACGGTTGACGGTGACGTGGGCACGGATCTGAAGCAGAAGCTCGCGGCCCAGAATTTCGTGGTCGGCGACTTCATCAATTATGGTGCGCGTCATCTTCTCGCCAAGGAGGCGGTGACGCGGCCCGAGCAGTTGAAGGGCAAGAAGATACGTGTCATCCAGAGCCCCCTGCACACCAAGCTCTGGAGCGCCTTCGGCACCACGCCGGTCGGCATTCCCATTACCGAAACCTATAACGCACTCTCCACCGGCGTCGCCGACGCGATGGATCTGACGAAGTCCGCCTATGCCGGCTTCAAGCTCTATGAAGTCGTACCCTATATGACTGAAACCGGCCACATCTGGGCCTCCGGCGTCATCTTTTATGCGAGTGGATTCTGGAAGCAGTTGAATGATGAGCAGAAGACGGTCTTTCAGGACGCATCGCGTCAGGGGGCTGCCTACTTCAATCAACTGATCGTCGAGGATGAAGCGCGATCCGTCGAGCAGTCGCTGAAGAATGGCGGCAAGCTTCTCAAGCCGGAAGCCTTTGATGAATGGCAGAAGGGCGCGCAGGGTGTCTGGCAGGATTTCGCCGGCATCGTTGGCGGGATTGAGCGCATCAAGACGATCCAGACCGCCTGACCCTTTGCGGCGACGTTCCCATCGATCGCCACTTCTGTGGCGATCGAGCGTTCAATACGCGTTCACCGCCATGTCCGCCCCCCTGCCAAAGCTCGGCAGCATTCGGTGCAGGAGAGCCTTTCAGTGAATTTGTTGGAATATTTTTTCTGATGGTTTTTGCGAAAGAGCAGAGGATTCCTCTCCAAATCTATTTAATCTACTAGATTTATAGATATAAATTTGAAGGGGCTTCCATGAAACTTACTGCTCTGTTGTCCGCGCTGTTGCTTGCCGTCGCTGGTCCGGCGCTGGCTGAAACCGTGAAGATCGGCGTCGTTCCCGGCGTCTATGGTGATTCCGTTGCGGCACTCGTGCCGGAGGCCAAGGCCGCCGGCATTGATCTCCAGGTCATCGAGTTCAGCGACTGGACGACCCCGAACGAGGCGCTTCAGGCGGGCGATCTGGATCTCAACTACTTCCAGCACGTGCCCTTCCTCAACAATGCGATCAAGCAGAAGGGCTATAATATCACGCCGATCGGCGTCGGTACGCTTGCCAATATCGGCATCTATTCCCTGAAACATAAGGATTTCGCCAGCGTACCGCAGGGTGCGACGGTGGCCATTGCCAACGATCCGGTCAACCAGGGCCGCGGCCTGCTGCTGCTCGCCAAGGGCGGCCTGATCAAGCTGAAGGATGGCGTCGGCTTCCTCGGCACGCTGGATGATATCGTCGATAACCCGAAGAAGGTTACCTTCAAGGAAGTCGAAGGTCCGCAGCTTGCCCGCGTCACCGGGGATGTGGATCTGGCGCTGGGCTATCCGCACTTCATCATCGCCGCCAAGACCTTTGATCCCGGTTCGGCGTTGATCTTCTCCGGCATCGATGACAAGCAGTTCGCGATCGTGTTTGCCGCCAACAAGGCCAAGGCCGACAATCCGGCGCTTAAGAAGGTGGTCGAGCTTTACCAGACCTCCAAGACGGTGCGCGAGGCGATCGCCAAGGGTTTTGCCAATAACCCCAAGCTCTACACGATTGCGTGGGAAAAATGAGCGCCGCTCTTTTCGACGCAGCGGATGATGTTACACGCGTGGTGGGGGTGACTTCGCGCAGCGCCGAGGAATCGGCGCCGTCATCCGCGGGGAGACCGGCGGCGGTTGCCGCCGGCTCCATCCGTTTTCAGAAGGTTGAGAAGACCTATCTCTCCTCAGCAGGGCCCGTAAGGGCTCTGACCGATATCACCATTGATGTGCCGGCTGGTTCCGTCTTCGGGATTATCGGGCGCTCCGGTGCCGGCAAGTCGAGCCTGCTTCGCACGGTCAACCGGCTGGAGCGACCAACCGGCGGCCAGGTGCTGGTCGACGGCGAGGATATTTCCGCCTTCAACGAGGATCAGCTCGTGGCGCTGCGCCGCCGCGTCGGCATGATTTTCCAGCATTTCAACCTGCTCTCGGCCAAGACGGTGTTCGGCAATGTGGCGCTGCCGCTGGTGGTGGCTGGCGTGCCGGCGCAGGAAGTCCGGACAAGGGTTGCCGAGGTTCTGAAGCTTGTCGGACTTGAGGGCAAGGAGAACACCTATCCCTCGCGGCTCTCTGGTGGACAGAAGCAGCGCGTCGGCATTGCCCGCGCCCTCGTCAGCCGACCGGAAATACTGCTCTGCGATGAAGCCACTTCAGCGCTCGATCCGGAGACGACGCTCTCGATCCTGTCCCTGCTGAAGGATATCAACCGTCGCCTTGGCCTGACCATCGTTCTGATCACCCATGAGATGAGCGTCATCCGCGAAATCTGCGACCATGTTCTGGTGCTGGAGGCAGGGCGGATTGCCGAAACCGGCCGGGTCTGGGAAGTGTTCGGCAATCCCCGCCATGAGGCAACAAGGGCTCTCCTGAAACCGCTGGATCGCGGTCTGCCGGACGATCTGACGGAGCGTCTGACCTCGCTTTGGAATGGCGAGCCTGCGACGGCGCTGGTCGAATTCACCTATACCGGGGCAGGCGGCCTGCAGCCGGATCTCGCCCGTCTTCTGGCGGTTCTCGGTGACGGAACACGGATCATCCAGAGCAATCTGGACCGCATACAGAGCCATGTCAGCGGTCGTCTGATCGTCGCATCTCCCGCCCGCGCCGATCTGCAACATCTCATCGCCAATCCTGAACTGGCGCATGCAGCAAGGATCATCGGTTATGACGCCGCAGATGTATGACCGCCTCTGGCATGCCTTTCTCGATACGCTGACGATGGTCGGCGTCTCCGCCATCGTCGCGCTTCTGGCAGGCATTCCGCTGGCCGTATTTCTGGTGCTCTCCGCGCCCGGTGGGTTGATCCACGCTCCGCGTGCCAATCGTGTGCTGGGCGCTGTGATCAACGGCTTTCGGGCCACGCCCTTCATCGTGCTTCTGGTCGCGCTTCTGCCGTTCACCCGTCTGGTCACGGGAACGACGATCGGGGTCTGGGCGGCCATCGTCCCCTTGTCGATCAGCGCCACGCCGTTCTTTGCCCGCATCGCGGAAGTCAGCCTGCGTGAGGTGGAGCATGGTCTGATCGAGGCCGCGCAGGCCATCGGCTGCCGGCGCTGGCATATCATCCGGCATGTGCTGCTGCCGGAAGCACTGCCGGGCCTGATCGGCGGCTTCACGATTACGGTGGTGTCCATGATCGGCGCCTCCGCCATGGCTGGAGCGGTGGGCGCCGGCGGGCTTGGTGATATGGCAATCCGTTACGGCTACCAGCGCTTCGATACGACTGTCATGCTGGCCGTGATCGTGGTGCTGATTGCAACGGTCTGCATTGTGCAGTTCATCGGCGATACGGCCGTGCGACGCCTGCGCGCCCGGTGATCCGGCTCATTCCATGGAAGCAGGAGCTATGACCTTGCCCCAGACTAACTTTGCGCTTGAGAGCGATCCCGAGACGCAACAAAGGCCACGTCCTCCGAAGCCTGTTCATCGTATTCGCGATGACAGGGAGGCCATCGAGATTGCGCAAGCGCTTGCCGAAACATTCAAGGCGGGCGCGTCCGAACGAGACCGGGAGCGGCTCCTGCCCTGGGATGAAATCGAGGCCTACACGGCAAGCGGGCTCGGCGCGATCACCGTTCCACGCAGCCATTGCGGTGCTGGCGTGAGCTTTGAGACCTTGGTGAAGGTGTTCGAGATCCTCTGCGCGGCCGATCCGGCACTCGGGCAAATTCCACAGAACCATTTCGGGGTTCTGGCGCTGGTGCATGACATCGGTAGCGAAGCGCAGAAGGCGCGGGTTTACGCCGATGTTCTGGCCGGATATCGCATCGGCAATGCCGGGCCTGAGCGCAAGACGAAGCGCGTCAACATCGCGACCACGCGGGTGGAAAAGCATGGTGAGGCATTGCGACTCACCGGCGAGCGCTTCTATTCCACCGGCTCCATCTTTGCCCATTATATCCCGACGCGGGCCTTGGATGATGAGGGCAGGGCGGTCCAGGTCTGGGCGCGCCGCGATGATCCGGGTGTGACTGTTGTCGATGACTGGAATTCCTTCGGCCAGAGAACGACTGCCAGCGGCACGGTAAAGTTCGACAATGCGAACATCGATCCGCTGCTGGTCTTCCCGGTTTACGCTTTTGTTGACAGGCCGGGTCTGGCCGGTCCCATCTCGCAGATCATCCAGGCAGCGATCGATGCCGGCATCGCGCGTGCAGCACTGGAGGATGCGCTGGTGTTTGTACGTGAGAAAGCGCGTCCCTGGATGGATTCAGGACTTGAGCGGGCGGTGGACGATCCGACCATCATCCACGAAGTCGGGCATCTCGCGACCAACCTGCATGCGGCGCAGGAAATCCTTTACGAGGCGGGGCGTGTTCTCGATGCCGTTGCGGCAGAACCTGTAACGGCTGAAAGCAGCGGGCGCGCCTCCGTTGCCGTGGCGGAGGCGAAGATCCTGACCACTGAAATCGCGCTCGAAGCCAGCGAGAAACTTTTTGATCTCGCCGGTTCCGCCGCCACCCGGGCAGCCCACAATCTCGACCGTCACTGGCGAAACGCACGTGTGCATACGCTGCATGATCCGGTGCGCTGGAAATATCACCTCATCGGCAATTACGAACTGAACGGTATCTTGCCGGCCCGGCACCAGTGGAATTGAGCAATGACTGACCCCCGAATTGCCACGCCCGCCCCCGCGCCGCGCATCAGGCCGCACCTGATTACATCCGATCAGGAAGCGCTTGATGTCGCACAGGCCTTTGCGGATCGGTTGCGAACAGATGCTTCGACCCGTGATGCTGAGCGCCGTCTGCCCTGGCAGGAGCTGGATGAATTCGTCGCGACCGGCCTCTGGGGTATCACCGTCCCGAAGGCTTATGGAGGCGCTGGCGTATCTTCGGTCACGCTGGCGCGGGTCACCGCCATCATCGCCGCGGCAGACGGATCACTCTCGCAAATTCCGCAGAACCATTATTATTCGCTGGAGGTCCTGCGCGTTGGCGGCAGCGAGGCGCAAAAGCGATTTTTCTACGACCGCGTTCTTGCCGGCGAGCGCACCGGCAATGCCTTGGCGGAAACAGGCCACAAGGATTTCAAGCGGCGCACCCATTTGTCCCGTCAGGACGGACAATGGCGCGTCAGCGGCACCAAATATTACTGCACCGGTGCCATCTATGCCCACTGGATTCCAACGCTGGTATCGGCGGAAGAAGAGGGCGGCGTCAGAACCTATATCGTCTTCGTTCCACGCAATGCGGCGGGCGTGACCATTCTGGACGATTGGGATGGCTTCGGCCAGCGCGTCACCGGCAGCGGCACGGTGCGCTTCGAGGATGTCGCGGTGGAGCCGGAATGGATCGTGCCCTTTCAGTCCTCCTTCGAAACCGCAACCACCATCGGGCCGGTGGCGCAGATCATCCATGCGGCGATCGATCTCGGCATTGGCGAAGGTGCCTATCGGGATACGCTTGAATTCGTGCGCCAGCGCTCAAGACCCTGGATCGACGCCAAGGTGGAAACCGCTGCCGAAGACCCATTGACGCTGAGCGAGATCGGACAGGTACGGGTCAGGCTGCGTGCCGCCGATGCCTTGCTGCGCAAGGCGGGGCGTCTGGTGGACGAGGCGATTGGCAACCCCACGCAGGACACGGTCGCGGCAGCCTCGATTGCTGTTGCGGAAGCCAAGATCCTCTCGACGAAAGCCGGGTTGCTGGCCGCCAACAAGCTGTTTGAGCTATCCGGCACATCGTCAACGATGGCGCAAGACAATTACGATCGGCATTGGCGAAACGTGCGAACACACACGCTGCATGATCCCGTTCGCTGGAAGTATCAGGCCATTGGCCAGTACTATCTGAATGGTCGCCGTCCGCCACGCCACGGCGCGATCTGACGACATCCCTGTTTCTGGCCAAACTTCTGGAATCACCATGTCCTCGCGCAAACAGATTTTGCTCAATGCCTTCAGCATGAACTGCGTCGGCCATATCAACCATGGCCTGTGGACGCATCCGCGCGATCGCTCGCATGAATACAAGCGGCTGTCCTATTGGACGGATCTGGCAAAGACGCTGGAGCGCGGCCTGTTCGATGGCATTTTCCTCGCCGACATCGTCGGCGTCTACGACATCTACCAGTCTTCGGTGGATCTGACGCTGAAGGAGTCGATCCAGCTTCCGGTCAATGATCCGATCCTGCTGGTCTCGGCCATGGCGGCGGCCACGCAGCATCTCGGTTTCGGCGTCACCGTCAATACCAGCGTGGAAGCGCCCTACACGTTTGCGCGGCGTATTTCGACGCTTGACCATCTGACCGAAGGCAGGATCGGCTGGAACATCGTCACTGGCTATCTCGACAGTGCGGCCCGTGCGCTGGGCCAGACAAGCATGAACGAGCACGACACTCGCTACGACTGCGCCGACGATTATCTCGATGTGCTCTACAAGCTCTGGGAGGGCAGCTGGGCGGATGATGCCGTTGTTGTGGACAAGGCCCGCCGCGTCTTTACGGAACCGGGGCGCGTGCGGAAAATCCATCACAACGGCCCCTATTATCAAAGCGATGGCTATCATCTGACGGAGCCCTCGGCGCAGCGCACGCCGGTGCTCTATCAGGCAGGCACGTCGGGGCGTGGTCGCCGTTTTGCGGGTCGACATGCCGAATGCATTTTCATCAATGCAACCGATAAGGCATCCGCGGCCAGAACATCGCGCACCTTGCGGGAAGAGGCGGTTGCGGCGGGCCGACGGCCTGAAGACATCAAGATCTTCGTGGGCATGACTGTTGTGCCGGGGCGCACCGCATCCGAAGCGGAGGCCAAGCTGGCGGAATATCTGGATCATGCCAATCCGGAGGCGGGGCTTGCCCATTTTGCCGCAGGCAGCGGTATCGATTTCTCGCGCTTCGAACTTGATGAGACAATTGAATACGCGACAGGCAACGCCATTCAGTCCGTCACGCAACTGGCGCGGCAGAAGGGCTGGACAAAGCGGCAGCTTCTGAAGGAACTGGCGATCGGCGGACGCTATCCGGTCGTCGTCGGAGATGGCGCAAAGGTGGCGGAGGAACTGATGTCCTGGATCGACGAAGGCGAAATCGACGGCTTCAATCTGGCCCGCACCGTGGTGCCGGAAAGCTATGTCGATTTCATCGATATCGTGGTGCCTGAGCTACAGGCACGCGGTGCCTATAAGACTGCCTACAGCGATGGCACGCTTCGCAAGCGTTTGTTCGGTGCAGGCGACAGGCTGCCAGGCAACCATTACGGTAGCCAATTTCGTCAGTAGTCACGCCATTGTGCCTCACCAAACCGGCCGTTGATGCAGATCGCCGACGACCTCCTGTGTCCGAGACGATGCAAGGCCGTTCTGCCCCCCCCGGTGCGGGCCGCCTTGCAAGGTTGATGCGAGGATCGGAAGTCGTGGTGCAAACACTAGGAGTTGGAGAACTGCATAATTGGCTCCAAACGGAGCGGGCAAAGCTGTCGCGCAGTTCTCCTGACTCTGAGCCGATCGACTACATGTTGAAGCGCTGGAACGGCCTCACTTCCTTCCTCGAAGACGGCCGGATTTGCCTGACGAACAATGCCGCCGAGCGAGCCCTTCGGGACTTTGCGCTCGGACGGAAGTTATAGCTCTTCGCCGGATCGGATCGCTGTGCTGATCGTGCCGCCTTCATGGCGAGACTGATCATGAGCGCCAAGCTCAATGACATCGACCCGAAGGTCTGGCTCGCCGACGTTCTCGCCAACATTGCCGAAACGCCGATCACAAGACTCACGCAATTCCTGCAATGGAACTGGACACCCAAGACGCCGAGTGCTCAGGCGGCCTGACCTGCGGCCGTCGCCGGATGCTTACGCTATTCCGTCAGTTCGTCCGTCCATATATGCGATCAAGAACCTTGGCGCTGCTGATAAAGTGCTCGCAATCGGGATCATAGGAGGGATCTTGCGCCAGTTGCCTTACCCAGGCGGCGGCAGCCAATCCGCCCCAGTTATCCTGCGGTTCTGCAAGACAGTCGCGCGCAGTGCCTTGGAACCGCTGCGCCTTCAGCGTGTAGAAGGATCCGTCGACATTCTCCATGGACGCTGACCTGCCACGGAGAATTTCCTCCAGAATGGATTAGAGTCCGGCCCATTGAGGACGGACGAATGAAGAAGCAGAGATTTACAGAAGAGCAGATTATTGCAGTGCTGAAGGAGCAAGAAGCGGGGGCGAAAGCCGCCGACCTTTGCCGCAAGTACGGGATTTCTGAGGCGACATTTTACAACTGGAAGGCCAAATACGGCGGCATGGATGTCTCCGATGCAAAGCGGCTGAAGGCGCTTGAAGAAGAGAACGCGAAGCTGAAGAAGTTGCTCGCTGAGCAGATGCTGGATGTGGCGGCACTCCGTGAGCTTCTCTCAAAAAAATGGTAGGGCCTGCCGCCAAGCGTGACGCCGTCGCGCATCTGAGGGCCTTGATGGGCCTCTCGGAGCGTCGGGCCTGTCAGATCATTTCCGCCGACCGTAAGATGATCCGCTATCGGTCCTGCCGATCGCCGGAGGTCGAGTTGCGAATGAAGCTGCGCGAACTCGCCAACCAGCGACGGCGTTTCGGATACCGACGGCTGTTCATCGTGCTCAGACGGGAGGGAGAACGATCCGGCGTCAACCGCATCTACCGACTCTATCGCGAGGAAGGGCTATCCGTTCGCAAACGCAAAGCGCGACGACGTGCCGTCGGCACGCGTGCGCCGATCCTCGTCGAGGCGAAGGCCAATGCTCGCTGGTCGCTGGATTTCGTCCATGATCAGCTCGCCTGCGGCAGACGCTTTCGGGTGCTCAATGTCGTTGATGATGTCACGCGCGAATGCCTGGCAGCGATCCCGGACACGTCGATCTCCGGCCGTCGGGTTGCTCGCGAACTGACGACACTGGTCGAACGGCGCGGCAAACCCAGCATGATCGTCTCCGACAATGGCACCGCGTTCACGTCGAATGCGATCCTGACCTGGTCCAAAGACCACAAGGTCGAATGGCACTACATCGCGCCGGGCAAGCCTATGCAGAACGGCTATGTCGAGAGTTTCAACGGCCGCATGCGCGATGAATTGCTCAACGAAAGCCTGTTCTTCGGTCTTGATCATGCCAGCAGCGCCATTGCCGAATGGGCGAAGGACTACAACACCTTTCGTCCGCACTCGTCGCTCGGATACCAGACCCCGGCTGCCTATCCCGGAACCATCGCCGCAACCGGTTCCAACACTGCACAATGTGAAAGCTACGCGTTTCCACCGGTTGCTCCCACCGCGCCACTTGGCGTATCAAAAACCGCCGAGGCTCTAGTCGCTGCCGGATGAACGTTCAGTGGCCAGGTCACTCGATCTCTTTATGAATTCCCAGTTTCTTCAGCTGAGCATTTAGCCGTTTCGACGCCGCATCTGCAGGGCGCTTGACCTCATTTTTCCCATGGTGAAACGCCCACGGGAATATCCAACCGTCTTTCGGGAACGACTGGACGTACTCAATGAACCCCGCATCCACGATCGCTTGGTGGATGGCAATAATCCGTCGGCTAGAATTGTTCTTGATCCGACGAGCGACTGGAATGCCTTGGGCGTTTATCAAGTCTGTCGTAAGGTCCATCACCCAAATGCCGCCTTCGACTTTGTAGATATCCTTTTTCTGAAGCCAGATGAGTTCGCCAATACGAGCTCCCGTAACGGTTCCCAGAAGCGGCAGCCATTTACTGTCCCCGCGGCTTTCCTTCGCCGTCTGTTCGAACCACTTGTTGAGCTCCGGAACTTCAATTGGCAGCCGTTCGGTCGAGGCGCGCGCCTCATGAGAGATTCGAATGCTGACGTTGGCCAGCGGCGACGGAAAGCCATGATGGGCGCACATGTCGTGAAAAATCATGTTCAACGGCGAGAGGTAATTTGACTCGATAGTCTTTCCCGTCAGTGTTTTCTCACGCTTCCTTGGGGCTAGGCTCCGGTTGTGTGCCGCCGCCTCGAATTGTGTCATACCCTTGAACTCAGGTTTCATGCTGAATTTTGCGGGAACGTGCGCCAGAAGGTTCGCGAACTCCTGAAACTCAAGATAGCGATATCTGTTGATTGGTTTGTAACCAGCAAAGGAAATGAAATCCTTTACCCGGTTGTAGTCGGTGTCGACTTTCTTCTGGTCGAGACCGAGTCCGGACCGCACCTTGAACCAATGCTCAAGTGCTTCTGACAGCAGCGGACCTGGATGGCCGCCATCAAGCATGATTTCGACAGACTGGTTGAGACTTGCCATTTTCCTGGCGCGCGCCTCCAACTGATTTTGCACACTCTCGGGAGTGCCCGTTGCACTCGCCCTCCCACCTTGAAGCGTCTGGAGGACTGAGGTCTGCGTATCAATGAATGACGAGTAGACGGCGTTAACTTCGCGCTTGAAGGTATTCTCGCGCTCATGTGATTCCGCTCTTAGTCTGAGACACTGATTTTCGAGTTCGATCGCATGAAGGCGGTCTTGCTCTTCCATGACTTGGTCGGTGACGTCGGCCACCTCTTTCATCGTCCTCATGAGATAATCTACCTCGGCCTGCAGTTCGGCGATGATGATGTCTCTCGGGTCTTGTTTTTGGACCATCGTTTTTCCCTCTGTTCCGAGGGTATGAGCAAATAGCCGGTCAAGGCGGGCGGCTAAGAGCCGGCAGATTGTCGCAGCCTGTCGATTAGACACCCTGCCGAGATTTAGACGGATTGGAGACCTACCAAGGATAGGTACGAGATCATGCGGGATTCGGCGTTGAAATCTAAAGCCGTTGCCGTGACGTGTATGATACATGAAAAGCCCGGGTACATAGATGGGTACGGACCCAAACCGGGGCTTTTGAAAATCGCATGAAATCAATGGCGCGAATTTTGGCGGAGAGGGTGGGATTCGAACCCACGATACGGTTGCCCGTATGCCGCATTTCGAGTGCGGTGCTTTCGACCACTCAGCCACCTCTCCGGTCAATCTGGTCGGCACCTTGGCGGTGCGGTGCGCTACATAGCGATGAACGGGGCGGGTGGCAAGGGAGAAATCGCAGTCTTTCCAGTCTTTTTCCTTGACAGGTCAAGGGGGCTGAATTAATCCCCACGCATTCCGGTATGGGGTATTCCGTCCGGAGCCTTGTCCGGGCTCGCTTCAGGGTCCGGTTTCACCGGCAGACCGGTTCAAAAGAGTTCTTCTTTTGCAATCCTGCTCAAACGTGGACTGATAAAAAGACGGCCTTCCGTTTTGGCGGAAAGAGCCGGATCGAACATGAAAGGATAAAAAATGTTCGCAGTCATCAAGACCGGCGGTAAGCAGTACCGCGTTGCGGCTGACGATGTCGTCACCATCGAGAAGCTCGACGTCGCCGCAGGCGAAGTCATCGAATTCAACGAAGTCCTGGTTGTCGGCGAAGGCGCCGATGCCAAGATCGGCGCGCCCTTCGTGGCCGGCGCCGTCGTGAAGGCCGAAGTGGTCGAGCATAACCGTGGCAAGAAGGTTCTGTCCTTCAAGAAGCGTCGTCGCCAGAATTCCAAGCGGATTCGCGGCCATCGCCAGCATCACACGGTCGTTCGCATCACGGCGATCAGCGCCTGATCGGTCCCCAGGATTTTCGAGAGATTTAAAGGAGAACTCCCATGGCACATAAAAAAGCTGGCGGTTCCTCGCGCAACGGTCGCGATTCCAATTCCAAGCGCCTTGGCGTGAAGAAGTTCGGCGGCGAATCGGTCGTTGCCGGCAACATCATCGTGCGTCAGCGCGGCACGCAGTGGCATCCGGGCGCCAATGTCGGCCTCGGCAAGGACTACACCATTTTTGCGCTCACCGCCGGTAACGTCGACTACCGTACCAAGGCCAATGGCCGCGTGTACGTGTCTGTGATGCCGAAAGCGGAAGCCGCGGAATAAAAGCCGGTAGCGCGTTAAAACAGCCGGCGTCTCATCGACCCGGCTGACACCCGCAAAAGGTTCAGTCCAGAAAACAGGGGAGATGGGGCGCCACCCACCTTCCCTTTTTCTTTGTCCAAAAGGAGGACTGAACCATGCAAGGCGAAATGTTAAGGAGCGACCGGAGCCGGTCGCCCGAGGAGCGGTTGAGGCCGCAACGGTTAAGGAGCGATTGCCCCGTCTTACTGTCGCAGAGACTGGTTCTGCGCGCCCCGCACGAAGAAGACATCGACGCCCTTTCCCATCTCGCCAACAACGCCAATATCGCGACCATGGTGTCGCGCATGCCGCACCCATACACGGCAAAAGACGCCGCCGATTTCGTACGACGTACGAAAGCCGGCGAGATTGGCAAGTGCGTCTATGCCATTACCCGAGCCGATAACGGCGCTTTCCTTGGTTGCTGCGCGCTGGAGCCGCATGTCAACGATGCGTTGACACTGGAGATCGGATACTGGCTGGGCGAACCCTACTGGAACCAGGGCTATGCCACGGAAGCGGCGCATGCGCTGATCGACATGGCGTTTCGCACCCGTGACATCGAGCAGATCGATGCGCGCTGCCGGGTCACCAATGTCGCCTCGCGCCGGGTCATTCAGAAGTGCGGCTTCCAGTTCCAGGGGTCCGGCATGGTCGGCTCGCTGGCACTCGGCGGCATGGTGCCCGTGGAGTGGTTCCGGCTCGACCGCAAGACCTGGATGTCGCTGAAGAGCTGGGGGGAGATGCGATGACCGCGACCCTTCTCGCACGGCCGCCCCGCACCATGGGGGCGCTCGGCCCCTGCCCGATCATCGAAACGCGCCATCTGGTGCTGCGTGCGCACCGGACGAGCGATGCCGATGCCATCGCAAACTCGCTCGGCGACTGGCAGGTCACTCGCATGCTGTCGCGGGTGCCCGCGCCCTACAGCCGCAGCGATGCGGTGGACTGGCTGAACGCCAACCGCACCAGCACGGACTGGCATTTCGCCATCACCGAGGGCGATGGCGTGCATATCGGCTGCGTTGCGGTGGAACTGCGGCATGGCCGGTGGCATCTCGGCTACTGGCTGAACCGTTTCTACTGGGGCCAGGGGCTCATGACGGAAGCCGCGGGCGCGGTCGTGGAGCGCTTCTTCCGGCGCATGCCGGAGACGGTCCTGCATTCCGGTGCCTTTGCCGATAATGCCGCCTCGCTGCGCATCCAGGAAAAGCTCGGCTTCTCCATCCTGCGCTGCGCGGACCTGTTCAGCATGGCGCGCAATGCCATGGCGCCGCATCTGGAAACCAGCCTGACGGCGGAGGCCTTTCGCCAGCCGTGAGCCTTGGAATGGCCGGTCCGTGGGAGAAATTCCCTCTGCGGGCCGGCCGAACGGCTGCCGGAGGGCCCGGCAACCACGATAGGCTTTGACGTGACAGCAAAGCGACGATAACGAAAAGCCCGGAAAACAATCCGGTTATCGTCTCGATCAACCGCATGACGAACGGGCAGAACCCATGAAATTCCTCGACGAGGCCAAAGTCTATATTCGTTCCGGAGATGGTGGCGCCGGCGCCGTTTCCTTCCGCCGCGAGAAGTTCATCGAGTTCGGTGGCCCGGATGGCGGCGATGGCGGCCGTGGCGGCGATGTGTGGATCGAGGCGGTCAACGGCCTCAACACCCTGATCGATTATCGCTACCAGCAGCATTACAAGGCCGGCACCGGCATTCACGGCATGGGCCGCAACCGCACCGGCGCCAATGGCGCCAGTGTCACCATGAAGGTGCCGGTCGGTACTCAGGTGTTCGAGGAAGACAACGAGACGCTGATCGTCGATCTCACGGAAGAGGGGCAGCGCTTCCGTCTTGCCGCCGGCGGCAATGGCGGCTTCGGCAATGCCTATTTCAAGTCCTCCACCAATCAGGCGCCGGATTGGGCCAATCCCGGCCTGCCGGGAGACGAGAAGACCATCTGGCTGCGGCTGAAGCTGATTGCCGATGCGGGTCTGGTCGGCCTGCCGAATGCCGGCAAGTCCACCTTCCTTGCCACCGTCACCCGTGCGCGGCCGAAGATTGCCAATTACCCCTTCACCACGCTGCATCCCAATCTCGGTGTCGCCACCATCGATGGCCGCGAATTCGTGCTGGCCGATATTCCGGGCCTGATCGAAGGCGCGCATGAAGGCGTTGGCATAGGCGACCGCTTCCTTGGCCATGTGGAGCGCACGCGCGTGCTGCTGCATCTGGTCTCCGCGCAGGAAGAACATGTCGGCAAGGCCTACAAGACCGTCAAGCACGAGCTGGAAGCCTATGGCGGCGGTCTGGAGGACAAGGCGGAAATCGTGGCGCTGTCGCAGATCGACGTCCTGGACGAAAAGGAACTGAAGAAGAAGGCGAAGGAGTTGCAGAAGGCCTGCGGTTCGCCGCCGCTGCTTCTCTCGGCCGCCGCGCATATGGGCGTTACGGAGGCGCTGCGGGCGCTCCGCGACGTCATCGTGGCCTCCAGCGAAAAGACGGCGCTGCCCGACCGCAGCCTTCCGGTCGCGGATGCGGACGATCTCGACGATGCCGGGGACGAGGACTGATCGTCATGTCGCGCAAGCCCCTGAATGCTCATCGCCGCATCGTCATCAAGATCGGTTCCGCCCTGCTGGTGGACCGCAAGACGGGCCTGAAATCCGGCTGGCTCGATTCGGTCTGCGCCGATATCGCGGCGCTGCGGGCGAACAACATCGAGGTGCTGGTGGTGTCCTCCGGCGCCATCGCGCTCGGCCGAACCGTGCTGGGGCTGGCGCCCGGCGCGCTGAAGCTTGAGGAAAGCCAGGCGGCGGCGGCGGTCGGCCAGATCGCGCTTGCGCGTGCCTGGTCGGAAAGCCTGTCGCGGGATGGGATCGTCGCCGGCCAGATCCTGCTGACGCTCGGCGATACGGAAGAGCGTCGCCGGTATCTCAACGGCCGCGCCACCATCAACCAGCTGCTGAAGCTTGGTGCCGTGCCGATCATCAACGAGAATGACACGGTGGCGACCACCGAAATCCGCTATGGCGACAATGACCGGCTGGCGGCCCGTGTCGCCACCATGACCGGTGCGGACCTGTTGATCCTGCTCTCTGATATCGACGGCCTTTATACAGCGCCGCCGCATCTCGATCCGGATGCGAAGTTCCTCGATACGATCCCGTCGATCACGCCGGAGATCGAGGCCATGGCGGGCGGCGCTGCCTCCGAACTGTCGCGCGGCGGCATGCGCACCAAGATCGATGCCGGCAAGATCGCCACCAGCGCCGGCTGCGGCATGATCATCGCTTCGGGCAAGACCGATCATCCGCTAAGGGCGATCGAAAGCGGTGCCCGCTCCTCCTGGTTTGCGCCCTCCGGCACGCCCGTTACGGCGCGCAAGACCTGGATTGCCGGCCAGCTGCAGCCGGCGGGCACGCTGACGGTCGATGCGGGTGCTGAAAGGGCGCTTGCCTCCGGCAAGAGCCTGCTGCCCGCCGGCGTACGCGCCGTTATCGGCCCCTTCAGCCGCGGCGATACGGTTGCCATCATCGGCACGCAGGGCCGCGAGATCGCCCGCGGCCTGGTCGGCTATGATGCCGACGAGGCGCGCGCCATTGCCGGACGCAAGTCCGGCGAGATCGAATCCATTCTCGGCTATGCCGGCCGCGCCGCCATGGTGCATCGCGATGATCTCGTGATCACCGGCCTGCTGGTGGCTGAAACCAAGGGCACTGTTGAGGAGGATGCCGCCCATGCTGGATAAGATTGCCGTTTCCGACATCGAACAGCTGATGCAGGCGATCGGCCGCAACGCGAAGGCGGCAGCGCGCCGGCTGGCTACGGCCTCGACGGACGCGAAGAACACGGCGCTGACCGCCGCCGCCGATGCCATCATCGCCGCGACGCCGGACATTCTCGCCGCCAATGCGCAGGATCTGGCTGCGGTCGCCGACAAGGGTCTGCAGCCTTCCTTCATCGACCGGCTGACGCTCAACGAAAAGCGTGTCGCCGAAATGGCCGAGGGACTGAGAGCGATTGCCGCCCTTCCCGATCCGGTCGGCAGTGTGATTGCCGCCTGGGAACGCCCCAACGGCCTGAAGATCGAGCGCGTGCGCACGCCGCTCGGCGTGATCGGTGTGATCTATGAAAGCCGCCCGAACGTGACGGCCGATGCAGGCGCGCTGTGTCTGAAAGCCGGCAATGCGGTGATCTTGCGCGGCGGCTCTGACTCCCTCCATTCATCGCAGGCAATCCATCGCTGCCTGTCGAAGGGCCTGGCCCTTGCCGGCCTGCCGGAAGAGGCGATCCAGATCGTCCCGGTCGCCGATCGTTCGGCCGTCGGCGCCATGTTGTCCGGTCTCGATGGCGCAATTGACGTCATCGTGCCGCGCGGCGGCAAAAGCCTTGTGGCCCGCGTCCAGACGGAAGCCCGCGTGCCAGTCTTTGCGCATCTGGAAGGCCTCTGCCACATCTATGTCGATGCCTCTGCCGATCTGGAAATGGCCGTCAATGTGGTGGTCAATGCGAAAATGCGCCGCACCGGCATCTGCGGAGCCGCCGAAACGCTGCTGGTCGATCAGGCCGCGGCCGACACGCACCTGAAACCGATCCTTGAGGCGCTGGCGACCAGGGGCTGCGAGATCCGCGCCTCCGAAGAGGTGCGCGCACGCGTGCCGGGTCTCATCCCCGCGACCGCAGAGGACTGGTGCACGGAATATCTGGAGGCGATCATTTCGGTGACGCTGGTGGATGGCATCGAGGGGGCGATCCGCCACATCAACACCTATTCCTCGAACCACACGGAGGCGGTGCTGGCGGAGGATCCGGCGGTTGTGGCACGCTTCTTCAACGAGATCGATTCGGCGATCCTCCTGCACAATGCCTCCACCCAGTTTGCCGATGGCGGCGAATTCGGCATGGGCGGCGAGATCGGCATTTCCACCGGCAAGATGCATGCGCGCGGCCCGGTCGGTGTCGAGCAGCTGACCTCGTTCAAGTACCGGGTGCACGGCACCGGCCAGACGCGGCCCTGACGCGCGTGGCGGAGGGGGAACGCCTGACACCTTATCTTTCCATGCCGCATGTGGAGCGCGGCATGGTGGTCGGCCTGTTCGGCGGGTCGTTCAATCCGCCGCATCCCGGCCATCGGCTGGTGGCCGAGATCGCGCTGAAGCGGCTCGGCCTCGATCAGCTCTGGTGGATGGTGACGCCCGGCAATCCGCTGAAAAGCCGGTCCATTCTCTTGCCGCTGGCAGAGCGCATCGCGCTCAGTCGTGATCTGGCGCGCAATCCGCGCATCAAGATCACCGCCTTCGAGGAGCGGCTGAAGACGAGTTTCACTGCTCATACGCTCGCCCATGTGGTGGCGCGCCATCCGGGCGTGCGCTTTGTCTGGATCATGGGCGCCGACAGCCTGAAGACCTTTCACCGCTGGCAGAAATGGCGCGAGATCGCCGCTCTGGTGCCGATCGTCGTGGTGGACAGGCCGGGCGCCACGCTCTCCTTCCTCTCCTCGCCCGCGGCGCGTGCGCTCTCCTTTGCGCGAGTGGATGAAAATGCGGCGCGTTCGCTTGGCCTGCGCCGACCGCCGGCCTGGACCTTCATTCACGGCCCGCGCTCCACGCTGAGTTCCACGGAAATCCGGCAGGCTGCCCGCCCGGTCCCGATGCCGGGCTTGCGCGAGGCTTCCGGCGGACTGCGCCGCGCCTTGAAAGATTAACCATTCGATGCCACCTTCATGATCGTGGATCTTCCGTCGGAAGATTCGCGTCGTGCCTGTTCTGTTCGTGACGAAAGGAAGACCTCTGACAACAGTACACGCCAAGGGGAGAACGCTCAGCGTTATCCCGAAGAGCCTGGAACGTGGCGCCGATGCCGCCGCCCGCGCTCTCGAAGTGGTCCTCGCCAGCCTCGAGGACTCCAAGGCCGAAGACATCGTCACCATCAACATTGCCGGAAAATCCGCGCTGGGCGACTACATGGTCGTGGTCACCGGGCGCTCGAACCGGCATGTCTCGGCAATCTCGGAACATCTGTTGACCGACCTTAAGGACGAGGGCTTTGGCAGCGCCCGCGTCGAAGGCATGGACACGGGTGACTGGGTGCTGATTGACACCGGTGACGTCATCATCCATGTGTTCCGCCCGGAAATCAGGGAGTTCTACAACATCGAAAAGATGTGGGCGGCTCCCGATGAGGAAGGAACGCTGCACTAGCGCCCGATCAGCCAGAGCTGACCGCCGCAGGTGCGATGAGCCGCAACGGGCGGCTGGGCAGTGGCTCAGCCGAAAGCTCTTCTTGCGGCACCAGAATATGCGGTGGCAGACATGCGGATTGGCCTTTTTGCCGTGGGACGGCTCAAAGCCGGACCTGAGAAGGAACTTGCGTCACGCTATCTCGACCGCTTCGCCAAGGCTGGCCCGGCGGTGAGCCTTGAGTTTGCGCGCGTGACAGAAGTGAACGAAAGCCGCGCCTCCGCGGCGGACACCCGCAAGCGCGAGGAGGCCGGGCTTCTGGAAAAGAGCCTGCCCGAGGGGGCCGTGCTGATCCTGCTCGACGAGCGCGGCAAAGCACTGGATAGCCCCGCCTTCGCAAGTCTCGTCGGAAGATATCGCGATCAGGGCAAGCGGGAGATGATGATTGCCATCGGCGGCGCCGATGGGCTTGATCCTGTGCTCTACGATCGCGCGGATGTCGTCATCAATCTCGGCTCCATGACCTGGCCGCACCAGCTGGTGCGCATTTTGATCGCTGAACAGTTGTACCGTGCCGTCACCATCCTCTCCGGCCATCCCTATCACCGCGTCTGATGTGGAAGCGTGGCGGACCGGGGCCTCAGATTTTGCCTACACGATCTTGTTTCTGGTGCTGGCCGGCAAAAGGCCTTAGCTTGCTTCGATCAGGGCTGACGCAAAGAGTGGGAATGCGCAAGGGACAAGACAGCATGCGCCTGGCGCCGCCGCTGGTTGCGGTGGTGCTGCTTGTCTTGGCAGGCGCTGGGCAGCTTCATGCGCAGGATGCTCAGGCTGTTGATATCGGAACGCCCGCCGATCAGCCGGCGGATGGTACGCCAGCCTCCTCTCCCACCGTCGATGCGCTTGAGCAGAAACGTGACCAGACGCGTGCCGAACTGGAGGAGCTGTCGAAGACGTTGAGCCTGTCCGGCGACAAGGCGAAATCGATCGGCGAGGCAATTGCCGCGCTCGACAAGAGCAGCGCCTCGATCCGTCAGGCACTGATCGAATCGGCTGCGCGGCGCAAGCAGCTGGAAGCGACGATCCGCAAGAGCGAGAACCGGATGGCGGAGCTGCGCGTCAGGCAGGATGGCATTCGCGCCTCGCTGCACGAACGGCGCGGCGTTCTGGCGGAGGTTCTGGCCGCGCTGCAGCGCATGGGGCGCAATCCGCCGCCGGCGCTGCTCGTCACGCCCGAAGATGCGCTGGGATCGGTGCGGAGCGCCATCCTTCTTGGTGCCGTCGTTCCCGGCATGCGCGCCGAGGCGGAGCGGTTGATGACCGATCTGCAGTCCCTCTCCGATCTGGAAAGGGATGCTGCGGCCGAGAAGGACAAGGCTGCCGGCGCGATGAGCGCCAGCCTGGAGGAAGACCGGCGGATGGATCTGCTGCTTGCGGAAAACGACAAG
This sequence comes from Affinirhizobium straminoryzae, assembly GCF_007004135.1. Lineage (GTDB taxonomy): Bacteria > Pseudomonadota > Alphaproteobacteria > Rhizobiales > Rhizobiaceae > Neorhizobium > Neorhizobium straminoryzae. Next base: position 47,955 of record NZ_VJMG01000078.1, read on the forward strand.
CAGAGCCGCCAGAGCGCCGCCGAACTCGATGCCGAACGGCGCCGTTCCGAAGAGCTGGCCAGCCGGGCGACCAGCCTGCAGGGACTGATCCAGTCGCTGGAGGGCGAGATTTCTTCCGTGCGTGATGCGATGGCGCAGGCGCGCCAGGAGGAGGAGCGCCGCAAGCAGCTGACGGCGGAGCAGCGCGAGAAGGCCGAGCAGCTGGCCGAAGGCGGCGTGCCCGACAAAAACCGTATTGCGCCCGCATATCCGTTTGCGAGCCTCAAGCAAAAGTTGACCTATCCGGTCGAAGGCGATGTGCTGAGGGCCTATGGCGATCCCGACGGCACCGGCCATCCGGCCAAGGGTGTGACCCTTGCCTCAGGCCCCGGTGCCGTGGTCACGGCACCCGCCGACGGTCTTGTCGTCTTTGCCGGCGCCTTCCGAAGCTATGGGCAGATGATCATTCTCAATGCAGGCGATGGGTATCACCTGGTCCTGACAGGCATGGAAAAGGTCAATGTGCGGCAGGGAAAGTTCGTTTTCGCGGGCGAACCGATAGCCGTCATGGGCGAGAAAAGAGTGGCGAGCGCAACGGCGTTGGCGCTGGAAACAGATCGTCCAACGCTTTACATTGAATTCAGAAAGGACGGCACTCCGGTCGATTCGAAGCCGTGGTGGTCCACAAAGGAAACTGGAAGGGCACGAAATGATTCGTAGGGCTTCTCTTGTCATCGTTGGGGCGCTGCTCGGCGCCACAGCCATGAGTGTCGTGTATTCCGCGGGCGTGCCGGCCCAGGCTGCGGGATCGTCGACCTATCGTGAGCTGTCGATTTTCGGGGACGTGTTCGAACGTGTCCGTGCCCAGTATGTCACGCCTCCGGATGAACAGAAGCTGATCGAAAATGCCATCAATGGCATGCTGTCGTCGCTTGATCCGCATTCCAGCTACATGAATGCCAAGGACGCGGCCGACATGCGCACCCAGACGAAGGGTGAGTTCGGCGGCCTCGGCATCGAAGTGACGATGGAAAACGAGCTGGTAAAGGTCATCACCCCGATCGACGATACGCCTGCGGCAAAGGCAGGCGTTCTCTCGGGCGATTACATCTCCGAGATTGACGGCAAGCCGGTGCGCGGCATGAAGCTCGAGGACGCGGTCGAAAAGATGCGTGGTCCGGTCAAGACGCCGATCAAGCTGACCATCCTGCGCAAGGGCGCCGACAAGCCGATCGAACTCACCGTCGTGCGTGACGTGATTGCCGTGCGCGCCGTGAAATCGCGCGTCGAGCAGGGTGACATCGGCTATCTGCGCGTCATCTCCTTCACCGAAAAGACCTATGACGATCTCGAAAAGGCGATCAAGAAGATCAAGGCCGATGTTCCGGCCGACAAGCTGAAGGGCTATGTGCTCGATTTGCGTCTCAACCCGGGCGGTCTGCTCGACCAGGCGATCAACGTTTCCGACGCCTTCCTGGAGCGCGGCGAGGTGGTCTCCACCCGCGGTCGCAATCCGGAGGAAACCCGCCGCTTCAATGCCGGTCCGGGCGACCTGACGGATGGCAAGCCTGTGATCGTGCTGATCAACGGCGGCTCCGCATCCGCCTCGGAAATCGTGGCCGGTGCGCTGCAGGATCTGAAGCGCGCCACGGTGCTCGGCACGCGTTCCTTCGGCAAGGGGTCGGTCCAGACGATCATCCCGCTCGGCGAGGCGGGTGCTTTGCGTCTGACCACGGCGCTCTATTACACGCCGTCCGGCAAGTCGATCCAAGGCACCGGCATCCAGCCGGACATCAAGGTCGAGCAGCCGCTGCCGGCCGACCTGCAGGGCAAGATCCGCCCCGAAGGCGAATCCAGCCTGCGCGGCCATATCCAGGGTCAGAACGAGACCGAGGAAGGGTCCGGCTCCAGCGCCTATGTGCCGCCGGAAGCCAAGGACGATGTGCAGCTGAACTACGCGCTGGACCTGTTGCACGGCACGAAGACGGACCCGTCCTTCCCGCCGCATCAGGACAGCCCGACGGCCTCGGCGACCAAGCCCTGACCTGACTTTGTTTTGCAGCCCGCCCTGCCCTTCCGGCCGGGCGGGTTTTCCATGAGCGTGTTGACGTTCTGACGCTTGTGTCTTCCCGAGAAGCAAGCGTTTCCGCTCTGGCGCGCTTGGCAATGAGAATGACTTTGGGGGCAGGCGGAACCCGTGGGGACAGATCTTCGAGCGCCGCTCAAGGGCAAGGACGGGCGCCGGCGTGCGACCGGGTCCCGCCTGACGCTGGCGACCGTTCTGACGGGCCTCGGCGCTGCTGCCCTGCTCGGCGTTTCCTTCTATCTGATGCGCACCGCCGGATTGCCGCCCGGCGAACCCGTCGCAGTGACGCTTGCCGTGCCGCCGGCAGCGCCTGCGGCCCCGGCCCCGCTCCGTGCCACCTCTCCTCCGACTCCGTCAGTTTCTCCCGTTTCCGGCCAGTCCAGCGCGACTGTGGCACGCTCGGTGCCGGAGGATGGTTCCGTCGTGACCACCGTCTCGCCGCGTCTGCGCGATGGCAGCGGGCCAAAGCTGATCGATGCGCGTCTGGCGGGGCAGGACCCGCGCATGGCCGCCCAGCCGAATGAGGACCTGCTGGAAGAGACGCCCTTCGGCCGCCTGCCCGTGCGGGCGCCGGACGGATTGCGGCCGATGGACCAGTATGCACGGCCCTGGTCCGGAGCGCGCGGCAACCGCATCGCCATCGTCATCGGCGGGCTCGGCATCAGCCAGACCAGCACGCAGCGCGCCATCCGCACCTTGCCCGGCAGCGTGACCTTGGCCTTTGCGGCAAGCGGCAACAGCCTGCAGCGCTGGATGCAGGAGGCGCGCACCGGCGGCCACGAAATCCTGCTGCAGGTGCCGATGGAGCCTTTTGATTACCCGGCAAACGATCCCGGCCCCCTGACGCTGGTGACGGGCAAGCCTGCCGCGCAGAACCTGAAGGCGCTGCATCAGGCCATGGCGCGGATCACCAATTATACCGGCATCGTGAACTTTCTCGGCGGCCGCTATCTGGCCGATGCGGGCGCGCTCGAACCCGTTCTGAAGGATATTGCCGCACGTGGCCTGCTGTTTCTCGATGACGGCGCCTTTGCGCAGTCGAAGACGGAAACGCTTGCCCGCACCCTCGATCTGCCGCATGGCTTTGCCGATCTGACGCTGGATGGCGAATTGCGGCGCGATGCGATCCTGCGCAAGCTGGACGATCTGCAGCGGATTGCGGAGCGCCGGGGCAACGCCATTGGCATCGGCTCTGCCTTCGATGAGACAGTCGATGCCGTGGCCGAATGGATGAAACAGGCAGAGGGCAGGGGTATCGAGGTGGTCGGCGTGTCCGCCCTCGTCTCCGCGCCGCAACAACAGCAGTGAGGACTGGATGAGCCACGACAAACACCGCACGGCAGATGAACTGTCCTATCGCCCCTGTGTCGGCATCATGGTGCTGAACCGGCAGGGACTGGTCTGGGTCGGCAGGCGGCTCTCGGAAAACAACAGCGAGTCGGATGGCTCGCCGCAGCTCTGGCAGATGCCGCAGGGCGGCATCGACAAAGGCGAGGACCCGTTGAAGGCCGCCTATCGCGAACTGTTCGAGGAAACCGGCATGAAGACGGTTTCTCTGCTGGCCGAGGCGAAGGACTGGATCAATTACGATCTGCCGGCCCATCTGATCGGCATCGGTCTCAAGGGCAAGTTCCGGGGCCAGACCCAGCGCTGGTTCGCCTTCCGTTTCGAAGGCGAGGAGAGCGAGATCAACATCGAGAACCCGCCGAGCGGCCAGCACCAGGAATTCGACGCCTGGGACTGGAAGCCGATGGCGGACCTTCCTGGGCTGATCGTCTCCTTCAAGCGTCCGGCCTATGAGAAGGTCGTGGCAGAGTTTTCGCATCTGGCCGGTGTGCCGGGCTGAGGGCCAGCCCCTCGGCCGGACATCCGGTGAGGATTTTTCGGACGGGAGATGATCGGTTTCACGGCGCGTTATGCCGTGTCCGCTCAGGGGGATGTACGGCGCTCTGTGGCGTCAGGGCGAACCGCTGCCTTGCCGCAGCACCGCCCGGATCGCCACGGTGAGATGATCGATCACGGTTCTGACGGCCGGGGCATGGGTGAGGTCGCTGTGAACGACCAGCCAGGCCTCACGCATCAAGGGCGCGGCCTCCGGAAAGGCCAGCGCCAGCCCTTGGCGCTCCGGCTGCAGGAAATCCGGCAGCATGGCAATGCCGGCGCCGTGGCAGGCGAGCGCCATCTGCATCGCAACCTCGCCGGACCAGATGGCAAAGCGGCGCCCGGCGGCAAGCCTTTCCAGTTCGCGCTGCTGCGGCGACTGTCGCACCTCGCCATCCGAGCCGATGAACAGCCAGTCCTGTGGCTCGTTGGCCGCCAGATGCGCCGGGTCGGCATAGGCGCAAAAGGCAAGCGTTCCAAGCTTCGTCAGCGTCAGGTCGCCCTCGCCCGGTCGGCTGAGCCGGATGGCGATGTCCGCCTCGCGCCGGTTGAGGGCTGCGGTGCGGGCCTCGCCGAACAGCCGGATTGTCAGGCGCGGGTGATGCTGGCTGAGGCCGGCCAGCGCCGGTGCCACCACGATGCTGCCGAAGGCGGGCGGTGCCGAGATCGTCACCTCGCCCGAGACATCCTCCGCAGCCCCCCGCACGATCCGGGCGATTGCCTCGGCCTCCCCCTCCATCCGGCGGGCGATCGCGACGATCCGCTCTCCCTCGGGCGTCAGCCGCAGCTTGCGGCCGCGCCGGTCGACGAGTTTCAGCGAAAGGCTGCGCTCCAGCGCTTCGATGCGGCGGGAAATCGTGGCATGTTCCACGTGAAGCGCGCGGGCCGCAGACAGCAGGCTGCCCTGTTCGGCAAAGGCGGCAAAGTGCCGAAGATCGTCCCAGTCCATCCTCTTGCCGGCCTCGTCCGTTGTGCGTTTCTTCCCATGTGCTGGGCAATATAGAGGAATTTCGCACAGAGGGCACACATCGTACAGTCTGCCGTAAAGGAGATCAGCCATGACCCATGCAACGCCTTATTCCATGCAGGTGTCCGCCGTCGGCGGCCCCGAGGTTCTGCACGCCGTTCAGCTTCCGCGCCTGTTGCCCGGTCCGGGCGAGGTTCTGATCGCGCAGCGGGCGATCGGGCTCAACTTCGTGGACGTCTATCACCGCAGCGGCGCCTATCCGCTGCCTCTGCCGGGCATTCCCGGCGTGGAGGGTGCCGGTATCGTCGAGGCCGTCGGCGAAGGCGTCGATCATTTCGCGGTCGGTGAGCGGGTTGTCTATGCCGGGGCGGTTGGCGCCTATGCCACGCATCGCCTTCTGCCGGCCTGGCGGACGATCCCGCTTCCCGAGGCAGTGGCCTTCGAGCAGGCCGGCAGCAATTTGCTGCGCGGTCTGACCGCCCATATGCTGCTCTCGCATGTGTATCCGCTGCGGGCCGGCATGCGGGTGCTCGTGCATGCCGCGGCCGGCGGTCTGGGCTCGATCCTCGTGCGGCTGGCAAAGCGGCTCGGCGCAGAGGTCATCGCCACCGTCGGCAGCCCGGAAAAGGAAGCGCTGGCCCGCGGACATGGCGCCGATCACGTGGTCGTCGGACGCGACGTCGATTTCGCCGCCGAGGTGGCGGCGCTGACGGCGGGTGACGGCGTGCATCTGGCGATCGACGGCATCGGCGGCGGCACGCTTGCCGGGACGATCGCCTGCGTGCGCCCCTTCGGCATGACCGCCAGCATCGGTCAGGTGGCGGGCGTCGCGCCGCCGGTGCCGCTTGCCGCGCTGCGCTCCAATGCCCTGTCGCGCCCCAGCGTCATGGTCTTCAGCGCAAACCGGGAGGTCTATGGACCGGCGGTCGATGCCGTGCTGTCGCTGATGCAGGAGAACCTGTTCGAGGCGCCGCAGCAGGCCTATCCGCTCACGGAGGCTGCGCGGGCGCATGCCGATCTGGAGGCGGGCCGCATCACTGGCAGCGCCTGGCTCCGCCCCTGATTCAGCGGTGAGAGGAGGGCCGCGGACTATCCCTCCGGCCGACAGCGCTGGCATGCGGGCATGAAAAAAAGCCGGCTACACTCGATAGCCGGCTTTCGATGTGGCAAGAGAAAACCTTATTCGGCAGCGTCGGCGGATTCGGCGTTCAGCAGGCCGTAGCGCTCTTCGCCGAGCTTGTTGAGCAGCTCGATCTGGGTTTCGAGGAAGTCGATGTGGCCTTCCTCATCGATCAGCAGTTCCTCGAACAGCTTCATGGTGACATAGTCACCGGCCTCGTAACAGATGTCGCGCGAGGTCTTGTAGGAGGTGCGGGCGTCGTATTCGCCGGCGAGATCGGCTTCGAGCACTTCGCGCACGTTCTGGCCGATGCGCAGCGGTGCTAGCGTCTGCAGGTTCGGATGGCCTTCCAGGAAGATGATGCGTGCCACCAGCTTGTCGGCGTGCTGCATTTCCTCGATGGATTCGGCGCGTTCCTTCTTGGCGAGCTTGGTGTAGCCCCAGTCTTCGAGCAGACGGTAGTGCAGCCAGTACTGGTTCACTGCGCCGAGTTCGAGAAAAAGGGCCTCGTTAAGCCGCTCGATGACTCTTTTGTCGCCTTTCAATGTCCGCTCTCCTGTTGTCTTCATGGAACTTTCTGAGGCGAGACATATAATCGACAACCTCGGCTTCCGTCGAGTGGCGGCGCGCGTGATATTCTTCCGTGGCGCGGATGATCAGGTCGACGACATTGGGGAAACAGCCGCAGCAACGGCCGCGTTTCTGCATGGCGTGATACACCTTGGAAGGCACGATCAGCTGCCAACAGTCCTCATCGAGGAGGCCGTTGATCACGTCCCTGATCTCCCGATCGGTAATGTAATTGCAACTGCAGACGAGCATGCGTATTAGCCATCAAACATGATGTTGGATGTCCCCTTTTTGATAAACAGGACGGCAGATGTCAAGAAAAATGAATCGGCCCGCCGGCCTCGACGGGGCTGCCCGTCGGCTCTTGCCGCTCACAAGGGCGTGACGGGCGTTCGAGCAGGAGGCCGGAATTGGCGGAGGCCGTGGTTCTTCCGCCTTTTCAATGAAAATTGCGGCCCTTCGGCAGAACCCGCGCGCTCTCGTCGAGCGGGCCTTGCGCAGAGGCTGCGCGTTGCGCACTGGCCGCCTTGCGGGCCATCCTTTCCCGATGGTCGAGCGTGGCGCGCAGCACCTCGTCAGCGCGCTCGCAGACGCCGAAGCGGCGCTTCTCTGCCTGCAACAGCCCCAGCATCGGGGTGAGGTCCTCGATCTGGTCGGCGATCACGTGGATCACGTCGCTTTCCCGCTGCAAAAGTCCGCGAATGCGCACCAGCCGGGCCGCCATCACCACGGCGCGGTAACGGGCAAAGATCTTTGGCCGTACGATGATGTTGGCGGTGCCCGTCTCGTCCTCCAGCGTCATGAAGATCACCTTGGCCGTGCCGGGTCGCTGGCGGATCAGCACCAGCCCTGCCACCTCCACCCGGCGGTTCTTCTCGGCGGTTCTGAGGGTGGCCGTCGTTACCATCGCCCGCCCCGCAAGCTCCCCGCGCAGGAAGGAAACGGGATGCGCCTTCAGCGACAGAGTGAGGCTGCGGTAATCCTCGATCACCTGTTCGCCGGGTGGCATCTCCGGCAGGTCCATTGCCGGCTCCTGCTGCAGGTCCTCGTGGCCGGCCCGTTCGAACAGCGGCAGGCTGTCGCGGGCGCTTGCGGTATCGAGCGCCCGCACCGCCCAGAGCGCCTGGCGCCGGTCGAGCCCCATCGAGCGGAAGGCATCCGCCTCCGCCAGCTTTTCGATGGCGGCGCGGTTGAGGCCGGAGCGCTGCCACAGATCGCGGACCGAGCGATAGCCCTCGCCGCGCGCCGCCACCAGCTTTCCACGGATCTCGGTTTCCGACAGGCCCTTGACCAGCCGGAAGCCCAGCCGCACGGATTTTCGCGCCTGAATGACGGTGCTCATCTCCCGGTGCTGCGGCGCCATATGGCGGGCGTCGAACCGCTTGCCGTCTTCCAGGCTCGCGTCCCAGTCGGAAAGGTTCACATCGACCGGCAGCACCTCGATCCCGTGCTCGCGCGCATCGCGCACCAGCTGGGCGGGGGCATAAAAACCCATCGGCTGCGCGTTCAGGATCGCGGCGAGAAACACATCCGGATAGAGCGCCTTGAACCAGCAGGAGACATAGACCAGCAGCGCGAAGGAAGCGGCATGGCTTTCCGGAAAGCCGTATTCGCCAAAACCCTCGATCTGGCTGAAACAGCGCCTTGCAAAATCCGGGTCGTAGCCGCGGCGGATCATGTTGCCCACCATCTTCTCGCGGAAGTGATGAATGGTGCCGGTGCGGCGGAAGGTGGCCATGGCGCGGCGCAGCTGGTCGGCCTCGCTCGGCTTGAACTCGGCGGCGACGATGGCGATCTGCATGGCCTGTTCCTGGAACAGCGGCACGCCCAGCGTGCGCGCCAGCACGGCCTTCAGTTCCTCGCTGGGATAGGGAATGTCGCGGCCCCTCCGCTCATCCTCGCGGCGCTTCAGGTAAGGGTGCACCATGTCGCCCTGGATCGGGCCGGGGCGCACGATCGCCACCTCGATGACGAGATCGTAGAAAATGCGGGGGCGCAGGCGCGGCAGCATGCTCATTTGCGCCCGGCTCTCGATCTGGAAGACGCCCACCGTATCCGCCCGGCAGATCATGTCATAGACCGCGTCGTTCTGGTCGGCGAGGATCGAAGGCAGGCTTTCCGGCCGCCTGTAATGGCTTTCCAGCAGCCGGAAGGCTTTGGCGAGGCAGGTCAGCATGCCGAGTGCGAGAATATCGACCTTCAGGATGCCGAGTGTGTCGAGATCGTCCTTGTTCCATTCGATCATGTAGCGGCCGGGCATCGCCGTCGGCATGATCGGCACCACCTCGTCCAGCCGGTCGCGGGTGATCACGAAGCCGCCCACATGCTGGGTCAGGTGGCGGGGAAAATCCATCAGCTGGCGGGCATAGGTCAGCACGCGCTGTGTCGTCGCATCCTCCGTGTCGAGCCCTGCATTCTTCGCCTCCCGCTCCGACAGGCCGTCGGTCGACCAGCCCCAGACAGTGCTGGAAAGGGCCGATTGCACGTCTTCCGACAGGCCGAAGGCCTTTGCGACCTCACGGCCGGAGGAACGGGTGCGGTAGCTGGTGACGGCCGCCGCCAGCCCCGCATGCTCCCGCCCATAGGTGCGGTAGATGAACTGGATCACCTCCTCGCGCCGCTCGTGCTCGAAATCCACGTCGATGTCGGGCGGCTCGTCCCGCTCGGTCGAGAGGAAGCGGGCAAACAGCAGCGAGGATCTGCGCGGATCGACATCGGTGATGCCAAGACAATAGCAGACGATGGAGTTGGCGGCCGAGCCGCGCCCCTGGCAGAGAATGTCCTGCGAGCGGGCATAGTCCATGATGTTGCGCACGGTGAGGAAATAGGGCGCATATTGCTTCTCGCGGATCAGGTCCAGCTCCTCGCGGATCTGCCGGCGGATCGTGTCGGTGATTTCGTGTCCGAACCGTCTTTCCGCGCCGGCCTGCACCAACCGCTCCAGCGTTTCGGAGGGTGTTTCGCCGGCAATGCGTTCCTCCGGATAGTTGTGGCGCAGCTCGCGCAGCGAAAACTGCAGCCGCTCGAAGAAGCGGGTGGTTTCGGCCAGTGCCTGCGGATAGCGCCGGAAGATGCCGGCCATGCGGGAGGCAGGCTTCAGGAAACGTTCCGCATTGGCGGCAAAGCGGAAGCCTGCCTCTTCCACCGTCACATGCGCGCGGATGGCGGTCACCACATCGCAAAGCGGCCGCCGGCCCGGGTGGTGATAGAGCGGCTGGTTGGTGGCGATCAGCGGCAGCCGCGCCGCTTCGGCCCACTGGGCCACGCTGGCAAAGGCCAGCGAATCGCGCCCGTCATATTCGGCCGAAAGCCCCACGCTGAGATGCGTGCCAAAGCGTTCGCGCAGCCTGGCAAGCAGCTGCGCAAAGGCCTCGCCCGCTGCCGCATCATCAAGCAGATGGCGGCCCGGCAGCACGGCCAGCATCAGTCCATCGCCCCAGGTCAGGAGGTCGTCGAGAAACAGCCGGCAGTCGCCCTTGTCGCTGCGCAGGTTGCCGGCGCTCAGCAGCCGGCAGAGATGGCCCCAGCCGGTGCGGTTGCAGGCAAAGGCCAGCACGTCGGGCGTTGCGTCGGCAAAGACCAGGCGGGCGCCCGGCTGCACTTTCAGGTTCACGTCGTCCGGCAGATCGCGCAGCTTCGCATGGGCGCGCACCACGCCAGCCACCGTGTTGCGGTCGGCAATGCCAAGCCCGCAAAGCTCGCCGCATCTCGCCAGTTCGGCGGCGGCCTGCACCATTTCCTCCGGATGCGAGGCACCCTCCAGGAAGGAGAAATTGGTGCGCGCGCCGATCTCGCAGAAGGCCGGGGGCATCGTCATGCAAAGATCCCGTGCATGAACCAGCGCGGATGCGCCACCTCGTCATAGAGGCCCTGGCGATAGACCCAGAAGCGCTGGCCGCTGTCGGATTCCAGCCGGAAATAATCCCGCGTCAGGGCCTCCTCGCCGTCCCGCCACCATTCCGCCGCCAGCCGCTCCGGTCCTTCGGCCCTCAGCACCCGGTGGGTCAGCCGGCGCCAGCGAAAGCGCATCGGCGGGCCGTCCGGCACCTCCACCGCAAAGGTTTCCAGGAGCTCCGGCCGGGCAAACAGCCGAAGCGGCCGCTCCGCCCGCGACACGGTCACGCCCAGCGGCGGCGCCTCCCGCAGCGGAATGCGGGCCGGTGCCTGCCGCAAGGCGGGTTCCATGCGAAACGCCCGTTCCGGCACATGGCTTTCGCGCAGCTGGCAGGTCTGCAGGGCCTCCGGTCCCAGCCGGGCCGAGACCTGATCGACGAAATCGGACAGCGACAGGCTCCGGCGGTCATCGCCCTCGAAATCGCCCTGGGTGCTGTCGAACACCTCGTGGTGCAGCACATTGATGCGCAGGATCTCGAAACCGAAGCCGGCATCCAGATCGTCATGCAATCCCTTGAGCCGCTCGGCAAACAGCTTTGCGATGCGCGGCGGATCGCGCAAGGGCCGCGAGGCGCCGGCGCTCAGGCGAAACACCTGGCCATCCACGCGAAACAGCACCAGTTCGAACACGCGCCCGCCCGCCCCGCGCGCTTCCAGCCCCGGTTTCAGTCCTTCGGCGACGGTGGCGGCAAGGGCCAGGATGTCGTCTTGCGCCCGGATCGGTTCCGCCAGCCGCCGCTCCGCCGACAGATGCGCAACCGGCCGGCGCGGCGAGATCGGTTCCTCGTCGGCACCGGTCGCCTGGTCGAGCCGCAGCATCAGGTCCGCGCCGAAGCGGCGGGCGAGCGGCGCCCGCGGCGCCTCCAGGAGATCGCCCACCTGCCGGAGGCCCACCTTGTGGAGCGCCTGCACCAGCGTGTCGTCGAGGCGCAGCGCCGCGACTGGCAGCGGCGCCAGCACGCCCTCCTGTTCGTCCTCGGCGACGATCCGGTTGCCATCGAAACGGGCAAGCGCCCAGGAGAGGCCGGGGGCCGAGGATATCGCGCCGCGCACCGCAAGGCCCATCTGCGTCAGCCGGGTCAGGATCTCCTGCAGCATCGCCGCCTCGCCGCCGAACAGATGCGTGCAGCCGGTGATGTCGAGGAAGAGGCCGTCGGTGCCGTCCAGCCCGACCAGCGGGGTGAAGCGGTCGCACCAGTCGGCGAGCGCCTCCAGCAGGCGCCGGTCGGCGGCCGCATCCTCCTCGATGACGATCAGGTTCGGACAGATGGCGCGCGCTTCCGCCAGCCCCTGCCCCATGCGCAGCCCGGCGGTCTCTGCGGTTTCGTCGAGTGCCAGAAGACGCATGCCATTGTCACGCCGGCCGGCCACCACGACGGGTGTGTCGTCATGACGCCCGTTCGAACGCCCGTTCAAACGCCAGGACAGACCCCAGCGCCGGCGCAGGATCCGGTCGGTCGGCAGACGCGGAAAATGAAGCGCCAGAATGCGCGGCCTTCGGTTCGAAAGCCTGAGCCTGTCTTGCGGGGTCGAGAGCCAGGAAACGGCGGTCATGGGGGTTCCACTCCAGAAAGAAAGAGAGGGGAGCCGGGTTGCGGCTCTTCTCCAGGGTGAGACGGAAGACGGGATGGCCGATGCTGCCGCCGAGCATCGATCCGTCGGGAAGGCGCCGCGCAAGCGCCGGCGCCGGTTCGGCGAGGATGCGGAAGGCAGCACTCGATGCCTCCTCCTCGCCCGCCTGGCGCAGAAGCAGAAGCGGCCGCCCCGCCGCCTTTGCCCGAAGGCTCAGCCGGCGGCTTTCCGTCAGCCCGAAGGCGGCCGGATTGCCGCGTAGCTCGAGAAGCGTCGCGGCAAACAATCCGCTGTCCAGCGCCGCCTCCGCCAGCCACAGGGCATCCTCCAGCCGCTGCGGCAGCGCCTGGAAAAAGCGGCTGATGTCGAGCCCGAAAGCCTTCAGCCCGGGCGGATAGGGCAGGCCCGCCTCGCCTCTCCCCATCCGCTCGCCGATCCACAGGACGGGGCTGCCTGTCCCATCCGGCTCCGCAGCCTGCAGAAGGGCCGCGAGCGACAGCGCAAAACCGCTTGCCGCGCCGGCATGGCGAAAGCCGAGGCTGCGGATCTCGGTCAGTGCATCGCGCGGCAGGCCGCCCTCCAGCGCCTGATCGAAGGCCGCGACATCGGTTTTCAGCCGCGCCTCTTCTGCCCGCCCCTGCGGCGCGACCGCGCGATCCGGACATTCCGCCAGCCGTTCGGCCAGCAGCCCGGCCTCTGCGGCCGCCTGTTCCGGAAGAGCGCGGCCTTCCAGGCGGGCAATCGTTTCGCGCAGGGCAAAAACCCTCTCCTGCGCCAGGGCAGGTCGTGCCATGACGTCGGCTCCATTCGAAATGTTCACTTTATGTTCTTATGGATTCCAGAGGCCGGCGGAAGAGTCAACAGGGCGGCGCGCGAGATTCATTTACGCTGTGCGCCTGCTGCTTGAATCCGCTCTCGAAAAAAATTCTCAAAAACCTTATATGGCTCCCAAAAAGGAGCACACATGGCCCGTGTCGACCAGACCGATGATTGGCGGGATCGCCACGCCCCGACCATCAGCACGTTCGAATCGCTGGCAATCGAGGCCTATGGGAATCTGCCGCAGGAATTCCGCGCGCTGACCCAGGACCTCACCATCGAGATCGAGGATTTTCCGGATGACGACGTGTTCGAGGACATGGCGCTGGAAACCCCCTTCGATCTGCTCGGCCTGTTCGAAGGCCGCGGCATTTCCGAGCGCTTTACCGTGGAAACCGGCGAATTGCCGAACCGCATCCGCCTCTATCGCCGCCCGATCCTGGATTACTGGGCGGAGAACGAGGAGACGCTGGGCGATATCATCACCCACGTGCTGATCCACGAGATCGGCCATCACTTCGGCCTGTCCGATGACGACATGGAGCGCATCGAGGAAAGCGCCGAAGAGGCGGCCGACCGCACGGGCTGAGCGGGGCCAGCGCATCCCCTTCGCAAAGAGTGCCCCGGATCGGTCGTCATGTCCGGTCCGGGGCGGCACGTTCAAGGGGTCTTACTGTTCGCCGAGCTTCATGCTCGGGTCGTAGTCCTTGCCGTGAACGGTCTTTACCACGGCCTGGCCGCAATACATCCTGTTTTCGGCGTGGTTGAAGGAAAGGCTCGGCGCGCCGTGCAGTTCCCAGCCCTTGTTGAGGGCGTCGGTCACGCGGTGGCAGAAACTGGACTCATCGGGTCCGGTGAGGAAGCGGTAGACTTTCATGGCATTGTCTTTCTGTTTTCAAGGACCTGCACCAGAGCGAGCAGCCGTTCGGCCTCCTCCAGATGCAGGCGTTCGATCATGCGGCCGTCAAGGGTGATGACGTTCCGGTCTTCCGCCTCCTGCCGGGCAAAGGCGGCGGCGATGGCCTTCGCATCGGCGATCTCCTCGGCCGAGGGGGCAAAGGCCCGGTTGGCGGCGTCGATCTGGACCGGGTGGATCAGCATCTTGCCGTCGAACCCCATCTCGCGGCCCTGCCGGCATTCGGCCTCGAAGCCGTCTTCGTCGCGGAAATCGTTGAACACGCTGTCGATGACGCAAAGCCCGTGTGCGCGCGCTGCCAGCACCACCTGCATCAGCCAGGGGACCAGAAAGGCGCGACCGGGCCGCGGCAGCACGCGGCTTTCCTTGCGCAGGTCGTTGAGGCCGATCACGAAGGCTTGAAGGCGCCCTGCCCTGTCGCCTGTCGCGGCAATTGCCCCGGCCTCCAGGATGCCGCGAGCCGTTTCCATCATGGCCCAGATCGCCACCTCCGGCGGGCAGCCGGCGGTATCGAGCCTCTCCTGGACGAAGAGAATATCCTGCGGGCGCTCCACCTTCGGCAAAAGCACCGCATCCGGCCGGACCGCCAGCACCAGGTCAAGATCGGCGGCCGCAAAGGGGGAGGACAGGTCGTTGATGCGGATGATGCGGGTCCTGCCGTCGCGGGCAAGAGCGGGAAGACGCTCGCGCAGAGCCTCGCGCGCCTCGTCTTTCCGCTCGGGAAACACCGAATCCTCCAGGTCGAAGATCACGCCGTCGCAGGCAAGCTGCGGAACCTTGTCCAGGGCCCGCGGGTTGATGGCGGGGACGCTGAGCAGGGAGCGATAGGGACGCGGCGTGAGAGAAAGGGTGCTGGGCATCGCGACTTTGTGACAAGCTTCGGGATGAGACGCAAGAGCGCACAGCTGCCAAGGCACTTGCAAGTGGAAACGGAAAGGCCCACATTCACGCAAGAAGAAAGGTTCATAAAACCATGCAGAACATCCGCGCAGTTTTCCTCGGTCTCATCGGCATTGCGGCGATTGGTAGCCTTGTGGTGCTGACGGCTTCCATCACCCTCGCCTTTGCCGGCATGCTGGCCGTCTTCACCGTTGTGCGTGCGCTGACCCCGCGCCTGAAGCCGGCACCGGTGCGCGCCCGCGCCAAGGGCGCCCGCCCCGACATGCGCGTCTGGAACGACGGTCGCGGCACGATCATCGATCTCTGATCCACGGTCTTCGGCGGTCTTCCGCGAATCACCGTGTTTCCGCTGGCCGACCGGCCAGCGTGGCGTTTGACAGGTCACAGTACCGTTTGACAGGAATGTGACCTTCAAATTGTCCGGGAATTGGTCTATGGCAGCATCCGCATCAAACGTCTCGCGGAGGCAGGTCATGGAAAAATTCGTCAAGCTCACCGGCGTTGCTGCGCCGCTTCCGGTCGTCAACATCGACACGGACATGATCATCCCGAAGGATTATCTGAAGACCATCAAGCGCACCGGCCTCGGCAAGGGCCTGTTTGCCGAGGCGCGCTATCGCGACGACGGCTCGCTGAACCCCGATTTCGTGTTGAACAAGCCGCAATACCAGAGCGCCAAGATCCTGGTCGCCGGCGATAATTTCGGCTGCGGCTCCTCGCGCGAGCATGCGCCCTGGGCGCTTCTCGACTTCGGCATCCGCTGCGTCATCTCCACCTCGTTTGCCGATATCTTCTACAACAACTGTTTCAAGAACGGCATCCTGCCGATCGTCGTCTCCCCGGATGACCTCGACAAGCTGATGGACGATGCCTCGCGCGGCTCGAACGCGGTTCTGACGGTGGATCTGGAAGCCCAGGAAATTTCGGGTCCCGATGGCGGCAAGATCACCTTCGACATCGACCCGGCCCGCAAGCACATCATGCTGGAAGGTCTCGACGATATCGCCACCACGCTGAAGAGCGATGCGGCGATCGCGTCCTTCGAAACGAAGGTCCAGTCGGAGCGTCCCTGGCTCTGAGCCGGCCTCCGCGCCCTCGGTCTTCGGGGGCGTCCGGACGGTCTGAAACACTCTGCGCCTCGTCCTGCGGCAGGCTCGGTCGGGGTTTGGGGGAGCGTGCCCCTGAAGGCGCGTCATGGTGAGCCTGCCCAGTTCAAGGACACCGGATTTATGTCTCACTCGCTCTTCCTTCTTCCCGGCGACGGCATCGGCCCCGAGGCCATGGCCGAGGTTCGCAAGATCGTCGCCCACATGAACGAAGCCCTCGGCACCGGCTTCACCACCGATGAGGGCCTGGTCGGCGGCTCGGCCTATGATGCGCACGGCGTTGCCATTTCCGAAGAGGACATGGCCAAGGCCATGGCGGCCGATGCGGTTCTGTTCGGCGCCGTCGGCGGTCCGAAGTGGGATCACGTGCCCTATGAGGTGCGCCCGGAAGCCGGCCTCCTGCGCCTGCGCAAGGATCTCGAACTGTTTGCCAACCTGCGCCCGGCCATCTGCTATCCGGCGCTGGCCAGTGCCTCATCGCTGAAGCCCGAGCTGGTCGAAGGCCTCGACATCCTGATCGTGCGCGAGCTGACCGGCGGCGTCTATTTCGGCGAGCCGAAGACCATCACCGATCTCGGCAACGGCCAGAAGCGGGCCATCGACACGCAGGTCTACGACACCTACGAGATCGAGCGCATCGCCTCCGTCGCCTTCGAGCTGGCGCGCACCCGCAACAATACCGTCTGCTCCATGGAAAAGCGCAACGTCATGAAGTCGGGCGTGCTCTGGAACCAGGTGGTCACCGAAACCCACAAGGCGAAGTTTTCCGACGTGAAGCTCGAGCACATGCTGGCCGATGCCGGCGGCATGCAGCTGGTGCGCGCGCCAAAACAGTTCGACGTGATCGTCACCGACAACCTGTTCGGCGACATGCTGTCCGACGTTGCCGCCATGCTGACCGGCTCGCTCGGTATGCTGCCGTCGGCCTCGCTCGGCGCTCCGGATGCCAAGACCGGCAAGCGCAAGGCGCTCTACGAGCCGGTGCACGGTTCGGCGCCGGATATTGCCGGCAAGGGCATCGCCAACCCGATCGCCATGATCGCCTCGTTCGCCATGTGCCTGCGCTATTCGTTCAACATGGTGGCCGAAGCCGACCGCCTGGAAAAGGCGATCGCCAACGTGCTCGACAAGGGCATCCGCACCGGCGACATCATGAGCGAAGGCGCAACCCGCGTCGGCACCTCCGAGATGGGCGATGCCATCCTCGCAGAGTTCAAGGCGCTGTCTGCCTGATCAGGCAGGGTTCGGCGCTCTCTTGCGCCCTCTCATCGATCACATGCCCCGCCGTCGTGCGGGGCATTTTCATGTGTGCCGCAAGTCCGCCAAGGTCCTCGCATAGGAGCAGTCTCGTCCGTCGTGTGGATCAAGAGGGGCGGTCCATGGTTGCGTCGCCGTTGCGGCGCCCTATAACCCCTTCCGGGTGCGTTGCGGGATGCGCCCGGCCGCAAGAACATCGAGTGTGGCAGGCGGGACATTTCGTCCTTGATGTCCGGCTGATATGAAGCGCCGGGTGGCGGCCGGAAAGAAGGAATGGTAATGCGATCAAGCAGCAATTTCGGGCGTGCCATTGAGGATATCGCAGGCGGCTTGTCGCGCCGCGAGCTGTGGCTCTATCTCGGCTGGCAGGATGTGCGCAAGCATTACCGCCGTTCGGTCATCGGCCCCTTCTGGCTGACGCTTTCGATGGGTATCATGGTGCTTGGCATCGGTATTCTCTACTCGCAGATCTTCCGCATCGACGTACAGGTCTATCTGCCCTACATGGCGGTCGGCATCATCCTGTGGGGACTGATCGGCCGCCTGATCACCGATGCCTGCACCGTCTTCACGCAGGCCGGTGATGCGCTGCGCCAGATCAAGGTACCCCTCAGTGTGTATATCTTCCAGTTCGTCTGGAGTCAGATCCTCACCTTCGCCCACAATTTCGTCATCTACATCATCGTCGCCATCGTCTTTGCCGTGCCGCTTGGCTGGGATGCGCTGCTGGTCTTTCCGGGACTTGTCCTGATCGTCCTGAACGGCATCTTTGCCACGATGATCCTGGGGCCCGTCTGTGCCCGCTTTCGCGACGTGCCGATGATGATTGGCAGCCTGATGCAGCTCCTGTTCTACATGACGCCCATTGTCTGGCATGGCGAGCAGCTGTCGAAAGGGCTTTGGCTTCTGATGCTGAACCCCTTCTACCATTTCATCGAGATCGTCCGCCGGCCGTTGATGGGGCAGCCGAGCGTGCTGGAAAACTGGCTGGTCTGTGGCGTCATCACCGTCGTCATGGGCGCTGTCGCCGTGCTGTTCTTTGCCCGCTACCGGGCGCGTATCGTGTATTGGAGCTGATCCTTGGCCAGCATCACCCTTTCCGGGGTTGTCGTCGATATTCCGATCTATGACAACGGCAGCCGTTCGATCAAGAATAGCGTCCTGTCGGTGGCAACCGGCGGTCAGATCCGTCCGCGGGACGGCACCAACCGCATTGTCGTGCGTGCGCTCGATGCGCTGGATCTGCATGTCGCGCATGGTGACCGGGTCGGGCTGATCGGTCACAATGGCGCGGGAAAATCGACAATCCTGCGCGTTATGTCCGGCATCTATGAACCGACGGCCGGTTCGGTCTCCATCGACGGCGAGGTGGCCTCGATGTTCAACATCGGCTTTGGCATGGACCCGGATGCCACGGGCTGGGACAACATCATCCTGCGCGGCATGTATCTCGGTTTCAGTCGCCGCGAGATCGAGGCCCGCTCCCAGGAGATCGGCGAACTGACCGGACTTGGCGAGTTTCTCGACATGCCGCTCCGGACCTACAGCGCCGGCATGTCCACCCGCCTTGCCTTTGCCATTTCCACCGCCATCAGCCCGGAGATCCTTTTGATCGACGAGGGGATCGGCGCTGGCGATGCCGCCTTCCTCAGCCAGGCGCAGGAGCGCATGCGCAAGTTCATCGGCAAGGCCGGCATTCTCGTGATGGCCTCGCATTCCAACGATCTGCTGCTCTCCTGGTGCACCAAGGGCATCTGGATGGAGCATGGCCGCATCCGGATGCAGGGCAGGATTGACGAGGTCATCAAGGCTTACAAGGAATCACTGGCGGGTTAGAGGCGTGTGGCCGCACGGGGAGAAGAGCGGCCTTTTCGCCCCTGTGCATGGTTTTGGCTTCCGAATTGGCCTAAGAGGATTTGCGTGCCGCAAATCGCGGTTGTGGAACGGCTTGGAGAGACGGGACGGCATGACGATACTGGTGACGGGTGGGGCAGGCTTCATCGGAAGCAATTTCGTGCTGGACTGGCTGTCCGGCAGCGACGAGGCGGTCGTCAATGTCGACAAGTTGACCTATGCCGGTAACCTGCAGAACCTGGAATTGCTTGCCGGCGACGACCGGCACGTCTTCGTGCGCGCCGATATCGGTGACAGCCAGGTCATCGCCGATCTCCTGGCCCGTCATCAGCCGCGCGCAATCGTCAATTTTGCCGCTGAATCGCATGTGGACCGCTCCATTCACGGGCCGGCCGATTTCATCGAGACCAATGTGGTCGGCACGTTTCGCCTGCTGGAGGCGGTGCGGGTCGACTGGGCGGCGCGCTCGCCCGAGGCCCGCCAGGGCTTTCGCTTCCTGCATGTCTCGACCGATGAGGTCTACGGCTCTCTCGCCGCAGAGGATGCGCCGTTCCGGGAAACCAATCGCTACGAGCCCAACAGCCCCTATTCGGCCAGCAAGGCGGCCTCGGATCATCTGGTGCGCGCCTATCACCACACCTACGGCCTGCCGGTGCTGACCACCAATTGCTCCAACAATTACGGCCCCTACCATTTCCCGGAAAAGCTCATCCCGCTGTGCATCCACAATGCGCTGGCGGGCAAGCCGCTGCCGATCTATGGTGACGGTCAGCAGATCCGCGACTGGCTCTACGTGACGGACCATTGCTCTGCCATTCGTGCGGTGCTCGAAAAGGGGCGCCTTGGCGAAACCTACAATATCGGTGGCTGGAACGAGAAGGCCAATCTGGACGTGGTGCGCACGCTCTGCGCCGTTCTGGATGAGCTGAAGCCGCGCGCCGATGGCCTCTCCTATGCCGAGCAGATCCGCTTCGTGACCGATCGGCCTGGTCATGACCGCCGCTATGCGATCGATGCCACGAAGATCGAGCGTGAGCTCGGCTGGCGGCCGGCAGAGACCTTCGAGACCGGCATCGCCAAGACGGTACGGTGGTATCTCGATCATCAGGACTGGGTCGAGAACGTCACCAGTGGTGCCTATCAGCGCTGGATCGGCCAGCAATACGGAGCCTGAGCCATGCGCATTCTTCTGACGGGCCGCAATGGTCAGGTGGGGTTCGAGCTGCAGCGCGCGCTGGCGCCGCTCGGAGAGGTCCTTGCCTTCGATCGCGCCGGTCTCGACCTTGCCGACGAGACGGCGATCCGTGCGCGGCTGCGTGACCTGCGGCCGGATGCGATCGTCAATCCGGCCGCCTATACTGCTGTCGACCGGGCGGAAACCGACAGCGAAACGGCCGAGGCGATCAATGCGGTCGCACCGGGCGTTCTCGGCGAAGAGGCGGAGCGGCTCGGGGCGCTCGTCATTCATTATTCCACCGATTACGTGTTCGATGGGCAGGCAACCGGTTTCCAGCGTGAGGCGGACCCGACCGGCCCGCAGGGCGTCTACGGCCGCACCAAACTTGCCGGAGAACAGGCGCTGGCCCGGACCGGCGCGCGCCACCTGATTTTTCGCACCAGCTGGGTGTTCGGTGCGCATGGGGCCAATTTCCTGAAGACCATGCTGCGGCTTGCCGCAGAGCGCGAGGCTCTGTCGGTTGTGGCAGACCAGATCGGCGCACCGACTGCAGCCAGCCTGATTGCCGATGTCACCGCACATGCGCTGCGCCAGGCGCTGCGGGAGCCTGCCTCCGTGCCGGATGGCGTCTATCATCTGGCGGCTGCCGGCGAAACCAGCTGGCATGCCTATGCATCCCACGTGATTGCCGGGGCGAGAGCCGCCGGCCGGCCCATTCGCGTCGCCGAGGATGCCATCCGGCCGATCCCCGCTGCCGACTATCCGACACCCGCCCGGCGGCCGGCCAATTCACGGCTCGATACGGAAAAACTCCGCAACACCTTCGGTCTCGTCCTGCCCCACTGGCGGGATGGCGTCGATCACGTTCTCCAGCAGATACTCTAGGGCAGCCATGACATCACGCAGAGGTATCATTCTCGCAGGCGGGGCCGGCACACGCCTTCATCCTGCAACACTGGCCATCTCCAAGCAGCTGCTGCCGGTCTACGACAAGCCGATGATCTATTATCCGCTGACCACGCTGATGCTGGCGGGGATCCGCGAGATCCTCATCATCTCGACGCCGCAGGATACGCCCCGCTTCGAGTCCCTGCTGGGCGATGGCTCGCAATGGGGCATCAGCATCGACTATTGCGTGCAGCCGAGTCCCGATGGGCTCGCGCAGGCGTTCATCCTCGGTCGGGATTTTCTGGGCGATCGGCCAAGCGCGCTCGTGCTCGGCGACAACATCTTCTACGGTCACGATTTCCAGAAGCTGCTGCGCAATGCCGCAGCCGGGGAGGCGGGAGCCACTGTGTTCGCCTACCACGTGAAGGATCCGGAGCGGTATGGTGTCGTAGCATTCGATGCCGAACGCCGGGCGCTCTCGATCGAGGAGAAGCCGCAGGTTCCGAAATCGAACTATGCAGTGACGGGGCTCTATTTCTATGACAATCAGGTCTGTGACATCGCCGCCAGCATCCGTCCGTCCGCGCGGGGCGAGCTGGAGATCACCGATCTCAACAATGTCTACCTCGCGCGCGGCCAGCTGAATGTCGAAATCATGGGGCGCGGCTATGCCTGGCTCGATACCGGCACTCATGATTCGCTGCTGGAAGCCGGCTATTTCATCGCCACCATCGAGAAGCGTCAGGGGCTGCGCGTCGCCTGCCCCGAGGAAATTGCCTACCGCGCCGGCTGGATCGATGCAGCGCAGCTGGAGGCGCTGGCAAAGCCGCTGCTGAAAAGCGGCTACGGCGCCTATCTGCAGACCATTCTGAAAGAGGACGTGTTCTGATGCAGGCTGTGAGAACCGCCATTCCCGATGTCGTGATCCTCGAGCCGAAGGTGTTCGGCGACGAGCGCGGCTTCTTCTTCGAAAGCTTCAATGCACGGCAGTTTCGCGAGGCGACCGGCCTTGAGCGTAGCTTCGTGCAGGACAATCATTCGAAATCGGCCAAAAACGTGCTGCGCGGCCTGCATTATCAGCTGCACCAGCCGCAGGGCAAGCTGGTGCGCGTGGTGCAGGGTGCCGTCTTCGATGTCGCCGTCGATCTGCGCCGGTCGTCATCGACCTTCGGCCACTGGGTGGGCGTCATGCTTAGCGCTGAAAACCGCCGGCAGCTCTGGGTGCCGGAAGGCTTTGCCCACGGCTTTCTGGTGGTGAGCGACAGCGCGGAGTTCCTCTACAAGACCACCGATTTCTATGCGCCCGAACATGAGCGCAGCATCCTCTGGAATGATCCCGCCATTGGCATCGAGTGGCCGGTCGAGGCAGCGCCGACGCTGTCGGCCAAGGACGCGGCGGCCGTCACGCTGGAGCGTGCCGAAACCTATCCGTAATCGTCGTTTGCGCAGGCTGCGGCCTCAGACGATCCGCCAGCCGAACTTGCGATAGAAGGTCAGGGCGGATCGGGCGAATTGCCGGATGTGCCAGAACCCCTTGGCCCCCGCATTGCCGCCGCCATGCACGATCCGCACCTGCGGGACATAGGCAATGCGGGTCATCCGGCCCGCCCGCAGCGACAGGTCGAAATCCTCGAAATAGAGGAAATAGTCCGGATCGAAACCCTTGAGTGCCCTCAGCACCTCGCTGCGGAAGAGCATGAAGCAGCCGCTGACGATCGGCGGATCCCAAGACACCGCGTCTGGCGACATGTCCGCCATCTGGTAGTGGTCGAGCCTGCGGCGAAACAGCCGACGCAGACCGGCCGGTGCAAATCCCCGCAGTGCGAGATCGACCAGTGCCGGATAGCGCTTGCAGAGAAACTGCCGCTGCCCGTCGCGCCCTTCGGCGAAGGGTGTCAGAAGCCCGCAGTCCGGATGGGCCTCCATGAAATGGAGTGCTTGCGCCAGTGCGTCCGGTGCCATCTCCACATCGGGGTTCAACACCAGATGGAAGCGGCCGAGACGGTCCAGGACCAGATTGTTGGCGCGGCCATACCCAACATTGCCCTGTCCGGCGATGACGCTGACCGGCAGGCCGGCAAAGCCTTGCGCGATGCGGGGGGCGAGATCGGAGGGCGACGAATTGTCGATGATGGTAATGGCGACAGGGCCGGCGAGGTGGCTGGCCGCAAGGGCGAGGCTTGTCAGCGTTCGCTCCAGCTCCGTCCGGTCGGGTCGGTAGGTGACGATCGATACCGAAAGGCTGGGGGGTGCCATGGTGTCTCTTTCCACCGTGCCTGTCATCGAGCCGACCATGGCTGCAGAAACCTTGCTGTCCGCCACCTGTGCGTCTTCCTTCCTGTTGCGCATCCTGTGGTCTAGGGGCCAACCGTTGGCGCATCAATGCCTATCATGATCCGGATAGTCGCTTCCCGGCGTGGATATGGCAGCGAACTGTGGCAAGGCGAGGGGGAGCGGTCAAATGCAGCGGGAATGTTCCGCCTGGCGTCCGTCTCCTGCGTCAAGTGTGCATGGCACAGTTCTGCATCCACCGGTGTGAGATGCGATCGATCCCAGCGGAAAAAATTCATCAAACACGTTCAAAAAATCCGATTTCGTGAAACGGCTGTCACAGAAGGCGGCCACACTCACGCTCCATTGTGGGAGAGCGGGCCGAATGATCGCGAAGCTGAAAAGGCGTCAGCAACGTTACTGCACGGGAAGTCGGGCAAATTGCCATTTTGCTTTCCTTCTTCTTGCGGTCAACTTTATTCTGCTTGCTGTCTTTCTGCTGGATGCGCCGGTGTCGGCCTATGTCCGCCAGTCGCCGTCTTTCCTGAAGCCGATCAGCAATGCCATCACGGATTTCGGCACCTCTGGCTGGATTCTGCTGGCCAGCTCTGTCCTGTTTTTCGAAGCTCTCACCAGCGCACGGCTGGCGCGCCACTGCAAGGCCCGCTTCGAGGCCTTGTTCATCGGGCACGTGGCGGCCTATGTCTTTCTCTCCATTGCTCTTTCCGGCCTGCTTGCCAACCTTGCCAAGCGGCTGATCGGCCGGGCCCGCCCGCTGTTCCAGACGGATGGTAGCGTTCTGGACCTCTCGCCGCTGCACGGCAGCTACCGGTTCGAAAGCTTCCCTTCCGGTCATGCCACCACGATCGGCGCCATCATGATGGCCGTGGCGCTGATGGCGCCGCGCTATCGGGTTCCCTGCCTGGTGCTGGCGCTCTGGCTCGGCTTTTCCCGCGTCATCATCGGCGCGCATTTCCCGAGCGACGTGATGGCAGGCCTGCTGTTCGGCGCCTGGTTTTCCGTCTTCATGGCCAGCCAGTTCGCCCGCCACGGCCTGCTGTTCGATGTGCCTGCCGAAGGCCTGCCCCGCCTGATGCGCCGGCTTCCCTTCCGTCGCCTGCCGCGGCGGGCCGGCTGGCGCTGGCCGGGAGCGATCACCCTTCCGAGCCCCGTGCGGCTTTTGCGGATCGGCTGATCCGGTTGCATCTTCCCCGGACAAACTCCAAGGCCTGTGCCCGGATGAAGGCGTGTCAGGACGTGGCCTGGTCGAGAGCCTGGGGCTGTGAGACCGCATCCATGCCGATGGTGCAGAACAGGATCTCGCGGGCGCGATTCTCATCCTGGCGCTGCACGGCCGCCCGCAGGGCCTGCAGGCTTTCCGGCAGGTCGTTCTGGGCTGCGGCCCGCGCATTGGCGCGCATGATTTTCGGATGCTGGGTCGCAAGCGCATTGGCGATATCGTAGAACAGCTCCTCGCACTTCTTCTCGCCCGGCCGGCTGCCGGTGACGCGGATCTCGATGCCATTCGGGTTGCCGGCGTCACGCACTGTGAAGCCGGCAAGACGGATCATGTTTTCCGCGAGGTCGCCAATACGCACTGGCTCACCCATGTCGAGGAGGAAGATGTCGCCGCCTTCCGACAGTGCGCTCGACTGCACGATCAGTTCAACGGCCTCCGGGATCGACATGAAATAACGCTGCATGTCCGGATCGGTCACCGTCACCGGGCCGCCCTGGGCGATCTGCTGCTTGAAGAGCGGCACTACCGAGCCGTTCGAACCCAGCACATTGCCGAAGCGCACCGCGCAGAACCGCTGGCCGCGGCCAGACGCTTCTGCCGTCACCGCCATATGCCGCATGATCAGCTCGGCCCAGCGCTTCGTGGCACCCATCACATTGGTCGGGCGGACGGCCTTGTCGGACGAGATCAGCACGAAATGGCCGACACCGGTCTCAAGCGCCACCCTCATCACGGTCTGCGTCCCGAACACGTTGTTCTCGATGCCTTCCAGCACATTGGCCTCCACCAGCGGCACGTGCTTGTGGGCTGCGGCATGGTAAAGCACTTCGACGCCATGCGTCTCGATGGCTGCCCGGATGCGGGCCTCATGCGTGATGGAGCCGAGAACGGGCACGACCTCGCACCGTGCCTGCGCGGCAAGCTCCCTGTCGATCTGGTAGAGAGCGAACTCGTTGGCTTCGAACAGCACCAGCTTCCTGGGCTGCCATTGCACGATCAGCCGGCACAGTTCGGAGCCAATGGAGCCGCCGGCCCCGGTGACCATGATGACCCGGTCCTTCAGCATGCCTGCGATGAGGGCGCGATCTGGCGGCACGAAGGAACGGCCGAGCAGCTCGTCGATGCGGATCTCGCGGATCTGGTTGGCAAGATAGCGGCCATCGACCAGGTCGGTAATGTCGGGCACGGTGCGGATCTTCACCCCGAGCCCGCTCAGTCGACCGATCACGCTGCGGCGCCGATCGGCGGGCAGGGTGGAAAGCGACAGGATGATTTCCTGGATGCCGTAGAGCCGGATCAGCCTTGGCAACTGGTTCGGATCATAGACCCGGTAACCGCCGACATCGCGACCGTGATGGGTCGGATCCTCGTCGAGGAAGCCGACGATGAAACGGTTGCTGGTTCCCCTCAGCGCGGCGGCGAGCTGCACCGAGGAGGTGCTGGCACCGTAAATGAAGATCGGCTGATCCTCCCGTCGCATGCCCGTTCCGTGACTGAGGATGATCTTGGCGGAAAAGCGCGAGCCGCCGATCAGCGCCGAACCGATCGCGAAATAGAAGAAGGGGATCGAGCGCGGCACGATATCGCGCCCCGCCATTTCCAGCACGAAGACCAGCATCACCCACAGGATCGTCGCAAGGCCCATGGCGCGCACGATGGTCCACATGGCGCTGTCGGGCAGGTAGCGGATCACCGCACGGTAGAGACCGAGACGGATGAAGACCGGGATGGCCACGGCCGGTGCCATCACCGCAAGAGCAATGCGTTCGAACGTGAGTTCGGGCATCCAGTCGGCGTAGCGCAACGCGTAGCTCGCCCATAGCGCAAGCAGCAGTGTCATCACGTCGAAGCCGACCAGCAGGATCCGCTTCCAGAGACGTGGTGTCGTTTCCATCACGTGGCGGAGCAGGCCCGTCATCATGGTGCAGGCACCGCCGCCCGACACTGGAAGGGACCGAACCCGTTCTCTCCACCCACATGCGATCTCATCGAGGTGTCCTTGCGTGTGTCACGGTCCGCTGAAGCCCTGTGGCCAGAGAATAGGGCGGGAGCCAGTCGAGACGAGCCTTGGTCTGGCCTATATCCACCTGAAGACTGCTAAGCAAGCGATCGCTCATGCTTCGTTTGCCTGCAAGGGTTGCGATCGTCCGCAACAAGGAAACGGGTACGGGCAGCGCCAGGGCGCGCCGCCCCTGCAGTGTTGCCAGCCGGGCGAACAGCTCGCGCGTGGAGACATCCTCGTCATCGCTCACCATCAGGATCTCGCCTGCCGCCGCCGGATGGCCTGCGGCACGGACCAGAAGATCGCAGAGCGTTTCGACATAGACCAGCGAGCGACGGTTGTCCAAGGCGCCGAAGGGGCAGGGCAGGCCGCTGCCGGCCCAGCGCATCAGCAGGCTGAAATTGGCGCCGACGCCCGCACCATAGACGAGCGGAGGGCGCACCACAGTCAACTCCATGCCGCTTTGTGCGGCGAGCGCGACGAGGGCAGCTTCCGCGTCTGCCTTGGAGCGGCCGTAGGCATCCTGCGGGGCAGGGGGATCGGTCGGCGTGAAGGGGCGGCCGGGCTCGGTGTGTTCCCCGTTCACCTTGATCGAGCTGAGGAAGACGAAACGGCGGATGCCGGCATGGGCGGCCTGATGCGCAAGGGCGAGCGTACCCTCGACGTTGACGGCGCGAAAGGCAGCCTCGGCATCGGCGGCTGTTTCCCTCAGCACATGGGCGCGGCCGGCAAGATGGATGACGGTGTCCACACCCGCAAGCGCCGGGCCCCAGTCCGTCCCGGCCGACAGGGGACCGGTCGTGATGCAGCCCGGGGCAGAGCGCCGGCTTGCGGCGCGGAAGTCCATCTGGCGTTCCCGCAGGATACGGCAGAGATGCCCGCCGACAAAACCGGTGGCACCGGTCACCAGGATCATCGGCGCTCTCCGACGGGCGGGCGACCGAGCAGCCGACGATAGGCGCCAAGGCTCGCCGGCTGATCGTCCGGAAGGCCGGCGCCGGCGACCAGAGCACCGGTTGCGGCCAGAGCATAGACGCAGACCACGATCACCCAGCCGATAACGCCGTGGCCTGCCAGGAGGGCAAGCGGCAGCAGCACAAGCATATTGAGGCCGGCCGCCGCGAGCGTCACGGGCCGTGCGCCACCGAACCGGCGCGACAGGCGCTGATAGGCATGCGAACGGTGGCCTTCGGTCAGTTGCTCGCGGCGGAGGAACCGCACGATAAGCGTCACCGTCGCATCCGCCGCAAACACCACTGCCAGCAGCAGCCATTGCGGCAGGCTCACCCAGCCCGCGGCCAGGCTTGCCATGGCGATCGCGGCAATCGAGAAGCCGAGAAACAGGCTGCCGGCATCGCCCATGAAGATCCGGGCCGGCGGAAGATTGAAGGCGAGGAAGCCGAGTGTCGCGGCCGCGAGGGCCGCCATGTACCACCACAGCCAGCTTTGGCCGGCGCCGTCCGTCGTCAGCAGGGCGATTGTCATGGCCGAGGCCATCATCGCCGCCGCCTGCTGGCCGGCAATGCCATCTATGCCGTCCATGAAATTGAAGAGGTTGATCCACCAGACGCCGCCGACCAGCAGGAGCACGGCCAGCAGGGCCGCCGCGACGGTTCCTGCTTCGCCGGCAAGCGCGGCTGCGCCGCCCGTCGCCCAGATCGCGGCAGCCACCAACAGCGCCTGCGCCGGCAGGCGTATCCGTGGCGACAGAGGCCAGCGGTCATCGATGAGGCCGATCGCCGCCATGGCCAGACCGCAGAACAGAAGGGTGGAGGCCGGCTGCAGGGCGTGATCGGTGCCCTTCAGCAGCAGAAGGCCGGCCGCGGTCGTCCCCGCCACGATGCCGGTTCCGCCGCCGGTGGGCGTCGGTCGCACATGTGAGGAGCGCGCGCCTGGCACCTGGACAAGACCAAGCTGGCCTGCCTTGCGGATCAGCAGGAGAACGACGCATGCGCTGAGGGTGATGGCGAGGATAATGCTTGCAAGGCTGAGCGCGTTCATGCCGCTCTGTCCTGTCGCGGACCGGTTGCAGCGCTTGCGGATGTCGCAGTCCCGTCCTCCAGGGTTTTCATGGATTCTCCCTGCTCTTGGCGCGGATTTTCCGGACGATGCCGCACCGCTTCGGCCGCCGGACCGCTTGACTCGTTCGTGAAATCTTCTAAGGAGTTGGCACGAAGGGAAGCAAGAATGTATCGCGCCGACATGCACATCGCCGATTCATTTGGTCCGGCACCTGTTGCCGGAGCGCAGCTTCTCGCATGCGCATCCTCCAAAACCAAGGCCAAAACGACGACGAAAACCGTCTGACGTCTCTGGCCTACCGCTCTCTCCCCGGTTCGGCCGGGGACAAGGAACAGCACGCGCGCTGCGTCGTGGTTCCCCTCCCAGACCCGAGGAGAGAAGAGAAAGAGAGCAGTGAAATGGGTTTCAAGATTGCAGTTGTGGGCGCGACCGGAAATGTCGGCCGGGAAATGCTGAACATCCTGTCGGAACGCGGTTTTCCGGCCGATGAAGTGGTGGCGCTGGCGTCCGCCCGCAGCCAGGGCACGGAAGTCTCCTTCGGCGACAAGACGCTGAAGGTGTCCAACCTCGAGCACTATGATTTCTCCGATACCGATATCTGCCTGATGTCGGCCGGCGGCACCATTTCCCAGAAGTGGTCGCCGAAGATCGGTGCGCAGGGCTGCGTCGTCATCGACAACTCGTCCGCCTGGCGCTACGATTCCGAGGTGCCGCTGATCGTTCCGGAAGTGAATGCCGATGCTGTCACCGGCTTTTCCAAGAAGAACATCATCGCCAACCCGAATTGCTCGACCGCCCAGCTCGTCGTGGCGCTGAAGCCGCTGCATGATTTTGCCAAGATCAAGCGCGTCGTCGTCTCCACCTACCAGTCGGTCTCCGGCGCCGGCAAGGAAGGCATGGACGAACTGTTCTCGCAGACGCGCGCCGTCTTCGTCGCCGATCCGGTCGAATCCAAGAAGTTCACCAAGCGCATCGCCTTCAACGTGATCCCGCACATCGATAGCTTCATGGAAGACGGCTATACCAAGGAAGAGTGGAAGGTGCTGGCCGAAACCAAGAAGATGCTGGATCCGAAGATCAAGGTTACCTGCACGGCCGTGCGCGTGCCGGTCTTCATCGGCCATTCGGAATCGGTCAATATCGAGTTCGAGAACGAGATCACCGCCGATCAGGCCCGCGACATCCTGCGTGAGGCTCCCGGTTGCCTCGTTGTCGACAAGCGGGAAAACGGCGGCTACGTGACCCCGGTCGAATGCGCCGGCGAGGATGCCACCTACATCTCGCGCATCCGCGAGGATGCGACCGTCGAGAACGGCCTCAACATGTGGGTCGTCTCCGACAACCTGCGCAAGGGTGCCGCGCTGAACGCCGTGCAGATTGCCGAGCTTCTCGTCAATCGCGGCCTCATCAAGCCGCGCAAGCAGGCTGCCTGAGCCTTCACACGGTGAGGGTGACGGCCTCGGGGCCCGCCCCGGATGTCTTCGGCCCGACAGTCGAAAGTGGCTGTCGGGCGCTTTCCGCGAGGAATGATTGCCTCCCTCCCTCACCTTCACGATATTTTCAGGTTTCACGATATTGTCGCAGGCGGCGGCGCGACCCATAACGCCGTCACGACATCGGGATCGGCGGCAGGGGCTGTGCGACCCGACGCAAGCGAGGTAGGCATGACGAAGATTTTGCGGGCGGCAGCCCTGGTTCTGGCGATGGCAACGGGTGCCACCGCGGCCGAGGCCGCCACATGTGGCAATGACAGCACCGGTTTCGAGGCCTGGGTGCAGTCCTTCAAGGGCGAGGCGGTGCGTCAGGGCATCTCCTCCTCGGTGCTCGACAAGGCCTTCGCCAATGTCGTCTATAACCGCCCGACGATCCGTGCCGACCGTGGCCAGAAGAGCTTCAAGCTGTCGTTCGACGAGTTTCTGAAGAAGCGTGGCGCCACCACCATCATTGCTCGCGGCAAGACGATGAAATCGGCCAACGCCGCCCTGTTTGCCTCCATCGAGCGGCGCTTCGGCGTCCCTGCCGGTCCGATTCTGGCGATCTGGGGCATGGAAACCGGCTTTGGCAGCTACATGGGCGACCAGCACACGCTGTCGGCCGTCGCGACGCTCGCCTATGACTGCCGCCGCTCGCAGTATTTCACCGAACAACTCTATGCCGCCCTTCAGCTCGTCGCGCGCGGGGACCTGAGCACGGATGCCCGCGGTGCCGCGCATGGCGAGATCGGCCAGACGCAGTTCCTGCCGCTCAACGTGATCCGCTACGGTGCCGATGGCGATGGGGATGGCCATATCGACATGGTGCGCTCGCGCGCCGATGCGCTGGCCTCCACGGCGAATTTCCTCGTCGGCCATGGCTGGAAGCCGGGTCTTGGCTATCAGGAAGGCGAGCCGAATTTCGTTGCCATCCAGGGCTGGAATGCCGCCACCGTCTACCAGCAGGCGATCGCCTATATGGGCGCTCAAATCGACGGTCGCTGACCACACGGGTGTCCAGGCAGGCCTTCAACGAGGGCCTGCCACAGCGGGCCTCAGGCCGACAGAGCCGGCTCGGCAATCTCGGGGCGTATGAAATCCCCGGTCTTGGCGTCCATCACCCAGAGTTCGCCGGTCGAGATGTCGAACCAGGCGCCATGCAGGCGCATGCTGCCGCGCTCTTCCAGGATGCGCACGCAAGGGAAGGTGCGAAGATTGGCGATCGAGTTGCGGATCGAGACCCTCTCCAGCGCCGTCTGGCGTTCGGCCTGGGTCATGATGGCGGTGCTCGGGATCTGCTCGGCGGTCGAGCGCAGCATGCCCATCCACTTGCCGATGAAGTCGCCCGGCGACAGGGGTTCGTCCAGCGGATCGAGCGCCGTCTGGATGCCGCCGCAGCGGCCATGGCCCATCACCACGATGTCGCGGATCTTCAAGGCCTGTACCGCATATTCGAGTGCTGCCGAGGTGGCGTGGAACTGGCCGTCCGGCTCGTAGGGCGGAACAAGGTTTGCCACGTTGCGCACCACGAAGAGTTCGCCCGGTCCGCAATTGAAGATGGTTTCCGGTGCCGCACGGGAATCGCAGCAGGCAATCATCATCGTGTGCGGCTGCTGGCCGGTTTCGGCTAGCATGCGGTAGCGCTCGCGCTCCTCCAGATAGCGCCCGCTCATGAAATCGCGGTAGCCGAGGAGGAGAGAAGCTGGAAATTCCGTCATGCGCGTTGTGTCCTTCGGCCGAGCCTGTTCTCCCCGCTTAAACCGGTGAAGGCCATGGCTCAACCCTTTTCGTGTGCGGTGCAGGCATCGCGCCTTGCCGCATGGCACGGAAACGCCAATCCTTGCGCGCTTCCGCGAACCTTTGCTCTCAACGCTTGCGCCCGCGCGAGGGATGCATCAGGTGGCGCATCTGCACCATGGCCATCGGCGTCGAGAGGCTGGATGCGTCCGTCTCCAGCGTCAACTCGTCGCCGCCGCGCTTGGCGGTGCGGGCCAGCACTTCATAGACGCTGGCGGTCGCCAGCTGCAGCGCCTTCTCCTCCTCCAGGCCGGAGAGAAGGCGCGCCAGGAAGACGGCCGACAGCAGGTCGCCAAGCCCGTTTGGCGGGTTGTCGATCAACCGGTGTTCGGCGAGCAGCGCATGGCTGCCGGTGAGATAGAGATTGCCGGTGCCGCCCGCCATCATCGGCACGGCCGAGGTGACCAGCATGCGCGGAGGCCCGAGCGAGAGCGCCGCATCCATCACCGCCGCATTGCTGTCCAGGCTGGCGCCCGACAGCCAGGCCAGTTCGTAGCGGTTGGGGGTCGCAAGCGAGGCGAGCGGGATCAGATGGTCGCGGATTGCCTCTGCGGTCGCTTCCGGCACGTAGAGGCCGCCCTTGTCGCCCATCACGGGATCGCAGACATAGAGGAGATCCGGATTCTTCTCCTTCAGCGCGGCAACCAGCCGTGCCACCTGGGCCGGCTGCGAGGCATGGCCGAAATAGCCGGTCAGCACCGCCTTCACCTCGCCGAGCCAGGGCGCGCGGATCAGGTCGTCGATGACCGCCTCGAACTCAGCCTCCGGAATGACGACGCGGGTCGAGGGGCCATGGCCCGGATGCCAGGGCAGGATCACGGTTGGCAGCGCCCAGACGGGCAGGCCGAGCGTCTCCAGCGCGAAGACGGCGGCCCGGTTGCCCACGGAGCCACGCACCACATGGCTCGAAATCACGATGACGGCACTGCCTTCGGACATAAAACACCCCTGTTTTGCCGCTGTTGATCGATTTTTCACGGCTCCATGTCAATAAATCTCATGAAAATGCGCCAAACTGTGTCTGAGAACTGCCATAAAGCAGGTCGAGATGGTTGTTCAGACAAAAACAGCACAACGGGAGGAAAGCATGCCGGGCAAGAAGAATCCGAAGCGGGAGAAACAGATCGAGCTGGCAAGGGCAGCGCTGCCGGAAGGGGGCGGGTTGGCGCTCGATCCGGAGATCCTGTTCGGCCGGGCGAGCCCCGATGACATCCTTGCCTACACGCCAGAGATGCTCGTCGCCTCCGCCCTGCATGCGGGGCGGGAACTGGAAGCCTGGGCGGGCGATGCCCCCCGCATCACGATCGTGCCCGTCGAAGGCGTGGCGCCGAATGGCGTTGCCGTTTCGGTACTGACGGTCATCGACCGCGACATGCCCTTCCTTTTCGATTCGATCATGGGCGAGGTGACGGCCTCCCATCGCGACATCACGCTCGCCGTCCATCCCATTCTCGACGTGCAGGCCGGACGCCGCCCCAGCCTCTATTCGCATGAGCGCAGCGATGCCGGCAGCCGGCATGTCAGCTTTGTCCAGATTCACCTGAACCCCCTCGGCGAAGAGCAGGCCGGTGCGCTGATCGAGCGGCTGCGCCAGGTGCTCGACCGGGTGCATTCGGCGATCAGCGACTGGCGCCCGATGCTGGACCTTCTGGATGCCGCCGTCTCCGAACTGCCCGCCAATGGCGGCGGCCGCCGCAAGGGAGACCGCGAGGAGGCCGTCTCCTTCCTCACCTGGCTGCGCAACGGCAACTTCATCTTCCTCGGCATGCGCGAATATGTCTATTCGGGGGAGGGAGCCGGCGCCACCGTGGAGCGCGGCAAGGGCCGCGGCCTCGGCATTCTCTCCGATCCCGATGTGCTGGTGCTCCGCCAGGGCAAGGACCAGGTGACGACGACGCCGGAAATCCTGCAGTTCCTGCAGGGGCCGGATCTTCTGATCGTCACCAAGGCCAATGTGAAATCCGTCGTCCATCGCCGCGCCTACATGGATTATGTCGGCGTCAAGCGTTTCGATGCCGACGGCCGGGTGACCGGCGAGTTGCGCATCGTCGGTCTGTTCACCGCCACGGCCTATACCCATTCCGTGACGGAAATTCCGCTGCTGCGGGCCAAGGTCGAGCGCGTCGAGGATCATTTCGGCTTCGATCCCGTCAGCCATTCGGGCCGCATGCTGCGCAACACGCTGGAATCCTATCCGCGTGATGATCTGTTCCAGATCGATGCGGAGCTTCTGGCGCGCTATTGCGAGCAGATCATGGAGCTGGCCGAGCGGCCGCGCGTGCGGGCGCTCGCCCGCATCGACCATTTCGACCGCTTCGTCTCCATCCTCGTCTACGTGCCCCGCGAAAACTACAATTCGGCGGTCCGCGAAAAGATCGGCGCCTATCTGGCCGCCACGTTCCAGGGCCATGTCTCTGCCTATTATCCGGCCTTCCCGGAGGGCGGCACGGCGCGGGTGCACTTCATCATCGGCCGGCGCGACGGCAAGACGCCGCGTATCGCCCAGCCGAAGCTCGAAGAGGCAATCCGCGAGATCGCGACCCCCTGGCAGGATCGCTTCGCCGGCCTTGCCGGCCCCGACAGCCCGGCGCTCGACACCAGCTTCGCCTTCCAGGAGGCGTTTTCACCGGAAGAGACGCTTGCCGACCTGCCCGACATTCTCGCCTGCACCCGTGGCGAGCCGATCCGGATCTCGCTCTATGAGCGCCAGGACGAGGCGCGGCGCATCCTTGCGCTGAAGATCTTCCATGCTGGCGGCCATCTGGCATTGTCGCGCCGCGTGCCGCTTCTCGAAAATCTGGGCTTCCAGGTGGTCAGCGAACGGACCTTCGATCTGGGGCTGGCGGGAACCGGCACCCGCGTCGTGCTGCACGACATGGAACTGGAGCTTCCGGAGGGCCGCGCGGTCGATTTGGAGCGGGAGGCGCCGCTGCTGGAGGAAGCCTTCCTCGCCGCTTTCGCCGGTGCCGTCGACAATGACAGTTTCAACCGGCTGGTGCTCCTGACCGGGCTGTCCGTGCGCGAGGTCACCGTGCTGCGCGCCTATGCCCGCTATCTGCGCCAGACGGGCATCGTCTATTCGCAGGCCCATATCGCCGATACGCTTTCCCGCTATCCGGACATCAGCCGCCGCCTGTTTGCCCTGTTCCGCGACGGTTTCGATCCCGCGCTTGGCGAGCGCCAGCGCGAGCGCAAGCTGTCTGACCATCACGAGGCGATCGAGACGGCGCTTGCCGCCGTTCCGAACCTCGATGACGACCGGACGCTCCGCCGCTTCGTCAACGCCATCGATTCCACGCTGCGCACCAACTATTTCCAGACCGGTGCCGATGGAAAGCCGAAGCCGGTCCTGGCCTTCAAGCTCGATCCCAAGCTGCTCGACGGCCTGCCGCAGCCGCGCCCCTTCCGCGAGATCTTCGTCTACGGCACGGAAGTGGAAGGCGTGCACCTGCGCTTCGGCAAGGTGGCGCGCGGCGGTCTGCGCTGGTCGGATCGCGGCGAGGATTACCGCACCGAGGTGCTCGGTCTCGTCAAGGCGCAGCAGGTGAAGAACGCCGTCATCGTGCCGGTCGGCGCCAAGGGCGGCTTTTTCCCGAAGAAGCTGCCGTCGCCTGCCCAGCGCGATGCCTTTTTCAACGCCGGCAAGGAGGCCTACAAGACCTTCATCCGCACGCTGCTGTCGATCACCGACAACATTTCCGGCGGCGAGGTCGTCGGCCCTGCCGATACGCTGCGGCTGGATGGCGACGATCCCTATTTCGTGGTCGCCGCCGACAAGGGTACCGCGACCTTCTCCGATACCGCCAACGGGCTTGCGCAGGAGGCCGGCTTCTGGCTGGACGATGCGTTTGCCTCCGGCGGTTCGGCCGGCTATGACCACAAGAAGATGGGCATCACTGCCCGCGGCGCCTGGGAAGCGGTCAAGCGTCATTTCCGCGAAATGAACGTCGATATCCAGGCAACGCCGTTCACGGTGGCGGGCGTCGGCGACATGTCCGGCGACGTGTTCGGCAACGGTATGCTGTTGTCGCGCCACATCCGCCTGATCGCCGCCTTCGACCATCGCGACATCTTCATCGACCCGAACCCGGACGTGAAGAAGAGCTTTGCCGAGCGCAACCGCATGTTCAAGCTGCCGCGCTCCAGCTGGCAGGATTATGACCGCGCGGTGATGTCCGAGGGCGGCATGATCATCGCCCGCTCGGAGAAATCCGTGAAGCTGACGCCGCAGGCGAAGGCGGCGATCGGCCTCGACAAGGATGTCGCAACCCCCTTCGAGATCATGACGGCGATCCTGAAGAGCCCGGTCGATCTCCTGTGGTTCGGCGGCATCGGCACCTATATCAAGGCCCAGTCGGAAACCGATGCGGAAGTAGGCGACCGCGCCAATGACCCGATCCGCGTCACCGCCTCCGAGGTGCAGGCGAAGGTGATCGGCGAGGGCGCCAATCTCGGCGTCACGCAGAAGGGCCGCATCGCCTATGCGCTGGGGGGCGGCCGCATCAATTCCGATGCGATCGACAATTCGGCGGGCGTCAACTCCTCCGACGTCGAGGTCAACATCAAGATTGCGCTGAGCCCCGCCATGCAGGACGGGCGTCTGCCGCGCGACAAGCGCAACAAGCTGCTGGTCTCGATGACCGAGGAGGTGGGCAACCTCGTGCTGCGCAACAACTACCTGCAGACGCTGGCGATTTCGCTGACGACGCGGCGGGGAAGCCGCAACCGCGAGGAACTGGCCCGGCTGATGTCGGCGCTGGAGGCGCGCGGCGAGCTGAACCGCAAGGTCGAAACCCTGCCGGACGATGCGGAACTGGCCGATCGCTATGCGGCCGGCAAGCCGCTGACGCGGCCGGAAGTGGGGGTGTTGCTCTCCTATGCCAAGATCGTGCTGTTCGATGCGCTGGCGGCAAGCGATCTGCCGGATGATCCCTATTTCGGCGCGGTGCTGAGCGGCTACTTCCCCCGCCAGATGCAGAAGCCCTATGCGGTCGATATCGCGCATCATCGCCTGCACCGGGAAATCATCGCCACCGTTCTCGCCAACGAGGTGATCAACCGCGGCGGTCCGGGCTTTGCCCAGATGCTGAGCGATATCAGCGGACGCAGCCCGGTGGAGGTGGTCAAGGCCGCCTTCATCGCTCGCGATGCCTATGACCTGCCAAAACTCTGGGCGGCGGTCGACGGGCTGGACGGCCAGCTGGACGGCGAGACGCAGAACGATCTCTACGAACAGATCGGCGAGATCTTCGTCGGCGCCACCATCTTCATCCTGCAGACGGGGTTGACCGCCGGTCCGGTGGAGGCGGCGGTGGCTCGCATCCGCACCGGCATCCGCAGCCTGCGCGGCGCCATCTCCAAGACCTCGCCGCGGGCAGAAAACCTCTCGGACGAGCTGCCGGAGGAATTGACGGAAGAGCTGAACATCCTGCCCAATCTGGTTCTGGTGCCAGAAATCATGCTGATCTCGGAGCGCAGCGGCGCGCCGCTCTCGCGGGCGACGGAAGTCTATTTCCATGCGACCGATACCTTCCGCGTCAACCGCTTCCTGGAGGCGGGCGAACGTTTCAATACGGCGGATCACTATGAGAACCTTGCCCTCATCCGCAGCCTGCAGCAGATCGCGGCGGCGCGCCGCGACATCGTGACGGTTGCGCTCTCCACCCACGGCAAGGATCGCAAGCCGCTAGAGGCCTGGCTTGCCAGCGACCGGCTGCGGCTCAACCGCATCAGCAGCGAACTGCTGGCGCTCAGCGAAAGCGGCGATACCTCGCTGGCGCGCATGATCGTGGCGGCAAGCCTGTTCAACGACCTTGCCCAGAGCGGCCATCGGTGATCCAATGCCTCCCCGAGGTTCAAGGGGAGGCGCGCCGTGACGAAGACGGAAACTGGGACGGCGCCGCGCGCGCCCTCTCGCGGGATCTGGGGCTGGATGCTGTTCGACTGGGCAGCCCAGCCCTTTTTCACGGTGGTCACCACCTTCGTCTTCGGACCCTATTTCGTCGCACGACTGACGGCCGATCCCGTCTCGGCCCAGGCCATGTGGAGCAACATGGCGACGATCTCCTCCATCGTGATTGCCATCCTGTCGCCGGTGCTCGGCGCGATTGCCGATCAGTCCGGGCCACGCAAGCCGTGGATCGCGTTTTTCGCGGTGATCAAGATCGCATCGCTGTCCATGCTCTGGTTCGCGGCACCCGGCTCGCCGCTCATCTGGCCGGTCACCTTCATGATCCTCGCCTCGATCGCGGCGGAATTTTCCGTGGTTTTCAACGATTCGATGATGCCGCGGCTGGTGCCGGCAAGCGAGGTGGGCCGGATTTCCAACACTGCCTGGGGCCTCGGCTATCTCGGCGGCATGCTGGTGCTGATCTTCGTCGTCGGCTTCCTCGCTGCCGACCCCGCTTCGGGGAAAACGCTGCTTGGGCTTCCCGCATTGTTCGGGCTCGATCCGAAAACCGGCGAGGATGCCCGCATCACCGGGCCGCTCTCGGCGCTCTGGTATCTTGTCTTCATCCTGCCGATGTTCGCCTTCACCCCGGATGCAAGGCGCGGCGAGCCGATGGGCCCCGCCATCCGCTCCGGCCTGCGGGAATTGCGCGGCACCTTTGCCGATCTTCTCGGCCGGCGCCGGCTGATCCTGCGCTTCCTGATTGCCCGCATGCTTTATCAGGATGGCGTCAACGGGCTGCTCATCCTCGGCGGCGCCTTCGCGGCCGGCATGTTCGGCTGGGTCACGCTGGAAATCGGCCTGTTTGGCATCCTGCTCAATGTCGTCGCCATCGTCAGCTGCCTGGTGGCCGGGCGTCTCGACCGGCTGTTCGGTTCCAAGGTGGTGGTGATCGCAAGCCTTATCCTGCTTCTTGCCGCAACGATCGGCATCATCTCAACCGGGCCCGGCTATGTCTTCTTCGGGCTGGTGCCGCTCTCCGGCGTCGATGCCGGCGGCCTGTTCGGCACAGTGGCGGAAAAGGTCTATCTCGGCTTCGGCCTCTTGATCGGCATGGCCTTCGGGCCGGTGCAAGCCTCTTCCCGCTCCTTCCTCTCCCGCAGCGTCCATCCGGACGAGGCCGGCCGCTATTTCGGGATCTATGCGCTGTCCGGCCGTGCCACCAGCTTCATGGCGACACTCTCGTTTTCGCTCGTCACCTATGCCAGCGGCTCCTCGCGGCTCGGCATGGCGACGCTCATCGTCTTTCTGGCGGCCGGCTTCCTGCTGCTGCTGAGAACGCCCTATCCGGCGGGCGAGGGTGCGCGCTGAGAATTCTGGTGTGTTCCCAGGGCGGGGCTGCGGGCGGGACGGAAAACCCCTCTGGCTGCCGCCCTCTCCCCCACAAGGGGGGAGATACTTTGCGGCACCCGCCCTGGCTGCGATCGGCTTCGGCGGGTCGGCTGGGTTAAAGCCCTCCCCCTTGTGGGGAGGGTTGGGAGGGGTCTTTATCTGGACGACGTCGGGGTGATGGGCTGCACTCCCTTCCTCAATGGCGGAAGTGGCGCATACCGGTGAAGACCATGGCGACGCCGTGTTCGTCGGCGGCGGCAATCACCTCCTCGTCGCGCATCGAGCCGCCCGGCTGGATCACGGCTTTGGCGCCGGCGGCAATCATCGACAGCAGGCCGTCGGCAAAGGGCAGGAAGGCTTCGGAGGCAACGGCCGAGCCCCTGGTCATCGGTTCGGCCCAGCCCATGGCCTTTGCTGCTTCTTCGGCCTTCAGGCCAGCGATGCGGGCGGAATCGACGCGGCTCATCTGGCCGGCGCCGATGGCGGCCGTCTGGCCGTCCTTGGCATAGACCACCGCATTCGACTTGACATGTTTCGCCACCTTGTAGGCGAACTTCATGTCGATCAGTTCCTGCTCGGTCGGGGCGCGCTTCGTGACGACCCGGAGGTCGAGATCTTCCACCATCGCGTTGTCGCGGGTCTGCACCAGAAGGCCGCCGGAAACGGTCTTGGCAGTGAAGCCGCGCGAGCGCGGGTCGGGCAGGCCACCGGTCACCAGCAGGCGAAGGTTCTTCTTGGCGGCAATGATCGCCTGCGCCTCGTCGGTGACGTCAGGTGCGATGATGACCTCGGTGAAGATCTTGACGATTTCCGTCGCGGTTTCCGCGTCGAGCAGCGTGTTCAGCGCCACGATGCCGCCGAAGGCCGAAACGCTGTCGCAGGCGAGCGCCCGCTTGTAGGCATCCGTCAGGCTCGTGCCAATCGCCACGCCGCAGGGGTTGGCATGCTTGATGATGGCGCAGGCCGGCGCGTTTTCCGGGAAGAATTCGCTGACCAGTTCGAAGGCGGCATCGGTATCGTTGATGTTGTTGTAGGAGAGCTGCTTGCCCTGCAGCAGTCTGGCCGTGGCAACGCCCGGACGCTTCTCGCCGGTCAGGTAGAAGCCGGCTGCCTGGTGCGGGTTCTCGCCATAGCGCATTTCCTGCGACAGCGCGCCGCCGAGCGTACGGTAGCGCGGGATCTCGATGTCGAGCGCCTCGGTGAACCAGTTGGAAATCATCGCGTCATAGGCGGCGGTGCGGGCATAGGCGCGTGCCGCAAGCTTCTGGCGGAAGGCGTAAGCCGTCTGGCCGTCATTGCTGGCCAGCGTCTGGATCAGCTGCGGATAATCCTGCGGATCGACGACCACGGTGACATAGGCGTGGTTCTTGGCTGCGGCGCGGATCATGGCGGGGCCGCCGATATCGATGTTTTCCACCGTCGTCGGATAGTCGCCGCCCGCGGCGCGCACTTCCTCGAAGGGATAGAGGTTGATGACGGCGAGATCGATCGCGCCGATCTTGTGCTCTTCCATCGCCTTCACATGCTCCGCATCGTCACGGATGGCGAGCAGGCCGCCATGCACGCCGGGATGCAGCGTCTTCACCCGGCCATCCATGATTTCCGGAAATCCGGTGACGTCGGAGACGTCGGTGACGGGAAGGCCTGCATCGCGGATCGCCTTGAAGGTGCCGCCGGTGGAGAGCAGGCGCACGCCGTGCTCGCTGAGCGCCTTTGCCAGTTCCACAATGCCGGTCTTGTCAGAAACCGAGAGAAGGGCGGTGCGGATTTTTACCTGGTCGGGGGCGGGGATCATTTTCGAGACGACGGCCATCGGGATACTCCGTGCTGGTGCGCGCCCCTCGGACAGCGATCGGGCGCCTTCATGGCTCGCGCGTTAGCACAGCTTGGCGCCGGAGGAAACGGGCTGCCGGCGCCAGAGGCCGCTCAATGCTGCTGCTTCAGCATCCAGCGCAGGTCTGCGGTTTCCGGCAGGGAGAAGGCGATCACCAGCTGGCGACTTGCCCGCATGCCGGAGACATCGGCGAAGAAGACGTCTTCCTCGATCTCCACCCGCTGGCCGGGGGCGGAAAACAGCCAGGTGTCGCCGCCGGGCGTTGCCATGGCGATCAGATCGTCGTGGATGCGCTTCAGGGCCACATTGGGATGGATGTGGAAGCGGGCGGTGCCCGCCACCCTTCGGCCGGGCCTTGGCTTGCCGCCCTCGTCCGGCATGAAGAAATGATCGTGCCCCTTGATCTTGTCGCCCTTGGCCGACAGCCCGATCTCGCGCTGGTGGACATAGCCGAAGGCCTCCACATAGCCGTCATGGCTCGCCTTCAGCCAGTCATTGCCATAGGCATCCTCCCAGCGGGTCGATGTCACTTCATCGATGCCGGAGGCCATCAGCGGGCCAAGGAAGGTCGATTGCAGGATGCGCTGCGAGGAGGTTTCGCCCAGCGTGACGGTGGAATGGGTGGCGGTGGCGCGTGACAGAAGCCGGAGTTTCGCATCGGCGAATTTCGGGGCGCCGGCATTCACGATGAAGCGGCTGCGGCCGGCTGACATCTCGAAGGACAGGCAGCCCGCATGGGCACCGGCCGACAGATCCGCCGAGTGCGGCGTGCCGGTATCGACGAGGATCGTCGTCTCGCCGGCGGTCAGGCGATGGTACTGGCTGTGCGGCAGCGCCTTGAAGGGCTTGCCCGCCGTCTCGTCATAGCGCAGCACCGACATGAGTTCCGTGGCCGGCGTAGCGGTTGCGCCGTTGAACAGGGCGAGATCGCCGTCCTGGTGACGGAAGAAACGCAGCGCCGGATAGATGCGGTCGATCGCCGGGATGAGCCTTGCCGGTACGTCATGGCCGAGATTGATATAGGTCTGGCGCAGCGGCAGAAGATCGAGCAGCAGTTCCAGCATGCTGCGCGGATTGCGCGACACATGCCCGCCATCGGCGAGGATCTGCCGCTCCAGTTCCAGATCGAGATTGACGCCTTCGCGGCGGATCAGCTTGTCGCTGGAAGGCATGGCGAGCGAGGCCATGGCGAGCGCGATGCGGATGCGCAACCGCGTTTCCCCC
Organism: Affinirhizobium straminoryzae; assembly: GCF_007004135.1. Lineage (GTDB taxonomy): Bacteria > Pseudomonadota > Alphaproteobacteria > Rhizobiales > Rhizobiaceae > Neorhizobium > Neorhizobium straminoryzae. Next base: position 90,085 of record NZ_VJMG01000078.1, read on the forward strand.
TCCGGCAGCGTGGAAAAGACCTTGCGCAGATAAAGCCGCTGCACCGCCAGGCTCTTCATGAAGCGGCGATAGAAATGGCCTTCGGCGCCCTGCAGCATCACCGGCGAATGGGACAGCCAGGCGATCATGCGCTCGGCAGCCACATGCGGCTGCCAGGCGGTGCCGGACAGCCGTTTCTGGTGGTGATTCATCCAGGATATGGCGATCAGGCGGGCTCGCGCCCTGGCTTCCACACTGCGCAGCGCCCGCATGTGACGTAGCCAGGCGAAAGAATGCAGCCTTTCTGCGAAGGCACGCGAAGGTGCTGGCACGAGAAAGGGGGATTCGCCCTCTGTCTCCAGCAACTTGCCGGCCAGCGGAAAGCGCCCCGCGAGAATTTCCTCGGCAATGAAGGGGTCTATGGCCCGCAGGTCCGTCGGTGCCACGATCAGCCGCTCCGGAACATCGAGGCCAAGGCGGCAGCGCTGCATGGCAAGCGTCGTCATCCGGCGACCCAGACGACGGCGCGCCTCGGTCATCCCCAACGCAAGATGTCTGCGGCGCTCGGCGAACAGCATGACCAATACCGGAAATCCCTGATGGACCCCTCCCGCACCCGGGCAGCGGGCACGATCCATTCCTGTGCCCGACTGTGGTCGTTTATGGTGAAGAAAGTCTTACCGCCGACGCAGCCTGCAGGCGAAAAAGCCATCCATGCCGCCCGCATAGCCCTCGCCTGGCGCAATCATGGCCGGCGTGGTGCGGAAATCGCCGGCGGGTGAGATCGCCTCTTCCAGCCCCGGCCAGTCCTCGCGGCGCACGGCCACGCGCTCCACGCCCGGATTGTCCCGGAGAAGCGCCGCCACCAGATCCTCGCCTTCCAGCGGGTCGAGCGAGCAGTTGGAAAAGACGACGAGGCCACCCGGCTTCACCAGCGTCAGCGCGTGGCGCAGCATGCGCGCCTGCAACTCCGCCAGCTTCTCGATGTCCTTCATGCTCTTGGTCCACAGCACGTCCGGGTGCCGGCGCGTGGTGCCGGTGGAAGAACAGGGCGCATCGAGCAGCACGCCGTCCAGCAGTTCGTCGGGCTTGTAGGCGAAGAGATCGATGTTCAGCACCTCCGCCGACAGCGAGAGACGTGCGAGGTTCTCCTTCAGCCGCTCGGCCCGGTTGGCGGATTGCTCGATGGCGATCACCTCGGCGCCAAGCGCGGCCAGCTGTGCGGTCTTGCCGCCGGGCGCGGCGCAGAGATCGGCAATGCGCTTGCCGGCAAGCGGGCCGAACAGGCGCGCGGGCAGGCTGGCGGCCGCATCCTGCACCCACCAGACCCCTTCGGAAAAGCCGGGAAGGGCCGCAACGCTGCCCTCGAAGGCGGCAAGCCGCAGGCTTCCCGTCGGCAGAAGCCTGGCGTTCAGCCGCTCGGCCCAAAGCGCGGGCTCGGCCTTGACCGTGAGGTCGATCGGTGCCGGCGTCAGCTGCGCCTCGGCGATCCGCCGCGCCTCCGCCTCGCCATAGGCCTTCACCAGCCGTGCATGGAACCAGCCCGGCACCGGCAGAATGGTGTGGCTTGCGGCGAGAATCGCGTCGCGCTCGCGCACCATGCGCCGCAGCAGCGCGTTCACCAGCTTGGCAAAGCGGCGGTTGCGCGGATCGCGATTGGCCTGCTCGACGGCAAGGTCGACGGCGGCATGCGAGGGCACGTCGAGATAGAGGATCTGCGCGGCGGCGGTGGTCAGAACGTGCTGCAGCGCGCGCGCGCCTTCCGGCAGCGGCTTGTCCAGCATCAGGGACAGGCTCTTTTCGATGCGCGGCAGGTGGCGGAGCGTGGTGTTGAGGATGGCGCGCACCAGGGCGCGGTCAGCATCGCTCAGCGCCTTGTAGGCCGGGTTGCCGTGCACGGCATCGAGCATGCCGTCGAGCGGCGTCTTCTTGTCGATGACGGCGGCAAGGATCTTGGCGGCGGCCATGCGCACGTCGAGGCCGGGCTTGTCGGGCGCCGCTGCCTGTTTCGGGGCGGACGTGCCGGCCGGTTTCGACGGGCGTTTTTCAGGCTTGCGTGTCTTCGGGGACGTGTCGTCTGCGGTCAAGACCAGGGACCCTTGCGCGGTTCATCGGGGCGACGCACCGGACCGGTGGTCGGCACGGAACGCGATTTGCGCGTGGGTCTATCAGTCCAGGCACCGCGCGTCGAGGCAGCGGCACCGAAATCGGCCGCGCGGGTGTCCATAGAGGCGGGGCCTGCCTGGCCATAACCGCCGGAGCCGCCTGCAAAGCCCTCGGCCGCCATGGCCTGAAGCGCGGCGATGCGGTTTCCGGTGTCCGGATGGGTAGAGAACAGATTGTCCATCCGCTCGCCGGACAGGGGATTGATGATGAACATGTGGGCGGTTGCCGGATTGCGCTCGGCCTCGTTGTTGGGGATGACATGTGCAGCGCCCGCGATCTTGGCGAGCGCCGAGGCGAGCCAGAGCGGATTGCCGCAGATTTCCGCGCCGCGGCGGTCGGCGGAATATTCGCGCGTGCGGCTGATCGCCATCTGCACCAGCATCGCGGCAAAGGGCGCGACGATCATCGCCACCAGCACGCCGACGAAGCCGAGCGGATTGTTGTTCTCGCGGTTGCCGCCGAAGAAGAAGGCGAAATTGCCGAGCATGGAAATGGCGCCCGCCAGTGTGGCGGTGATCGTCATGGTCAGCGTGTCGCGGTTCTGGATATGCGCCAGTTCATGCGCCATCACGCCCGCCACCTCCTCGGGGCTCAGCTGTTCGAGCAGGCCGGTTGAGGCGGCGACTGCGGCATTTTCCGGATTGCGGCCCGTGGCGAAGGCATTCGGCTGCGGGTTCTGGTAGATGTAGACGCGCGGCATCGGCAGGCCGGCGCGGGCCGCGAGATCGCGGATCATGTGATAGAACTCCGGCGCGTTGTGCGCATCCACCTCCTGCGCGCCATAGGCGGACAGCACCATGCGGTCGGAATTCCAGTAGGAAAACAGGTTCATGCCGGCGGCGATCAGGAGGGCGATCATCATGCCGCCGCGCCCGCCGATCAGGAAGCCGACGCCCATGAACAATGCGGTCATGAAGGCCAGCAGCATGGCAGTGCGGATCATGTTCATCGTCACGTCTCCGGGCAAAATCGTCTGAGCGCTTCAAGCGCGCCGCCTTTTGCCGTAGGATGTGGTCATTCGGGACGCCATTTCAATATTGCGACCCAGCCAGACCGCTTTCGGCCAGACCGCCTTCAGGATGACGAGACAGACCATGCAGACGCCGGACAACGACAATCGCGACACGGACGCTCACACCGAGGCGGCGCCGAAGGTGCTGTCGCCGGCCGCGCAACGGGCGTTGAAGGAAGCAGAGGAACGCCGCGCCCGCGAAAAGCCGCTCGACCTGCCGCCGGAACTGGGCGGTCGTGGTGGTGCCGATCCCGCCCGCTTCGGCGACTGGGAAATCAACGGCCGCGCTATCGATTTCTGAGTCTGGCCACCTCAGGATCGGAAACTTGCTCCGCCGCGTCCTCGCCGCCGGAGCAGATCGACCGGGGGCTCTCTCCGGAGGTTTCTGTGGTGGGAAGAGGGTCTGTTTCCGGAAGGGCGGACGATGGCTCGGCTTCGTTCTCTCGCAGCCAGTCGCGGAGGGCCGCAATGACTGCGAGGCGCAGGCTGGCCTGACGGATCAACGCGCGCGTCAGCACCGCACCATCCCCGGCAAAGCCCGCCTCGCGCATGACATCGACCGGCGTGATGCGGCGACGGATCATGATCGCCTCGATCCGCGCCACCGTCAGCGGCAGCAGGTAGCGGCCATTGGCAATCAACCCGTTGGCCCCATCGATCCCGCAGCCTGGCTGCCGGTCAGGGGACGTCTGCATGCCATCCGTCTCGTCGCCAGCCAGAAAACCCTCCTGCCGCAGCTGCGCGACGAAGGCCTGGCGGTCTGCCGCATCCGCCCGTTGCCAATGCTTGCGAAGCTTGTCGAGAGGGCTGCGCTTGTCTTTTCTGGACATGCCGTTTCCCGTGTGGTGGCGAGGATGGGGAGGGCGAATCAGGCTGGTTGGCCTCTGGCCGTGCGGCAGCGGTAAGTCGCTGGTTTCAGGCTGACAAGCGGCCTGGCGGCAAAAGGGCGAGAAAGGCGGTGGGTCGTGACGGCGGCTCTGGTCAGGGGGATGGGTGGGTCAGAGGCAGCGGATCCAGCATGTCCTTCAACTGCTGGGGATGGCGGATGCCGAACAGGTACCAGTCGATGAGTGCCCGGGCCATGCTGGAGGCTTCCTCGCTGTCCAAGGCAATGGCGCGCTCCCGGCAGACCTCTTCCAGCACCTTGCGCAGCAGGGACAGATCGCTCGCCTCCAGTGCATCATAGGATGAAAACGACATCTCACCCTCCCTGATCCGTTTCCGGGCGGGAGGTTAGGTCGTATATTAGACATCGTCAAAGGAATGCGCCGGGCGCCGGTTTGGCCCGTCCGATCCGGGCCTCGGGTGTGGTTGTTATGCCACATTTGTTCTCCCTGAAATGCGGGGGGTAAAATCTGTCTCCCGATCGCATCAGAACGGCCCCGTTTTAATGTTTGCGGTATCGAACTGTTAACGCTTTGCCTCCTAACGTCTGGATGACGTGCCGGGAAAGGCATGAAAACCTTGCGCGGCAGTCCCGGGTCTGCCGCCGATTCGCCTGACACCGAGATGCCATCGGAACGCTACATGCCCCTCATCGCGATTCTTGACGACCAGGAAACAAATCGCCGCATCTTCGAGAGGCTTGCGTCCTCCATCGAGGAGGGGGTGGAGATCCGCTGCTACGCAGATCCCGCAATGGCGCTGGCAGCCTTCGAGGCCGGAACGGTTCCGGACCTGATCGTCACGGATTTCAAGATGCCGGTCATGGATGGCGCTGCCTTCATCCGTGCGCTGCGTGCCCTGCCCGGCTTCGCGGAAATTCCTGTCATCGTCATCACCGTCTATGAGGAACGCAGCTTTCGCATGCGTGCGCTGGAGGCGGGTGCCACGGATTTCCTGCAAAGTCCGGTCGATCACCAGGAATTCACCACGCGCGCGCGCAATCTCCTGAAACTGCGCAAGCAGCAGCTTCTGCTCGAAAGCCGGGCGCGCAACCTGGCTGTCGAACTTGCCACCAGTGAAGAATCGCGCGCGGCGGTTCTTCGTGATTCCAGCGAGCGGCTGGCGCAGGTCATCGATACGGTGCCGGCCATGGTCAGTGCCTGCGATGCCAACGGTAACATTCTCTTTGTCAATGCGCTCGCCGGTGCTTTCCTTGACCGCGACCCGGCAAGCCTGGTCGGTCGCAGCAGCGACACGCTGGTCGATCCGGAACTGGCCGGGCCAAACCGTATGCTGGACCGCAAGGTGCTGCGTACCGGCCAGCCGCTGCAGAGCTTCGAGCGCGAACTGACGAGTGCCGCCGGTGAGAAGCGCGTCCTTCTCACCACCAAGTCGCCGCTGCGCGACAGCAATGACATCGTCGTCGGCGTCGTCACCAGTGCGCTGGACATCACGGACCGCAAGCGGGGCGAACAGCATCTGCTGCATGTCGCCCGCCATGATGCGCTGACCAATCTGCCCAACCGCAACTACATGCTCGACCGACTGCGCCGCGAGGTGGCAAGGGCACGGCGCGGCGATCGCGCCTTCGCGCTCCACTGCGTTGATATCGACGAGTTCAAGAGCGTCAACGAACTGCTCGGGCACGATGCGGGCGACGAGTTTCTCAAGGAGGTGGCGCGCCGCCTCCGGACGCTTGTCGAGGCGGATGACATGGTGGCGCGCGTCGGGGGGGACCAGTTCGCTGTGCTGCAGACGATTTCGCAGGGCAGCATCAGCGCCATCCAGTTTGCCGAGCAGGTCATGGATGTGGTGGCGCAGCCCTTCATCAGCGAGGGCAAGCGCTTCTGCTGCAGCGTCAGCATCGGCACCACGATGCATCCCGCCGATGGCACCGATGTCAACCGGCTGGTGAAAAATGCAGAGCTGGCGATGTATCAGGCCAAGGAAACCGGCGGCAACCAGGTGCGCTTCTTCGAGACCAATATGGCCGAAAGGATGCGCAACAATGCGGTGCTGGACGGCAAGCTGCGCACGGCCATCCAGGAGCGGCAGTTCGTCGTCTATTTTCAACCGCAGATTTCGTCTGCCACCGGCTGCGTGGTGGGGGCCGAGGCGCTGCTGCGCTGGAACCATCCGGAGCAGGGGGTTCTGGCGCCCGGCCTGTTCCTGTCGCGTGCCGAGGAAAACGGCCTGATCGTGCCGATCAACGAATGGGTTCTGCTGGAAGCTTGCCGCGAGGCGAAATCCTGGCAGCGCATGGGACTGAATGACTTGCGCATCAGCGTTAATCTCTCGCCCGTCCAGTTCCGCCGGGTCAACGTGGCGCAACTCGTGGAGCGCGCGCTCACGCTGTCGCAGCTTGAGCCGCGCTATCTTGACGTGGAAATCACCGAGAACATCGTGATCGAGAATACCGATACCGTGGTTTCGGCGCTGAAGCAGATTGCCAATCTTGGTGTAAGCATCTCGATCGACGATTTCGGCACCGGCTATTCCTCGCTGAACTACATCCGCCAGTTCCCGATCGACCGGATCAAGATCGACCAGAGCTTCGTGCGCAACATGGTGGAAGATCCGAGCGACCACACGATCGTGCGCACGGTGGCCAATCTCGGCCATAGCCTTGGCCTCAGCGTGGTGGCCGAGGGGGTCGAGACCCGCGCCCAGGCGGAGCTCCTGAAGGCCGATGGCTGCGACGTGATGCAGGGTTATCTGTACGGGCGCCCCATGCCGGCGGAACAGTTCGTCGCCTTCCTGCAGTCCGGGCAGCGGGCAGAGGTCGACGCATGAGCGTGACGCGCCCCGTGCGGCCGGCGCAGCGGTGGCGGCTGCCCGCAAGCCTTCGCGATCTGCGCACGCTGCTGCGCAACCGCCCCGATACCGAACACGAACTGACGACGAACCGCCTGCTGCTGGCCTCCGGCATCATCATCTATCTGGTCGTGGCCAGCGCCTTCGGTTCCGATGCCGCAGTGGCGGCGCTCGATGTCGCGGCCCTGCCGGTCTCCATTTTCGCCCTCTTCGCCGCCTGTCTTTTCGTGCACATTCTTCTGGTGCCTGATGTCTGCCATTATCGCCGGGTGGCCGGCATCGTGGCGGATGTCGGCACCTTCTCCTATGGCCTGCATGTGAGCGGCGAAGCCGGTGCCGGCCTGTTCCTCGTCTATTTCTGGGCGGTTCTCGGCAACGGCTTCCGCTTCGGCGTCGTTTATCTCGCCCTTGCCGCAGTGGCGGCTGTCTCGGGCTTCGTCGCGGTCATTCTCAGCACGACCTACTGGCAGGAGGAGACCAATCTCTCCATTGGTCTGATTGGCGCACTGATCGTCATTCCCGCCTATACGGCCAAGCTTATCCGCAAGCTCTCGCAGGCCAAGCGCGAGGCCGAACAGGCAAGCCAGGCGAAAAGCCTGTTTCTGGCCAGCATGAGCCATGAACTGCGTACGCCGTTGAACGCCATCATCGGCCTCAGCGATCTCCTGCTCGGCATGTCGCTGAAGGGAGAGCACAAGGACATGGTGCGCACCATCAGCCGGTCCGGTCGGTCGCTGCTATCCCTGATCGAGGCGGTGCTCGACCTGTCGCGTATCGAGGCCGGGCAGGTGAAGATCCAGCTGGAGCGGGTTGACCTGCCAAGCCTGCTGAAGGATGTGCGCGCGATTGCGGGCGTTGCCGCCCATGCCAAGGGTCTGCGGCTGGCCCTGCATATGAGTGGCGAGACACCACGGTTCATTCTGGCCGACCGCCGGCATCTGGAAGAGATCCTGCTGAACCTTGCCAGCAATGCGGTGAAGTTCACTGCGCATGGCCATGTGCGCATCGATGTCGGCTTCTGTGAGACCGAGCGGGGCACTGCGCTTCAGGTGGAGGTTTCCGACACCGGCATCGGCATCGATCCCGCCGCGCATGGCCGGATCTTCGAGCGGTTCACCCAGGCAGACGGCACGATCCTCGACAGGTTCGGCGGAACCGGCCTCGGGCTTGCGATTGTCCGCCAGCTGGTGCGCGCCATGGGCGGCGAGATCGGCGTGGTGAGCGCGCCCGGTGAGGGCAGCACCTTCCACTTCAGCCTGCCGGTGGAGGCTGTGGCAGTCGACGAGGTCGATGTGGCGCTGCCTTCCTTTGTCCATTTCGGCGCAGGTTCCCTTCCGGCGCCAGCCTTTGCCGCAGCAGAGCAGGTGGACAGTCTCGAGGACGGGCTTGCCTGTCTCGCGCGCCTGCGCCGTTGCGGGGTTGGCCAGCCGCTTGTCCTGATCGATGCGCAGATGCGCGACCCCTCGCCGGCCCGTCTGGCTGCCCGTCTCCTGGATGCGGTACCGCCCGAGGATGCGCCGCTTCTGGTGCTGGTCGCGCCGCACAGCGAGACGGTGCGTCTGACGCCCGCCATGCGTGATCTGTTCTTTACCGCGATCGATCCAGAGGCCCCCGCCAATCTGTCGGTGCTGGCCGCGATGGCCGACGGGCCGGGCGACCGCGCCTCCGAGGCCATGGCGCCCCGCGGCACGATGCGCCGGCTGAAGCTTCTGATCGCTGACGACAACAAGACCAACCAGATGGTGCTGGGCAAGATCCTGGAAACCGGCGGCCATGCCTATGAGGTGGTGGAAAACGGCGAGGCGGCCGTGGAGCGCATGCTGCAAGGCGATCTCGATCTGGTGCTGATGGATGTCAACATGCCCGTCATGAACGGTATCGAGGCCACCAAGTTCTACCGCTTTGCCGCGCTCGGCATGAAGGAGATCCCGATCATTGCCGTCACCGCCGATGCCACTGGCGAAGCCCGCGAGCGCTGCCTGGAGGCCGGCATGGCCGAATGCCTGACAAAGCCGCTCGAACCGCGCCGGCTGCTGGAGGCGATCGAAGCCGTGCTTGGCGAAACCGAGGCCGAGGAGGCGTCGCCTGCCGTCCCCGCAGAGCTTTCGGCGCCGGCCATCGCGGACCGGCCGGTGATCGACATGGCCACCTGCGAGGCGCTGGAGCAACTGGGCGGTGCCGATTTCGTCGATCAGCTTCTGGAGCAGTTCGTCAATGATTCCGTCGAAGCGCTGAAGGCACTGTCGCATGCGGTGGCCGAGGAGAACGTACAGGGCTTCCGAAATTCGGCCCATGCGCTGCGCAGCGCCGCAGCCAATGTGGGGGCTGCCCGCATCTACCAGTTGTGCCTGGAGTGGCGGGAAATCAACGATCCAGAACTTGCCCAGCAGGGCGAACTTCACCTGCAGACGCTGACGAGCGAATTCGAGCGCCTGCAGCAGGAGGTCCGAACCCGGCTCGCCTCCTGAGGATGCGGCGTGCGCCGTTGAGGCCTGCTGGCCGGTTTCTGGCGTTGGTGCGCCGCTTGGCCGATGCGAAAGCATCGCCCTTTGCGCCGCGCCTAGCCAGAAGCCATCCTATGGGTTCCGATCATCGACACCTGGTATAAGTCTCAGAGGCTCGCTTCGATGCGCTTGGCCTGGGCGCCGCGCAGGCGGTCGATCTTGCGCAGGTCCGCATCTTCAAGCGCCATGGCGGCATCCACCCACAGATCCACCACGTCGATCAGTTCCTGGTGGGTGATCGGGTTCACGCGGCGGCGCACATCGCGCATCGTGCGCTGGATGGCATGCTTGCGGCTGTTGCGGACGATATAGTCACGCACGCCCTCTTCGCCGCGCCCGTTGTCCACCACCACATCCACCAGACCCATTTCGTGCAGTTCGTCGGCGGTGTAGATGCGCCCGCTCATGATCATCTTCGTGGCGCGCGTCGGATCGAGCCGCCGTGACAGGAAGGAATAGGCGCCCATGCCGGGAAACAGGTTGAAGAGGATTTCCGGCAATCCGAATTTCGCCTTGCGCTCGGCAATGATGATGTCTGACGCAAGGGCTGCCTCGAAGCCGCCACCCAGCGCGTCGCCCTGTACCAGCGAGATGAGGAAGATCGGCAGGTCAAGGCTCTGGGAGGAGGAATAGACCAGATCGACGCAGTCGAGCGCATAGCGGCGCAGGCCGTCGCGGTCGCGGGCTCGTATATGATCGGCGAAATAACCGAGATCACCGCCGAGATTGAAGATGTTCGGCTGCTTGGAGCCGTTGACCAGATAGAGCAGAGGCGGTTCGTCAGTCGGTCGCTCGAAGAGCTTCTGGATACGGCTTCTAAGGGCGGAGAGGTCGCGCAGCAGATCGGGCGTGTAGCTCGGCGCTTCCGTCGGCTTCATGAAGTACCACAGCGTCTTCAGTGCCGGGTCGAGACGCACTTCCAGCTGTTCATAGCTGGCCGTGGCAAAGCTGAGTTCGATCGGCAGCGTGTCCGCGAAGGCTGCCAAGCGTCCCTCCGGAGGCTTGCGTGCTGCGGATTGCTGTCGCGGTTCCAGGGCGATGTTAGCGCTGTCTACGGCTGTTGAAGCCTGCTCAGCCTGCCGCTGTCGTTCAGACACATCCGTCATCAAGTCACCCCGTCATTCGATAGCCGACAGTCTATCAGACCATGCTGCGACGCAAGAGGGCGCCTTAACCGATTTTAAACTTTGATTAAAAAATCTGGTTAATCGAATAGATCGAGCTTGTCATACCGGAAAAATCAGGAGTGGAGCGGCCTTTCACGCCGCTCCATCAAGGCAAATTCAGTTATACGATGCCGCCCGAACCACCCTTCACCGCCGGGCGTTCGGAAGCAACGCGCGCGCGGTAACCGCTCGAACGATAGGTGGCGATGGGATCGATCGCGCCGCCCGCCCGGCGACGAGCCTCGGCGAGGATCGGTTCGACATCGGTGCGGTAAGCGCGCTTCAGCGTCTCGGTCGCCATCAGCGCATCATTGCTCTCCTGGAATCCCTCCAGCGCAACCCGGTCGACCAGCAGCGCCTGGGCATAGGCGCGGCGGATCTCGTTGGCGGACGCAATGAGGCTCTCGATCGGATCGGTCACGTTATGGCTCTGGTCGATCATGTGGGCGGGGTGGAAGCCCTTGACCCCGCGATGCTCGGCATCCACCAGTTCGTTGAAGACGAGGAACAGGCGGTAGGGTTCGACGGAGCCGGCGTCGAGATCGTCGTCGCCGTATTTCGAATCGTTGAAATGGAAGCCGCCCAGCTTGGCGAACTGGATGAGGCGGGCGACGATCATTTCGATATTCGTATTCGGCGCGTGGTGACCGAGATCCACGAGGCAGAAGGCCTTGTCACCCAGCGTCTGCGCGATCAGGTAGTTGGTGCCCCAGTCCTGCACCACCGTCGAGTAGAAGGCGGGCTCGTACATCTTGTGTTCGGAAAACAGGCGCCAGTCATCCGGCAGCGCCTTGTAGATGGCGCGCATCGAATCGAGATAGCGCTCGAACTGGCGGGTGAAGTTCGACTGGCCGGGGAAGTTGGAGCCGTCACCGATCCACACCGTCAGCGCCTTCGAGCCGATGGCGTTGCCGATCTCGATGCATTCCAGATTGTGCTCCACCGCCTGGGCGCGGGTTGCCGCATCCACGTGGCTGAGCGAGCCGTATTTATAGGAATGCGCCTGATCGGCCGCATCGGAGAAGGTGTTCGAGTTCATCGCGTCGAAACCGAGGCCGAGCGAATCGCCCTTCGCCTTCAGCTCCTTCGGGTCTGCCTTGTCCCACGGGATGTGCAGGGAAACGGTCGGTGTTGCCCGTGTCAGCTGCTGGATGACGCTGCAATCCTCCAGCTTGTCGAAGATATGGCGCGGCTCTCCGAGACCCGGAAAGCGGGCAAAACGGGTGCCGCCGGTGCCGACACCCCAGGAGGGGACGGCGACGAAGAATTCGGCGACCTTCTCAGTGAGTGCGTCGATGTCGATATTGCTGCGGGCCAGTTTCTCGCCGAGTGCCGCATAATCGGTGGTGAGCGCGGCGGCGCGCTTTTCGTTTTCAGCGGCGATCACATCGCCTGCAATCTTCAGATCTGTCATTGGTTCCTCCCGTACAGACCGTTCACGTTTATGACGTTCCACTTTTGGGCTTCGTCGTGGGGCATATCCCCCTCTGTCCTGCCCGACATCTTCCCCTTGGGGGGAGATGCCTGGCAAGTCAGAGAGGGGAACCAGGCCACCCAGCGGAGACGTTCTTTTATCGCGTAAAGCTCTGGGCGTTGCCGGCGTCCACGTTGATGATGTTGCCGGTCGACTTGGCCGAAAGATCCGAGGCCAGGAAATAGATGGCTTCGGCGATATCCTCCGGGAACACGTTCAGCTTGAGCATGGAGCGCTTGCGGTAATGTTCCTCCAGGTCGCTCACCTCGATCTTGGAAGAGGCGGCGCGCTGTTCGCGCCATTCGCCGTTCCAGATCTTGGAGCCGCGCAGCACCGCATCCGGGTTAACCGTGTTGACGCGAATGCCGGCTTCCGCGCCTTCCAGCGCCAGGCAGCGGGCCAGATGGATCTCGGCGGCCTTGGCTGTGCAATAGGCCGAGGCATTGGGAGAGGAGGCAAGACCGTTCTTGGAGGCGACGAACACCACGTTGCCGCCGAGGTTCTGGCGGCGGAACAGGCGGAACGCTTCACGTGAAACAAGGAAGTAGCCGGTGGCGAGAATGCTGATGTTCTTGTCCCACATGGCAAGCGTCGTCTCTTCCACCGGAGCGGAGGAGGCAATGCCGGCATTGGAGACGAGAATGTCGACGCCGCCGAACTCCACGCTGGCGTCCGCGAAAGCGGCGGTCACGGCCTCTTCCTTCGTCACGTCAAGCTGAACGGCGCGCACGCTATCTGCGCTGTAGCGCTTGGCAAAATCGGCTTTGGCAGCATCCAGCGCCTCGGCATCGATATCGGCCAGCACCACGCAGGCGCCCTCCGCCATCAGCCGCTCCGCCGTTGCCCGGCCGATGCCGCCGGCACCGCCGGTGACGAGGGCGACACGGCCGGCCAGGCTCTTCGGCTTCGGCATGCGCTGCAGCTTTGCCTCTTCCAGCAGCCAGTATTCGATGTCGAAGGCCTCCTGTTCGGGCAGGCCCTGATACTTGGAGACGGTGGAGGCGCCGCGCATCACGTTGATGGCGTTGACATAGAACTCGCCCGCGATGCGGGCGGTCGCCTTGTCCTTGGCAAAGGACAGCATGCCGACGCCCGGAACAAGGAAGATGACCGGGTTCGGGTCACGCATGGCAGGCGAATTGTCGTGTTTGCAGCTTTCGTAATAGCGGGTGTAATCGGCGCGGTAATCCTCCAGCGCCTTGTCGAGGCCCGCGATCACGACGTCGACATCCGGATGGGCCGGATCGAAATCGAGGATCAGCGGGCGGATCTTGGTGCGCAGGAAATGGTCCGGGCAGGAGGTGCCGAGCGCGCCGAGCGGCTTCAGATGTTTCGAATTGACGAATTCCAGCACGGCATCCTGATCGTCGAAATCGCCCAGCTTGCGCTCCGCCTTGCCGATGCGGCCACGGATTTCCGGCATCAGCTTGGCGGCAATGGCGCGGCGCTCGGCGGCCGACAGGCTTTCGGTGGCAGCGCCGCCGAAGATGACCTTGCCTTCGGTCTGAGCAGCGAACCACTCGATCGCCTTGTTGATGATCTCGAGCGTCAGCAGGTAGCATTCCTTGGCATCATTGGCCCAGGTGAACAGGCCATGGCTTTCCAGCACGACGCCCTTGGCCGTCGGGTTGGCCTTCACGAAGGCTTCGAGGTCGAGACCCAACTGGAAACCGGGGCGGCGCCAGGGCAGCCAGCCGATATCCGAACCGAAGATCTGGCTCGTCAGGTCCTTGGAATTCTTGGAAGCAGCGATCGCGATGATCGCATCCGGATGCATGTGATCGACATGGGTAAAGGGCACGAAACCGTGGAGCGGCGTGTCGATGGAAGCGGCGCGCGGGTTCAGGTTGAAGGTGCAGTGCGGCAGGAAACCCACCATGCGGTCTTCGTCGTGAACGCCCTGATAGATGCCCTTCAGTGCTTCGAGCTTCTCCTGGTAGAGTGTGGCGAAACCGTCGAGCTTGATGGTGCCGACATCGCCGCCGGATCCCTTCACCCAGAGAACCTGTACTTTTTCCCCTGTCAGGGGGTCGGTTTCCATCACCTTTGCGGAGGTGTTGCCGCCGCCGTAATTGGTGATGCGCTTGTCGGCGCCGAGCAGGTTCGAGCGATAAAGCAGCTTGCCGGGCTCATCCAGAGTCGCCGCGTAAGCATCATCCCAACGGTTTTCGAGAAGGCGGGTTTGGCCCGACATGGAAAGTCCTCCCAGGTGTTCATGTCGCTTGCCCGGCGGGCGAAGCATCTCCTTTGGCTGCAGGATATCGCGCAGGCCGGGGGCGCTTGTCAATCATAAACGATCATAAATGCGCATTGTGCGCTGCAATATAATCTTTTTTGATCGTTTATGATTGACAGGGTAAAGGTCTTGCGACTAGATCGAAGCAAGGAGGACACCCATGCACGAACGCGAGCGTCATCGCATCATTCTGAGCGCCATCCAGGAGAAGCCTGTGGTGACGGTGCAGGATATTGCCGAGTTGACCGAGGCTTCAGAAGCCACGATCCGGCGCGACATTGCGGCGTTGCATGTGCAAGGCAGGCTTCGGCGTGTGCGGGGCGGGGCGGAAGCCGTGCATCCGCCGCAGCAGGGCAATCTGGCGGCGCGTCCGTTCCGGGTGTCTGAATCGGTCAATATCGACAAGAAACGCGCAATTGCGCGCGCCGCCGCTGAGCTGTGCGACGAAGGGGATTCCGTCATCATCAATGGCGGCACCACCACCTTCCAGATGGTCCACTTCATGTCGGCCAGGCGTCTGCAGGTGATGACGAATTCCTTCGCTATTGCCGAGCATCTGCTCAAGCATTCCAAGTGCACGGTCTCGGTGCCCGGGGGCGCGATCTATCGCGACCAGAGCCTGATCCTGTCGCCCTTCGAGAATGACGCGATCCGCAATTTCTATGCACGCCGCATGTTCATCGGCGCGCAGGGCATTTCCGCGCATGGCGTGATGGAGCCGGATGCGCTCGTGATCCAGAGTGAACAGCGGCTGATGCGCCAGGCGGACGAACTGATCGTCATGGTGGATTCCAGCAAGTTTGCCCGCCGGTCCAGCATGATTCTCTGCCCGCTCGACAATGTCTCGACCATCATCACCGATGATGGCGTGCCCGACGAGGCGGTCGCCATGCTGGAAGCGGCGGGCGTGACGGTTCTGACGGTCAAGCCCATGGCTTCGACCGGCAAAGAGGATGCTTCCTCGGTCGCTTGAGAGGCAACGACCGGGGAAGGGGAGATCAACCAGCTTATCTTTTGGGAGGATGGACTATGAAACTGACAAGACGGCATTTCGGTGCGGCAACGCTGGCGCTCGCAGCATCGGTCTCGATGGCCGGAATGGCTTCCGCCGCTGACGTGAAGATCGCGCTGGTCGTGAAGTCGCTCGGCAACGGCTTCTTCGAAGCTGCCAACAAGGGCGCGGAAGAGGCTGCCAAGGAACTGGGCGGCGTGAAGATCATCTATACCGGCCCGACCTCGACGACGGCCGAAGGCCAGATCGAAGTGATCAACTCGCTGATCGCGCAAGGCGTGGATGCCATCGCGATCTCCGCCAACGATCCGGATGCGGTCGTGCCGGCACTCAAGAAGGCCGCCCAGCGCGGCATCAAGGTCATCTCCTGGGATTCGGGTGTCGCACCGGCAGGCCGCATCATGCACCTCAACCCCTCGTCCAACGAGCTGATCGGCAAGATGTGCCTGACGCTTGCCAAGGACCATCTGCCGGGCGGCAAGGGCGATTTCGCGATCCTGTCCGCCACCACCACCTCCACGAACCAGAACATCTGGATCGGGGAAATGAAGAAGCAGCTCAAGGACTTTCCGGGCCTCAACCTGGTCACCACCGTCTATGGCGACGACCTGGCCGACAAGAGCTACCGCGAAGCGCAGGGCCTGCTCACCTCGCAGCCGAATGTGAAGGTCATCGTCGCTCCGACCACGGTCGGCGTTCTTGCGGCCTCGCAGGCCGTGAAGGATGCGGGCAAGATCGGCCAGGTCTATGTCACGGGTCTCGGCCTTCCCTCCGAAATGGCCGGCGCCATCAAGTCCGGTGCCACCAAGGAATTCGCGATCTGGAACCCGATCGACCTTGGCTATTCGGCAACCCAGATCGCCTATCACCTCGTCAAGGGTGACGCGACCGGCAAGCCGGGCACCGAGGTGAAGGCCGGCCGCATGGGCACGATCAAGATCGGCGACAACGGCGAAGCCGCCATGGCCGATCCGTTCGTCTACGACGCCAAGAACATCGACCAGTTCTCGAAGATCTTCTGATCCGCATGTTGTGAAAATTCCCCCTCTGGCCTGCCGGCCATCTCCCCCACAAGGGGGGAGATGGCCGGCAGGC
>NZ_VJMG01000079.1 GCF_007004135.1 Affinirhizobium straminoryzae
GCACACAAAAAAGCCCCGGATTTCTCCGGGGCTTTTTTGTGTGCGCCGCGTTGCGGGCGGGCTTGTTCGTCAGATTAAAAAAGCGTTAACTTCGGGTTGCGGTTCCACGCATGACGTTCGTGAGCCGTACCGTCGTTCCTTTGCGGAATGATGGAAGGGGCGGCGACAGGTTCAGAGTGTTGTCATGAAGACATTGTCCATCGAGGTGCGGCGGGCAGAACCGCTGGATGCAGCCGCGGTGTCTGAGGTTCACCGCGAAGCCTGGCGCCAGGCCTATGCGGGCCTGATCCCGCACCGCCCGCTGACCGAGATGCTGGAGCGACGCGGCGAGACCTGGTGGCGGCGGGCAGCCCGAGGCCCGGCCACCCTGCTTGTTCTCGATGTCGCCGGCACGATTGCCGGCTATGCCACCATCGGCCTCAATCGCGCCCGCGCTCTGCCGCAGGATGGCGAGATCTACGAGATCTATCTGCGCCCGGAATTCCAGGGCATCGGGCTTGGCCGACGCCTGTTCGGCGAGGCGCGGCGTCTGCTGAAATCGCTCGGCTGCAATGGCCTTGTGGTCTGGTGTCTGGAAGACAGCGAGCATGCCATCCGCTTCTTCCGCCGGCATGGCGGGCTGGATCTTGCCGAGGGCATGGAGGATTTCGCCGACGTGCGTCTGCGCAAGATCGGTTTCGTCTGGCCCTGATCACGGCGTGCGACACCGCCTCTGGCAGAGTGATCACGGGCAGCTTCCCGCCCGGGCTTTCCTCTTGATCATCATGTTGCAATGCAGGGAATTTCCCAGTATCGAGGCGTCACCATCCAACGCTTTCGGGGAAAAACATGCGTATTGATGCAATCAAGATCGGCAAGAACCCGCCGGACGACGTCAACGTCATCGTGGAAGTGCCGGTCGGCGGCCATCCGATCAAGTACGAGATGGACAAGGAAGCCGGCGCGCTGATCGTTGACCGTTTCCTGTACACGCCGATGACCTATCCGGGCAATTACGGCTTCGTGCCGCACACGCTCTCGGAAGATGGCGACCCCGTCGACGTTCTCATCTGCAATACTCGCCCGCTCGTTCCGGGCTGCGTCATCGCCGTTCGCCCGATCGGCGTCATGATCATGGAAGACGATGGCGGCAAGGACGAGAAGATTCTCGCCGTGCCGGTTCCGAAGCTGACCCAGCGTTACGACAAGATCCACAACTACACCGATCTGCCGGAAATCACGCTGAAGCAGATCGAGCATTTCTTCGAGCACTACAAGGATCTGGAGCCCGGCAAGTGGGTGAAGATCGGCGGCTGGCAGGATGTGACGGTGGCCAAGAAGCTGATCGTCGAAGCCATCGAGCGCTACAAGGCCCAGAAGTAATCAGCGCGCGAGCAGCTGATCGAGCTTTTTCATCAGATCCTCCGGGTCGCCCTCGATCCGGAGGATTTTTTTGCGCGCCGTTTCACCGGAGATGAAGGCGATGGAGGATTTGGGAAGCCGCAGCGCCTTCGCCATCAGCTGGATCAGCGCCTTGTTGGCCTTGCCGTCTTCCGGCACGGCGGTAACGCGTGCCTTCAGCCAGCACTCACCATCCACCGTCGTGTCCAGCCCATCGATCCCGTCGCGGGATGCGTTCGGCGTCAGGCGGACGGCCAGTCTCAGATGGTCGGCAAAGGCCTTGGCCGGGCTCACCGGATGAAGAGCGGCGCAATCGTCGTCCACATCAGGGAGCGGACGAAGAAGATGATCAGCAGCAGGATGACCGGCGAAATGTCGATGCCGCCGAGGTCCGGCATGACGCGGCGGATCGGCCGCAACGCCGGCTCGGTCAGATTATACAGCATCGTGCCGATGGAGTTGACCACCTGGTTGTGCGAATTGATCACGTTGAACGCATACAGCCAGGAGAAGATGGCGCTGACGATGAGCACCCATGTATAGAGGTTCAAGGCCAGGTCGATGGTCTGAAACAGCGCGATCATCCAGAACTCCATATCTGTAGTTGACAGACATGTAGACATTGGCGAACTAAGCGGCAAGTGCCCTGGCAGTGCCCATGGCAAATCATGTTTAACAGGCGACCGCGGCTCAGGCGGTGCGTCGAAAGCGACTCCTGATGTCCATTCCCGCCTCCGGCGACCGGTTCGCCGCCTTCCGCCACAGTTCCTATGCGCGCTTCTTTTTCAGCCGCTTCCTCGCCGCCTTCGCCATCCAGATCGTCAGTGTGTCGGTCGGCTGGCAGATGTATGACGTGACGGGAAATGCGCTGTATCTCGGCCTGATCGGCCTGTTCCAGTTCCTGCCCTCGCTGCTCCTGATCCTTGTCACTGGTTCTGTTGCGGATCGCTACAATCGCCGCGCCATCGTGGCCGCCTGCCTTCTGCTCGGCAGCCTGTGCACGGGCGCCCTTCTGGCGCTGACGCTGACCCACAGCTTCTCGCCCTGGCCGGTGTTCGGTATCCTTCTTGTCTTCGGTGTGGAGCGGGCCTTCATGGGGCCGGCGGTCCAGTCGCTGGCGCCGAACCTGGTGCCGGAACAGGATCTGCCGAACGCGATTGCCTGGAACTCCTCCTCCTGGCAGACGGCCTCCATTCTCGGCCCCGTTGCGGGCGGCCTGCTTTATGGCGCAAGCGCGGTCGCGGCCTATTCCACCGCGCTCCTCTTCATGCTTGCGGCTGCACTTCTCATCATCAGCATTCCGAAGCCGGCGCAGCGGGCTGCCTCCAAGGCCGTGAGCTGGTCCACCATCCTTGCCGGCTTCCGCTTCATCTGGGGCGAGAAGGTGGTGCTGGGCGCCATCTCGCTCGACCTGTTTGCCGTGCTGCTGGGCGGTGCGGTCGCGCTGATGCCGGTCTTTGCCCGCGATGTGCTCGATCTCGGTCCCTGGGGCCTCGGCCTGCTGCGCTCCGCACCCGGCATCGGAGCAATCGTGGTGGCGCTGTTACTCGCGGCCTATCCGATCCGCAAGCATGCGGGTGTTGCCATGTTCGTCGGTGTCGCCCTGTTCGGCCTCGGCACGGTGATCTTCGGCCTGTCGCAGACGGCCTGGCTCTCCATCGCAGCCCTGATGCTGATGGGCGCCTCCGACATGATCTCGGTCTATGTCCGCGAAAGCCTGATCATGCTGTGGACGCCGGACGAGGTGCGCGGTCGCGTGAACGCCGTCAACATGGTCTTCGTCGGCGCCTCCAACGAGCTCGGCGAATTCCGCGCCGGCACCATGGCGCATGTGATCGGCGCGGTGCCCGCCGTCGTTGTCGGCGGCTTCGGCACGCTGGCGGTCGCCATCATCTGGGCACTCGGTTTCCCGAAGCTGCGCAAGATCGACAATCTCGACGCGCCGTCCAATCCCTGAGCCGGGCCGGGACGGCCGCTTCGGCTCGCCCGCCTGAAGGCGGATCGGGCGTGCAACAAGGTCAGGAGAACGCGGCTTCCAGCTTCGGACGGCTGCGGGCGCGTTCAGCCTCGAAGACCGGACGCTGGAAGACCAGGTCGAGGAAGGTCCAGAGCCAGGCCTTCAGCGGCGCATCGAAGATCATCCGGCCTTCCAGATGCTCGCGTCCCTGCTGCGCATTCGGCAGAACGAACCGCGACGCGCCCCGCACCACCCAGCTGTGCATCATCGCCCGCGTCAGCTCCGCGTGAAACTGCACGCCCCAGGCATTGTCGCCATAGCGGATCGCCTGATGCGGATAAGCATCGCCTTGCGCCAGCAGTTCCACGCCGCGCGGCACGTCGAAGCCTTCGCGGTGAAAATGATAGACCATCCGCGGCCAGGACATGATGAGGCGACCATGTTCGGTGGCCCGCAAAGGGTACCAGCCGATTTCGGTCATTCCCTCCTTGTCAGGGCCAACGCGGCCGCCGAGGTTCTTCACCATCATCTGTGCCCCGAGGCAGATGCCGAGATAGGGCTTGTTTTCCTTGAGTGGCACGGAGATCCAGTCGATCTCCGTCTTGACGAAGGGCTCCGGGTCATTGGCGCTCATCGGGCCGCCGAAGATGACCGCACCGGAATGGCAGGCAAGTGACCTGGGAAGTGGATCGCCCAGCGCCGGGCGGCGGACGTCAAGGGGAAACCCCTTCTCGAGAAGCATCTGTCCCACGCGGCCGGGCGAGGAACGTTCCTGGTGGAGGACGACGAGAACGGGGTCTTTCTGCATGCGTTGCGACGGGTTCATCAGCATCCGGCTATCCTCAGTCTCCTCCCGTATCGCCTCCCACAGTGCGCGCGGCCACCTTTTGCCGCTCCATCACCCGGTCGCGGGCCGAAACGCCCAGAAGATCGGCGATCCTCCAAATCACGTGATCTTCCATTTCGCTGCGTTCGCCGTCGGCATAGACGAGATCCCAGAGGGCGCCCACCAGCGCCACGGCATCGTCCGGCGTGAGGTGTCGTTTAAGATCGGAGGTAAAGCGATAATAGTCAACCGCTTCGGAGCCGGCCTCGCGACCGGCCTCGATCAGTTGCTCCAGATGCACGCTGTCGAGATGGTAACGCTCGCGTAGCAGGTCGTGCAGGCGGCTCTTTTCCTGGTCGGAGATCATGCCGTCGGCTTCCATGACCTGAAAGCAGAGGGCGACGAACGCGACGCGCGGATCATCCGGCGCGAACTCGCCATGCGGCCTGTCGCCGGTGATCTCCTGGATGAAGTCGAGGATACGGTCGAACATCTCTTGTCTCAGAACAGCTTCAGGCGCGTCGCGGGTTCGCTCACGGTGTCCCTGTCCTTGACCCCGGGGTCATCGGGCAGGCGACCGTTGAAGGGGGCGGAAGGCTCCTCCCTTGCCGTTGACGCGGGGGCGGGCGCGGCTGCCGGTTTGGCCGGTGTTGCCTCCCGCGGCGGGACCACGGAAAGTGTCGGTGATCTGGCGGCCGCTGTTTCTGCCGTGGCAGCCGCATCGATCACCGGCGACAGGCGCGGCTCGGCCGGCAGGTCCGATGTCGAGAGCGGCGGCAGGCTGGCAATGGCGGTGTCGGCGGCGAGCGAGCCTTCCTCCACCGGACCCTCCAGCTGGCCGAAGGGACGCTTCCACTCGAAGGCATCGAGACGCCCGGTGACGGGGGACAGCGGCAGCCAGCGTTCCGACACGACGCCGTCGGCCACCCAGGCCGGATCGCGCGGCGCACGCAGCGCCTGGTTCAGCCAGTGGCGGATGCGGCCCTGGTCGCCGGTCTCGTTTTCCTCGATGTCGGCGAGAAGAAGATAGGTGGCTTCGCGCGGGTCCATGCGCAATGCAGCCTCGGCCTTTTCGCGGGCGCGCCTGAAATCCTTGGTATCGAGCGCCGCCTGGGCGACCGCCAGCAGGGAGTCCGGATTGTTCGGCTTCAGTGCCTCCAGCTTTTCGGCGCGCTTCAGGCGGTCGGCGGCGCTGTCGCCGCTGCGGGCCCGCAGATAGGCCTCCGACAGTTCCGGATGCGGGGCGATCTTCCAGAGATTTTCCAGGATGGCGGCCGCCTTGCGCAGATTGTCTTCCCGCAAATAGGCTTTTGCCGCGATGATGCCGGCCGGCACCAGATCCTTGGCGAGCTTCAGGGCAGCTTTCGCATCGTCGCGGGCGCCCTTCGGGTCGCCTTCCAGCCGCTCGGTGGCGCGTGCGGTCAGAAGCACGGCCTTCCAGCGGTCGGCCTGCCGGCGTTCGATGACATTGGCGATCTTCTGCTGGTCGAGCAGGCGGATCGCATCTTCCCAGCGGCCGGCCTGACAGCGATATTCAAGCGTCGCTTCGGCGGCCCAGGGCAGGTAGGGTGCGTTCTCCACCGCCGTTTCGGCATATTGGCGGGCCGCTTCGTTGGCGCCGAGGCGGCGCGCTTCCATGTAGAGCCCGCGAAGTCCCAGTTCCCGCGTTTCCGGATCCTCGGCCATCTTCTCGAATTTTTCGCGCGCCTCGTCATGGCGGCCTTCGATCAGCGCCGTCTGCGCCTCCAGCAGCTGGATCAGCGGTTCCTGGTCGGCCCGCAGCAGGCCACGGGCCCGGGCGCTCATCTTGCGGGCCAGCAGCGCATTGCCGGCGCCCGCTGCGATCAGCCCGGTCGAAAGTGCCTGATAGCCGCGGTCGCGCTTGCGGGCGCGAAAGAAGCGGCGCACCGAATGCGGAGAGGTCCAGATCGTCTGGATCAGCCACCAGACGAACATCACGGCAAACACCAGCGCGACGATAACGGTGGCCGCCACCATCAGGCTGGTTTCGATCTCCATGCTCTGCCAGGTGATGGTGATCAGGCCCGGCCGGTCGGCAAGCCATGAAAAGCCCCAGCCGAGAGCGAGCGTTGCGACGGCAAACAGGAAAAGACGGATCATCGGGGCTCTCCTCAGCCGTTGGCGCCGGCGCTGGCCATGGCGCGCGTCAGCGTGCCGTTCATCAGGTCATCGACGGCAATGCGCGCGTCGAGCGCCTGCTTGAAGGGAGCGGATGCCTGGCGGGATGTCTCCGGCAGCTTGCTCCATTCGGCAGACGCGGCCTTCAGATCGCCATTCTTCACGCGCTCCTCCATGCGGGCAACGATCGCTTCCGCCGTCTCGCCCTCCACCTCGCCGACGGGGCGCACGCGCACCACGCGCATGGCGCTTGCGAGAAGCCGCTCGGTGATCGACTGGCCCTCCACCGGCTGATGCGCGGCGTCCAGAATGGCGTTGGCGGCGGCCGGCAGGCGCCGAGAAAGCTCCGCCCGGGTCGGCACGCCATTGCTGGCATAGGGACGCAGGCCTTCGATCGCCGGGTCGCCCTTGGCAACGCCGGCATAGGTCGCCAGTTCCGCCTCGAAGGAGCCGCCGCGCTCCGTGGCGGCCTTCAGCGCCGCGGCCGCGAGGGCGCGGGCGACCGCCTGTTCGCGACCCGGCTGGTTCACCTTGGCCGCCAGCGTATCCATCTGCCGGTTCAGCTCCGCGTCGCTGGCACCCTGCGCCTGCAGCGCGGATTTCAGGCCGTCGATATCGCTCTTCATCTGCTGCAAGGCAGCCGTCATCTGGCCGGATGCCCCGGTATTGCCGGAGGATTTTTCCAACGCCGCGACACGGGCGGTCAGGTCCTGTCCGCCGGAGCCGCCGCTGCGCAAGGAAGCGACCTCGCGGCGCAGATCCTCCAGCGCCGCCGAACTTGCGCCGCCGCGCTGCTGCGGATCGAGCCCTGGCAGATAACCGGCATATTGCATGCTGCCGGCCAGCGCGAGCGCGACGATGCCGCCGAGAATACCGGAGGCGATCATGGCGGAGGTTTTCGGCCCCGCGGCCGGCGGCGTGACAACGGGGGCGGCGGCGGCCGGGATCTCCTGTCGCGCATCGGCGTCCACCGTGTTGCTGGCGACCGCTTCCGGCTTTGCGGGCGATGGCAGCGGATCGACGGTCTCCGGGGCTGGCCGGGCACTGTCCGGCGCCTGTGCTTCGTCGGCAGGATCAGGGAAGGGACGTGCGGCCGTCTCGGCGGCCGTCTCGTTCGGCGGTTCCGCAGACTTTGCGGACGTGGTCCAGAGTGCGGAACTGCCCGTTGCGGCCGGCGACACCGGCGCTGCGGCGCAATCGTCGTTTTCCGGGGCGTTTGCCGGCGTCTCGCCATGGTCCGTGGAGGGGGGAAGGACTGCGGCATCAGGAGCGGCCGCAGGGCCATCGGCCGGCGTGCTCTGGGCTGGCGCGTCTTCCGGGGTCGCAGTCTCGATCACCGCATCCGTATCGGTGCTGCGCACCGGTTCGGCGACAGCAGGCGGTTCCGCAGCTTTTGTCTCCTCGGCCGCCAGATCGATCGTGACCGGTGTCTTTCCCGAACGGGAGCGGCGGGGCGGCTTGTCGGAAACCATGGCAACCTCATTCTGGACTGTCTTGTTCGAACCTAGTCAGCCGGACGGCGGATGGAAAGAGGCTCAGCGGATTTTGGTTCCCCCGCACGACGAAAGAAGAAGGAGAAGCTGGTCCTCGTCCGGCTGGTCCGCGACATGCAGTTCGATCATGTCTTTTTGCGGGACGGCCTCGGCCACCTGCGGGCTGAGGCACAGAACATGGAAAGCATGATCCCGCTTTTCGGTCAGCCGGGGTGTTAGCCGGCGAAAGACATGCCGGGCTGCTTCCTTCGAATAGAGAAGCAGGGCCTCGGGCAGCGGCGAGAGCGCCGCCACAGCCTCGGCACCCCATGCCACCTCCCGCATCGCATAGGCGACGACGGTGGACACCTTGATGCCGGCCCGGGCAAGCCCGGCCTCGAAGGCGGGCGATCCGCGCTCTCCCGCCTTCGAGGCCGGGCT
>NZ_VJMG01000007.1 GCF_007004135.1 Affinirhizobium straminoryzae
TTCTTGCCGAGATCGCCGACACGTTCCAGGTCGGCGGCAATGCGCAGCACGCCGATGATCTCGCGCAGGTCGCCTGCCATCGGCTGGCGCCGCGCGATCGTCACGATCGCCTTTTCCTGGATCTCGCGCTCGGCATTGTCGAGGATCACGTCGTCCGAGATGATCTTCTGGGCAAGCGCCGCATCCGAATTCACCAGCGCGCGCACGGCTGCGCCGCACATCTCCTCGGCCAGACCGCCCATCTCGGAAATCCGGCGGTTCAGGTATTTCAGGTCTTCGTCAAAGGCTGACAGAATATGCGTGGAAGACATCTCATTTCCTTCCGAAAAAAGGCTTGGGCCCCAAAACAACAGGCGAAAATCGGCAGAACCGGAAGGCTCAGCCGAAGCGGCCCATGATGTAATCCTGCGTGCGCTGGTCGTCGGGGTTGGTGAACATCTTGTCGGTGTCGTTCTCCTCGACGAGCAGGCCGAGGTGGAACATCGCCGTGCGCTGCGAGACGCGGGCGGCCTGCTGCATGGAGTGCGTCACGATGACGATCGTGAAATTGGTGCGCAGCTCGTGGATGAGTTCCTCGACCTTGGCGGTCGCGATCGGGTCAAGCGCCGAGCAGGGCTCGTCCATCAGGATGATTTCCGGCGAAACGGCGACGGCGCGTGCAATGCACAGGCGCTGCTGCTGGCCACCCGAAAGGCCCGTGCCGGATTCATGCAGGCGATCCTTGACCTCGTTCCAGAGACCGGCCTTCTGCAGCGAAGCGGCGACGATGTCGTCCAGTTCCGACTTCTTGCGGGCAAGGCCGTGGATGCGCGGGCCATAGGCAACGTTCTCGTAGATCGACTTCGGGAACGGGTTCGGCTTCTGGAACACCATGCCGACCTTGGCGCGCAGCTGCACCGGATCGACCTTGGCATCGTAGATGTTTTCACCGTCGATCAGGATATGGCCTTCGACCCGGCAGCTGTCGATCGTGTCGTTCATGCGGTTGAGGCAGCGCAGGAAGGTTGACTTGCCGCAACCCGACGGCCCGATGAAGGCGGTGACGGAACGCGGACGGATCTCGATGCTGACATCGCGAAGCGCATGCTTCTCGCCGTAATAGACCTGCACATTGCGGGCGGAGATTTTCGTTTCGGTCATGGGGGAGGCCTTCGTGGTCGTCGTCGTCGTGTTCATGGAAGAGATGCTATTCATGGTCAGACCTCCTACCAACGGCGCTCGTAGCGGCGGCGCAAGATGATTGCGGACAAGTTCATCAGGATCAGGAAGACCAGCAGGACGATGATGGCGCCGGATGCCCGTTCGATGAAGGCCGGATCGCCGCGCTGCGTCCAGTTGTAGACCTGGACCGGAAGCGCGGAGGCCGGATCGAAAAAGCCTTCCGGCGGACCGGCCGGATAATCACGGACGAAAGCGACCATGCCGATCAGGAGCAACGGGGCCGTTTCGCCGAGCGCACGCGCCAGGCCGATGATGGTGCCGGTCAGGATGCCGGGCATCGCAAGCGGCAGCACGTGATGGAAGATCGCCTGCATCTTGGAGGCGCCGACGCCGAGTGCCGCATCGCGGATCGACGGCGGCACCGATTTCAGCGCCGCACGGGTGGCGATGATGATGGTCGGAAGCGTCATCAGGGTCAGCACGAGACCGCCAACCACCGGCGCCGATTGCGGCAGGCCGGCAAAGTTGATGAAGGCGGCAAGGCCGAGGATACCGAAGACGACGGAGGGAACGGCGGCCAGATTGGCGATGTTCACTTCGATCAGATCGGTAAAGCGGTTCTGCGGTGCGAATTCCTCGAGATAGATCGAGGCGGCAACGCCGAGCGGCAGCGACAGCACCAGCACGATGACCATCATGTAGACGGAGCCGAGGATGGCGACGCCGAGACCGGCAGCTTCCGGACGTGTGTCCGAGGCATCCGGGGCTGTGAAGAAGCCCCAGTTGAAATGCGTGACCAGAATGCCGGCCGACTTCAGCTTGTCGGCGAGCTGCAGCTGCGCCGGCGAGATGTTGCGATCCAGCTTTGCGCTCTCCATGGTCACGCGACCCTTGTAGTAGCCGTCGATGCGACCGGAGGCGAGCAGATCGAAATTGACCGTCGTGCCGATGGCCTGCGGATGGGCAAGCACATAACGGCGCAGATCGGCAGCCGCTTCCTTGGAAATCAGCTCGCCGGCGGCCTTGGCGCTGACGCCATCACCCGTCACGCCCTTGGCGGCCATGGCATCCGCCATCGCCTTTTCGATCAGCGGCGCATAGCCGAAGGTAGTGACCTTGGCGATTTCAGCCGGATCGCGCTTGCCGCCCTTGTCGAGCTTGGCCGGGTCCAGAAAGATGTCGAGCGAGATATAGGTCTGGCGGAAGGATGACAGGCCGTTCGACAGGATGGAGCCCAGCAGGAAGACGAGAACGAAGACGCCGACGAGAACAGCCACCAGGCCCATCATCCGGAAACGGGTTTCGGCAGCATTACGGCGGCGGGTGCGCTCATCGAGTTCGAGAAGGGACTTGCCCCTTGGCGCAAGAGCGCTGGCGCCGGTAACGGTGAGATCGGTCATTCGTACTGCTCCCGGTATTTGCGCACGATGTAGAGGGCGAGAACATTCAGCGCCAGCGTGAAGGTGAAGAGGGTCAGACCGAGCGCGAAGGCGACGAGCGTTTCCGGGCTCGAAAATTCGGAGTCGCCGGTCAGCTGGCTGACGATCTTGACCGTGACCGTGGTCATGGCTTCGAAGGGGTTGAGCGACAGCTTGGCGGAGGCGCCGGCACCGAGGACCACGATCATGGTTTCGCCGATGGCGCGGCTGGCGGCGAGCAGCACCGCACCGACGATGCCCGGAAGAGCGGCCGGCATGACCACCTTCTTGATGGTTTCCGAGCGGGTGGCGCCGAGACCGTAGGAACCGTCACGCAGGGCCTGCGGGACGGCATTGATGATGTCGTCCGACAGGGAGCTGACGAAGGGGATGATCATCACGCCCATGACCAGACCCGCCGTAAGAACGGAGGAGGAGGACGAACCGAGACCGAGCGGCTGGGCAAAGTAATCGCGCAGGAAGGGGCCGATGGTGACCAGCGCGAACAGGCCGTAGACGATGGTCGGGATCCCCGCCAGCATTTCGATGGCGGGCTTGGCAAAGCTGCGCATCGAGCGACCGGCATATTCCGAGAGGTAGATGGCGATCATCAGGCCGATCGGCACTGCCACCAGAAGCGCGATGAAGGAGACATACATCGTGCCCCACAGCAGCGGCAGGATGCCGAGCTCGGAACCGCCGCGGAATTGCGGGTTCCAGACGGTCGAGAAGAAGAACTGCGAGGCCGGATAGATCTTGAAGAAGGTGATCGTCTCGAACACCAGGGAGAAGACGATGCCGATGGTCGTCAGGATCGCGATGAGCGACGAGGCAATCAGCAGCGATTTGACGAAGCCTTCGCTGATGTTGCGCGCCCGCATCTGCGGTTCGATGCGACGATAGGCCAGGAAGGCCAGCGCCAGCGAGACGCCGAGCACCGCAATGGTCATCGCGAGAGCGCCACTCTTGGTGGTCTGGCGATAGGCTCGTGCCGCCTCGAACACGACGGGCTGCACCTCGCCCGCCAGCGCGACGCCGACCTCGGCCAGCCGCGCACGCACGGTCTGCGTATTGGCAGAAATGGTGTTCAGTTCGTCTTCGCCAAGACCGCCGCGTGCCAGAACGGCATCGAGACCGCCAGCAATACGGCGCACATCCGACATGACCAGGCTGCGGGCGCTGCCCTGGGCAATGGCACTGTCAGGGATCATGCCGCTGACGCGGCTTTCAACGACGATCGGCTGAACCAGCAGCCAGACGATCAGGAGAAGCAGGGCAGGCACGGCAGCGAAAAGCGCGACCGTCTGGCCATAATAGCCGGACAGGGAATGCAGCTTGATGCCGCTCTGCGCCGACAGCGAAAGGGCCTGTCTCTTGCCGGCAATATAGCCGGCGGCCGCAAACGCCAACACAACAAGAATAATGATGCCAACGTTCATCTTGGCCGCATCCTTCAAACAAAGGGAAATCCGGCGGCGCGATCGTCGCGCCGCCGGGCGTTTGTTTCAGATCAGTTCAGCGGGCCCATCGGCTTGCGGGCCTTGACGGCTTCCTGGGTCTTCTTCAGCTCCGGATCGGAAACCAGACCATAGGCAGCGAGCGGGCCGTTCGGGCCGGCCATTTCGTCCGACACGAAGAACTCGACGTACTGCTGCAGGCCCGGAATGACGTCCAGGTGCGCATTCTTCACGTAGAAGTAGAGCGGACGCGAAACCGGGTACTTGCCGGAAGCGATGGTTTCGACGGACGGAACGATGCCGGCCATCGTGGCGACCTGCAGCTTGTCGGTGTTGTTCTGGTAGAAGGACAGACCGAAAATGCCGATGCCGTTCTTGTTGGCGTCGACGCGGGCCAGCGTTTCCGGATAGTCGCCGTCGATGTCAACGGCAACGCCGTCGGTGCGGATGGCGGCGCAAACCTTGGTGGCGGCAGCCTTGTCGTTGTTGTTGGCAGCAAGCGCAACGTCGTAAGTGCCGTCTTCCTTGCAGCCGTCAACGATGACCTTCTCGTCGAACACTTCGCGGGTGCCGTGCTTGGTGCCCGGAATGAAGGCCAGGATCGGCTGCGCCGGCAGGTCGGCGCGAACGTCCTTCCAGGTCTTGTTCGGGTTGTCGATCAGCTTGCCATCCTTGACGATCTTGGCGGCCAGAGCCTTGTGCCAGTCAGCCTGGGTGAAGGCGAACTTCGGGCCCTTGATGTCGGAGGCGAATACGATGCCATCGTAACCGATGCGGACTTCCTGGATCTCGGTCACGCCGTTCTTGGCGCAGGTCTCGATGTCGGACTTGGAAATGCGCGAAGAGGAATTGGCGATGTCGATGGTGTTTTCACCTGCGCCTTCGCACAGCTTCTTGCGGCCGGCGCCCGAACCACCGCCTTCAACGACGGGGGTCGCAAACTTGGTGTTTTCACCGAAGGCTTCGGCAACGATCGAGGCATAGGGCAGAACGGTCGAGGAACCGGCAATCTGGATCTGGTCGCGCGCAGCAGCA
This sequence comes from Affinirhizobium straminoryzae, assembly GCF_007004135.1. Lineage (GTDB taxonomy): Bacteria > Pseudomonadota > Alphaproteobacteria > Rhizobiales > Rhizobiaceae > Neorhizobium > Neorhizobium straminoryzae. Next base: position 5,072 of record NZ_VJMG01000007.1, read on the forward strand.
GCGCCGGAAAACGCGACAGAGGCCACGAGGGCAGCCGCGGAAAGTTTCAGGATGTTCATTGGTGATCTCCCGTGATGGGCTTGTGTGAGTTCGTCTCAACCGGCGCTCGCTCTCGCCAGTGAGTAGGCAACCATCTCATAGCTGCCGCAGCGCCACCCTTTTATGTCAGTTCCGTGAAACATTTGTGACAGACCAAGCTTTTGATCTATAACAACAATTTCAAGACCCCCGAGAGCCAGACGTTTCTGTATGTTAAAAACGGACGGTGAAATCCGTGCCCTTGCCCAGCTCGGAGGTAATGATCAGCCGTGCACGATGACGGGTGAGGATATGCTTGACGATGGCAAGGCCAAGCCCGGTCCCCTTCTTGGAGCGGCTGTCGGCCACGCTGACGCGGTAGAAACGCTCCGTCAGACGCGGCACATGCTCGGCCGGAATGCCGGGACCATTGTCGACGACACTCAATTCCACCGGCTGCGAAGGCGCGTTGCGCAGGTAGACATCAACGAACTTTCCCTCCTGGCCATATTTGCAGGCATTCTCCACGAGATTCTCGATCACCTGCACCAGTTCATCCCGGTCCCCCATCACCTCGACCTTGGCCGACGGCAGATGCAGGCGGATTTCCACGCCGAGATCCTGGGCCAGCGGCAGAAGGCTGTCGCGCACATGACCCGCCAGAGGCACGAGATCGACCCGCTGGCTGGGGGCGATATGCGCCTTCAACTCCAGCCGCGACAGAGACAGGAGATCGTCCACCAACCGGCTCATGCGGTTGGCCTGATCGAGCATGATGCCGAGAAAGCGCTCATGCGCACCAGGATCCCCCTTGGCAGGCCCCTGCAGGGTCTCGATGAAGCCGCGAAGCGACGCAAGCGGCGTGCGCAGTTCGTGACTGGCATTGGCCACGAAATCGGAGCGCATGCGGTCGATCCGGCGCAATTCGGATATATCGCGGAAGGACAGCGCATAACAGAAGCCGGCGGCGGCCGGATCAGTGCCCTCTGCCGCCGGCGGCACACCGATCGGCGCGATCCGCAGCAGGAAGACGCGTTCGGAGGGGTGGCGCTCGGAATACTCGATCTGGTTCGGCTGACCGGTGGCAATGGTTTCACGCACCATGTCCAGAATACCGGGCGCGCGCAGCCGCACCGAAAGATGAGAGCCGGCAGCGATTTCGCCAAAGGCGTCCTGGGCCGCATCGTTCTGGAACAGCACGTTGGCGTCGGCGCCAAGCACCATCACGGGCATGTCGAGTGCGGAATAGGCGACGCAGAGATCGATCATGGGGTCGCGCGGAAGCGGCGGCTCCGGGATATCTTCCGGCTCGTCCTCCTCGGTGATCGGCAGGGACGGCGACAAAAGCAGCGAGAGCAGGATCAACGTCCAACCGGCTGCGACGAACAGCGGGTTGATCTCCGCCGCAAGCGCCAGGGCCGCCAGCAGGGTGGCGGATGCCACCACCAGCCAGCCCCGCCGCAATGTCTCGCCGCGCCCCGCCTTCACATTCCGCAACGCCATACTCGCCTCTCCGACCCCGGCCGACACCGGCACGCACGCGCCGGAATTCGGTGCGCGCACCAACTTGACCGGTGGTGATATCTGCCTCGCATGACAGATATACATCGATGCGGCAATGCAACCTTGAAATTCGGCTTGTCCGCAACATTGCAATGCACCGTTTGATGCGGGTGCCGGAACAAAGAGCGGGGGCAGAGCCTTGATAGAAAACGCACCTTCTGCCTCAATGCACCGACGCCGGATCGGCAGGAGGGCAAGGGCATGAACAGGATGAACGGGACTGCAGCATGAATGAAATGACGAGCAGCCGGGCCGTGACGCTCGACATCGGTGGCGAACGGCATGTCTTTGACATTGATGACCCCACATTGCCCAAATGGATCAGCGAGAAGGCTCTGTCCTCCGGCGGCTATCCCTACGACAAGAAACTGGACGACGACCGCTACGAAGCCGAGCTTCGGCTGCTGCAGATCGAACTCGTCAAGGTCCAGTCCTGGCTGCAGGAAAGCGGCGAGCGCGTGATGGCACTGTTCGAGGGACGCGATGCCGCCGGCAAGGGTGGCTCGATCTTTGCGGTGCGCGCCTATCTCAACCCGCGCGAGGCGCGGGTCGTCGCGCTTCCGAAGCCGACGCCGACGGAAGCCGGCCAGTGGTATTTCCAGCGCTATGTCGAACATTTCCCGACCGCCGGAGAGATCGTGCTGTTCGACCGCTCATGGTACAACCGCGCCGTTGTGGAGCCGGTGATGGGCTTCTGCACGCCCAAACAGCACCGCCATTTCCTCAAGGCAGCACCGGTCTTCGAAAAGCTCATCGTCGACGATGGTATCCACTTCTTCAAGTTCTGGCTCGATATCGGCCGCGAAATGCAGCTGAAGCGCTTTCATGACCGCCGGCATGACCCGCTGAAGATCTGGAAGCTCTCGCCGATGGACATCGCTTCGCTCGACCGCTGGAAAGAGTATGGCGAGAAACGCGACCAGATGCTGGAGGAAACCCATACCGACCACGCACCGTGGACGGTGGTGCGCGCCAATGACAAGCGCAGGGCCCGGCTCTCCATCATCCGCCACCTGCTGGACAGCCTCGACTATACGGGCAAGGACAGCAAGGCCATCGGCCAGATCGACAAGCGCATCCTCGACTTCGGTCCGAAGGCTTTTCGGTAGGTCGCCACCCGTTGCGGGCCACTGTTGCGTGTGATGCAGCCTGTGCAGACCGAAGGTTATGGCAGGTGCGCCATGCGGACCGCATGACTGCCGGGCTCACTGCCCCGGCAGCACGCGCAGCGAATAGACCAGCACACCGGTGCCGCCGTTCAGGATATCGCTGTTGAGATAGATACGCCCCGGCTGGTTTGGCACCACGCCGCCCGGGAAGGTGACGCGGAACAGTGTGTCGGCGCGCTCCTGCGTGGCCAGCACGCGGTGTCGCGAGCAATCGCCAATGCCGGGGAAATCACAGCGCACAGCAAGCTGGACGGAGACATCGCCCACAGATTGCAGGGTCAAGGCCATGGTGGAGGTCTTGCCCGCCAGTTCGCGCAGAATGGCGGCCGGCACCTCGACGGCCACCTCGCCATTGGCATTCGGCACGGCAGAGGTAATCTTCAGCGCCGGCCCATCGGCCATGGCAACGGTTTCGACGGTCGCGGCAGAGCCGGCGGTCGCCACAGCCTTGCGGTCAGGACCGAACACTTCCAGCCAGTCCGCCGAAAAGCCGCGCTGCGGATCGAAATGCGACGGGGCGCCCGCGCCATCCTGTTCAGAACGCTGCGCGACCTGGCCGGAAAGACCGGTTTCGCGCGGCATCAGCGCCTGCAACAGGCCGGTATTCGCCGCCCACCAGAGGCCGATGCCCGCAAGAATGAGAAAGGTGAGCAGGGTAAACAGGCTGGAGAGCACACCACCGCGCCGGCGACGACGCTTTTCGCCTGGAACGGCAGGCGCAAGGCCATCCTTCGCCCTCCCCCCGGAGGCGGCCTTTGCCTTGCGGCCGCGCGACACCTTCTGCGGACGCCCAGCTTTGCCAAGGGGATGCGTTGCCGGCCGTTCGGCCGAGCGCTCGGCGCGCATGCCATCCAGACCGCCAAGGACTGCCTCGCCCGCCTGCGGCGCGCTCGCCGCGGGAGAGGAAACAGCCATGTCAAGACTTGCTTCAGGTGGCATGCCTGCGGCCGGCGCTGCATCGCGACGCACGGCAGACACGCTGGGTGCAGGAGCAGAAGCCGCACTGGCACTGCGTGTGGCCGTCACGTCAGGGGCCGGAGGCGAGACGCTCGGTGCGGACGCGGCACCGGCACCTGGAACATGATTCGTAGAAACGGCCGAATCCGGGGCCGGGGCCGGGGCGGCAGGTGCCACGGTCTCTGGCGCGGCAGGGTGTCGGGCTTGACCACCGTCATCGCGTCCGGACAGCCCAACGGAAGGCATGATCGCCAGGAGATCCGGCGCGTCATCCGGCACGCGGGCACGTTCTTCCGCCTCGATCTCGCGGATCTTCGCCTCCAGCCGCCGGCGTTCGGCGTCGATCACGGCGTCATCAGTGACCTCCTGCTTGCGCAGTCCCGCCTCCAGCGCCTGCCGGGCCGACTGGTAGATGCGAGCGCGGAGATCGGCGTCGCCGCGGTCGCTCCGCGCCAGCGCATTCCTGATTGCCGTTTCCAAACCGCTCACTGCCTGCCCTTTGCTTCCATCCGAACCCGTACCGCTCCTCGGTAAACGCTCGCCCGACGATCCGCAAGCGCCACCGCAAAGCCCTGCTTGTAAGGCCATACAAGGCGGGCTGATGGCAAATCATGCCGCAAGATGGAAAAGAAGCGAAAATCCACACTTGAAATCTCTCCGCTTTGCCTGTATCAGCCGCCCCACACCGCCGGTCCAGTGCTGGACAGAGGCGCGCAGGCCGCTTTAGCTCAGTCGGTAGAGCACATCATTCGTAATGATGGGGTCACGTGTTCGAGTCACGTAAGCGGCACCATTCTCACTATCTCTCGATTGATTGCCCGAAATTTTCGTGCATCAGTTATCTATCTCCCGCGCATGAAAAACCCCGCCTCTGATGGCAGAGACGGGGTTCGCGAGGTGGACTGCAGTGCGGCTTACATCCAGTAGGGCGGCACGCCGTAGTAGTCGTAGACCGTGCGATCGTTGTTGCGATAGAAGCGGTCGTCGTCGAGGTTGTCGAAACGCGGGGCGGCGGTGATCTGGTCCTTGGTCAGGTCGATACGGTAGCCGTCGAGTTCCTCGTCATAGCGCAGCTTTTCCCAGGGCAGCGGGTAGTAATCGTCGCCGATCCCCAGGAAGCCGCCGAAGCTCAGCACGGCATAAGCCACCCTGCCGCCGCGCTTTTCCAGAATCACGCGCTCGATGCTGCCGATGCGCTTGCCGTCGGCGCCATAGACGCGCGTACCTTCCACCTTGTCGCTGGCGATCAGCGCGTAGCTGTCCTTCACGTAAGGGTCCTGTCCGGCCTTCGGTTCCTGATGCAACATGATGTGCCTCCTCTCGTTTGGCTGTGGATAAGGACCGAACGCGCTTCGCGGCCAACATGTTCCAGCCCAAGGAGAAGATGCGGGCCGGATCGAGACACTTCCACAATATTGACGTTTACGTCAAAGTTATTTAGCTTTTTCCGTCAGCTGGTGTAGGATCGCCTGCATGGTCAGGAAGGGGTCGCATGTCCGGAGTGGAGGCCGGGCGTGAGACTCGTCAAACGGAGGAGAAAAGGCCGCCATGACTCACATGTCTCATGCACCGACGAAACAGGCGGCCGATCGCATCTGGCTTGCATCCTATCCCCCCACGGTGCCGGCCGACCTGCCTCCCCTTGCGCATCGCTCGCTCGGCCATCTGTTCGAGGAAAGCTGCCTGCGCTATGCCGAGCGCGTTGCCTTTTCCAGCATGGGCAGGGAAATGACCTTCCGGGATCTGGAGGAGGCCAGCCGCCAGGTGGCCGTCTGGCTGCAGGGCATGGGGCTTTCCAAGGGCGACCGGGTGGCGGTGATGATGCCGAACATCCTCCAGAACCCCGTCACCGTCTATGGCATCTTGCGGGCTGGCCTCGTGGTGGTCAACGTCAACCCGCTCTACACGCCGCGCGAGCTGGAGCATCAGCTGAACGATTCCGGGGCGCGGGCGATCTTCGTGCTGGAAAACTTCGCCCACACCGTGCAGCAGGTGGTGGCACGCACGCCGGTGCGCCATGTCATCGTCACCACCATGGGCGACATGCTGGGCCTCAAGGGCCATATCGTCAATCTGGTGGTCCGCCGTATCAAGAAGCTGGTGCCGGCCTGGTCCATTCCGTCCGCCCTCTCCTTCCGCCAGGTTCTCTCGGCCGGCGCGCGAGGCACGCTGACACCGGTCGACATGGGCCTCGATGACCTTGCCTTCCTCCAATATACCGGCGGCACCACGGGCATTTCCAAGGGCGCGATGCTGACGCACCGCAATCTGCTCTGCAACAAGGACCAGATGAGCTACTGGCTGGACAGCGCCTTTCTGCGCCAGAAGCGGCCGGACGTGCTGAACTTTCTCTGCGCCCTGCCGCTTTATCACATCTTCGCGCTGACGGTGAATTCGCTGATGGGCATTGCCACCGGCAGCCACAACGTGCTGATTGCCAATCCGCGCGATCTGCCGGCGCTGGTGAAGGAGATCGAGAAGCATCGCATCCACATCTTTCCAGGACTGAACACGCTGTTCAATGCGCTGATGAACAACGAGCAGTTCCGCAAGCTCGATCACTCCTCGCTGATCCTGGTGTTTGGCGGCGGCATGGCAGTGCAGAGGCCGGTGGCGGAGCGCTGGTACGAGATGACCGGCTGCGCAATCACCGAAGGTTACGGCCTTTCGGAAACCTCACCGGTGGCAACGGCAAATCGCGTGGACGTTACAGACTTCACTGGCACCATCGGCCTGCCCGTCTCCTCCACCGAGGTGACGATTCGCGATGAGGACGGCACGATCCTTACCCATGGCGAAGTGGGCGAGATCTGCATCCGTGGCCCGCAGGTGATGGCTGGCTACTGGAACCGCCCGGACGAGACGGCGAAGGCGATGACCGCGGACGGCTATTTCCGCTCCGGCGACATGGGCTACATGGATGCGCGCGGCTTTATCAAGATCGTCGACCGCAAGAAGGACATGATCCTGGTCTCCGGCTTCAACGTCTATCCGAACGAGGTGGAGGAAGTGGCCGCCATGCATCCCGGCGTGCTGGAATGCGCGGCCATCGGCGTACCGGACGAGAATTCAGGCGAGGCGGTCAAGCTCTTCGTGGTGAAGAAGGATCCGGCGCTGACGGAGACGGCGCTCAAGGCCCATTGCGCCGAGAACCTGACCAACTACAAGCGGCCGAGGCACATCGAGTTTCGCACCGAACTGCCAAAATCACCGGTCGGCAAGATCCTCCGGCGCGAACTGCGCACGAAGTGACGAATCCATGTTATCGTCACGAAACGTGATGGCGGCCGGATGGACGGATCCGGTCGCGCGCCCTAGAAAGAACTGCGATTGTCTGGCCCGGCCGGACGCCCCGTCCTCAAGCCCCGGTGTCCGCCTTGTCCAAGCCCACCTCCCTGTCCGCGATCGCCCTGCTTGGCCTGCTCACGCTTCTGTCCGGCTGCGCCAGCCGTGCGGAAGGCGTGCTGGTGCCGATTGCGGTCGAAAACCCGGCCACCTCCAAGGTCAATGTGCTGGTCGCCACCACCCGCAAGGAATCGGATGTGCCCGGCATGCTCTATTCCGGCGAGCGGGGACAGAAGCCGGAGGTGACGGCAATCACCGTCTCCATTCCGCCGGACAAGAGCCGCAAGATCGGCCAGGTGCAATGGCCGCGCCGTCTGCCGCCTGATCCGATGAAGGATTTCGCCACCACCAAGGTGGAGCCCTACAATCGCGGCGAGGCGCGCGCCTGGCTGAGGCGGCAGCTGCCGCCGAGCGGCCGCGTTCTGGTCTTCGTGCATGGCTTCAACAACCAGTATGAGGATGCTGTCTATCGCTTTGCGCAGATCGTGCATGACAGCGGCGCGGATGTGGCGCCGGTGCTGTTCACCTGGCCTTCGCGGGGCAGCGTCTTTGCCTACAATTATGACAAGGAAAGCACCAACTATTCCCGCCACGCGCTGGAAGACCTGCTGCGCGACCTCTCCAAGGATGCGCGCGTGCGGGACATCACCGTGATGGCCCATTCCATGGGGTCGTGGCTGACGGTAGAGGCGCTGCGACAGATGGCAATCCGCGATGGCCGCGTCACCCCCAAGATCCGCAACGTGATCCTCGCCTCCCCCGATCTCGACGTCGACGTGTTCGGTCAGCAGATGGCGGAAATCGGCCATCCGCGTCCGGCCTTCACGCTGTTCGTCTCTCAGGATGACCGGGCGCTCAATCTCTCGCGCCGTATTTCCGGCAATGTCGATCGCCTCGGCCAGGTGGATCCGCGTGTGGAACCCTACCGTTCCGCCTTCGAGAAAGCCGGCATCACCGTGCTGGATCTGACGGCCCTACAGGGCGGTGATGCGCTGAACCACGGCAAGTTCGCCGAAAGCCCGGAGGTGGTGCGCCTGATCGGCAACCGGCTGATCGCCGGCCAGACGGTGACGGATTCGCCGGTCGGGCTCGGCGAAAGCATCGGCGCGCTGGCGGTCGGCACGGCGCAGACGGTGGGCAGTGCGGCAAGCGTTGCCGTCAGCGCTCCGATTGCCGTTTTCGATCCGCGCACGCGCCGCACCTATACCGAACAGGTGGATCGCTTTGGCCAGAGCCTGGGCGGCACGCTGCAAACGGCCGTCGGGCAGTAAAGAGAACCGTCTTTGCCCTTGCCGTGCTTGATTTGACATGGAAAGCGAATAGGTTCCTCTCACCCACTGATGACCCTTGAGGAGTGCCATGCAGGCGATCGTCGAACAGCTGAAATCCACCGCCGCCGCCACCCATGCGACGGATATCCGCGCCGCCTTTGCCGCCGACAGCGCCCGCTTCGACACATTCAGCGCCCGGTTTGACGACCTGCTGATGGACTATTCGAAATGCGCCGTGAACGCGGAGATCATGGCCCTGCTCGAAAGCCTTTTCATCGAGGGCGGCGTTGCGGCAAAGCGCGAGGAGATGTTCTCCGGCAAGGCGATCAACTTCACCGAAAACCGCGCCGTGCTGCACACCGCGCTGCGCAACCGCTCCAACACGCCGGTGCTGGTCGACGGCAAGGACGTGATGCCGGATGTGAACGCGGTGCTTGCCGCCATGGGCGCATTTGCGGACGGTATCCGCTCCGGCGCGCTGAAAGGGGCGACCGGCAAGGCGATCACGGATGTCGTCAACATCGGTATCGGCGGTTCGGATCTCGGCCCGGTCATGGCAACGCTGGCACTTGCGCCCTTCCATGACGGCCCGCGCGCGCATTTCGTCTCCAATGTCGATGGCGCCCATATTGCCGATACGCTGAAGCTGCTCGATGCGGAAACCACGCTGTTCATCGTCGCCTCCAAGACGTTCACCACCATCGAAACGATGACGAATGCGGCCTCCGCCCGCGCCTTCATTGCCGATGCGCTTGGCGAAAGCGCCGTGAAGCATCACTTCGCCGCCGTGTCCACCGCGCTCGACAAGGTCGCCGCCTTCGGCATCGACAGCGACCGGATTTTCGGTTTCTGGGATTGGGTTGGCGGCCGCTATTCCATCTGGTCGGCCATCGGCCTGCCGCTGATGCTGGCGATCGGCCCGAAGAATTTCGAGGATTTCCTCGCCGGCGCCCATGCCATGGACACGCATTTCCGCGAGGCGCCGGTGCGCCAGAACCTGCCGGCGCTGCTCGGCCTTCTCGGCTATTATCACCGCAACGTGCTGAACTATCCCTCGCGCGCCATCCTGCCCTATGACCAGCGCCTGTCGCGCTTCCCGGCCTATCTGCAGCAGCTCGACATGGAATCGAACGGCAAGGGGGTCACCATCGACGGCACGCCGGTCGAGGGGCAGTCCGGCCCGGTGGTCTGGGGCGAGCCCGGCACCAACGGCCAGCACGCTTTCTACCAGCTGATCCACCAGGGCACGAGCGTCATCCCGGCGGAATTCATGGTGGCGGCCAAGGGCTTCGAACCGCATCTGCGCCACCAGCACGAACTGCTGATCGCCAATTGCCTCGCCCAGTCGGCAGCTCTGATGAAGGGTCGCACGCTGGAGGAAGCCAAGGCGCAGCTTCTGAAATCGGGCATGGACGAGGCCAAGGCCGACCATATCGCGCCGCACCGTGTCTTTACCGGCAACCGTCCGTCGCTGACCTTCGTCTACGACCAGCTGACGCCGTTCGCGCTGGGCCGCCTGATCGCCCTTTATGAGCACCGCGTCTTCGTGGAAGGCGTGCTGTTCCGCATCAACTCCTTCGACCAGTGGGGCGTGGAGCTGGGCAAGGAACTGGCGACCGGCCTTCTGCCGGTGGTGCAGGGCAAGACCGGCACCGATGGGCAGGATGCCTCGACCGCAGGGCTGGTCAAGGCACTACGCGCCTCGGCCTGAGCCGGCAGCAAGACGGTGACCGACAGTCATGCGCCCGTGCCACCTGGCACGGGCGTTCTGGTTTTCCCTGCAGAAATGGGGAGCAGGCAGAATGAGCGGACAATCGGTGGCGCTGGTCACGGGAGCAGCAACAGGTATCGGCGCGGCCATCGCGCGGCGTCTGGCGCAATCGGGCTTTGCGATCGTTGCGAGCGATATCACCGCCTGCGACGAAACTGTCCGATCCATTCAGGAGACAGGCGGCAACGCCCTGTCCATTGAGGCGGATATCGCATCTGAGGATGCCTTTGCCCGGAGGTTCGACCACAGCGAAGACCGGTTCGGCGGCGTCGACGTGCTCGTCAACAATGCCGGCATCATGATCCGCAAGCCGATGGTCGACATTACCGACGCGGAGTTCGACCGGCAGATTGCCGTCAACCTCACCGGCACGTTCCGGGGTTTGCGCGAAGCCGCGCGACGGCTACGCAGCGGCGGACGCATCATCAGCATTTCCAGCTCGGTCGCGACGATGGCCTCGCCGAACTACAGCATCTATGCCGCCACCAAATCCGCCGTCGAGACAATGACCTCGGTGCTTGCCAAGGAATTGCGGGGACGCAACATCACGGTCAACGCGGTGGCGCCGGGCGCGACGGCCACCGACCTGTTTCTCACCGACAAGAGCCCGGAGGCGATCGAGGCCTTTGCTCGGCTGGCGCCGCTTGAGCGCATTGGAACGCCCGGGGAGATTGCTTTTGTCGTGGCTTTCCTCGCCGGGCCCGAAGGAGCCTGGATCAATGGCCAGACCATTCACGCCAATGGCGGTGTGGTCTGACAACCACCATTCGGCAGAAGCGGCCCCGCACCACCTTCGGTGACGGGGTCGCATCCGCCGCTGTGGGCGCACCTATTCGGCTGGCGCCAAGACGGGATCCAGCGCGTCGATCCCTTCCTCGCGATCATAGGCGGCCTGATCGAGAATACCCTGGCGCTTGGCGACCAGCGTCGGCACCAGCGCCTGACCGGCGACGTTGACGGCCGTGCGGCCCATGTCGAGGATCGGATCGACGGCAAGCAGCAGGCCGACGCCCTGCAGCGGCAGGCCAAGCGTGGAGAGCGTCAGCGTCAGCATCACGGTTGCCCCCGTCAGGCCGGCTGTGGCGGCCGAGCCAATGACCGAGACGAAGACGATCAGGAAATATTCCTGCACGCCTAGCGGCACGCCATAGAACTGCGCCACGAAGATTGCCGAGATGGCCGGATAGATCGCCGCACAGCCATCCATCTTCGTGGTGGCGCCGAGCGGCACGGCAAAGGCCGCATATTCGCGCGGCACGCCGAGATTGCGCTCCGTGACCTGCTCCGTCAGCGGCAGCGTGCCGATCGAGGAACGCGAGACGAAGGCAAGCTGGATGGCCGGCCAGGCGGAGGCGAAGAAGCGGGCCGGGCTCAGACCATGCGCCAGCAGCAGCAGCGGATAGACGACGAAGAGCACGATGGCGAGGCCGATATAGATCGCGCCGGAGAACCAGCCGAGCGAGGCGAGCGCCTCCCAGCCATAGACGGCGACCGCATTGCCGAGCAGGCCAATGGTGCCGATCGGCGTCAGCCGGATGATCCACCAGAGGATCTTGCGGGTGATGGCCAGCAGCGAGCGGTTGAAGGCGAGGAAGGGTTCTGCCTTCTCCCCCACCTGCAGCGCGGCAATGCCAACGGCAATCGACACCACGAGAATCTGCAGGACGTTGAAGTTGAGCGCCGTGGTGGCGCCACTCTGGCTGATCTTGGTGGAAGCCTGCAGGCCAAGCAGGTTGGCGGGAACGAGCCCCTTCAGGAAATCCAGCCAGGAGCCGGTGCTGGAGGGTGCGGCCGCAGCGGTGGCGGCAAGCCCCGTATTCAGCCCCGGCTGGATGAGAAGGCCGAGCGCAATGCCGATGACGACAGCAATCAGTGCGGTGATCGCAAACCACAGCAGCGTCTGCCAGACGAGGCGGGCGGCATTGTTGAGCTCGCGCAGATTGGCGATGCTGGCGACGATGGCGGTGAAGATCAGCAGTGGCACCAGCGCGCGCAGCAACTGCACGAAGATGGAGCCGACGGTGGAGAGGGTCTGCACCAGCCAGTTCGGGCCTGCATCGGTCGGCCCGATCTGGCGCGCGACATAGCCCAGCACCAGACCGATGACCATGGCGCTCAGCACCTGAAAACCAAAGGACGTGTGAAAGGGCTTTGCGGCCCTTGCAGCAGATGACGACATGATGATGTGTCCCAACAGGAAAAGCGGTCGCAGCCTGAGCGCGACCTTTCGGAAGATGCCCAAATTATGGCTCTTGCGCCCGAATTATCAACGGTACTCATTCCGCATTGCGGACAAACTGCAAAAATTTATTGCAGATGCCCGGCATTTCACCAAAGAAAATGCCGGGACAGAGCCTGCCCCGGCAGTGGATGCATCCTGCGGAGATCTGCGGCTCAGAGGCCGATCTCGTGCGCGAAGGGCGGATTGGCGCCGGCGCGCGAGACGGTGACGGCGGCGGCCTTGGCACCGAGCGCCAGCGCATCGCGCACAGCCTGCTCGGAAAGGCCTGCGACCTTCTGCTTGGTCAGCAGGTTCTGACGCTTCAGCGAGGCGAGAATGCCCGCATCGAAGGTATCGCCGGCACCGACCGTATCCACCACCGTGACGCGCTCGGCGGGCACCACGACCTTGAAGCCGGCCGTATAGCCGACAGCACCTTCCGCGCCGCGGGTGATGACGACGAGCTTTGCCCCCTGCCCCAACCAATAGGCTGCCAGCGTATCATGATCACCGTGCATGCCGAACCATTCCAGGTCCTCGTCCGAGAACTTGATGATGTCGGACATGGCGGCCATGCGGGCCACACGGCCGTGATGCTTTTCACGGTCCTTGATGAAGCCGGGGCGGATGTTCGGATCGAAGGAGATGACGCGGCTCTGGTATTCGCGCGCCATCAGCGTCTCGTAGGTTTCGCCGCAGGGTTCGGGGATCAGGCTGATCGCACCGAAATGCATGGCCTCGATTTCCGGTCCAAGCTCCGGCAGGTCCTCCCGCGAAAGCATGCGGCCGGCGGTGCCTTCATCATAGAAGGCATAGGTTGCCTGGCCGTTGACCAGCTTGACGAAGGCGATTGTCGTGGGACGCGAGGCCGTGGCGCAGAAGCGATAGTCGACATGGCTCTGCTTCAGCGTCTCACGCAGGATGTCGCCCATCATGTCATCGGACAGGCCGGTGAAGAAGCCGGTTGGCTGGCCGAGGCGGCCGAGCGCAATCGCCGTGTTGAAGATGGCACCGCCAGCATAGGGCGCAAACCCGTTTTCCCCGCGCGTGGTTTCACGCGGCAGCATGTCGATGAGGGCCTCTCCACAGCACAAGATCATTGTCGTCCTCCAAAAGCCGAACCGGTCTTCAATCGATTAAATCAGCCTGATGAAAAAGGCCAGCCTCAGCTGGCCGGCAATTCGCCGACACCGCCATGACGGGCAGACCAGGCGAGCGGCGCATCGAGGAAGCTTTCGACTTCCGCAAGCGTCGCCTCGTCGAACAGCCTGTCCGCCTTGGCAACGGCCAGCACCTCGCGCCAGGTGGCAATGTAGTGCAGCTTCACCTTGCCATTGGCAAAGCGGGCTTCCGCTTCCGGGAAGAAGCCATAGTAGAACAGGGCGATGGCATGATCGATGACGCCGCCTGCCGCACGCACCGCATCGATGAAGGTAAACATGCTGCCGCCGACCGTCGTCAGGTCCTCGATGACGAGAACGCGCGATCCCTCCGGCATATGACCCTCGATCTGGGCGGCGCGACCATGGCCCTTCGGCTTCTTGCGCACATAGATCATCGGCAGCGCCAGGCGATCAGCCAGCAGCGCGGCAAAGGGAATGCCCGCCGTTTCGCCGCCGGCCACGCAATCGAACTTTTCGAAGCCGGCCTCGCGCGTCACGACAGAGGCGGCGAAATCGATGATGGTGGAGCGGATGCGGGGGAAGGACAAAAGCTTGCGGCAATCGATATAGACCGGGCTCGCCATGCCGGAGGCAAGCTTGTAAGGCTCCTGCGGCCGGAAGTGCACCGCCCCGATTTCCCACAGCATCCGTGCCATCAGTTCCGCCATCACGGGGCGGTCGGGGTAAGTCAGCATGACCATGTGCGTCTCCTTCCAGTCGTCTGCTGCGGCAATAGCAGCAAGCTCCTCGCGAGACCAGAACCACCAGGGGAATTGACGCGGCAGAGGCGGCATTTTTCCATGCTGTGGCTGGCAGACGGATTATGCTCAGGCGGTGGTGCGGGTGGCCACAGGCGGGGACGCATCGGGCGCCGCCACCATGGTGCGGTTGCGACCGTTGCGCTTGGCCTCGTAGAGCGCGCTGTCGGCCGCACTCAGCATGCCGTCGAAATTGCGTCCGGCGGCAAGACCATAGGCAATCCCGGCGCTGACGGTGACGCGGAAGGAAAGGCCGGCCGCCTGCATGTCGCGCTCGGCGAAATTGCGACGGATGCGTTCGGCGAGCCATTCGGCATAGCCCGGGGCCGCGGTCATCAGCACGGCGGCGAATTCCTCGCCGCCGAGCCGGGCCGCGGTGCTGACCCCAACGGCATCCTTCAGCTCGTCGGCCAGGGCACAGATCACCCGGTCACCCGCTGCATGGCCATACTGATCGTTGACTGTCTTGAAGCGGTCGATGTCGAACACGATCACCGCCATTTCATGCGAGAAGGTGTCGCGCTCGTGCCGCTCGAACAGGGCTCGGCGGTTGTTGAGACCCGTCAGCGCATCGGTCATGGCCTCGCGGCGATGACGCGCGGTGATCCGTCCCTGATGGACCATCAGCGAGAGTGCGCCAACCCCGGTCATGCCGGCAATGCTGAGACCGGTATTGATGTCCTCGGCCCAGTTGGTCGGGGCATGCCCGAGCACCCACTGTCCCTCATGGATGAGAACAAGTGCACAGAGCACGAAAGAAAGCCCCGTTGCTCCATAGAGAATGGCCATGCCGGTCAGCGCGCCGGGCGATTCCCGCCGGGCCTTCGCATATTCGGCGGCCGTCCCGAACAACATGAAGGCCGAAAAGATGTTGAGGGCGACGAAGCCGATCCCGTCATAACCGATCAGCATGAAGGGAGCCGTCATCAAAACGGCGGGTGGCGCGATGGACATCACATGCGGCACAGGCGAGCGCCCGGTTCGGAACTGGAAGGCGGCCGCATAGATAATGGCAAAGCCGATCAGAACCAGCACGAAGCAGAGCGCACCCAGCGCGCCCGATGGACTTTCCGTATAGTAGCTGTAGGAAAAGATGCCCGGCACGAGAAAAGCCATGCCGATGACCCAGCTCAGCAGGAAGCCATCGCCCCGTCTGGCGAACCATGTGCCGAACAGGGTGAGCAGCAGACACAGCGCCGATACCCCCAGCGATATGACCAGCGTCTTGTAATCAAGCATCATGCCCGCCCAGATCAAACGGCTCAGTCACACACCTCTTATAGACGAAGTGTAAAGACTTCTTCCACTCTTCGGTTCCGACGGCGTGCCGCAGCGGCGGAAATATTGCCTAGCGGACCTGCCAGTGCAGCGGGAACATCGGGTCGAACACGGTGATCGGACCGGCCTGCGTATCACGCTTCGCCGGATAGGAAACAGGCGCGTCCTGCCGCTCCAGAACCATGATCTCCTCATTGGCGGGCAGGCCGTACCAGGCCGGACCGTTCAGCGAGGCGAAGGCTTCCAGCTTTTCCAGCGCATGCTCTTCTTCGAAGACATGCGCCAGGCAGCTCATGGTGTTGATCGAGGTATAGATGCCGGCGCAGCCGCAGGCGCATTCCTTGAGCGGATCCACATGCGGGGCGGAATCAGTGCCGAGGAAGAAGCGCGGATCGCCAGAGGTCGCCGCCTTGCGCAGCGCCTGCCGGTGATGCTCGCGCTTGGCAACCGGAAGGCAGTAGTAATGCGGCCGGATGCCGCCGACGAGGATCGCGTTGCGGTTGATGATCAGGTGGTGGGTGGTGATCGTCCCTGCCAGATTGCGGTCGGCGGCCAGAATGTAATCGACGCCGTCCTTGGTCGTCACATGTTCCATGGTGACTTTCAGCTCCGGCAGGCGGCGGCGGATGACCTCCAGCTTCTCCTCGATGAACACAGCCTCGCGGTCGAAGATATCCACCTCCGGCGTCGTCACCTCGCCATGCACGCAGAGCGGCAGGCCGATCTTCGCCATGCGCTCCAGCACCGGCATGGCCTTGTCCAGATCGCGCACGCCGCCATGCGAATTGGTGGTGGCGCCGGCCGGATAAAGCTTGACCGCAGTAATGAGGCCGCTCGTCTTGCCCTCTTCCACATCGTCCGGGTTTGTGTGTTCTGTAAGGTAGAGCGTCATCAGAGGCTCGAAGCGATCGCCTGCGGGAACCGCCGCCAGGATCCGCTCGCGATAGGCACGGGCATCCTCGGTCGTCACCACCGGCGGCACGAGGTTCGGCATGATGATGGCACGCCCGAAATGCCGGCTGGTATCACCGATCACCGACTGCAGCACCGCGCCATCGCGCAGGTGCAGGTGCCAGTCGTCCGGGCGGCGAAGGCTGAGGGTCTTCATGAGCGCTGTTCCGATGTTTCGTTGTTGGAAGACGCCATAGCATCTGAGAGCAAAGATCGACAACCGAGCGCCCCTCTCTTTTTCGTCGCATGGCAGGCTGCCCGCGGGGTCTGTGCGATCATCTCGTCGTGAACGCCAGGCGCGGGCGGAACCGGTTGGGCGATGCCGCGTTCGTTAAGCAATCCTTAAGATCAGGACCGGAGAGAACAATGAAAAGCCGCGTTTCCAGGATCAGTCGCATGTCTTTCCTCTGCGCCGGCACCGTGCTGGCGTTTGGGGCGTTCACCGTGGCACCGGATGCGCATGAACGAGCGCAACAGGTGGTGGCCGGAACCATGCAGGACGCGTGCGACCGGATGGCGGGCAGCCCCTACGACCAGAGCCGCAATCCGGCCTATGCGCCGGTCGGCCTGGACAGCATCGCACCGGATGCGGTGACCGCATGCAAGGTAGCCTTTGAAGCCAGCGGCAACCCGCGCTTCGCCTTCCAGCTTGGCCGCGCGCTGAACCGCACCGATGCCGCCGACCAGGCGATGGCCGCATACGAGACGGCGGCGAATGCCGATTATGCGGCAGCCAAGGTCAATCTCGGCATGCTGCTTGGCCGGCTTGGCGACAGCAACCGTGAATTCGAGATGTATAGCCAGGCCGCCGAGGCCGGCAACACGCTCGCCGCCTATAATCTGGGTGTCGCCTATCGCGACGGGATCGGCACGGAGCGCGACGGAAAGCAGGCGCTGCACTGGTTCGAAACGGCGGCTGCCGCAGGCGACAGCACGGCTGCCTTCAACATCGGCTCCATGTATGACGAGGGCGAACTGGTGGCCGAGGACAACCAGATGGCCATTGCCTGGTATGATCTCGCCGCCAAGCGCGGCAATGCCGACGCCATGATCAATCTCGGCCTGATGTACGAGACCGGCGAAGGCATTCCGGTCAACCGCGAAGCCGCCGCCAGACTCTATGCGCAGGCTGCCGCCACCGGTGATACCTTCGGTGCGCTGAAACTGCAGGAACTGCAGCAGGCGGGCGTCACGCTGCCCGAACAACACCCGGCGCCGGCAGTCACAGAAAATGGCGGCATCGATACGCTGGTCCTGCAGGAGGGCGATGTTGCCGTTCCCTCCAGCCTGATCGAAATCTGAGCTGCCTCGACAACCGTCAGCCGGGAATGTCGCCGGCCGACGGCCCCCACACATCGGTCATGGCAAAACCGGCGGCCAGAGGATCAAAGGGATCGAGCGCCACCGTCTGCTGGCCGAAGGTGAAGCCGCGTCCGCTGATGGTCGGGATCACCGCCGGGCGGCCGGCAATCTCCGTAAGGCCTGAAAAACCAACACGGAACTCCGACCCGATGATGGAGCGTGAGGTGAAGACATCGCCCTCCTTCACCTTGCCGCGCGCATGAAGCGTGGCGAGATTGGCGGAATTGCCCGTGCCGCAGGGCGAACGATCGGCCCTGCCCGGCCACATGGTGGTACAGGTGCGCACGGCACCGTCAGGATCAATATCGCGGAACATCACGTAAGCAACGCCTGAGACAGCCGGAATGGTGGGATGCACCACAGGATAGGCGGCGTTCACCTGCGCCTTCAGCTCCATGCCGGCTGCCACGAGGGCTGCGGCGTTGCGCTTCTCTATCGTAAGTCCAATCTGACGCACATCGACCAGGGCATAGAAGACGCCACCATAAGCGAGATCGAGCGTCACTTTACCCCAGCGCGTATCGAGCACCACGTCGAGCTGCTCGATGAAGGAAGGCACCATGGTGAGTTCGACACGCTCGCAGCGCCCGTCCCGGCAGGTCGCGCGAGCCTTCACCAGACCGGCCGCCGTTTCCAGCGTCACGATGGTCTCGGGTTCCTGCATCTCCACCATGCCGGATTCGAGAAGCGCCGTCGTCACGCAGATGGAGTTCGAGCCGGAACTCGCATGCGCCTGATCCGGCTGCAGGATCACGAAGGCTGCATCGGCCTCTGGATGCGTCGGTGGCAGGAGGAGATTGACGGAACCGATCGGATTGCCGCGCGGCTCAAGGCACAGGAAGCGGCGCAACTCCTGCCCCTTCGGATCGCTGTTCAGCCATGCCAGGCGTTCGGCGGTCGAGGCGCCCGGAATGTTCGGAACGCCGCCAATCGCCACCTTGCCGATTTCCCCCTCGGCATGCACGTCCAGCAACTGCATCGTCCGTTTCCAGCGCATGACTTTTCCTTCTCTGGTCTTCAGCCGCAGATGACGCGCCGGCGCCCATATTGCGCCGCATGGCTCCGCCCGCAAGCCGGTGCATTTGCTTTTTCCGCCGCAATACCGCATCAGGGAACCGGAATAAGGGACATGCCATGCTGACGATTTTCGAAGAAGCGGCTCATGCGGCCGGACGTGTCATTCTGGAAGTCTACGCGCGCGGCTGCGCAGTGGAGACCAAGCCGGATGCCACCCCGGTGACGGAAGCCGATATTCGCGCCGAGGACACCATCCTCGCACTGCTCTCCCGCGATCTGCCGGATATCCCAGTCGTCGCGGAGGAGCAGGTGGCGGCGGGTCGCGTGCCGGATGTGTCGGGCGGGCGCTTCCTGCTGATTGATCCGCTCGACGGCACGCGCGAATTCATCAGCCGCAACGGCGAGTTCACCGTCAACATCGCCCTTGTCGAGAACGGCGTGCCGGTGGCCGGCGTTGTCCATGCGCCAGCGCTTGGCCTCACCTATCTCGGCGATGCGACCGGCGCTTACAAGCTGACGCAGGATGACGCACTGAGGCCGCTGATGCGTCAGCCGATTACCGTCCGGCCGGTTGCGACGCCGCCGGTGGCACTCGCCAGCCGCTCCCATCAGGATCCGGAAACAGCCGCCTGCCTGCAACAGCTGGGCGTCGCCGAATGCCGCAATATCGGCTCCTCCCTGAAATTCGGATTGCTGGCGGAAGGGCTGGCGGACGTCTATCCACGCTTCGGCCGCACCATGGAATGGGATACGGCGGCGGGTGACGCCGTGCTGCGGGCCGCCGGCGGCATGACGCTGGAAATCGACGGAACACCGCTGGCCTATGGGAAACGCCAGCGGCCGGATATGGCGGATTTTGCCAATCCGGCCTTCATGGCCTGGGGCCGACGCGAGTCCTGAGACGGTAGCCCGCCTCAGACCGCCACGGAATGCCGTGCCGTGCCGCGCCCGAAATATTCATCGAAGCGCGCGGCAATGGTGCGCACGAACATCTGGCCTTCGGGCAGCACGTCGAAGCGGTCCCCGTCGAAGGCGGTAAAGCCATCGGTGTCCTGCTGGTGAATGCGGGCGGCTTCAGCCTGTATATGTTCGGCCACCGGACCATGACGCTGCTTGAGGTCGTGCACCGAAAAACGATAGGAGCACATCAGCGCCTCGATGGCATCGCCCACGACGCGGTCGATATCGCTGAGGCCAAAGCCACGCGCCACCGGCAGGCGCCCCTCATGCACATGGCGCATATATTCGTTGGTGGCGACGATGTTCTGCACATAGCCGCCATCCACGCGGCCGATGGCCGAGGCGCCGAGGCCGATGAGGGCGGGCGCGCGATCCGTCGTATAGCCCTGGAAGTTGCGCTTGACCGCGCCCTTCTCCTGCGCCAGCGCCAGACTGTCGCCGGGGCGTGCGAAGTGGTCGATCCCGACGGCAAGATAACCGGCCCCCTGCAGCCGTTCGCCAATCAGGCGTACCATCTGGAAGCGCTCCTCGATGCCGGCCAGCGCCTTCTCGTCGATCAGTGTCTGGTGCTTCTTCATCCACGGCACATGCGCATAGCCGAAGATGGCGAAGCGATCAGGTTCCATGGACAGCGCCATGTCGAGCGTCTTGGCCAGGCTGGCCCGCGTCTGGTGCGGCAGGCCGTAGACGACATCCAGATTGATGCCGCCAATACCGAGCTCCCTCAGCAGGCTGACGACCCGTTCGGTCTGGCGGAAGCTTTGCGGACGGTTGATCGCCGTCTGCACGACAGAATCGAAATCCTGCACGCCGACGCTTGCCCGCGTCATGCCGAAATCGCGCCAGGCCGCCAGCTTGACCGCGTCGACATAGCCCGGATCGATCTCGACGCTGACCTCCAGCGTGCTCTCCAGATCGAAATGTCGCTCCAGCACCTGGCGCAGCCGGCTAAGGTCCTCGGTCGACAGGATCGTCGGAGATCCGCCGCCGAAATGGATGGTGCCGACGGTGCGGCGACGCGGCAGGCAGTGCGCGACGAGCGCGATCTCCGCAATCAGCGCATCCACATAGGCCGCGACGGGCTCGTAGCGTCGCACCTGCTTGGTGTGACAGCCGCAATACCAGCAAAGGCGATCACAGAAGGGAATGTGCAGATAGAGCGACAGCGGCGTGTCGTCCTCTTCACCCGACAACCACCCGGCATAGGTTTCGGCATCGACGCCATCGTGAAAATGCGGCGCGGTGGGATAGCTCGTATAGCGCGGTACGGGCGCCGAATACCGGCGGAGAAGTTCTGGCTGCATGGCATCTTCCTTTCCAGCCCAAACTAGGAAGGGAATTTCGGGGCGACCTTGATCAAGATCAATTTTGCCATTGCGGAAGTCCGGCACAGAGACGGTCAGGAAGGTGAGACGCCATGGACATCAGCCGCCACGACATTCACAGCTGCGACATTCCAAGCCTCTGCAAATCCTGCGAGGTGCGCCACAAGGGCATGTGCGGGGCCCTGAACCCCGACG
The DNA here is from genome assembly GCF_007004135.1 of Affinirhizobium straminoryzae. Lineage (GTDB taxonomy): Bacteria > Pseudomonadota > Alphaproteobacteria > Rhizobiales > Rhizobiaceae > Neorhizobium > Neorhizobium straminoryzae. The sequence goes on from NZ_VJMG01000007.1 coordinate 26,396, forward strand.
AACTGACGCTGCTGTCGCGCCATACGCGCCAGATCGAACACCCCTCCGGCGAGGAACTGGTGGGCGAAAGCACGCGTGTAGAAGCCTATGACAATCTCATGCGCGGCGTGGTGAAACTGTCCAAGACGCTGGAGGACGGGCGCCAGCAGATCGTCGGGCTGCAGTTCGCGCCCGATCTCGTCGGCCGGCTCTATGCCGGCGAGAGCCCGATGACGGCGGAGGCCGCCTCGGACGTGGAGGTCTGCCGCGTGCCGCGCGCCACGCTGGAGCGGCTGATCGAACGCAATCCGGCGCTGCGCAAGCGGCTGATGGATCAGTCTCTGCGCGAACTGGACGAGGCGCGCGACTGGATGGTGACACTCGGCCGCAAGACGGCGGCGGAGAAGGTGGCAAGCCTGCTGCTGCTGATCGCCAGCCATCTCGATCCGGAAGCCGCCGGCGAGCGACGGATCTTCGACCTGCCGATGTCGCGCCTCGACATGGCCGATTATCTCGGCCTCACCATCGAAACCGTTTCGCGCCAGTTCTCGCGGTTGAAGAAAGACGGCATCATCACCATCACCGCCAACCGGCACATCGAGGTCTTGAGCCTTGCCAAGCTGCAAGCCCGTTGCGGCTGATGGATGCCAGACGCTCGCAGAAATGCGCGCACAAATTTTCACCTCAGACTGACAAAGATCAAAAATGCGCCAGATCGGCGCTTACGGCGCAGGCATGACGCCCAAAATTTATTGATCGTCCGGTAAATTTTTGACCTTTTGATAAATTTTTTCCGCTCCATTTCTTCAAGTCATTGATTGAATTGACGTTTATCAAGATGGCACGGTGATTGCATTTCTTCTGGCACAACGGGGCGTCAGCCCCACCACAGAGGGAGCAACACGATGGAAATTGGCGTCTTCATTCCGATCGGCAACAATGGCTGGCTGCTGTCGGAAAATGCCCCGCAATACAAGCCGAGCTTCGAACTCAACAAGGCGATCACGCTGAAGGCCGAGCAGTATGGCTTCGATTTCGCGCTGTCGATGATCAAGCTGCGCGGCTTTGGCGGCAAGACGGAATTCTGGGACTACAATCTCGAAAGCTTCACGCTGATGGCAGGGCTTGCCGCGGTCACCTCGAAGATCAAGCTGTTCGGCACCGCCGCCACCCTCGTGATGCCGCCGGCCATCGTCGCGCGCATGGCCACCACCATCGATTCGATCTCCGGCGGCCGCTTCGGCGTCAACCTCGTCACCGGCTGGCAGCGGCCGGAATACAGCCAGATGGGCCTGTGGCCGGGCGATGACTATTTCGCCGATCGCTACGAATACCTCACCGAATATACGACCGTGCTGAAGGACCTGCTGACCACCGGCCAGTCGGACCTGAAGGGCAAGTATTTCCAGATGGACGATTGCCGCATGAAGCCCGTCCCGCAAGGGGATGTGAAGCTGATCTGCGCCGGCTCTTCCAATTCCGGCATGGCCTTCTCGGCTCAGTTTGCTGATTACAGCTTCTGCTTCGGCGTCGGCGTCAACACGCCGAAGGCCTTTGCGCCGACCAATGAGCGCCTGTTGGCCGCCACCGAAAAGAGCGGCCGTGACGTGCGCTCCTTCGTGCTGACCATGGTGATTGCCGAGGAAACGACGGAAGCGGCCTTTGCCAAGTGGGAGCATTACAAGGCCGGCGCCGACGAGGAAGCCATCAAGTGGCTCGGCCTGCAGAGTGCCGCCGACACCAAATCCGGTTCCGACACCAATGTCCGCCACATGTCGAACCCCGTCTCGGCCGTCAACATCAACATGGGCACCCTGATCGGCTCCTATGCGGAGGTGGCGGCGATGCTCGACGAGATGAGCGAAGTGCCCGGCACCGGCGGTGTGATGCTGACCTTCGACGATTTCCTCGAAGGCATCGAGAAGTTCGGCCGATACGTGCAGCCGCTGATGAAGAGCCGTGCCCACATCAACCAGATGCTGGAGGCCGCGGAATGAGCGACACCGTTGTTGCGGGCTACCAGCCCCGTCCGGAACGGACAAAAAGCGTGACACTGCCGGCGCGCCCGGAGCCGATCACACTCAAGCCCTCGGAAACGGCCGTCGTCGTGGTCGACATGCAGAACGCCTACTCGACCGAAGGCGGTTATGTCGATCTCGCCGGCTTCGACATTTCCGGCGCCAAGGGCACCATTGCGAATATCGGCAGGACGCTGGATGCTGCACGCGCGGCCGGCGTGCTCGTCGTCTATTTCCAGAACGGCTGGGACCCGGATTATGTCGAGGCCGGCGGCCCCGGCTCGCCGAACTGGCACAAGTCGAATGCGCTGAAGACGATGCGCAAGCGACCGGAACTGCAGGGCAAGCTGCTCGCCAAGGGCACCTGGGATTATGCGATCGTCGATGCGCTGCAGCCGAAGCCCGGTGACATCCTGGTGCCGAAGACGCGCTATTCCGGCTTTTTCAACACCAACATGGACAGCGTGCTGCGTGCCCGCGGTATCCGCAACCTCGTCTTCGTCGGCATTGCCACCAATGTCTGCGTGGAAAGCTCGCTGCGCGACGCCTTCCACCTCGAATATTTCGGAGTGATGCTGGAGGACGCGACCCATCATCTGGGGCCGGATTTCATCCAGCAGGCGACGGTCTACAATGTCGAAAAATTCTTCGGCTGGGTTTCCACCGTCAACGATTTCTGCGGCGCGATCGGCCAGGCAGCCCCTGCCGACGCCGCCGAATGAACAGCCACAACCAACAACGGAGAGAGTGAGAATGCCGAAGACCATCGTCGTTCCGGAAGGCACGCAGAAGCCGATCGCCCCCTATTCGCCCGGCACCCTTGCCAATGGCGTGCTCTATGTGTCCGGGACCCTTCCCTTCGACAAGAACAATGACGTGGTGCATGTCGGCGACGCCGCCGCCCAGACCCGCCACGTGCTGGAAACCATCAAGTCGGTCATCGAAACCGCCGGCGGCACGATGGAAGACGTGACCATGAACCACATCTTCCTGACCGACTGGTCGAACTACCAGGCGATCAACAAGGTCTATGCGGAATATTTCCCGGGCGACAAGCCGGCCCGCTACTGCGTGCTCTGCGGTCTGGTGAAGCCGGACGCACTGGTGGAGATTGCGACCGTGGCGCATATCGGGAAGTAACCGTCTGCATGTGTGGCACCCCCTCGGCCCTGTCGGGCAGAGGGGGGCACGACGTCAACATCAACCAGAGCACTCCATGCATTACGATATCCACGGCCTGACCGCGCCAGACGCTCCCACCATCCTGCTCTCCTCCGGGCTTGGCGGCTCCGGCGCCTACTGGACACCGCAGATCGCAGCGCTTGCGGAAAAATTCCGCGTCATCACCTATGATCATCGCGGCTGCGGCCGCACCGGCGGGACGGTTCCGGAAGAGGGCGGCATTGCCGCCATGGCGGACGACGTGCTGGAAATCGTCGAGTCTCTGAATCTCCAGAAATTCCATCTCATGGGCCATGCGCTGGGCGGCCTGATCGGGCTTGACCTCGCGCTGCGCCGGCCGGACCTGATAGACAGGCTGATCCTCGTCAATGCCTGGAGCAAGGCCGATCCCCATTCCGGCCGCTGCTTCGACGTGCGCCTCGAACTGCTGAACCGCTCCGGCGTCGAAGCCTTCGTGAAAGCGCAGCCGCTGTTTCTCTATCCCGGCTGGTGGATGAGCGAGAATGCCGAGCGTCTCGCCGCCGATGACGCGCATGGTGTCGCACATTTCCAGGGCAAGGAGAATGTGACCCGCCGCATCGCGGCCTTGCGCGCCTTCGACGTGGATGCGCGTCTCTCCGAGATTGCGGCGAGAACGCTGGTGATTGCCACGCGGGACGATCTTCTGGTGCCCTACCCGCGTTCACTCAGACTGGTGGAGGGATTGCCGAACGCCACGCTCTCTCTCATGGAAAGCGGCGCCCATGCCGTCAACGTCGTCTTCCCGCAGGCCTTCAACCAGAGGATCCTTGATTTTCTGGTACCGGCTGGCGAGCCGGGCTAAGCCGCGCATGATCCGGGACCCGCAGACAGACATTCGTGACGTGCTGCTGAACCGGCACGCACCTGGATCGTAGAATGCCACGCCGGGCAGATTTTGCCCGCAACTGCCTGAAATGCTTTATCTGCCTCTGCCACCGCAATTCCGGACGCAACACCGCTCCGCGTTCCCTGCAGGAATTGCTGCAACCTTTCTGGAGTTCTCGCATGTCCGCTGCCCCCGCCCCGATTTCCACCACAGACGAGGACCGCCGGCTTGCCTATCGCAATGCCATGGCGCGGATGGCCGCCGCCGTGACGATCGTCACCACGGATGGCCCGGGCGGCCGGGCCGGCTTTGCCGCCACCGCCGTCTGCAGCGTCTCCGACGACCCGCCGACCCTGATCGTCTGCCTCAACCGCGGCTCTTCCGCCTATCGCGCGGTCAGCGCCAATCAGGTGGTCTCGGTCAACGTTCTGTCGGCGGATCATGTCGAGGTAAGCCGTCTGTTCGGCGGAAAGACCCCGGTGGAGGAACGCTTTGCCGCAGCCTCCTGGTCGGTCGGCGCAACCGGCTGCCCGCGGCTAGACGATGCCCTCGCCTCCTTCGATTGCCGCATCCGCTCGGTGGCGGATGGCAGCACCCATGACGTTCTGTTTTGCGAGGTGGATACGATTCGCAGCCGTGGGGACGGAGATGCACTCGTCTACTTCGACCGCGGCTACCGCACCGTCTGAACCGGCGGACAGATGACCAAAGGAATGAAGCCGTGACGCCTGGCGTCGCGGCTTTCTGACATTTATGCTGCGGCGCAGCACGACATGTCAAAAACAACAATGACTCTTGTGCGCTGGTCAACAGTCACAATGTCAAAGGAAGGAAGGGGCGCGCTGCGACAGGCGATGATGAGAATTACGTCTACGCTATGGCCCTCCTTTAGGTGCGCCGCGCCACTGCCGCAGAAATCCGAACCGCACTCCAATCACGGCATGCCTCATCGCGATACGTGACCGACCGCGTAGGTCTGGCCGCTTTCGACGGCATCGGGAACGGCTTTCCAAAGGCTGAACTCCATCCGCCGCCACGCTGTCGGATCAAACGCGCAGACCGTTGCAAGCGCGCCTGCCTTCATGTTCGATTCCGCCGTCGCAATGGCCTTTTCACGCTCTTCCGCAAGATTGGAATAGGGCGAGATTGGCTGAAGACGCCGAATTGCATATCGGGCGGTGCCAAGATTTGATGTCAACTGCGTCTGCCAAACCTGCCAGACCTGCACCGACGGCCAGCCGAAATCGCGCGTCAACGCTGCAAAGCCAGGACTGGTCAGAAAACTCTCGATCCCCTCCGGCTCGTCCCAGAGATAGAAGGGCGCATAGAGGTTTTCGGTGCTTGAGAAGCCGTTGTCTTGCTTCCTGGCCGATAGATAGGCCTTGAACCGCAGACGCGCAAATCCGTCGAGTAGCGGCCCTTTTTCCCTGATCCGCCGATCGATGACCGTCATGTCGTAGTCTGCCGGCAGGGTGAAACTGTATTGCATGGCAATCATCGCGCAAAACCTTCCTCATCGACGGGGCCGAACCACGCCACTGCCGTGCCGTTCTTCACAGGTTGGACACTGAGATAGCTGAAAGGGCTTGAAGGCGTCGCCCCATGCCAATGGCGCTCGTCCGGCGCAAACCAGACCGCGTCGCCGGCGCGGACCTGGGTCGCCTCGCGGCCCTCGCGCTGGACCAGACCGACGCCATCGAGAACGAAGAGAATCTGGCCACCCGGATGGCTATGCCAATGTGTGACAACGCCCGGCGGGACAAAGGCGCGCATCGCCGTCATCTCGCTCTCGGCGCGGCTCGACAGGATCATCTGGACGAGAAATGGGCCACTTGAGACCCCCTCGGGCGCGGCGGCAATCCCCTCGCCGGCGCGAAGGATGGTCATGACGGAGGGGCAGGTCTCCCGCATATCGAAAATATTGCTCATCGCGCGTGCTCCTCATTAAGAGGCGCTGCGGCGGAAATACCGGAGGCAAAGGACCAGTCCTCGAAGGTCGAATTGACGATTGCGACCATCACATTCTCCGGCCGGAGACCGGGAGAAACCGCGAGATTGTCGACCAGCCTGCGGTAAAACCGTGCCTTGGTCTGCGCCGAGCGCGCTTTGCCGGTCGTGATGTGGAAGAAGACATAGTCGTCGGAGCGCGGGCCGCCGCGATAACTCCGGTCGAAGATGAGTTCGCCCGGCTGGTGCTGGTGGATCGCGACAAACCGGTCCCACTCAGGCACTTCGAAACAATCGACCAGTGCGCGATCCAGACTATCAGAAATGGCTGCGAGGTAGTCCGCGGATTTACCCGCCAGCATTGAAATACGGGTGAATGGCATGTCTGTGCTCCGTCGAAAACGATTGACAGACGGAGTATGCCGCGGCACGATCATCCTGATAATCAGATTATTCAGGATTAAACATCCTGATTTTTAGGACGATATACGTGCGTTTCACCAATCTCGACATGGACGCATTGCGGAGTTTTGTGGCCGGTATCGAGGCCGGCTCCTTTGCACTGGCGGCCGATCGGCTCGGCCGGTCCACCTCTGCGGTCAGCGCGCAACTGAAGAAACTTGAAGACCAGACCGGCACGAAGCTGGTGCAGAGAGCCGGTCGCGGGCTTGCGCTGACCGAGGGCGGCGAGGTGTTCCTGTCCTATGCTCGGCGGCTTTTGAATCTCAATGACGAAGCGGTGAGTGCTATCCATGGGCCGGAACTGGAAGGTTGGGTGCGTCTCGGCATCCAGGAGGACTTTGGCGAGACCGTTCTGCCGCAGGTGCTCGGTCGCTTCGCCCGAGCCCATCCCAAGGTTCGAATCGAGGGACGCATCGGCCGCAATGTCGAATTGCGGGAGAAGGTTGCTGCCGGCCATCTTGATCTGGCGCTGGCCTGGGATGACGGCACGGCAACGCGGGCCGACAGAATCGCCACCCTGCCGCTTTGCTGGCTCGGCCCTGCGGATGAGGAGCCTTTATGGCAGATGAACGCGGGCGAGCCGCTTCCGCTAGCCGCACTGGAAGCACCCTGCATCTTACGGAACCTCGCGTGTGGCTATCTCGACCAGGCGGGGATTGCCTGGCGCGTCGCCTTTGTCAGTCCGAGCTTGGCGGGCCTCTGGGCTGCCACCGCTGCGGGCCTCGGCATTGCGCTTCGCACGCCCGTCGGCCGGCCGTCGAGCGTGCGCGTTCTGGATGCAGCCGAGCATAACCTGCCCAGCCTGCCTACGCTCGGATTAAGCCTTCTAAGCTCGGCCACGCCGCATAATCAGATTAGCGCACATCTCGCGACCATCATTCGCCAGACATTATGGGGGAGTCTACCGGAGGCATGGGTCCTGGCGGCGTAATACACGCAAGGCCTGGACGTAACAGACTAAGACAAATATTGAAATTTCAATGATTGATGAAATGGCGCACCCGAAGAGATTCGAACTCCTGACCCCCAGATTCGTAGTCTGGTGCTCTATCCAGCTGAGCTACGGGTGCTTGCCTCACCGACTGACTGTGTGTCTGTCCGTCGGCGTTGGCGATCCTCTAAAGCGGTTCGTTTTGGATTGCAAGCGATTTTGCCGGCGCGGCTGTCATTTTATTGAAATAACTGATCAAGTCTTTGTTTTTAAATGATAAATTTCAGGCCCTGACCCGATACTCCTCGATCGCCACCGGACGATCGGGAATTTCGATGCGAAACTGCGTGCCGGGTCCGGGCTTTTCGACCAGCGCAATCGTGCCTCCATGCGCCAGCACCAGTTCGCGCGCGATCGCCAGTCCGAGGCCCGTTCCGCCGGAGCGGGCCGAGCCGCGGAAGGCCGTGAACAGGTTTTCGCGCGCCTTCTGCGGCATGCCGGGACCATTGTCGTCGATGGTGATGCTGACGACGCTGCCGATCCGCTGGGCGCTGAGGAGGATGCGGCGCGGCTGGTCATCCCCCGTCTTGCCCGCCTGCACCAGCGCCTGCATTGCATTGCGGCATAGATTGTGGATCACGCGGAACAGCTGCTCGCTGTCGGCATCCACCTCCAGATCAGGCGCGATCTGCTCGACGAATTCGATGCCCGCTTCCGGATCGATGGCGAGAATGTCGCGCACGTCCTGACAGAGATCCGTCATCCGCAGCAGGCGGCGCTTCGGCGCGGCTTCCGAAGCCTGCCCGTAGGCCAGCACCTCGCTGGTATAGCCGACGGCGCGATCGATCGTGCGCAGGAGCTTCGGGGCGAAGCTGCGCACCATCGGATCCTCCACATCGACCAGGCGGTCGGACATCAGCTGCGCGGAGGCAAGGATGTTGCGCATGTCATGGTTGATCTTGGAGACGGCAAGGCCGAGATCGGCAAGGTTCTTCTGCTGGCGCAGCGTGCGCTGAAGCTGACGCTGCATGGCGGCCAGATGGCGTCCGGCCACATCAAGCTCGCCCTTGGCACGGGCAGGCCGGAAAATCCGCTCCGGGTCTTCCGGGCGCTCGGAGAAGACCTGCATGCCATGCGCCAGGCGCCGGATCGGCCCGATCATCATCCGGTTGATGGCGAGATAGATCAGCAGCGCGGTGACGAGCGAGATCAGCAGCGAAATGCCGAACATCAGCCTGGAGAAGGAAAGCATGGCCTTTCTCAGCGCCATGTCGGTCATGACAAGCTCGATGATCATGTTCGTCTCGCCGATCGGACCATAGACGCGCATGACCTTGTCGCCCCCGAACAGCAGGGTGTCGAGCGCATTGTGCATCGCCTCGAGCATGGATTCGTGGGCAAGGTCATACTGCTCGTCCACCTGCGGCGGCACGTCGATGGCTGCCAGCAGGCGAGAGGTACCGTCCTTGCGCAGCGCCAGAACCTTCGTGCCGGTGGCAAGCAGCGTATCCTCCTGCACTTCGCGCGGCAGTTCGGCAGGCTGCAGCCCGTCGATCACGATGCCGGCGGCCGCGGCGGTGTCGAGGCGGTCGCGCAGCCATGTGCTGCGCATGATCGAGATGGAGGGCACGAAGATCAGAACTTCGGCGAACATGACGAAGATCACCGTCAGCCACAGCAGACGGCCGGACAGGCCGCGAAACCGTCTCGGCATGGGCTGAAGGGGCAGATCCGCCTCGTCCTCCGGGCGCGATCCCAGCGGGGCGGAAGCCTCCGCCTGTTTCGTCATGCGGATCTCCGTTCCTCTTGCAGGCGCGCGCAGGCCGCGATCGCGCAAAGCATTCATCGGCCTGCATAATAATGATGCCCGAGAACTTTTTCCAGTCCTCGGGCATCAGGCCCTTTCAGGCCATGCGGCATCCAATCACGACGGCTGAGGCAGCCCGCGTGGCTTAGAACTCTTCCCAGTTCTCGCCGGAGGGCGCCACGGCCACGGCAGCTGTCGCGGCCGCACCGGAGCCGGAAAAGGCGCGGGCGATATTGCCCATCATGCGGCGGGCCGGAGATGCCTTCGGCACCGCGCGCTCGTCAGCGACACGCGGTTGCGGTGCAGGCGCTGCGGGGACGGCAGTCCGCGCGGGACGCACGCCCGTCTCGCTGCCGATGTTGAAGCGCGAGATCAGCGAGAAGAGCCCGTTGGCCTGTTCCGACAGCCGGTGCGTTGCTGCCGAGGTTTCTTCCACCATGGCCGCGTTGCGCTGCGTCACCTGGTCCATCTGGTTGACCGCGATGTTGACCTCGTTGAGGCCGGTTGCCTGCTCGCGCGCCGCCGTGGCGATGGAATGGATATGGTCGTTGATGCCGAGAACGCGACGCTCGATCTCGTTCAGCGCCTGGCCGGTCCGCTGGACCAGCTTGACCCCGCCGGCCACCTCGTCGCCGGACTTGGTGATGAGCGCCTTGATGTCCTTGGCCGCGTTGGCGGAGCGCTGGGCAAGCTCGCGCACTTCCTGGGCAACGACTGCAAAGCCCTTGCCAGCCTCGCCCGCACGTGCCGCCTCCACGCCGGCGTTCAGCGCCAGAAGATTGGTCTGGAAGGCAATTTCATCGATCACGTTGATGATCTGGCTGATTTCGTGGGACGCCTGTTCGATGCGCTCCATGGCCGAGATCGCATCCCGCACGACGACGGCGGACTGGGCCGCGCTCTGCTTGGCTTCGGTCACCATGCTGCTGGCTTCCTGGGCACGTTCCGTCGAGGACTTGACCACGGCAGTAATCTCGTCCAGCGCGGCGGATGTCTGTTCCAGAGCCGCGGCCTGCTGCTCGGTGCGCTTGGACAGGTCATCGGCGGCCGAGCGAAGCTCTTCGCTGTTGCCGTTCATCTCGCCGGCAGTGCCCCGAATTTCGGTCAGCGTGCGGCGCAGATTGACGATCGCATCATTCACGTCGCTCTGCAGGCGGGCAAAGGCGCCCCGGAAATCGCCGGTCATGCTCTGCGTGAGATCGCCGGCCGCAAGACGCTGCAGCACCGCGCCGGTCTGCTTGAGGCCCGTATCGACCGAGGACAGCAACTGATCGACATTGGACGCGAAGCGGTCAAGCGAGGGATCGCCGAAATGCTTGTCGATGCGACGGGTGAAGTCTCCTTCGGCAGCAGCGGCCACAACCTCTGCCATGCGGGCCTGCAGGTCATCGTTCTGGGCGCGCATTTCACGTTCATTGGCATTCATGCGGCTGACTTCGATGCCATTCTGCTTGAACACCTGGACGGCGACAGCCATGTCGCCGATTTCGTCGGCACGGCCCAGCGAGGGGATTTCGGTATCGTAATGGCCGCCTGCAAGACGCTTCATCGATTCCGTCAGTGCGAGGATCGGATTGCTGAGCGAGCGACGCGCCAGGATGAGGCCGAAGGCTGCACCGATCGACACGCCGATCAGCGTGAAGGAAGAAATGGCATAGAAGAGCGTGGTGCCGAATTTCTGGAGACCGGCCTCGACTGTTTCGAGTTCTGCCTTGTCCTGGGCAACCACGGCATCGATTTCGGCCTGGAAGTCCTTGCGGTTCTTGCGGTTTTCGTCGGTATTGCCCTGGGCGTTGGCGGCATCGGGGCCAACCTCGCGACCGAGGCGCACCGTTTCGGCACGGAAGGTGCGGAATTCCTTGGAGCGCTTGACGACCGCATCGAAGGCCGCCTTCTGCTCCGGCGGCACCATGACCTGCCACTTCGCCAGCACCGCATCCATCTGGTCGAGGCTCTTCATCAGGCCGGGGCCGAACTTGTCGGCTTCCGCCGGGGTCTTCGAGGCGTAGATGCCGCGGGAATCCATCACCACAGCGGTCACGATCCGGTTCAGGCTTTCCCCGAGATAGGCGCGTTCGGAAGCCGACTGATAGATGTCGATCCGTCGACTATACTCCGAAATCGCAAACAGTGCCGTGCCGCCGACGATCAACGCGACCAGGCCCATGACGCCGACCAGCAGGTTGATCTTGCCCCGAATTTTCATGTTCTACCCTTCCCAATCAGACAGCCGGAAGAGACAGGTCCTGTTTTCTTCCAGCCCGCCTAATTTCGCATCATCTGATTAAGAAATGTTTGAATGACATTTCGTGACCGGGAAGGTCTGGCACGGCGGGGCCGCACCAATTGACTTTTGCGGCGGAGTCCTCTTATAAGCCGCCCCACGTCCGGCTTTTCAGGCGCGCGTAAGCGCTTTTCTATGCCGTTACGTCTCAATCAACGCTGTTGTCCCTCGATGGACAAATTCAAGAAGGGCCGCACACCGCGGTGTAAAATAAATGAAGCGTACCTATCAACCGTCCAAGCTTGTTCGCAAGCGTCGTCACGGCTTCCGCGCCCGCATGGCAACCAAGGGTGGCCGCAAGGTTCTGTCCGCCCGTCGCGCCCGCGGCCGCAAGAGCCTGTCGGCGTAAGGCCGACCTGCCCGGAACGCGCGGGCGATGTCGTCTTCCGACGATGAAAACAAGACTGTCGGGCGGCTGAAAAGCCGGCCGCAGTTTCTTGCTGTCCGGGAGGGACAGAAGCGGCGTGGCCCGCTTTTCCTCCTGGAAGTGCTCGACCGCAAGGAGCCGGAAAGCGCGCCCCGCGTCGGCTTTACGGTCACCAAGAAGCAGGGCAACGCCGTCGAGCGGAACCGCATGCGCCGGCGCCTGCGCGAGGCGGTTCGGCAAACCGCCCGGTTTGCAATGAAAGACGGTCATGACTATGTGATTGTCGCCCGACGCGAGGTGCTTTCAGCTTCCTTCGCCGACATCACGCAGGCGCTTTCCGAACGCCTGGAGAGCCGACCGAAACCCAAGCGGTCCGAGGAGACCCGTTCCAGGAAAGCATGATGGAAAAGAACCGTAACTATTACATCGCGATTGCGCTTTCGGTGCTGATCGTCCTGGCCTGGCAGTTCCTCTACATGAACCCGAGGCTCGAGGCGCAGCGCGCCGAAGAGGCAGCGCGCGCCCAGCAGGCCCAGACGACGCAGCAGGCCGATGGCACCACGCCGGCCGCCCAGACCTCGTCCGCCGGCGGCACAGTGACCGGCAACCTGCCCGGCTCCACGCAGGCTGCCCCCGCCGCGACCCGCGAGCAGGCTCTTGCCAAGACCCCGCGCGTTGCCATCGACACCCCGGCCCTCAACGGCTCCATCAACCTGACCGGCGCCCGCCTCGACGACCTGCAACTGCGCGACTATCGCGAGACAGTCGATCCGAAGAGCCCGACGATCACGCTGCTGTCGCCCGCTGACACGCGCGACGGCTATTTCACGGAACTGGGCTACATCGGCGGCGACAATGCCGGCACGGTCCCGGGCCCGAACACCGTCTGGACGCTGGCAGGCGGCGACAAGCTGACGCCGAAGACGCCGGTAACGCTCACCTACACCAACGACAAGGGCCTCGTGTTCACCCGCACCATCAGCGTGGACGAACACTACATGCTGACCGTTGCCGACAAGGTGCAGAACCCGACCGGCGAGCCCGTGTCGCTCTCCACCTATGGCCGTGTCACCCGTTACAACAAGCCGGAGCATCCGGCCGTCTACGTCATCCATGAAGGCTTTCTCGGCGTCATCGGCGCCACGAGCGGCCTGATGGAGGAAAGCTACAAGAACGTCGAGAAGGAAGCCTACAACAATCCGAAGGCAACCGGCGGCTGGCTTGGCATCACCGACAAGTACTGGGCAACGACGCTCATTCCGCCGCAGTCGGTTCCCTATGAATCCCGCTTCATGCACTTCGCCGATGGTCAGCCGCGCTACCAGGCGGATTACAAGAGCGACGCGATCACCATCCAGCCCGGCCAGTCGACCGAGCTGAAGAGCATGGTCTTTGCCGGCGCCAAGGAAGTGCCGCTGGTGGATGGCTACGAGCAGTCGCTGTCGATCCCGCGCTTCGACCTTCTGATCGACTGGGGATGGTTCTATTTCATCACCAAGCCGATGTTCAAGCTGATGGACTTCTTCTTCCGCTTCTTCGGCAACTTCGGCGTGGCGATCCTGTGCACCACCATCGTCGTCAAGGCGCTGTTCTTCCCGCTGGCCAGCAAGCAGTATGCCTCGATGGCCGGCATGAAGCGCGTGCAGCCGAAGATGGAAGAGCTGAAGGCCAAGCATGGCGATGACCGCGTGGCGCTGCAGCAGGCCATGATGCAGCTCTACAAGGAAGAGAAGATCAACCCGATCGCCGGCTGCTGGCCCGTTCTCCTGCAGATCCCGATCTTCTTCTCGCTCTACAAGGTGATCTACGTCACCATCGAAATGCGCCATGCGCCTTTCTTTGGCTGGATTCAGGACCTCTCCGCACCGGACCCGACCTCGCTGTTCAACCTGTTCGGTCTTCTGCCCTACGACGTACCGCATGCGCTTCTGATCGGCGTCTGGCCGATCGTGATGGGCATCACGATGTTCCTGCAGATGCGCATGAACCCGACGCCGCCGGATCCGACCCAGGCGATGATCTTCACCTGGATGCCGCTGATCTTCACCTTCATGCTGGCCTCCTTCCCGGCCGGTCTGGTGATCTACTGGGCCTGGAACAACACGCTGTCGATCATCCAGCAGTCTCTGATCATGAAGCGCCACGGCGTGAAGATCGAGCTGTTCGACAACCTGAAGGGCCTGTTCAAGCGAAAACCGGCCGCAAGCAAATGACGCCCCGCAAGACCCCGGCTTCGACCGGGGTCTTCTTTTTCCGGCAGGCGACACACCGCGCCGAGCCTTGACATGGCGGCCGAAAACCCGGAAGCCGGACACCAATCCGACGACACACCAAGAACAGGCAGCAGCATCATGGACGCACCACACGAGGAAAAGCCGCTGTTCGGCCGTCCCTGGATCTTCATCCGGGGCGTTCCCTCCATGAATTTCCTGCCGCCGCAGGGGCCACTGGAAGTGGCCTTTGCCGGCCGCTCGAATGTCGGCAAATCCTCGCTGATCAATGCGCTGGTGGGGCAGAGGGGGCTCGCACGCACCTCCAACACGCCGGGCCGGACACAGGAATTGAACTTCTTCGTGCCGGAAGGCTATTCGGGTGAAGGGCATGATCTGCCGCCGATGGCGCTGGTGGACATGCCGGGCTACGGCTATGCGCAGGCGCCGAAGGATCAGGTGGATGCCTGGACGAAGCTCGTTTTTGATTACCTGCGTGGCCGCGCCACGCTGAAGCGCGTCTATGTGCTGATCGACAGCCGGCACGGCATCAAGAAGAATGACGAGGACGTGCTGACGCTGCTCGACAAGGCCGCCGTCTCCTATCAGGTGGTGCTGACGAAGACCGACAAGATCAAGCCGCCCGCCGTGCCACGCCTGATCGCCGAGACGCTGGAGAAGATCCGCAAGCGTCCGGCGGCCTATCCCGAAGTTCTCGCGACCTCATCGGAAAAGGTTGAGGGACTGGACGACCTGCGCCGCGCCATTGGCGAAACCGTGGGCTATAGACCCTGACGTGACGGGCTCCTCTCTTCGCCTCGCCGGCGCCGCTTGCGGGCCTGACGGGCGGCAGGACCTGCCCTTCCCGATCAGGGCGCAGACACGGTACCGCTTGCCACGAAGGCACCCGTCGGCCTGCCGCTCAGTGAGCCACCATAGGCCTCGCGGCTGACGGCAAGCGTCACGCCCGGCTTGAGGCGGCCACGCCATTCCTTCGACACGATCAGTTCGCCATCTCCCGCCTGCGGCAGCACGCCGAGCGAGACCGGCGCTGCATTGGTCTCGATCGCCCAGACCTCCAGGGATTGCTGGTCGCTTCCCGCCGTTGCGACAGGCGCCAGGCGCAGGCGCCCCTCACCCGAATCGTAACGGGCCGCCAGGCTCATCGGATTGTCCTGTGCCTTGAGGTCCGCCAGCGGTCGCATGGGGGGCGGCACGATTGCGGGAGCCGGTGCATGGGTGCTGAAGAAGAGTACGCCGGCAAAGAGAAAGCCGAAAACGAAGGTGAGCGTGCGCCAGAGCCCGAGCGATGCCCAGAGGGAGCGCCCCCTGAAAGGACGTGACAGCGTCTTCTGGCGCGCGGCAATCATCCGCCGCTCGACCATCGGCACGATGAAATCCGGAGGAGAGAGCGCTTCGTAATCATCGGCAAGCGGGGCGAGATTCTGCTCCCAGCGCGCAACAATGGCCGCAAAGGCCCGATCGCGGCGGATGCGAGCCTCCACGCGCGCGCGCCCTTCCGGCGACAGCACGCCCAGCACATATTCGCCGGCCAGGACTTCATCCCTGGCGCGATCCCCCTCGCTCTGGTTCGGACTGCTCATCGGTCCTCTTACTCTTTCGTCCTGTCTGACATGGCCGGGACTGTTCCGGGCGGAAACTTCCCGTCTCCGGCAGATAGCAGCAAGCGTTCCACCTGGCGGAAATCCTCCGTGCGGATATGCCTCACCCCTCCGCAACATCCAAGGATCCAACGCGGCGGGTTCGCTGTCAATGCGTCATGGACACCATGGCGCATCACGTTTCAAACCGCACCCAACCTTACGCCGATTTGTTGCGCGCGGATTATTTCCTCCGCCAAGAACATGGGTTAAAAGGCCGGACCGCACGATCCAGAGGTACATCATGTCCACGCCCGAAAGCGAGATGCAGGCCCGGCTGCTGGCGCAGGCCCTGCCCTACATGCAGCGTTACGAGAACAAGACCATCGTGGTAAAATATGGCGGCCACGCCATGGGCGACACCACGCTCGGCAAGGCATTTGCGGAAGACATCGCGCTCCTGAAGCAGTCTGGTGTGAACCCGATCGTCGTGCATGGCGGCGGGCCGCAGATCGGCGCCATGCTCGCCAAGATGGGCATCGAGAGCAAGTTCGAGGGTGGCCTGCGCGTTACCGACCAGAAGACGGTCGAGATCGTCGAGATGGTGCTGGCCGGCTCGATCAACAAGGAAATCGTCGCTCTCATCAACCAGACCGGCGAATGGGCGATCGGCCTGTGCGGCAAGGACGGCAACATGGTGTTTGCCGAAAAGGCCCGCAAGACCGTGATCGACCCGGATTCCAACATCGAACGCGTTCTGGATCTCGGCTTTGTCGGGGATGTCGTGGAAGTGGACCGTACGCTCCTCGACCTCTTGGCCAAGTCGGAAATGATCCCGGTCATCGCGCCGGTCGCGCCCGGCCGCGACGGCGCGACCTACAATATCAATGCCGATACCTTTGCCGGTGCGATTGCCGGCGCGCTGCGCGCCGACCGCCTGCTGTTCCTGACCGATGTGCCGGGCGTTCTCGACAAGGACAAGAACCTGATCAAGGAACTGTCCGTCGCGCAGGCGCAGGCGCTGATCAAGGACGGCACGATTTCCGGCGGCATGATCCCCAAGGTCGAGACCTGCATCGACGCGATCCGCGCCGGCGTGCAGGGCGTCGTCATCCTGAACGGCAAGACCTCGCATTCGGTGCTGCTCGAAATCTTCACCGAAGGCGGCGCCGGCACCCTGCTCGTGCCCTGATCGCCGCCTGGCGCACGGTTCAGAAGAACAGAAGACCGAGGATGCCTGCAACGATCAGCAGGCATCCCATCAGTTCCAGCCGGTTGACCCGCTCCTTGAACAGGAAGACCGAGGCCATGAAGGTGAACACCAGTTCGATCTGGCCGAGCGCCCGCACATAGGCCACCTGCTGCAGGGTCATGGCTGTGAACCAGCCGGCCGAGCCGACCACGCCCGCAAACCCCACCAATGACGAGGTACGCCAGGAGCGGACAACCTTGCCGATCTCGCTGCGATCAGTCAGCAGCATCCAGCCGAGCATGAACAGCGTCTGGAAACCTGTCACGCAGGCAAGCGTCACGGCGGCCTGCATCACAGCGTTCGGACCATCGAGAGACAGCGAGGCGCTGCGATAGGCCACCGCCGAAATGCCGAACACGCCGCCCGAGGCAATACCGATCAGTGCCGTGCGACTGGTAAGCGAGCGAATGAGGCTGCCCGCCGTCAGCGGCGAGCGGGCGACCGAAATGGTCATCACGCCAAGGACGCCGATCAGGATGGCGATCACGGTGCCAAGGCTCAGGCGCTCGCCGAGGATCAGCAGGCCGAACAGGGCCGCCTGCATCGGCTCCGTCTTGGAATAGGCCGTGCCGACGGTGAAGTTGCGCAGCGAAAAGAGATGCACCAGCATGATCGTCGCATAGATCTGTGCCAGACCGCCGATCACCGCCCAGACCGCAAAGCCGAACGTCGGCACCGGCAACCGATAGCCGGCCAGAGCATGCAGGGCGATCACGTAGAGAACGGCCACGGGAAAGCCGTAGCCGAACCGCACAAAACTTGCGCCGCGCGTGCCGAGCGAGCCCTGCAGGTGTTTTTGCAGGGCGGAGCGCAGGTTCTGCAGGAAGGCGGCGGCGATAGTGATGGGTATCCAGGGTTCCATGACGACGTGCTAGCACCCGGCCAACCGGCCGCCAAGGCCAGCCGGGCGGCAATCGGTTCGCCTTTGCGCAACGCCATCTCTCGCCGCTGCTTTGCCGCTTCCCTTTGCCGGCGCCCCGGTGCATAAAGCGGCCATGCCACAGCTCAACGCCACGCCGAACCCCGCCGATTTCGCCCATGTCCGCGACTGGGTGTTCGATCTCGACAACACGCTCTATCCGCATCACGTCAATCTGTTCTCCCAGATCGACCGCAACATGACGGATTTCGTGGCGGAGCTTTTGCAGATGGAGCGCGACGAGGCGCGCGCCCTGCAGAAACGCTATTATCACGAGCATGGCACCACACTGAAAGGGCTGATGGTGCATCACGGCATCAATCCCGACGCCTTTCTCGAAAAAGCGCATGCCATCGATTATTCGGCGCTTCTGCCGCATCCGGAACTCGGGGAGGCCATCCGGGCGCTGCCGGGGCGCAAGTTCATCTTCACCAACGGCACCGTCTCGCATGCTGAGGCAGCCGCGCGGGCGCTCGGTATTCTCGACCATTTCGACGACATCTTCGATATCGTCGCGGCCGATTACGTGCCGAAGCCGGCCGGCGCGACCTATGACAAGTTCGCCAGCCTCAATCGCGTCGATACCCGCCACGCGGCGATGTTCGAGGACCTGCCGCGCAATCTGGAAGCTCCGCGCGCGCTTGGTATGAAGACCGTTCTGCTGGTGCCGCGCAACCTCGGCGACTTCGTCATCGAACGCTGGGAACAGGCATCGGACGAAGATCCGAATGTCGATTACATGACCGACGACCTGACCGCTTTCCTGCACGCAGTCCTGGCCCGCTGACGACAACCTTACCAAAGGTTCATCGAGATTACCGATGTTTAAGTGGTGGCTCCGCAAGGGCCGGCTTATCTTTCCTCCGACGACAACAGGAAAGGAAGCCCTCCATGACGGTCAAGAAACTCGTTCTCGCTGCCCTCGGCGCGACATTTCTGGTCGGCGCCGCCGCTCCCGCGAGTTTCGCCGCCCCCGGCCGGCCGGAGCGCCATGGTCCCGGTCCGGATCGCGGCATGATGGAAGACGTGATGTTCGTGCGACTTCTGAAGGAGGCCGACACCAACAGGGACGGCAAGATCTCCAAGGACGAGCTGATGGCATGGGGCGACAAGCTGTTTGCCGAGATCGACACCAACAAGGACGGCGTGCTGACGCCGGGCGAACTGCGCAAGTTCCAGGAGGCCCGTATGGACGCCTGGCGCGAGAAGCACCGTGCCGAGCACGAAGGCCGCGGCCATGGTCCCCATGGCCCCGATATGGCAAATGGCGACACCCCTCCTGCTCCACCGCCGGGTGATGCTCCGCGCGGCCCGGACGGCAAGGATGGCCCCGGGGAAATGGCTGACAAGGATGGTCCGCGGCATGGTCCCCGCGACGAGATGCGCCACGGCAAGCGTCACGCCATGGAGCGCGGGATGATGCCCATGATGGCGCTGGTGCGCATGATCGATACCGATGAGAACGGCCAGATCAGCAAGGCGGAAGCAACCGAAGCCCTCAACAAGCTGTTCGATCGCATGGATCGCAACAAGGATGGTTTGATCACCGTCGACGACCTGCCGGACCGCCCCCTGTAAGGTCCGCCGCCGACGTATGGCCCGCCCCTTTCGCTCGGGGGCGGGCCTCTTCGTTTCAGGGTCAGCCGGCCTTCAGTTCGTAGAAATCGGCGATCACGCGCCAGGCCTCTTCAGCCGTTTCCACGAAACTGATGAGATCCATGTCTTCCGGCGCAATGGTGCCGAACTCCGCCAGCGCCTCGAAATTGATGATCTTGCGCCAGAAGGCTTCTGCAAACAGGATCAGCGGAATGCGCTCCATGCGCCGCGTCTGGATCAGCGTCAGCGCCTCGAACAGCTCGTCCAGCGTGCCGAAGCCGCCGGGAAACACCGCAATTGCCCGCGCCCGCATCAGGAAATGCATCTTGCGGATGGCAAAGTAGTGAAAGTTGAAGCTGAGCGCCGGCGTCACATACTGGTTGGGCGCCTGCTCGTGCGGCAGCAGGATGTTGAGGCCCATGCTTGGCGCCCCCGCCTCTGCCGCGCCACGATTGCCGGCTTCCATGACGCCCGGCCCGCCGCCGGTGACGACCACGAATTCCTGATGCGCATGGCGCGCGGATTCGCCGGCACAGAGCACGGCGAACTTGCGCGCCTCCTCGTAATAGACAGAGGCCTCCTCCAGGCTCTTGCGCTGCGTCTCGTTGCGCGCCGCCCAGGGTTCCGCGCCGGGCGCGGGAATGCGCGCGCCGCCGAACAGCACAACGGTGGACTTGATGCCCATCTCCGTCAGGATCATCTCGGGCTTCAGCAGTTCGAGTTGCAGACGCACCGGCCGCAGTTCGTCGCGACACAGGAAGTCTTCGTCCGCATAGGCGAGCCGATAGGAGGGCGACACCGATTGCGGTGTTTTCGGAATGGCGCGCGCCCTGAGCTTGTCGACCGAGCTGTCCTTCAGCGGATCGAACACGCCGCCCTTGCGCCTCAGCCTGTCGCTCTTGCCCGCTGCCATGGGTCTATCCTCCATATTCTAGCCTTCAAACCCTTGTCTAACGCGCAATCGATTACGAATCCGTAGGTTCCCGCCAAATTGTCATCGCCCGGTGCAGCCTCCTGGCCGGACGGGGCAAGACGCCGGAACGCCAAACCACGTTGACGCCCGAGAGGCGGTCGCTTAGATCAATCCTCAAGACTTTGCCAGCCGGCAGAAAGCGTCCCCTCATCACGTTCCGTTTGACAGCCAAGGACTTCCGATGACCAGCCCCGCGAACCAGGACTTCGCCACCCTCGAAGCAACGATCGAAAACGCCTTCGACAATCGCGACAGCGTGACCATCAGCACGAAGGGCGAAATCCGCGATGCGGTGGATGAGGCTCTGACCCTTCTCGACAACGGCACGCTGCGTGTTGCCTCCCGCGGCGAGGACGGCAGCTGGACCGTTCGCCAGTGGCTGAAGAAGGCCGTTCTTCTGTCCTTCCGTCTCAACGATATGGAGGTCGTCAAGGGCGGCCCCGGCGCCTCCACATGGTGGGACAAGGTGCCCTCCAAGTTCGAAGGCTGGGGCGAGAACCAGTTCCGCGCCGCCGGCTTCCGTGCCGTCCCGAATGCCGTCGTGCGCCGCTCGGCCTATGTCTCCAAGGGCGTCGTGCTGATGCCCTCCTTCGTCAATCTCGGCGCCTATGTCGGCGAGAATACCATGGTCGACACCTGGGCGACCGTCGGCTCCTGCGCCCAGATCGGCGCCAACGTGCACCTCTCGGGTGGCGTGGGCATCGGCGGCGTTCTGGAACCGCTCCAGGCCGGCCCGACGATCATCGAGGACAACTGCTTCATCGGCGCGCGTTCCGAAGTGGTCGAAGGCTGCATCATCCGCGAAGGTTCGGTGCTCGGCATGGGCGTCTACATCGGCAAGTCGACCAAGATCGTCGACCGCGCCACGGGCGAGGTGATGTATGGCGAAGTACCGCCCTATTCCGTCGTCGTCGCCGGCTCCATGCCGTCAGCCAATGCCACGATGGGCAACGGCCAGCCTGCACCGCATCTCTATTGCGCTGTCATCGTCAAGCGTGTGGATGAGAAGACCCGCTCGAAGACCGGCATCAACGAACTGCTGCGCGACTGAGCAAGGGCCTGATCCCGATGTCCGTCACGAACGCGGCCGACAATCTGGCCACCCTGATCCGTTGCCCCTCCGTCACCCCGGCGGAAGGCGGGGCGCTTGTCGCGCTTGAGGCGATGCTGGCGCCGCTCGGTTTTGCCGTCGAGCGCGTCACCGCCAGCGAGGCGGGGACGCCGGACATCGAAAACCTCTATGCCCGCCTCGGCAGCGACGGCCCGCATCTGATGTTTGCCGGGCATACCGATGTTGTGCCGGTGGGAGACGAGGCGGCCTGGACGCATCCGCCCTTTGCGGCGGAGATTGCCGGCGGAGAGATGTTCGGCCGCGGCGCCGTGGACATGAAGGGCGGCATTGCCTGCTTCGTGGCGGCACTTGCCCGCTACGTGGAAAAGCACGGGGCGCCGAAGGGCTCGGTCTCCTTCCTCATCACCGGCGACGAGGAAGGCCCGGCGATCAACGGCACCGTCAAGCTGCTGGAATGGGCGGCGGAGAGGGGCGAGCGCTGGGATGCCTGTCTCGTCGGCGAGCCGACCAATCCCGACCATCTGGGTGATATGATCAAGATCGGCCGCCGCGGCTCGATCTCCGGCTTCGTCACCGTGCATGGCGTGCAGGGCCATGCAGCCTATCCGCATCTGGCCGACAATCCGTTGCGGGCCGTCGCCACCATGGCAACCGCGCTGATGCATCCCCCGCTCGACACCGGCACCGAGAACTTTCCGCCGACCAATCTGGAAGTGACCACCATCGATACCGGCAACCGCGCGACGAATGTCATTCCCGCGCGCGCGCGTTTCGATTTCAACGTGCGCTTCAATGACCTCTGGACCGCCGAGAGCCTGCAGGACGAGCTGGTGCGCCGGCTGGATGCGGCAGCCGCCGACCAGACGCTACGCCCCGGCCGCGCGCCGATCCGCTACGAGATCACCTGGTCGGAACGGCCGAGCCATGTGTTCCTGACGCGCAACGATGCGCTGATTTCGTCCTTGTCGGGCGCCGTCGAGGCCGTGACCGGCAAGGTGCCGGCGCTCTCCACCACCGGCGGCACATCGGATGCCCGCTTCATCAAGGATTACTGCCCCGTGGTGGAATTCGGGCTGGTGGGCCAGACCATGCACATGGTGGACGAACGGGTGGCGCTGGCGGATCTGGAGACGCTCACCACCATCTACGAGACCTTCATCGAGCGCTGGTTCCAGCATGCGGCCAGCTGAGGAGATCCGCCATCACCTCGGCGGGCTCGTTCTGCTGGCCCGCGGCGATGCGCGCGGCCTCTCCCATTTCGACATTTCGGACGAAGGCGTGATCCGCTCGTTCAGGGCCATTCTCTATTGCCTGCCGGCGCTGCTGCTTTCCGCCATCCTGTGGCGCATCGGCTTCCTGCAGGTGGTGCCCGATGGCGGCCGCGGACATCTCGTCTTTGTCTATCAGGTTCTCGCGGTCAATTTGGCCTGCTGGGGCATGGCGTTGCTGTCGGTGGCCCTGGCCTCTCTCCTGCTCGGCCTTCGGCCGCTGGCACGCCCGCTGATCGTCATGGTGAACTGGGGCGGCGTCGCCGTGGTGCATGGCGGCTATCTGCTGCTTCTGCCGCTGCTGCTGCTGATCGGTGGCGGCACGGTCTGGCTCTGGCTTGCCCGCCTCGCCGTGCTGGCGCTCGCCGTCACCCTGCTGCTGTCGATGCTCTGGCCCATTGCCCACACCGTCATCGGCGGGCCGCGGTGGCGGCGGAGCCTTATTGTGTCGGTCGTCGTGCTTCTGCCGCTCTGGATAGCGCAGACCCTTGAAACTTCGATGGGACTGCATATTCCCTATGGCTGAAACACATGTCCCTCCCGGAGCCTCGTCGCTTGCCCTCCTTCACTGAAGTCAAACTCTATCTTTTCGGCCTGTGGCTGCTGATCAAGGGCAACCGTGCGGGCTTCCAGTATCTCGATCTCTCCGACCGCGGCATGATGCGTTCCTTCTGGGCGATTGCCTGGTGCGCGCCGGCCATTGCTTTCTCCTGGGTGTGGTGGCGCTTCGCCTATATGCAGGGGCTGCCGCCCAGCCAGTCGCTGGGAGCCATATTCTTCCTGCGCATGGCGATGCTGGAGGCGGCGAACTGGATCCTGCCGCTGGTGCTCGCCGGCATTCTGGCACTGTTGCTCGGCATCGGCCGCTTCTTTCCGGCGATCGTGCTGGTCACCAACTGGCTATCGCTGCCGTTTTCCTACCTTTACGGCGTGCTGAGCCTTGTGCTGGTGGCGCTCCCGGGGCTGACAGGTCTTGTCGCTCTCATCTGGCTTGCCGCCATTGTCGCGCTGATCGTGGCGATGTCGCGCATCTTCCGGATGGTGTTCGGCGATCAGCGCCTGATGATCGCGACGATCACCATGGTGCTGATCGTGCCCTCACTCCTCATCTCCGATGCGCTGGAGCGCTTCCTGGACGTCTATCCGGGCTAAGCCCTCGGCATCCGGATAATCCACCTGCATGAAATAGAGCCCTTCCGGCGGCGCGACCGGACCGCAGGCGGCGCGATCCCGCGCCTCCAGCGCGTCCTGCACATCCTGCGGCGTCATCCTGCCCTCCCCCGCCAGCTTCAGCGTGCCGGCAAAGGAACGGATCTGGTTGTGCAGAAAACTCTGCGCGGTGGCGCGGATCTCGATGAGATCGCCGTGGCGGGTCACATCCAGCCGATCCAGCGTGCGCACGGGGCTTTTCGCCTGGCAATGGGCGGAGCGGAAGGTGGTGAAATCGTGATGGCCGACGAGCCTCTGGGCGGCCGCGTGCATGGCCTCGTGATCCAGTTCCTTCGCCACCCACCAGGCACGCTTAGCGTCGATGGCAAGCGGCGATTTGCGCGAGATGATGCGATAGAGATAATGCCGCCGGAGCGCCGTAAAGCGGGCGTCGAAGACATCAGGCACGGCCTCGACGGAAATGATCGACACTTTCTCGCCGGCAAGCGCCAGATGCGCGTTCAGCGCGTTGCGCAGCTTGTAAGGCGCCCAGTCGCGGGACAGATCCGCATGCACCACCTGGCCGAGCGCATGCACGCCGGAATCAGTGCGCCCGGCCGCGCGGATGCTGACCGTCTCCCGCGTCAGGGACAGGATAGCCCCCTCGATCGCGGACTGCACCGAATGACCATTCTCCTGCCGCTGCCAACCGACATAGGGCGTGCCGTCATATTCGACGGTCATCTTGAAACGCGGCATCAGGCGAGCCTCGTGCCCGATGCGAGCGGCGTGCCGCGCAGGAATTCCTCGGCCGCCAGCGGCTTGCCACCCGCCTTCTGCAAGCGCGTCAGCCGAACCGCCCCCTCGCCACAGGCCACCGTCAGATGCTCATCGAGGATCGTGCCGGCCGCGCCCTCTCCGTCGGCCAGCGTGCTTTCGAGCACCTTGATGCGCTCCGGCCGGCCGTTGATCTCGGCCTCGAACCAGGCGCCGGGAAAGGGCGACAGGCCACGGACATGATCATGCACCGCCTTGGCGGGCCGGGAAAAATCGATGCGCGTCTCGCCCTTGTCGATCTTGGCGGCGTAGAGCACGCCCTCCTCCGGCTGCGGCGTCAGCGGCAGCGCGCCGGCCTCCAGCCGCGCCATGGCCTCTACCATGGCCTTCGCGCCGACCGCCATCAGAGTGTCGTGCAAGGCGCCGGCCGTGGTGTCCGGCCCGATCGGAACTTCGGCGGTCAGCGCCACCGGGCCGGTATCCAGCCCCTTTTCCATCTGCATCACCATCATGCCGGTCTTCTCGTCACCTGCCATGATCGCCCGCTGGATGGGAGCGGCCCCGCGCCAGCGCGGCAGAAGCGACGCATGACCATTGTAGCAGCCGAGTCGCGTCGCCTCGAGCACCTCGACCGGCAACAGCAGGCCATAGGCCACCACCACGGCGACATCGGCGCCCAGTGCACGCACACGGGCACGCTCCTCTGCCGCCTTGAAATTCAGAGGCGTGAAGACAGGAAACCCGAGCGCCTCGGCCGCCTGATGCACCGGGGACTTCTGCAGATCGAGCCCGCGGCGCCCGCCTGGACGCGGCGGCTGGGTGTAGACCGCAACGATCTCGTGGCCAGCCTCCGCCAGTGCCTTCAGCGTCGGCACGGAAAATTCCGGTGTTCCCATGAAGATGATGCTGAGCGCCATGAAGTCCGTCCTGTTGTCGTCAGCCGACTTCAAACGGGTTTACGAGCCGAAGATCAAGCCCTTCGACGTCTTTTGTGTTGCGGGTGGCAGGGCTTGCGCCATGGCTAAGGCAAATGGCGGCGATCATGGCATCCTGCACGCCCATCGGCCGGCCGATGGCATCGCGGCGGGCGTGGATCTGGCCGGTTCTCTCTGCATCGGCAATCGTCCACTCCAGGATCCGGTTGTCGAATCTCTCTTCGATCAGTCGTCCGAGAACCCGATGATAGCGATCCGATCCAGACTGCCGCAAAATGCGATCCGCCCCGTAGATCTGCTCCATGATTACCACGCTGCAGAGGTAAAGGGACCCGAAATCACTCGCCTCAAACCAGCGAAGGACATTGGCATTCATCCTCGGCCGGGAGAACTCCGAGACGATATTGGTGTCGAGCACGATCACTCGAGGTCTTCGGGTGGCCTGCCGAACTCCGCTTTCGCTCCGCTTCCACCTCATCCATGATTCCGGAAAATTCCTCATCGAGGGCGCCTTCCTCGACGAAGATCGAGCGGATCGCATCGAAGGCCGTCTGTGCAGGAGGGTCGGCGTCAGGCTCTGTCAGTTGCAGACCTTTCCGCAGCAGGTCTTCTGCCTCTTCGCACGAGGTGCGCCCAGCTCGGCTCGCCCGCGCCGCGATCTGGTGTGCGAGTTTTTCATCCAGATTTCTGATCAACAGGTCGCCCAAGGGCCACCCTCCCTGATGTCAATCTCATCATAGGAAGACGGCGGCCGGGCTTCAAGCAGTCAGATGGCCTTGGGTTTCGACTTGGCGGCCTTGGTGAAGCGCTTGATCACCATCTCGCGCTTCAGGCGGGAAATATGGTCGATGAACAATACGCCGTTCAGGTGGTCGATCTCGTGCTGCAGGCAGGTGGCCAGAAGCCCGTCGGCCTCCAGCAGGTGCTCCTTGCCGTCGCGGCCGACGTGGCGCACGGTGACTGCCGCCGGGCGCTCCACCTCGGCATAGTATTCCGGAATCGACAGGCAGCCTTCCTCGTAGACCGAACGCTCGTCGGAGGACGCAACGATCTCCGGGTTGATGATCACCAGCGGCTGCTTCTCCTCGCCCTCGCGCGAGACGTCCACCACCAGGATGCGACGCGGCACGCCGATCTGGATGCCGGCAAGGCCTATGCCCGGGGCGTCATACATGGTTTCCAGCATGTCGTCGGCCAGTTGCAGCACGTCGGCATTGACCTGCTCGATCGGCTGGGACACCTGACGCAGAAGGGGATCGGGAAGAATGATAAGAGGCTTGATCGTCATGCGCCTCCCATACTCCATCTTTTCCGAGGAGGAAACTGGCCGAAAGGCGGGTTTTGCGTGGCAAAACGCATTTGTTCCCGTTTTGATCTTTCGTCCTCACCCAAACTCCGCTACCGTTTGACGATGCAGAACGACAGCCTTCGCCTCTTCGACCAGATCCTCGCCCTCCTTGCCGGCCCGGGCGGCCTGTTTCTCCTTGGCGGCCTTGCCATCGGGCTTGTGCTGTCGCTGCTTTTGCGGCGCGGCGGACAGGCAGACAAGGCCGGGCTGGACCTTCGTCTGGCGGAACTGATGCAGGCCCAGATGGAAATGCAGGGCCGCGTCGCGGCGATGACGGATGCGCTCGGCAGCCGGCAGGCGGAACTCAACCGCGCCATCAACCAGCGCCTCGACGGCATGTCGCATCGGCTGGGTTCCACGATTGCCGAACAGACGCGCACCACACACGACAACCTGCGCCGGCTGCAGGAGCGGCTTGCCGTCATCGACGCCGCCCAGAGCAATATCCAGACGCTCGCCCGCGACGTCGTCGGGCTGCAGGCGATCCTCTCCAACAAGCAGACGCGCGGCGCCTTCGGCCAGGGCCGCATGGAGGCGATCATAGCGGATGCCCTTCCACAAGGGGCCTACAGTTTCCAGGCGACACTTTCCAACGGCTTGCGACCGGATTGCCTCGTACCCATGCCGAACGGGGCGCCGCCGCTCGTCATCGATGCCAAGTTTCCGCTGGAAGCCTGGCATGCCTTTCGCGAGGCCACCCAGCCGGAGGCGCGCAAGGCCGCCGGCCAGCAATTCCGCCGGGATCTCGAAACCCATATCCGCGACGTCTCGGAAAAATACCTGATCGCCGGCGAAACGCAGGAGACGGCCTTCCTCTTCGTGCCATCCGAATCCATCTTCGCGGAGATCCACGAGCATTTCGAGGGCGTGGTGCAGAAGGCGCAGCGTGCCCGCATCGTCATCGTCTCCCCCTCGCTGCTGATGCTGTCGATCCAGGTCATCCAGGCTGTGCTGAAGGATCAGCGCATGCGCGAACAGGCGCATCTGATCCAGGGCGAAGTGGCGTTGCTGATGGAGGATCTGCTGCGGCTGGACGAGCGCACCCGCAAGCTGCAGGCACATTTCCAGGCCGCGACGCGCGATGTGGAGCAGATCCTCACCTCATCCGACAAGCTGACCCGCCGCGGCGCCCGTATCGGCGCGCTCGAACTGGAACAGCCGGTGGCAAAACCGTCCGCACCGTCCGAGCCCCCGGTGGAGCGTGCCGTCGAAAGCCGGACGGGACTTCTGAAGCTGAGGGTGGTTGACGAGGATTGACCCGCTCGGGCAGTGTCCGCCGCACAGGAAACACCAGCACGCAGGGCTTCACACCTCATGATCACTGTCTTCGGTTCCGTCAACATGGACCTCATCGCCACCACGGCGCGCCTGCCGCAGCCGGGAGAAACGGTGGCAGGCGACAGCTTCTCCACCGCCGCCGGCGGCAAGGGCGCCAACCAGGCGCTGGCGGCCCAGCGCGCCGGAAGCCCCGTGCGCATGGTGGCCGCCGTCGGCAATGACGGCTTCGCCACACCGGCACTCGCCCTGCTGGACGCCGCCGGCGCCGATCTGTCCGCCGTGCGCCGCGTCAGCGAACCCACCGGCACGGCGCTGATTCTGGTCGGCGGCGATGGCGAGAACATGATCGCCGTCGTGCCAGGCGCCAACGGCATCTTCCTGCCGGAAGACGGCACGGCCGCCGTCTCAGGCATGGCCGATGGCGATACGCTGATGCTGCAGATGGAAGTGCCGGCCGCGGCCGTCGAAGCAGCCATGCAGGCGGCGAAGGCGCGCGGCATCCGCACCCTGTTCAACACCGCGCCGCTGACGACGGATGCCATCCGGCTGGCCGGTCTTGCCTCCATCGTGGTCGCCAACGAAACCGAATTCGAGCTGCTGATCGGCAAGCATGATCTCGACGATGCGGCGCGGCTTGCCGAAATGCAGCAGTTGCATGCGAAGACGGGCCAGACGCTGGTGGTGACGCTTGGCGGCGACGGAGTCGTGGCGCTGCATGCCGGCGAGGTACTGCGGGCCAAGGGCCTTGTCATCGAACCGGTCGATACCGTCGGCGCCGGCGACACCTTCTGCGGCTATCTCGCGGCAAGCCTCGACCAGGGGCTGGATTTTGCCACAGCGCTACGTCGGGCGGCGGTGGCAGGCTCGCTCGCCTGCCTGAAGCCAGGCGCACAGCCGGCCATTCCCACAGCTGGCGAGGTGGCGGCGCGGCTCTGAACGCTGCGGCGCCGACAGGACAAACCTGCGGAACGGTCGCTTGCGAAAACTTGCACTGGCCGTTCCGGCACACCATATTGCTCGTCATCCGGCGCATGCCACACGGGTGCGCCAGCCCATAAAGTCGCTTGCTATCAAGGACTGCGCGATGAGCCGCATCACCCCCTTCACCAGCCCTCTGCTGCTGGGTTTCGACACCATGGAAAAGACCCTCGAGCGCCTGGCCAAGGCGAATGACGGCTATCCGCCCTACAATATCGAGAGGATGCGGCCGGATGCCGCGGGCGAGCCGGAAAGGCTGCGCATCACGCTCGCGGTCGCCGGTTTTTCCGAGGACGATCTCGATGTCAGCGTCGAGGAAAATCAGCTGACGATCCGCGGCCGGCAGGTGGAAACGGGAGAGCGCGACTATCTCTACCGCGGCATTGCGGCGCGCCAGTTCCAGCGGGTTTTCGTGCTGGCGGATGGCATGCAGGTGTCCGGGGCGAAACTCTCCAACGGGCTTCTCTCGGTCGATCTCATTCGTCCCGAGCCTGAACGCATGGTGCGAAAAATTAACATTTCGGTTTCAAAGTAAGAGGCCTGGCAGAAATGCCCGTACCCCTCATACGGAGGCTGGAATGCTCCTCAAGAACGCCACCGCGCGACTGACGCAATCGGAACTTGCCCATCTCGGCTCCGGCGAGGTCGGCTACATCCGCAAGATGCGCTCCGAAGATGTCACCCGCTGCTTTCCCGAAGCGCCGCAGATCGATCCGGCACTGGATCTCTGGGCCCTGTTCGGTGCCGATGGCACGCCGATTCTGTTGACCGACAACCGCTCCAGCACCTTCTTCAAGGCCGCCGAAGACGACCTCAAGACCGTCAGCCTCCACTGACGGTCCCGCACCTGCGGCATCGGGCTTTTCGCCTGCCGCCTCAATCCCTCACAAATGTCAGATAGGCAGAGGAGCGGCCTTCACGCCGGGCCTTGGCCTCATAGCGCGTGCCGGGCCAGCTCGGGAACGGCGTCAGCCAGTCCGCCGGCTCTTCGGCCGTCCAGCGGAAGCCGCCATGGGCCGCGCAATGCTGCAGCGTCCAGTTCACATAGGTATCGATGTCGGAGGCGAAGCAGAACAGGCCGCCGGGCTTCAGCACGCGATGGAAGCGGGCGAGATTGACCTGCGAGACGAACCGCCGCTTCCAGTGCTTCTTCTTCGGCCACGGATCGGGATAGAGCAGGTCGATACGGTCGATCGAGCCCTCCGGCAGCCAGTCCAGCAGCACGGTGGCATCGTCGTCATAGACGCGGATGTTCTGGAGGGCGAGGTCTTCGACCCGGGCAAGCAGCTTCGCCATGGAATTGACGAAGGGTTCGACGCCGATGAAGCCGGTCTGCGGCTGTTCACCGGCGCGGTGCACCAGATGTTCGCCGCCGCCGAAGCCGATTTCCAGCCGGATCGCGGTAACGGGGACAGGAAATAGCGTGGCAAGGTCATCCGGCCGGGGTCCGGCCGGATCGATGCGCAGGGACGGAAGGACGGCCGACATCAGGTCCGACTGGCGGTCCCTCAACGGTTTTCCCTTGCGCCGGCCAAAGAATGCCTCGGTGGCTCGCGACCGGCGCTCGGTATCCATTTCGGTTCGTCCTTCAGTTCTTCAGGGCTTCCTTCAGCGGCTTCACGAGATCGAGCTTCTCCCAGGAGAAGGACCCGTCGCGGCCTGCCTTACGGCCGAAATGACCGTAGGAAGACGTCTTGGCATAGATCGGCTTGTTGAGATCGAGGTGACGACGGATGCCGCTCGGAGAGAGGTCCATCACCTTGCGGATCGCGGCCTCGACCTGGTCTTCGGTTACCTTGCCAGTGCCATGCAGGTCAACATAGATCGACAGCGGCTGGGCAATACCGATCGCATAGGAAATCTGGATCGTGCACTTGTCGGCAAGGCCGGCGGCCACGACGTTCTTGGCGAGATAGCGCGCGGCATAGGCGGCGGAGCGGTCCACCTTGGTGGTGTCCTTGCCGGAGAAGGCACCGCCGCCGTGCGGCGCGGCCCCGCCATAGGTGTCCACGATGATCTTGCGGCCGGTGAGGCCGGCATCGCCATCCGGGCCCCCGATCACGAACTTGCCGGTCGGGTTGATGTACCAGGCGCAGTCGTCGGCAATCTTCAGATCGGACAGTGCCTCGCGGATATAGGGCTCGACGACCTCACGCACCTTCTTCGAATCCCAGCTCTCGTCCAGGTGCTGGGTCGAGAGAACGATAGAGGCCACTTCCGATGGCTTGCCGTCGACATAGCGCACCGTCACCTGACTCTTGGCATCAGGACCGAGCTTGCCGACATCGCCCTCGCCCTTCTTGCGGGCGGCAGAGAGCAGCTGAAGAATGCGGTGCGAGTAATAGATCGGCGCCGGCATCAGTTCCGGCGTCTCGTTGCAGGCGTAACCGAACATGATGCCCTGGTCGCCGGCGCCCTCATTGCCCTGCTGGTCAGCGGCATTGTCCACGCCCTGGGCGATATGGGCCGACTGGGAATGAAGGAGCACGTCGATCTTGGCGGTCTTCCAGTGGAAGCCGTCCTGTTCGTAGCCGATGTCCTTGATGGCGCGACGGGCTGCCGTCTTGAACTTCGCGGGGTTGATCACCTCGTTGCCGTTCTTGTCGGTCTTCATCAGGCTCGGCGGCAGGCGCACTTCGCCGGCAATCACCACGCGATTGGTGGTGGCGAGCGTCTCGCAGGCAATGCGAACCGTCCACGGGTCAACGCCGGTCTTCGCCGCCTCCCGGTAAACCAGATCGACGATTTCATCGGAAATGCGATCGCACACCTTGTCAGGATGACCTTCGGCGACGGATTCGCTGGTAAACAGGTAGTTGGCGCGCATGCTGGGATTCCCCTCAAGAACAAACCGCTGTCTGTGGTAGTGAGTTCGTCGCTCAAAAACAAGGACAGAACCACATAAATATATCTTTATACGACAACGGAAGGTTTACGCCGCGCCCGAAGGTGACATTTTTGCCAAAAAAAAGCGGCCACTGGGGCCGCTTTCTCGGGGATGCCTGTCGAACGGGCTCAGTCGACGTCGGCTTCGGCGGCCAGTGCCTTGACGAGATCGACCAGCTTGCGACGAACCTTGGGGTCGGTGATCTTCACGAAGGCGCGGTTGAGCTGCAGACCTTCGGACGAGGACAGGAAATCGACGACGTAGTTCGAGCTGGACGCTTCGGCGAGACCCGGGCCGCCGGCGGACTGTTCGCCAGGCGCATCTTCGAAGAAGAAGGAGACGGGTACGTTGAGAATGCTGGAAATGTTCTGCAGGCGGCTGGCGCCAACGCGGTTGGTGCCCTTTTCATACTTCTGGATCTGCTGGAAGGTGATCCCAAGGCTTTCGCCCAGTTTTTCCTGGCTCATGCCAAGCATGGTGCGGCGAAGCCGGATACGGCTCCCGACATGAATATCGATCGGGTTCGGCTTCTTCTTGTTCTCAGTCATCGTAAACGTCCTAGGTTGATCTTCAATCCCCATAACTCGCAATACGTGTATCCATATACTTCCGCATACTTGCGTGCTGCCCAGGCACCGCATGAAAGCACAGGTTCCAACGAACGCGGTTGCACTATGCAATTTTAGGGTTTTCCGGTCAATTGAGGCGGATTTTTAAACCCATGCGCGAAACGCCTGCAATCAAGAACATAGTAATGATCAACAACCAGAAGTGCGTTTCACGCGCGTATATGTCCCACGACGGGACGACGTCACCACCCAAAGTCGAGTCGATCACGCCTTTTTGATCGAAGTCAAGGCCTTCTTTGATTTGGCCATGCCCGTCGATGACCGCCGAAACCCCGCTGTTTGCGCCGCGAATCAGTGTCAAGCCCGTCTCGACAGCCCGGAGACGGGCCTGCAGGAAGTGCTGGTATGGCCCGGGCGTCCTGCCGAACCAGGCATCATTGGTGATGTTGAGGAGAGCCGCCGCGCGACCCGCATCCGCCGTCAACTCATTGGGAAAGATCGCTTCATAGCAGATGAGCGGATAAAATGACGCACCCGACGGCAGCGTGATCAGCGCAGGGCGGGTGCCGGCAGTGAAACCGCCCGGCATGTCAACGATGTTGGAAATGCCCAGCCGGTTCCAGAAGCGTTCGAATGGTAAATATTCCCCAAACGGGGTCAGATGCACCTTGTCGGTTGCAGCAATGATCTGGCCCTGGCTGTCGATCGCATAGATTGAATTGTAGTAAAGCGGCTCCTGACCCGCCCCGCGCGCTTCCATGCGCACCACACCGGCAATCAGGATCTGGCCATCCTCCAGCACATCCGCGATGCGGGCGAGCGCGCCCGGCGTTTCCGTCAGGATGAAGGGAACCGAGGTTTCCGGCCAGATGACGATGTCCGGACGCCGGGTGCCCGGCTTCGGCGGCAGCGCGGTAAGCGCCAGATGTTCCTCGAACACGGCCCGCCGGTCGTCGCCAGTGTCCATCTTGCGGGCCTGATCGATAACCGGCTGCACCACGCGCACCGTGACGGGTGGATCCAAACGGTGAGCCGTCGGTCTTTCGCTGAGCCGATAGGCACCATAGCCGAAATGGGCGGCGATCATCAGCCCCGCCAGCGCCAGGCCGATCGGCGCCCCCTTGCGCGTGCCGATGAGGGCGGGAGCGGAAAGAACAAAGACGGCAAGCGTCGAAACGCCGAAGATGCCGATCGCAGCGGTCGACTGCATCATGATCGGCACCGGCATGACGCCGTAGCCGATGGCATTCCATGGAAAGCCCGTGAACAACAGGCCCCGCAGCCATTCGATCAGGCCGAAGCTGGCGGCAAGCGCGGCGATCCGTCCAAATCCGTCCGACCACAAGAGACCAGCCAGCCAGGTGGCAAGGCCATAATAGAGCGCCAGGAAGGCCGGCAGGCCGAGGATGGCCAGCGGCAACGCCCAGGCGAACTCATCCGCCTCCACCAGAAGTGCATTGCCGAGCCACCAGAGACCGGCCACGAAATAGCCGAAACCGAACAGCCAGCCGAGAAGGAAGGTGGAGCGCCAGCGCGCCATTCTCCCGCTTCCCGGCGCTTCCGCGCAGCCATCCATCAGCCACACGAGCAGCGTGAAGGACACGAACAGGGCGGCCAGAAAGGAAAAGGGCGGCAGCGCCAGCGCACCGATGGCTCCGGCCAGAATGGCAAGCCCTGCGCGGCGTATGCCCCACAGAAGCATCACCCGGTTCGCCAGTCTTTCCATCACCACCCCTTCACCTCGGCCCGATTCGTGTTGCCCTGGCGGCATAGCGCCCGAGCCTTTCCCGTTCCTGCCCAAACTAAGACCCGAAAATCTGTCCGATTTTCGGGTCCTGGTGAATGTCGTGCAATCCGGCCATCAGAGGGGCCGAGTGTCGTGCCCGCGAAGCGATCACTCCGGACGGGCTGCAGTCGACGCGCTGTCGGCTCCCTGCCCTTCCGCAGATGCCGGCAGGAGATCGGCCGCCTGTCCATCGCCCTCCCCCTTGATCTGGCGACGACGGACAGCGGCGGCGCGCTTGCGCATGATGCGAACGCGCTTGATGCGGCGCGGGTCTGCGTCGAGAATCTGGAACTCGAAGCCGGGAACGGCCTGCACGAGTTCACCCCGCACCGGAATGCGGCCAAGCGCCGAGAAGATCAGGCCGCCCAGCGTGTCGACATCCTCCAGACGGTCGCGAATGTCGAAATCCGGGCCGATCGCCTCGGCGATCTCCTCCAGTTCGATGCGCGCATCGGCGATGAACACATCCTCGCTGGTGCGGGAGAACATGACCTCGTCATCGTCATGCTCGTCCTCAACGTCGCCGATCACCATTTCCACGATGTCCTCGTGGCTGACAAGGCCGTCGGTGCCGCCATATTCATCGATCACAAGCGCCATCTGTGTGCGCGCCGCCTGCATGCTCTGCAACAGGTCGGACGCCAGCATCGAGGGTGGCACGAACAGGATCTTGCGGATCAGGCCGGCATCGGCCACCGTCTTCGTCAGATCGACGCGACCGAGATCGAAGGCCGGGCGCGGCGTGCGCACCACCTTTTCCTTCAGCACGGCCTCACCGTCTGCCACGGTTGCAGGCTTCGCTGCCGCCGTGCCGCGACGCTTGTTGCGGGCCTGCTTGGCGAGATAGGACAGGAGATCGCGGATGTGCACGAAGCCGCGCGGATCATCCAGCGTGTCGCAATAGACGGGCATGCGCGAGCGGCCGGTTTCCTCGAAATGGATCAGCAGGTCGCCGAGGGTCATCGTCATGTCGACCGCTTCGATATCGGCGCGCGGAACCATGATGTCCTCGACACGCACCTCGCGGAAGCGGAGGATATTGTGCAGCATGGCCCGTTCTTCAGGCGAAAAGGCATTGCTGACGGCCGTATCGGTGAGAAGGGCATCGGCGAGATCCTCGCGGAGGCGTTCTCCCTGTGAGGGCCTCAGCAGGCGGATCGCCCGTGCCCAGAAGGAATTGGACGAGCGCGCATGCGCATCCCGCCTTAACGGACTGCCACCCTCGTCAGAGGATGACTGTTCCGATGCATTGCCGTCGCGAACGGCGTTTGTCGAAATCTCGTTCATCGTTCCAGTGTCAAACCAGCGGGTCTTGTCCCGCATAGGGATCAGATAGGCCAAGCCTGGCCAAAATACGAGTCTCCAGGGCTTCCATTTTCTCGGCCTCGTCGGTTTCGATGTGATCATAACCGAAAAGATGCAGGAAGCCGTGCACCATCAGATGGGTCAGATGGTCATCGAAGGACTTCTCAAGGTCAAGCGCCTCGCGCTCCACCGTCTCGCGGGCAATCACGATATCGCCCAGCATCGGCCCCGGCGTCTTGCCGGGCGTGACCGGGAAAGCCGGGAAGGACAGGACATTGGTCGGCTTGTCCTTGCCGCGCCATTCGGCATTGATCTCGCGGATCGCCGCATCGTCGGTGAAGACCAGCGACACCTCGCACGGGTGCGGCGGGAAGGGCTGCTTCTCCTCGGTGGCGATGAAGCCGGCTGCAGCGCCGAGCACACGTTCACTGAGGGCAGAGAGCTGCTCCTCGTCTGGCCAGCGCTCGTCTTCGACGCTGATCTGTATGTCCAGTTCAGGCATGGGATCTCGAACCGCTCAGCGGTCCGCTTCCTCGCTTTCCTCATGTACGGCATATTGCGCGTCATAGGCCTGCACGATGCGGCCGACCAGCGGGTGACGCACCACGTCGGTGTCCTTGAAGCGCACGACAGAGATGCCCTCGACGCCTTTCAGCACCTGCAAAGCCTCGACCAGCCCGGACTTGACGCCGCGCGGCAGGTCCACCTGGCTTGGATCGCCGGTGATGATCATCCGGGCATTTTCGCCAAGGCGGGTGAGAAACATCTTCATCTGCATGGATGTCGTGTTCTGCGCCTCGTCCAGAATGACGGCGGCATTGGCAAGCGTGCGACCGCGCATGAAGGCAAGCGGCGCGATCTCGATGACGCCGGCGGTGATGGCCCGCTCCACCTTGTCGCCGGGAATCATGTCGTAGAGCGCGTCGTAGAGCGGCCTGAGATAGGGATCGACCTTTTCCTTCATGTCGCCCGGCAGGAAGCCGAGCCGCTCGCCCGCCTCGACGGCCGGACGCGACAGGATGATGCGATCGACCGCGCCGCGCTCCAGAAGCTGGGCGGCATGGGCGACGGCCAGATAGGTCTTGCCGGTGCCGGCGGGACCGACGCCGAACACCAGTTCCGACCGTTCCAGCGCCCGCATATAGGCATCCTGGGTGGGCGTGCGGGCCTGAATGGTCTTCTTGCGGGTGGAAATCTGCGCCATGGAGAGCTTTGCCTTCCGCTCCAGTGTCGGCAGCGTCAGCTGGTCGTCGGCGGCAACCGCCATGCGGATCGCTCCTTCCACATCGGATGTTTCCACCGAGCCGCCCTTCTGCAGGCGCTCGTAGAGAAAATCGAGGGCGCGGCGCGCCTGATTGGTGGCGAGCACGTCGCCGGAAATGCTGACGGAATTGCCCCGTGCGCGCGCATCGATATGCAGGCGTTCTTCCAGGAGCTTCAGGTTCTGGTCGAACTGTCCGAAGAGTTCGCTGGCCAGCCGGTTGTTCTCGAACGTCAAGACGAAGTGATTGGCGTCAATCGCGGCGGATCTGGGGTGGCGCGAGGGGGAAGAGACCAATTCACGACCGTTCAAGCAGGCACGCTCCTATAAGGTTGCTCGGGCCATTTAACGCTCGATCCTCTCGGCAAACAAGCTGTTCGGTCCCGTGCCAATGATTCGTACAGAGATAATGTCACCGATTTGCGATGATTTTGCATCAACATTCACAGACTGAAGCCACGGCGACCGGCCGATCAGCTGGCCGGCATTGCGGCCGGGCTTTTCGAGCAGGATATCGATGACCTTGCCGACGCATCCTTCGGCAAACTCCTGCTGCTGCTTCAGAAGCAGGGCCTGCAGCCGCTCCAGGCGCTCGGCCTTCACCTCTTCGGCGACCTGTGAACCAAGCTCCGCACCCGGCGTTCCGGGGCGCGTCGAATATTTGAAGGAGAAGGCCTGCGCGTAACGCACCCTCTCCACCAGCCGCAGCGTGTCCTCGAACTCGGCCTCGGTCTCGCCGGGGAAGCCGACGATGAAATCGCCCGACAGCGCAATATCCGGACGCACAGAACGGATACGCTCGATGAGGCGGACATATTCCTCTGCCGTGTGTCGGCGGTTCATCGCCTTCAGCACCCGGTCGGACCCGGCCTGCACCGGCAGATGCAGATAGGGCATCAGCGTGCGCAGATCGCGATGCGCCTCGATCAGGCGGTCATCCATGTCGCGCGGGTGGCTGGTCGTGTAGCGCAGGCGGGCAAGACCCGGGATCTCCGAGAGGCGATAGAGCAGATCGCCAAGCCCCCAGGCATCGCCCTTCGGCCCCTCGCCGTGCCAGGCATTGACGTTCTGGCCGAGCAGCGTGATCTCGCGCACGCCGGCATCGACCAGGCGCTGCGCCTCCTCGAGGATCTGCGCGAGCGGGCGCGACACTTCCGAGCCGCGCGTATAGGGCACCACGCAGAAGGTGCAGAACTTGTCGCAGCCCTCCTGCACCGTCAGGAAGGACGTGACGCCGCGGGAGCGGATGACCGCCTTTTCCGTCTTCGGCAGATGCTCGAACTTGTCCTCGACCGCGTAGTCCGTCTCGATGACGCGCTCGCCCCGGCGCGCCCGCTGCAGCGCCTGCGGCAGGCGATGATAGGTCTGCGGGCCGATCACCACATCGACCGCCGGCGCACGGCGAAGAATTTCCTCGCCCTCCGCCTGGGCCACGCAGCCGGCCACGCCGATCATCATCTCGCGGCCGTTGGCGGCGCGCTCCTTCTTCATCTCGCGCAGGCGGCCGAGCGCCGAATAGACCTTTTCGGCAGCCTTTTCGCGGATGTGACAGGTGTTGAGGAGAACGAGATCCGCCTCCTCCATCGCCTCGGTCGTGACATAACCCTCGCTCGCCAGCGCATCCCCCATGCGCACCGAGTCATAGACGTTCATCTGGCACCCATAGGTCTTGATGAACACTTTTCGCGTGTTGGGGTTTGTGACGGGCACAGGCGCTGCCGCCTCTGCGGTCGCCGGAAGGGGGATGATCTGGTCGCTCATGGCGGGTTCTTTACTGCAAGACGCCCGCAAATAGAAGGGATCTTTCAGCCGGCGCGCGGATAGAGCCGCTGTCGCAACTGGGTGCGCAGGCGCTCCACAACGGTCGCCCCCGCCAGCTTGCGATTGGTCTCGGCGCGGAATTCCACGGCCTCGCCGAAATCGACATCCACTTCCAGCGCACCGGTTTTCAGAATGCCCATCAGATGCGGCACCAGTTCCACATCGCCCGGCCAGGCGGCGATCGGCCGGTGATAGCGCCCCATCGGCATGCCGTAGATGCCGGTATAGGCAATCGAGACCGGCTGCACATAGACGACGCCCTCCGGCGAGGCAGGAACCGCGGCGGAAGCAGCGCCGAACAGCGAGGTCTTCACCTCCAGCAGCCGGTTGCCGTCCGATGTCGTGCCCTCGGGAAACAGCACGATGATCTCGCTGGCTGCCAGCCGCTCGGCCACCTCGTTCACCTGTTCGCCGGTGCGGCGTTTCTGTTCGCGCACCACGAAGACGGATTTCTGCCACTTGGCGAGCAGGCCGAAGATCGGCCAGTCCGCCACCTCGGCCTTGGCGATGAAGGCGACATCGGCGATGGCACCGAGCACCAGAATATCCTTCCAGGAAGCATGGTTGGCAGCCAGCATCAGCGGGCGGCGGCTTTCCAGGCGGCCATGGATGCGGATGCGGATCCCGAGCACGGAACAGGCGATGCGGTGCCACCAGCGCGGCAGGCGACGCCTGAGCGGCCAGTCATAGCGCAGCGCCAGAAGCTGAAACGGCAGGAGAACGAGCGTCACCACCGTCAGGATGGCAAAGATGAGCCCGATCCGGATCCAGGTGATCACGCGTCGTCCTTGTCCAGCGGAATGCCGTAAAGTTCCAGCCGATGGCCGACGAGGCGGAAGCCGTGCTCGCGGGCGATCCGCTCCTGCAGCGCCTCGATCTCGGCGGAGTGGAACTCGATCACCTCACCCGTCTTCACATCGATCATGTGGTCGTGATGCTCTTCCGGCACGGTCTCGTAGCGGGAGCGTCCGTCGCGGAAATCATGCTTCTCGATGATGCCGGCATCCTCGAACAGCTTGACGGTGCGGTAAACGGTGGAGATCGAGATGCGGCCATCCACCTTGGTGGAGCGGCGGTACAGCTCCTCCACATCCGGATGATCGTCGGACTCCTGCAGAATCCGGGCAATGACGCGGCGCTGCTCGGTCATGCGCATGCCCCGCTCGGCGCACAGCTCCTCCAGGGATTTGGAAAGGTCTGTCATGTCGTCCCGGCCTTGCATTGCAGTCTATAAAGAGAACGGACTAGCGAAGATCGCGCCGCATGACAAGCGCCGCGGTTCGCGTTCCATCTGCCGCCGCATAATAGGCCGGGCGCCTTGCCACCTGCTCAAAGCCCAGCCGCCGGTAGAGGCCGA
Organism: Affinirhizobium straminoryzae; assembly: GCF_007004135.1. Classification (GTDB taxonomy): domain Bacteria; phylum Pseudomonadota; class Alphaproteobacteria; order Rhizobiales; family Rhizobiaceae; genus Neorhizobium; species Neorhizobium straminoryzae. The sequence continues at coordinate 66,562 of NZ_VJMG01000007.1, forward strand.
CCGCAGGCTGGTTGACCTCGTCCACCTCGAGAAACATCGATTCGGCGCCGCGATCCTGCGCCTCGCGCAGGGCGGCCTGCATCAGCCGCCAGCCGAGGCCGGAGCGCGCCACCTTTTCAGATACCGCGATGGTGAGGATTTCCGCCTCGCCGGCCGCCTCGCGCGACAGCACGAAGCCGCCCAGCGGCCGGCTGAAGAAGGCATTGGACTGCAGGGCGGAAAAGCCGAACACGCCGTTCTGGTGCAGCAGGCTCGCCACCTCTTCGGCGCTCCACTGGCGCGAAAAACGCTGGCCGTGCAGTTCGGAGGCCGGCGGGCAGTCTCCATCCTGCATGGGCACGATATCGAAGAAGGGCTTCCAGGTCAGGTAATCGTCGAACATTCCGAATCGTCAGGCACGTGCAAGGGCAAAACCGTCCTGCGGTTTAGCATCCGGACCGCGCAGGTAAAGCGGTTTCGGGCGCGACATTTCAGCTTTCGCTTTTGCACCGATCCGCGCCACCATGGCGATATCGAAACGATCCGGTTCGCCGGAGGCTGGCAGCCCGCTGACCAAGACCGCCGCCGTGCCGATTACAGCAGCGCCATGACGGGCGGCGAGTTCGCTCAGTCCCTCAAGCGTCAGGATTGCGGGTTCGCCAAGCGGCTCCCCCTGCCCGTCAAAGGCCTGCGCATAGATCTCGTCGCGCTTGGCATCCATGGCGGCGATCACCGGCTCTCCCGGATGCGCGGCAAGATGCGATTGCGCCAGAGCCTCCAGCGTTGTGACCCCGACCGAGGGAATGCCAAGCGCAAGCGCCAGGCCGCGGGCAGCGGCGACACCGACGCGGATGCCGGTAAACGAGCCGGGGCCGATCGTCACGGCCACGCGGTCGAGATCATGCAGCGAGAGGCCGGCTGTCGCCAGCACCTCCTCGATCATCGCCATCAGCCGCTCCGCATGGCCCTTGCCGATGCGTTCAGTCACGCTCGCCAGCAGCACATCTGTCGAAGCGTCGAGGACCGCGGCGGAACAATCCACCCCGGCCGTATCGATGGCGAGGATCTTCATGATGAAATCAGAGCGCCTCGACTGCCTGCACTTCCGGCACGAAATGCTTGAGCAGGTTCTGCACGCCATGCTTCAGCGTGGCCGTCGACGACGGGCAGCCCGAGCAGGCGCCCTTCATGTTGAGATAGACAGTGCCGTCACGGAAACCCTTGAAGGTGATATCGCCGCCATCCTGGGCAACGGCCGGGCGCACGCGGGTTTCCAGCAGTTCCTTGATGGTCGCGACGATCGTCTCGTCCTGATCCTCGAAGAACTCGCCTTCCTCGTCGGTCATCTCGGCAAGGCTTGCGCTGCCGCCCATGACCGGCTGGCCGGACATGAAATGCTCCATGATCGAACCGAGGATCGCCGGCTTTAGGTGCTGCCACTCCTGCGCTTCCTTGGTGACCGTCACGAAATCATAGCCGAAATAGACGGCCGTGACGCCCGGAATGGAAAACAGGCGGGCGGCGAGCGGCGAAGCCTGCGCTTCGTCGGCATTGCGGAAATCGGCCGTTCCCTTGTCCATCACCACCTTGCCGGGCAGGAACTTGAGGGTTGCCGGGTTCGGCGTGGCTTCTGTCTGAATGAACATCGTCGGGCTCCTGGGCGCCGTGATGGCACCACTTTAGAATTCTTCCAAAGAAGATAGTCCGGATCAGGTTTGCATTCAAGTGCGCTCTTGGCAGCGCAAGGTCAAGGGCACTCAGCAGAGTGCGTCGATTTCGTCATTGGTCAACGTATCCGGCAACACGGTGACGGGTATCGGAAAGGCACTGCCGCGTCCGGCAATCGAGGTGACGAGCGGCCCGGGGCCCTCCTTGGTGGAGCCGGCAGCCAGAACGAGAATGGCAATATCGCGGTCTTCCTCGATGGCGGCATTGATCTCGTCGCTCGCGGTACCCTCGCGGATCACCACTTCCGGATCGATGCCGATCGTCTCGCGCACCTTCTGGGCGGCCTTGGCCATCACGGCCTCCGCCTCCTCGCGCGCTTCGGCCCGCATGATCTGCTCGACACCCAGCCATTGCTGGAAATCGCCTTCAGGAATGACGAAGAGCAGGACGAGGCCGCCATTGGAATTCTGCGCGCGGCGGCCGGCATAATGCACGGCCTTCTCGCATTCCGGCGTGCCATCGATGACGGCCATGAACTTGCGCCGGTGCCCCTCCAGCCGTGAAAGCCGTCTTGAAACCATGATCGCTCCCCTGTCTCGAAACGCCTTGGCGCGAACTTATACGAAAGCCGCAAAATGAAAACCCGCCGATCCCTGCGGGGATCGACGGGCAGAGATTTGGGTGGCGTTGCAATCAGCGCAGGAAGCCGACGATATCGAACACGTCCTTCATCACGGCTTCGGCGCGGGCACCGGCCCGCTCGCCACCATCGCGAAGGATGGCGTCGATATGGCTGGTGTCGCCCAAGAGGCGCTGCATTTCCGCGCTGATCGGGGAGAGCACATGCACGGCCAGATCGGCAAGCGCCGGCTTGAAGACCGAGAACTGCTGGCCTCCGAATTCGCCAAGCACTTCGGCCTTCGTCTTGTCGGCAAGGGCTGCATAGATGCCGACCAGGTTGTCCGCCTCGGGACGTCCCTGCAGGCCATCCACCTCCGACGGCAGGCCGTCCGGATCAGTCTTCGCCTTGCGGATCTTCTTCAGGATCTCGTCGGCATCGTCCGTCAGGTTGATGCGCGACAGATCCGACGGATCAGACTTCGACATTTTCTTGGTACCGTCGCGGAGCGACATCACGCGCGGCGCCGGACCATCGATCAGCGGCTCGACCAGCGGGAAGTAACCGTGGATCGGCTCCTCGCCAACGACCATGTCCACACCCTTGCCGGTGGCGCGGATCTTGTCCTGGAAGTCGATGTTGAACTTCTGGGCGATGTCGCGCGCCAGTTCCAGATGCTGCTTCTGGTCGTCACCAACAGGCACATGGGTCGCGCGGTAGACGAGAATGTCGGCCGCCATCAGGCTCGGATAGGCGAGCAGGCCGAGCGAGGCATTCTCGCGGTCCTTGCCGGCTTTGTCCTTGAACTGCGTCATGCGGTTCATCCAGCCGATGCGGGCGACGCAATTGAACACCCAGGCGAGTTCCGCATGCTGCGGCACGGCCGCCTGATTGAAGACGATATGCTTCACCGGATCGATGCCCGACGCGATGAAGGCGGCGGCAATCGAGCGGATCTGGCCGCGCAGATCGTCATGGACCAGTTGCGCCGTGATGGCATGCAGATCGACGACGCAATAGATGCAGTCGTTGTTTTCCTGCAGCGCCACGAACTTGCGGATCGCGCCGAGATAATTGCCGAGATGGAGATTGCCGGTGGGCTGGACGCCCGAAAAGACGAGCGGGGAGAAGGTGTTCATCGCATCCTCGATAGGCTGGTGGAGGGCCACAGGCGTTCGGAAACGAGGCATCGGAAAGGGTGACGATCTTCCCGCGTCCCGCCCCTTAAGGCCAGGGTTTTTACGCGGCGCATCAAGCATGGCAGAGCGCGTTCGATCAAGTGACTTGCGGACAACAGGACAGGATTAAATCCAGTACAAGACTTCCTCCGGTCTCCGCGGTGCTCAGGCGGCAGCGTGCTGGATCAGATCCCACAGATTGCCATAGAGATCGGCGAAGACGGCAACCGTGCCATAGGGCTCATGACGCGGCGCTTCGAGAAAGCGCACGCCTTTGGCGAGATAGGCGGCATGGTCGCGGGAAAAATCATCCGTCTTTAGAAAGAAGCTGACGCGACCGGCCGTCTGGTTGCCAATCGCCGCCCGTTCCATGTCGCCATCGGCACGGGCGAGCAGAAGGCTGGCCCCCTCCGCCCCCTTCGGCTTGACGACCACCCAGCGCTTGCCCGCCTCCGGCAGGGGACTGTCGAACACGCAGTCGAAGCCCAGGATGCCGCAATAGAAATCCTTGGCGCGATCATAGTCATCGACGATCAGGGTGACGAGAAACAGCGATTGGGCCGACATGGCAGGTCTCCGGGTTGACGGTCAAAGAGTGCATGGCGAACCGGATCATGCAACATCCTCCACGAAAAACGCCCGGCTCCGTATGCCGGAACCGGGCGCTTACATGCCTCAAGGGAGAGCCACGGTCAGTGCGTGAAGGCAGCCGCGATCAGAGCCTTGGTATAATCCTGCGCCGGGCTTTCGAAGATGTCGTCCGTCGGCCCCTCCTCGACGATCCTGCCGCTCTTCATGACGATCACATGGTCCGAGATCGCCCGGATGACCGACAGGTCGTGGCTGATGAAGACATAGGAGAGATCGTGCTTCTGCTGCAGGTCGCGCAGAAGTTCGATCACCTGCCGCTGCACGGAGCGGTCGAGCGCGGAGGTCGGCTCGTCGAGGATCACCACCTTCGGCTTGAGGATCATCGAACGGGCAATCGCGATGCGCTGGCGCTGGCCGCCGGAAAACTCGTGCGGATAGCGGTTGCGGGCCGCCGGATCGAGGCCGACTTCCTTCAGCGCCTCGATCGCCCGCTTGTCGCGGTCGGCCTTGGTCAGGTTCGGCTCGTGCACGTAGAGCCCTTCGGTGATGATCTCGCCCACCGTCTGGCGCGGCGACAGCGATCCGTAGGGGTCCTGGAACACCAGCTGCATCTGGCGGCGGAAGGGACGCATGGCCTTGCGGTCGAGCAGCGAGATATCGCTGGTGTCGAAGCGGTAGCGGCCATCCGATTCGAGAAGCCGGAGCAGCGCACGCCCGAGCGTCGACTTGCCTGACCCCGATTCACCGACGATGCCGATGGTCTGGCCCTGGCGCAGCGTAACATTGACGCTGTCCACGGCGCGGAACTTGCGGCTCGTCTTGAACAGGATGCCGGAGCCGATCTCGAAATCGACGGTCACGTTGCGGCCTTCGAGAATGACCGGCGCATTGGCGGGCGGTGCCGCCTTCGACCCGCTCGGCTCCGAGGCCAGCAGCATCTTCGTATAGTCATGCTGCGCATGCTCGAAGATCGCGTCGCGCGTACCCTGTTCGACAATCTCGCCGCGCCGCATCACCACCACGCGGTCCGCGACGTGCTTCACCACGCCGAGATCGTGGGTGATCAGCACGATCGCCATGCCGAAGCGCTTCTGCAGATCGGCGAGCAGATCGAGGATCTGCGCCTGGATCGTCACGTCGAGCGCCGTGGTCGGCTCGTCGGCGATCAGCAGGTCCGGTTCGTTGGCGAGCGCCATGGCGATCATCACGCGCTGGCGCTGGCCGCCCGACATTTCATGCGGATAGCTGTCGATACGGCGCTCCGGCTCGGGAATGCCGACCAGCTTCAGAAGCTCCAGCACGCGGGCACGGGCCTGGCGCTTGCCCATGCCGCGATGGTGCACCAGCGGCTCGGCGATCTGCTTGCCAATCGTGTAGAGCGGATCGAGCGAGGTCATCGGCTCCTGGAAGATCATGGTGATCTTCGAGCCGCGCACGGCGTTCAGCCGGCCAAGATCGGCGCCGATCATTTCCGTATTGCCGTAACGGGCGGAGCCGGACACCTTGCCGTTGGCGGCGAGCAGACCCATGATCGCCATCATGGTCTGGCTCTTGCCGGAACCGGATTCGCCGACGATGGCCAGTGTCTCGCCCTTCTTCACGGAGAAGCTGGTGCCCTTGACGGCCTGAACCTCGCCATCCGGCGTCGAAAAATTAACCTTGAGGTCCTTGACCGTCAGTACGGTGCTGTTTGCGTCGTTCATGTCAGCCATTGTCAGCGATCCTTCGGGTCGAGCGCATCGCGCAGGCCGTCGCCGACGAAATTCAGCGAAAACAGCGTGATGACGAAGAAGGTCGCGGGGAAGATGAGAAGCCAGGGCGCGTTCTGCATGTTGGCGGCACCCTCGGAAATCAGCGTGCCCCAGCTGGCAAGCGGCGCCTGGACGCCGAGGCCGAGGAAGGACAGGAAGCTTTCCGTCAGGATCACATGCGGCACCACGACGGTGACGAACACGATGACCGGGCCGATGGTGTTCGGGATGATGTGGCGGCGGATGATCTGCCAGTCGGTCAGCCCCAGTGCCTGGGCGGCGCCCACGAATTCGCGCCGCTTCAGGGACAGCGTCTGGCCGCGCACGATGCGGGCCATTTCCAGCCATTGCACCGCCCCGATGACGACGAAGATCAGCACCACGGAACGGCCGAAGAAGACCACCATCACCACGACGAGGAAGACGAAGGGCAGCGAATAGAGGATCTCGACCACGCGCATCATGACGTTGTCGATGCGCCCGCCGAGATAGCCGGAAGTCGCGCCGTAGACGACGCCGATGCCGAGCGAGACGAGCGAAGCGGCAAGGCCGACGGCAATCGAGATCTGGCCGCCGAGCATCACGCGCACGAGGAGGTCGCGGCCATTGCTGTCGGTGCCGAAGGGGAAATATTCCTGCGCTACGCGGCCGGTCAGAACCATGGACAGCTGGTCCGGCGCGGTTTCCTTGACCTGCGTGTCCTTGAACTCGTTGACGCGGTCGAAATAGCGGACGGTACGCGGATCGATCGGGCTTGCCGAGGACACCTTGACCATGAAGGTGCCGTTGCTCACCTCGAAACTGTCCAGCGTCAGGCGCGCGCGCTTGGCCGTTGCATCCGCCACGTCCTTCAGCGTCGCGGTTTCCGGAAGAGGCTTCAGGCTGGGCGGCACCGAAACATAGGACGGGAAGACCTCGTCATACTGGTGCGACACCACGAAGGGCCCGCCGAAGGAGAAGAGCGCGATCAAGAACAGCATGAACAGGCCGCCCATCGCCGCCTTGTTGCGACGGAAGCGGAGCCAGGCGAGCTGGCCGAGGCTGCGGCCCTCGACCGTCTTTGCGGTTGTCTTGGAGGTATCAGTCATGGCGGACCCTCGGGTCGAGGAGGCCATAGGCGATGTCGACCAGCAGGTTGAAGACGATCACGAACACCGCGACGATGACGACGGTGGCCATGACCAGGGGATAGTCGCGGTTCAGCGCGCCGAGCACGAAGAAACGACCGATGCCCGGAATGGTGAAGATGCTTTCGACCACGGCCGAGCCGGTCAGCAGCGCGGCGGCCGCCGGCGCCAGATAGGAGACGACCGGCAGCATCGCACCGCGCAGCGCGTGCGTGATGACGACGACGCGCGACGGCAGGCCATAGGCTTTGGCGGTACGGATATGGTCGGTGTGCAGCGCCTCGATCATCGAGCCGCGCGTCAGGCGCGCGATGATGGCGATCTGCGGCAGCGCCAGAACCGTGATTGGCAGCGCCAGCTGGCGGAACGAGCCATCCCCCCAGCCACCGGCCGGCAGCCAGCCCAGAATGAGCGCGAAGATCAAGGTGAGAACCGGGCCCATCACGAAGGTCGGCACCGTGATCCCGACGGTCGAGACAGACATCAGGGCGATGTCGATGATGCCGTTCTGGCGAAGGGCAGCGGTGGTGCCCAGAATAACGCCGCCGACAAGCGCGATCAGAAGTGCCGTCGAGCCGATCTGCACGGAATAGGGCAGCGCCTGCGCGATCAACTGCGCAACTGTATTGTCCTTGTAGATGAAGCTCGGACCGAAATCGCCGCGGACGGCATTGCCGAGATAGTGGATGTACTGGATCCACAGCGGCTGGTCGAGCTGGTAGGTCTTCATGATGTTCGCCATGGTTTCCGGCGGCAGCGGGCGTTCGAGATCGAACGGGCCGCCCGGTGCAAAGCGCATCAGGAAGAAGGAAATCGTGATGACGAGGAACACCGTGGGCACGGCGCTCGCCAGTCGTCGCAGAACGAAGTTGATCATGGTCAAATAATAGACGCGCGCCGAACATTTCCGTTCGACGCGCGCCATTCTCCAGAGAACGTTACTTGGAAACGCTGAGGAACTTGGACAGGTGGTTGTTCGTGGCGTTGTCGACCCAGCCCTGAACCTTGTCCGAGACGAGCCACAGATCGGCAGTGCCCATCAGCGGCGCCAGCGGCTGGTCGTTGACGAGCAGGGTTTCGGCCTGGCGCAGCAGTTCCATGCGCTTGGCCACATCACGCTCCTCGTACGACTGCTTGATCAGCGCATCGTATTGCGGATTGTTGTAGTGCGGATAGTTGAACGTCTTGTTGGTGCTGACGTTCAGCGCCAGGAAGTTTTCCGGATCCGCATAGTCGGCAGCCCAGCCGGCACGCGCCACGTTGAACTTGCCGCCTTCCTTCAGGTAGGAATAGTGCGAGGCCACATCGAGGTTGACCAGCGACACATTGGCGCCGAGCGCCGTCTTCCACATGTTGGCAACCGCGGTTGCGACGCGCTCGTGGTTGGTGTTGGTGTTGTAACGGATCTCGATGTTGAGCGGCTTGCCGCCCTTGCCGTAACCGGCTTCCTTCAGAAGCTCGACAGCCTTGTCCTCGCGGTCGATCTGCGACATCGCGGCGAAGTCGGGCTGCGGCGGCTTGCCATAGCCTTCCATGCCATCGGGAACGAGCGAATAGGCCGGCAGCTGCGCGCCCTTGTAGATTTCGCTCGACAGGAAGTCGCGATCGATCGCCATGGAGAGCGCGCGACGGACGCGGATGTCGTCATAGGGCGGCTGGCGCATGTCGAAGGCATAGTAATAGGTCGACAGCGACGGCGTGACATGAACCTGGGCGCCGTAGGATGCGCGCAGGCGCTTGATCTGGTCGGCGGAGAAGTTGTAGGTGACGTCGAGTTCCTTGGCTTCGAAACGACGGACGGCAGCAGCCGCGTCTTCGATCGGGTAGAAGATTACCTTGTCGATCTTGACGTTGGCCGCATCCCAGTAGCTCTCGTTCTTCACGACGGTCAGCGAGTCATTCGGTACATGGGCCTGCAGCTTGAACGCGCCGTTCGAGACCATGTTGCCAGGCTTGACGAACTGGTCGCCGAACTTCTCGTAATTGGCCTTGCTGATCGGCAGCGCGGTATAGTGCGACAGAAGCTGCAGGAAGTAGGGCGTCGGGCGCTCCAGCGTGATTTCCAGCGTCTTGGCGTCGATGACCTTCACGCCCAGATCTTCAACCGGGGCCTTGCCCTTGTTGACGGCTTCGGCATTCTTGATCGGGTAAAGCAGGTTCGCGTACTCGGCGGCCGTCTTCGGGTTCTCGATGCGGCGCATGGCGAACTGGAAGTCTTCCGCCGTTACCGGCGAGCCATCCGACCACTTGGCATTGTCGCGGATCTTGAAGGTGTAGACGGTCCCGTCATCGGAAACCTTCCAGCTTTCGGCGGCGCCCGGTGCGATCGCGCCCTTGGCGTCATGAATGACCAGACCCTCGAACAGGTCGTAGATCACAAAGCCCTCGATGTTGATCGAGATGTGCGCATAGTCGAGCGACTTCGGTTCGCCCGAATTGCCGCGATGCAGCACCACTTCGGCGAGCGCCTGGCTGGAGCCAAGGAGCAGTGAGCCAAGCAAGATTGTCGTTGCCAGTTTCGTCTTCATGAGAACCATTTTTCTTTTATCCTTCCCCCAGTGGATGGGTACGGAGACCGCACAAACGCCAAAAGCGCCCGCAAGACAATAGGAGCGTAAACGGTTTCGACAATATGCTGGCATTTTTGCGGCATCAAACTGGCGCATTTGGACATGTTGTCGCAACCATCCTGGATTTTCCACATCCCCCACAATCAGGAGCAGCAGCGATATCGAGGGCGGGACGGAAAGACGTATTGGTTAACAGATCTTAGGATTCAAGGCGCATTAATCATAGTTTTGAGCAAATTTGCCCCTACTGAGGTCACTTTCAGAAACGAAATGCTCCCTTCATCAGAAGTCGCCCGCACCGTCGGGTGAGAAGGAAGGAGCATTGCATGCGCTTGGTGTTCTGCGTCGCGCTGGCTGGCGTCTTGAGTGTCTCGTCCGTCCTGGCGGACGACGCGACCAATGTGAAAAAACGTCGCGCCAACCTGTTCAAGCATGATTACCGCGCCGCCTACACGGTGCAGCGGGTCAGCGTGAAGACGGAGTGCTTTCCCGAGAAGCTGGAGGCGATCCTCGCCCATATCGGCGAGAAGACCGGCCACAAGCCTGTCGTCACCTCCGGGCACCGGCCGCGCGCCGGGGGCTCCCAGCACAGCGATTGCCTGGCGGCCGACATACGCGTGCCCGGCGTTTCCGACCGGGCGATCATCGCAGCCGCCGAGACAGCCCCCGGCATCGGCGGGATCGGCCGCTACTGCAACGGCATCATCCATGTCGATGTCGGCCCGAAACGCCGCTGGGCCTATTGCGGACGCGCTGGACGGGAAGGCTGATCAGCCTTTCGGCTTGCGCTTCAGGTTGCGACGGATCATGCCGAGATCGGCACCGCCGATCGCAAAGGCCGCGACGAAATAGACGATCATGGCGATGCCGATCAGCACAAACAGGGCCGTGACCTTGTACAGCAGCGGCGTACCCGGCACCAGCCAGGGGCTGGCATGGCCAAGCGCATAGGTAAGCGCCGCGCACATCACCCCGGTTGCCACGAGCAGCAGGGCGGCGCGTTTCGCCAGCGCCCATTCCCATACGAGATCGCCACGACGCAGCAGCGTGGTGAACAGCAGCACCGTGTTGATCAGTCCGGCCGCGGCCTCCGCAGTGGCGATGCCCCGCTCGGCAATCAGCGGAAAGAGCGTGATTGCCAGCCCTGAATTGATGACGACGGAGATCATCGTGAAGCGCATCGGGGTCCTGGTGTCCTCGCGCGCATAAAAGCCGGGCTGCAGCGCCTTGATCATCACGAAGCCCGGCAGGCCGAGGCCGTAGATGGCGAGGATCGAAGCCACCACCGTGGTGTTGTCCGCCGTGAAGGCGCCGCGCTCGTAGAGCACGCGAATGATGGCATCCGACAGGATCCACAATCCGCCGGCCGCCGGCAGCGTCAGGAACAGCACGAATTCCAGCGAGCGGTTCTGGATGCTTGCCGCCTCCTTCATGTGGCCGGATTTCAGCGCGCGCGCCAGTTCCGGCAGAAGCACCACGCCGACCGCCACGCCAACGACGCCGAGCGGCAACTGGTAGATGCGATCGGCATATTGCAGGGCGGCAATCGCGCCCTCCTTCGAGGAGGCAATCGCCTGGCCGATGATCTGGTTGATCTGTGTAACGCCGCCGGTCATGGCGGCCGGAATGGCCAGCACCAGCAGGCGCTTCACGTTGGGCGTCATGCGCGGCATGCGGAAACGGATGCTGATACCGGCTCTCAAGACACCGACATAGACCACGGCAAGCTGCAGGATGCCCGCAACAAGAACGCTCCAGGCGAGATACCAGGCCGTCGTCAGCGGATCGGTCCCGGTCCACAGCGCATAGAACAGCGCGCTGATCATCACCAGATTGAGGAAGACCGGGGCGATGGCGGCGGCGAAGAAATGATGCAGCGAATTCAGCATGCCGCTCATCATCGCCGTCAGCGACATGCACATGAGATAGGGAAACATCACCGCCGCAAGGCGGATGGTGAGCGATGTCTTGTCCGCATCGTCGGCGAAGCCCGGCGCGATGATAAAGCGCACCAGGAGCGGCATGGAAAGTTCCATGACGATGGTGATCACCAGCAGCGCGGAGAAGAGAACGCCAAACACCTCTTCCGAAAACCGCTTGGCGCCTTCCACCCCGTTTGCCTCGATCTCCTTCGAAAAGAGCGGCACGAAGGCGGCATTGAAGGCGCCTTCGGCAAACAGGCGGCGAAACAGGTTGGGAAAGCGGAAGGCGGCGTAGAACACGTCTGCCATCGGCCCCGTGCCAAGGGCCGCCGCCATCAGCGTTTCACGGGCGAAGCCGAACACACGGCTGCCCAGCGTGGCACCGCCAACGGTGGCGAATTTCTTGACGAGGCTCATGCTTCGGCTCGCGACTTCTTCGGCTGCGACCGGGAGACGGCCACGGGATCGGGCGCGATGATGCCGGAGGGCATGCCGCGGCGCAATTCATCTTCCTGTTCCGTGATCACCGTCTTCAATCGCTGCACGATGGTGCCCTGACGGTTCTCGTTGGTGACCTTCTGGCCGACCAGATCCGTCACATAGAAGGTATCGATCACCTTCTCGCCGAAGGTGGTGATGCGGGCCGAATGGATGTCGAGCGACAGATCGGCCAGCACCACGGTCATGTCGGCGAGCAGACCGGTGCGGTCCAGCCCCTCCACCTCGATGACGGTGAACTTGTTGGAGAGCGTGTTGGATATGGTGACCGAGGGGTGGACGGTAAACGTCTTGTTCTTCTTCTTGGCGCGCGCCCGGGTGGCGATCACCTCCGGCAGGCGCTTCTTGCCGGCCAGCACGTCCTCGATCATACGGCAAACGGTGCCGGCGCGCCGCAACTCGTCCTCGTCGTCCTGGAATTCGCGGCTGATCAGGATCGTGTCCAGAGCGCGCCCATCGGTCGTCGTATAGATCTGTGCATCGGCAATGTTGGCGCCGGCTGCGGCACAGGCGCCCGCGATGATCGACAGGAGGCGCGGATGGTCCGGCGCCAGCACGGTGATCTCGGTGATTGCGCGGAAGCTGTCGGTGCGCACCATGGTGGCGAGCGCGTGGCCTGCCTTGTCCGCCTCGCGGATGAAGCCCGCATGCCGCACCTGATCCTCCAGGGCGACCGAAAGCAGATAGGGCTGGTAATGCAGCCGCGAATAGGTCTTGCGGTCCTTCTGGCTCCAGTCGGAAAGCGCCAGCGAAAGCGCCTCCTCCGCCGCCTTGGCCCGCTCCTTGCGGGAGACTTCCGAAAAACCGCCGGAGAGCAGCAGTTCGGTCTCGTAGTAAAGCGTGCGCAGCAGCTGACCCTTCCAGCCGTTCCACACGCCAGGGCCGACGGCGCGGATATCGCAGATCGTCAGAATCAGCAGGGCCTTCAGCCGGTCGAGCGACTGCACCTTCTCGGCAAAGTCGGTGATGGTCTTGCGGTCGTGCAGATCGCGGGTCTGGGCGACCATAGACATCAGCAGATGCTGGTCGATCAGCCAGGCGACAAGTTCCGTCTGCTTCGGCTTCAGGCCGAAGCGCGGGCACAGCTTGCGGGCCACGCGCGCGCCGGCGATCGAGTGATCCTCCTGCCGGCCCTTGGCGATGTCGTGCAGCAGCACCGCGACATAGAGGGCCTCGCGCTCCTCGACATGGGGCATCAGCTTGTTGGCGAGCGGATGTTCCTCGGCGCAACGCCCCTTGTCGACTTCCGACAGAGCCTCGACGGCACGGATCAGATGCTCGTCCACTGTATAGTGGTGGTACATGCTGAACTGCATCATCGCGACGATCTTGCCGAATTCGGGAATGAAGCGGCCGAGCACGCCCGCCTCGTTCATGCGTCGCAGCGTCAGCGCCGGTTCGAGCCGCGACGTCAGGATCGACAAGAACAGCCGGTTCGCTTCCGCATTCTCGCGCAGCTCGTCATTGATGAGGGTGAGGCTGCGGGTGACGGCTTTCAGCGCATCAGGGTGATATTCCAGCCCGTGCAGATCCGCGACGTGGAAGAGGCGGATGATACTGACGGGATCGCGGCGAAAAACCTCGGGATCGGAGAGCGCGATGCGTCCCTGGTCCTCGACGAATTCGGCGCTGCCGGGGATCTTGCGCACGCGCTTGCGGAACCGGGTAATGACGCCTGTCAGTCCCGGTGCTGGCTTTGCCTGTTCCTCTTCCAGTGCGGCACAGAGAATCCGGGTCAGGTCGCCCACATCCTTGGTGACCAGGAAATAGTGCTTCATGAAGCGCTCGACAGCCGAGAGGTTCGGCCGGTTGTGATAGCCGAGGCTTTCGGAGATCTCGCGCTGAATATCGAAGGACAGGCGCTCCTCGGCCTTGCCGGTGAGGAAATGCATCTGGCAGCGCACCGCCCAGAGAAAATCCTCGGCCTTCTGGAACAGCCGCCATTCCTGGCGCGACAGGACGCCGAGCTTCACCAGCTGGGCAGCATCGCGCACGTGGTAATGATACTTGGCAATCCAGAACAGGGTCTGGATGTCGCGCAAGCCCCCCTTGCCTTCCTTGACATTGGGCTCGACCAGATAGCGCGTATCGCCCGCCTTCTGGTGGCGCAGGTCACGCTCGGCCAGCTTGGCGGCAATGAAATCGGGGCCGCTGTTGCGCACCACCTCCGCCTCGAAGCGGGACTGCAGCTCGTTCGCCAGGGCCGCCTCGCCGCAGATGAGGCGCATTTCGAGGATCGCCGTGCGGATCGTCATGTCCTGCTTGGAGAGCGTGATGCATTCATCGACGGAACGGGTGGCATGGCCCACCTTGAAGCCGAGATCCCAGAGCACATAGAGCAGGAATTCCACGGCCTTGCGCACGTCCTCGGCATTGCGCGGCGGCATCAGAAACAGAAGATCGATGTCGGAGCCCGGCGCCAGCGTCCCGCGCCCATAGCCGCCGACTGCCGTGACCGCCATGCGCGGGCCGGCCTTCGGATAGATGTGGCGTACCACGACGGCATGGATGATCTTGATCAGATGATCCTGCACCCAGGAAATCCGCTCGGCGCAATTCAGGCCGCTGCCCTCCTCGGCCAGAAGTGCACGCGCCTTGTCGCGTGCCTCGGCATTGGCGCGCTTCAGGACCGGCAGGAGGGCTGCCCGCACCTCCAGCAGGCGGGCAGCGCCGCCGGCGGCAATCGCATCGCATTCGCGGCCGAGCGCCTCCACGTCCAGAAGTTCGGAAAAATCGATCTCGTGTCTTGCCATGTCGTCCTGCCGCTCACCCGCCGAGGGGGCTATAGCCTGTTCTCAACGATCTTGCCCAGTCAAATCCGCTGGAGGATCGTGGAGTGAAAGACTGCCGCCAATCCCTTTACAGGCCCTTTCGATCCGGCTGCCAAGTCCTTTTGCGGCAAACCAGCCTCCCTTTTTCGCAAGGTGCCGCTGACCATCGTGAAAAGGGTCACACCTTGCGGCGCGCGGCGCGCCACTGCGACGGGCTGGTGCCGGTGACACGCCGAAACTCGCGATTGAAATTGGACTTGGTGGCAAAGCCGCAATCGAACATCACGGCAGTCAACGGCCGCTCCGTCTCGTCCAGCAGGCGGCAGGCCTCTGCAATGCGGCGGTTGTTGACATATTGCGAGACATTAAGTCCGCTTGCCCGGTTGATGACGGCAGAGACATCGCGGGCCGGCATGCCGGCCTTTCGCGCCAGCCTAGCCAGGCTGAGATTCTCCTGCGCGTAGAGAGCCTCCAGCGCCTCGCCGATCCGCCGCAGGGCCGCCTCGTCCTCAGGCGTGGTGACGCTGCCCTGCTCCACCGGGGGGTCGGCAGGCACGTCCTCCCGCTCCGGCCAGAGATAATAGGCCCCGACGATGAGGATCGCGCCGATATTCATGCCCGTCACCGCCATCGGCACATAGGCATTGCCGTAGACAAGCGTGAAGGCCGAGAGAAGCGCATCGGTCAGCGCGAAAAAGGCGAGCAGCAGTGCGGTCACCCGCGCGGCCCGCAGCGTTGCCGTCGTCTTCTGCAGCGCCGCTTCCGTGATATCCTCCCGCCGGGTCAGCTGCCAGATCGCAAGGCCATAGCCGAGAAAGATCACCAGCAGCAGAGGATCCACGAACCAGGGCGCGAAGGCCACACCGAGCGCCTGCAGAAGCGGCGGCAGCGCATGCAGAAAGGGCCGTGCCACCGGCGCCGACGACAGCGCCCGGAATGTGAGATAGGCAAGCGGCGGCATGATCGCCGCCGTCACCGGCTGCACCAGCATCAGCGGTCTGACGTCATAGCCGAAGCGCAGGCCGATGATCATGCCCTGCAGGGCATACAGGCAGAGGAAGGCGTTGAGATAGCGCCGCGACCCCGGCGCCTCCACACCCTTCAGATTCCGGTAGAGGATCAGCGCAACGACGAGACCGGCAATGAATGGCAGGGGAACGGAAAGCAAATGCGCCGCCTTGAGATCTGAAACGTGATCGGGGTCGCCATTAGCATGGTTCGGGCCGAAGCGCAGGAGAGAAATGCAAGGCCCTGCCCGGCAAAGCTTGTCGAGACATCATTCCCGGTTTGAAAGCTGAAAAATCCCCCTCTGGCTGCCGCCATCTCCCCCACAAGGGGGGAGACCCGGATGCCACCGCTTCATGCCGCTGGTCACCTTCAAAACGGGGATAGGGTCCGGCAGACAGAAATGCCTCCCGAGAGCCTTTTCCGCGGAAGGCGGCGTTGCCTTGTTCTGTCTCCCCCCTTGTGGGGGA